>MUGG01000085.1 GCA_002148405.1 Alkalinema sp. CACIAM 70d | reverse complement strand
AAATTACTAAGCACGAGTAGTTTCATCATGAATGCCTAAGTACGAGTACCCAATCCGCCGTGAGTGAAGTCAACGGTGGGATTCTCCTTTTTGCAATCTAGCCAGCAATCATGATTCTAGGGGGGTTCCAATTGACACTATTATCTGAATATTGATACTTTGCAATGGTATTTAAACAGCGGTATTTAAGCAATAATAATGAGCACAAGCGGCTGGCTCAATGAGTGAAGCAAAGGGCTGTGTTCCCGATATTCTGCAATTTTGGGTTGATAGTGCGGCTATTCTAGCCAGTCTCGAATAAATTGCCATTTTTCCTCATCTTCCCAGTACGGGACTGGGAATAGCAGGCGTAGGCATTGATCCAGTTCTTGTTCAATCTCTGGCATCTCTGGACGATCGAAGAAATTGGTCAGTTCGTTCCAATCTCGGTCTCGTAAAACGGATAGGGGCTCAGCATGCTCTAGCAGTGAACTAGGCTGTTGCCGAGGTCGAAGAAGACTAGGTGCATTGCGCCAAGGATTTGCCAGAAGCTCACTCTCCCGCAAGACGAGCATCTCGAGGTATTCCGTCCATTCGGAAAACAAAGGGCTATCAGGAGAATGGTCTAGCATTGTAGATACAGAATGGTCATCATAGCGAATTGTCATTACAGAAAATTTATTAAAGAGAAGTTATTACGCAGAAGTGCCGCCACTATGAAAAATTCAATAGCAAAGCCCCACCGACCTCCTAGGACAGCGCAGATGAAGCTCCATTGGGCACCCTTGTTATTTCCCCGCTATAGCTCCGGAACGCAGATTAATTGAGGAGGCTTCAATCAATTTAGAAGAATCTACAGTAGCCCTGATGCATGATCTAGTGTATCCTTTCGAACACGTTTTTCGGAGTAAAGACCCTATCCCTTAGAAAGACTTCATAGAAGGCTTGTCATCAAGAGACTGTAAATCCTTTTGCCGTAAGCGATTCAGGGCTGCTGCGAATTCTTGAGGCCGGAATTCAATCAAATCTCCCTGAGGAAAGGACTGTAAAGAATCTAACGCTTGTACGCAAAATAGATAGCCTTGGCGATCGTCGAAGTTGAAGGGTGGGGGTGACTGATGCAGAGCTAGAATCGCAACCGCGATCGCCTGTAATTGTCCCGGTTCAATCAGTTGCTCTACCGAAGATAGATCAATGGTGTATCCTCCGGTATAGGTTCCAAGTTCTAGCTGCTGTAATCCTCGAACTTTTATTTTGGGTAACTGATGCTTCTGCCCCACGGGTAAAACCTTGGGGAACGATCGTGCGACCCTCGGCGGAAACGGAGTCGTCACTTCCCGTAACCGATTGCCTCCGTAGGTCTCTACCACGTTCTGGGCTTGGGCAGTTACATCTTGCGGCTGAAATTCCTGCATCGCAATGACCGTATCGGCCACTTCTAAATAATCTCCACATCCCCCCATGACTAATACAGTGGAGACTCCATGGTCTTCATACAACTGTCGGATGCGATCGATGAAGGGGGTGATGGGTTCTTGATCTTTACGAATCAGGGCTTGCATCCGCCGATCGCGAATCATAAAGTTCGTGGCGCAGGTGTCTTCATCCAGCAGTAAAACTTGGGTACCCACTGCCAACGCTTCCAGAATATTTGCGGCTTGGGAGGTGCTGCCACTGGCGTTGTCTGTGGTAAATTGCTGGACCGATCGACCCTGGGGAAGATGGTTGATAAAGGGCGAGAGATCGATCGGGGGAATCCTGCGTCCATCCTCAGCCCGAATTTTCATCGCTGTCGGATTCGTTACAACCCATTCGCGCCCATCCCCCGAAATGTGATTGTAAATGCCCCGTTCGATCGCCCGCAGTAACGTCGATTTGCCATGGTAGCCACCACCCACAATCAAGGTGACTCCAGCGGGAATGCCCATGCCAGTGACTTGACCGCGATTTGGGCAGGTCAATTCGACCCGCAATGTTTCCGGTGTTTGAAAGGGAATGACAGACTCTAAGAGGGGTCGATCGTCCACGCCACTGCGCCGGGGTAGAATTGCCTGATCTGCAATAAATGCGATTAAATTCTTCTCGGTTAACTGTTGGCGAATTGAATCTGTATCTTCCGCTTGTTCGATGTGTATTTGAATCTCTTCAGGATTTAAATTTGCATAGATCAGTGTTTGTTCAACGACTCTAGGTAATATTTGGCAGAGTAATTCACTAGCTTCCCTTCCAGCAATTCTCCGACCAAAGGCAGGTAGTCCCACCCTGAATCGTGCTTCCACTCCCTCCGCTGAAATCAAGACCGATGTGCGTTCCAAAATGGCCTGTCCCGGCTGCACCATCTGAATTGTGCCACTATTCCCTGTACCTGCGCGGGGCAGTTGATGCCACAGCGATCGCACCACCCGATCGAATTGCCGAGTCAGCCAATCCCGCAACGCAATTTCGCGAATTGGATTACGGAAGAGGTGGGAGGGAAATTGCGCGATCGCCTGCGGTACGATGACCCGAACTTGGCTCGGGGTGGCAAAGGGATCCCCCTGTACCCGATCGACCCAAAGGGTAAAATCCGGAAATTCATGGCAACCCTGAATATCTCGATAGGCTTTGTAGCTGGCTCCATCGAGGGATTGCAAACAGGAAAGAAGATCGGAATTCGTGGGCATCGTGCAGTTAAATCCTGGGTTAACGCCTAGTTCAAACCTAGTTCAAAACTCGCTCAATAATCGTAGTACAATCCAAAGTCCATCCAATCCAAAATTCATTGATTGCATGGATTGCTGAAATTCAGGCTCGAAGGAACGATCGGATCAACGATTGCCCTATTCTCGACTTATTGCCCTATTGCCCGACTAATGTCGCACGACTTCCATGGCTGACTTTATCAAACTGGATCAATTTCTGAAATTAGTTGGTGTTGTGGACACTGGTGGCCAAGCCAAACTGTTAATCCAAGATGGTCAGGTGCGGGTCAACGGCACGATCGAACTGCGCCGAGGCCGTAAGTTAGTCAATGGCGATCGGGTGACGACCATGGGCGAAACCTTCGAAGTGGAACTGGTAGGCGATCAGGATGCCTGGGCGTAAAGTCCCCTTGCCCCTGCCAGTGTAAGCGTTCCCGTGAACACGACCCAGTGAGAACGACCCAGGGATAAACCAGGACAGAATCGAGGGTGCTACCCTGAAAGAGATCCCGTCCTTCACTTTCCAATTCTCCAATGTACCTGACTTGGCTTGATAGCAACTCTTGGCTGATTGAACTGGCTGGTAAGCGAATTCTTCTTGATCCTTGGTTGGTTGATGACTTGATGTTCGGCAACGCGAAATGGTTTTTCCGAGGGTTTCGCAGCCACGATCGGGCCATTCCCGAAAATATTGATCTGATTTTGCTCTCCCAAGGGTTAGAAGATCACGCCCATCCTGCCACCCTCAAGGCACTGGACAAGTCGATTCCCGTGGTGGGTTCGCCCAATGCGGCCAAAGTCGCAGAATCGCTGGGATTCAGCCAAGTGACGGCTCTTCCCCACCACCACGTTTTTACCTTGGATAAGACGGTTAAAGTCCAAGCGTTGGAAGGCTCACCCGTCGGCCCGACTACGAAGGAAAATGCTTACCTGCTCAAAGATTTGACCCAAGGGACAACGCTGTATTACGAACCCCACGGCTACCATTCCCCAGAACTGAAGAAGCAAGGCACGATCGATGTGGTGCTGACCCCCATGGTGGATCTGAAATTGCCATTGCTGGGAGCTTTTATTAAAGGCACCTCTAGCGCGTTGCAATTGGCGCAATGGGTCAAGCCACAGGTCATGCTACCCACCGCTGCCGGGGGAGACATTGAATTTGATGGGATGTTAATCAAACTCCTGTCCGCCGATGGTGGCCCTGCGGATCTGCAAAAACAACTCAAAGCCAAAGGTCTAGCCACCCAAGTCCTGGAACCCAAACCGGGCGATCGCTGCGAAATTCCCCTCAAAATGGCGGTTTAAGCCGGACTTCGTGATTTCAGGAGTTCTGATTCTCTGCCAAGTTCTCGCAGCAAGTTCTCTGCCAAGCTCTCTAAACAAGTTCTCTGCCAAATTTTATCTATCTACCTAAAAATAATCAGGAGTGCCCATGGCGATCGTGTTATCCCCCCAAGATCTGGAAAGCCAACTGAGCCAACTAGAAGGATGGTCAGTGCAAAACGGCAAACTCTACCGCCAGTTCCAATTTGCTGATTTTGTGCGGGCGTTTGGCTTTATGGCCAGTATGGCGCTGGTGTCGGAGGCCATGGGACACCACCCAGAGTGGTTTAATGTCTACAATCGCGTCACGGTCGAACTGACGACCCATGATGCGGGGGGCATTACGCTCAAGGATATTGAATGGGCGAAAAAAGCCAACGAAATCGCTTGATGGCCGCCTGCTGCTGGAATCTCAAGCCCGTGGGGCTATCTAATTTCCTGGGTCTATCTACTGTCATCTAAGGCAGTTGTCTGTCCTGCCCAGAATTTAGCTCACCAGCATTGTCCCTCCTTTGCCAAAGCAGAGTAGCTTAAGGAAAAGCAATTTCGGCAGCAGGATAGCGCATGAAGCTGGAACAGGTGATTGTGGCCTACAAATCAGGGGATGCCCTGGCCAAGCGATCGGCGGAACGGTGTGCCCAAGTCCTAGAGCAACGCGGGATTAACGTCCTCCTTGGCCCCAGCGGCCCCCACGATAATCCCTACCCGGTGTTTCTCGGCTCGGTACGGAATTCGATCGATCTCGCAGTGGTTCTCGGGGGGGATGGAGCCGCCCTGAGCGCCGCCCGCAACCTGGCTGCCGCCCAAATTCCCATTTTGGCGGTCAACATCGGCGGCCATTTGGGCTTTCTGGCGGAGTCGCCCGATGACTTCGACAGCGAAACCATCTGGGATCGGCTCTTGGACGATCGCTATGCCATCCAACGGCGCATGATGTTGCAAGCCGCGATTTACGAAGGCCACCGCGATCGGGAACCCCAGAGCGACACGTTTCTCGCCCTCAACGAAATGTGCATTAAACCCGCTGCCGCCGATCGCATGCTGACTTCTATCCTGGAAATGGAAATCGACGGCGAAGTGGTGGATCAGTACCAGGGGGATGGGCTAATCGTCGCCACGCCCACGGGTTCCACCTGCTACACCGTGGCGGCCAATGGCCCGATCGTCCATCCCGGTATGGAAGCGATCGTCGTGACGCCCATCTGTCCCCTCAGTCTGTCCAGCCGTCCGATCGTGCTGCCCCCCGGTTGCATCGTGAGTATCTGGCCACTCATGGATCCTGATGTAAATACTAAGCTCTGGATGGATGGGGTATTAGCCACTGCCATTTGGCCAGGACAGCGGGTGGATATTCGCGTGGCGGACTGTGAAGCGCAGTTTATTATCCTGCGGGAAAATTACTCCTATTACCGTACTCTAGAAGAGAAGTTGCAATGGGCCGGAGCGAGAATTCGTTACAGCAACCATCACCGGAATTAGTGATGAGTTCGATCAACCAACGTGTCCATCACAAATCCTCTGTCCTTGAACGCAGAATTCACTTTCGGGGGGTGTCGGGGGAGTAGAGTCCCCTGACATAGCGAGGGGGGCGGGAGAAGTTCCCCGATCTGTGCTGCGGAGCAGCCCCGACGATCGAGCTATATTACGAATTCATAGAACTTGCGTAGGGATTAGGGGGGCAACAATGCTCTCAAGATCGCGCTGCTGCATGCATCGATCGTAGGCCGATTGCATCGCTGAGCCACCTCCTTCGATCGGATCCCCCATGAGAGATTCTCGATCGATCCTTCCAGCTTTGAGGTTCATCCTTTACTCTGGAAGTACAAGCTGTTTTTCCCTGAATACCACCCTCCATGGCCGATCTCCAAGCCCGTTACACCACCTTGATCGAGAATATTGTTCAGATGACGCTAAAAGGTCAAATCCGATCGAAGGAGCAGGTGTATGAGATGTTGGTGGAGGAACTGGAACCGGGCAGTGATGAAGAATTTGCCACCTGTTTGACCGATCGCAGTAGCAGCACCCAGCAACAGGCGGAAGATTCCCGTGATGAACTGAAACAAGCCAAAGCCCAACGGGCCCTGCGCGCGCTGAAAACCTTGGAAAGTGCCTGGAGCCGCTATCAGCAGGACAACCAAGCCCGAGGGACGATCGCCACTGCCATCCACCAAATCACCACCGCTGAACCGCAGCAACGGTTACTGGCCTTTCTGACGGTGATTGATCCGAACCAGGCCAATCCCCTCACGACCGATCAACTCAACCAGTTAGCGATCGCCCTGCGCCAAGCCTTCACCGATCCCGACACCAAACAGGATTTGCAGCAACTAGCAGCGGGCATTCTGCAAGGACTGCAATCCTGGCAGGCGCTCCGGGAACACCTCGTGGCCTGGATTTACGAACGGCAGGGTTTGGGCTTTACGGAAAGTAGCCAACGGCTGAGTCCCTGGGGCTACTGGGCCAAGCAACCGATCGGCAGTCTGCCCCGATCGCTCTTTCACGCGATCGAACTCGATCAGGCGATCGATGTCTGGGCCTCCCAACAAACCGCCGTCAAAATGCAGGATTGGGTGGAACTGACCCTGGTCTTGCAGCGGCTACAACAGGGGTTAGGCATCTGGGCTGACCAACGGGTCTACGATTCCAAGCTGGGAGCGAAGCTGAGTGCCGCCATTTTTGTCGGCTTTTCGGCAGTGTGGGTGGGCTTGGCCAATGGGCTGACCCATGCCACGTTACTCAATTCCCACCACCGCGAACAGTACGCCACCGCTGCCTTTCGAGCGGCTCTGCAAGTTCTACGCACCCTGGCCCAGCGATCGTACTTTCCTTTCTACAACAGCAGCTTTGGCATCATCGGTACCAACAACTTTCGATCGGCCATGGACTACCTCAGCGCCCCCCTGCGCCAAGTGGACGGCACCCAGGAAAAGGCGCGGCTGTTGACCCTGCTAGGCTCCTTCCTACGCAATCGGGGGCTGCATCGCGATGCCCTGGAAATCTACACCTCCGCCCGCGAAATTGCCCAAGCCGCTGCCGACAGCCTCTGCGAGGTGGCCGCCCTTAACATGATGGGCCAGACCTCCGTCGCCCTCAAGCAGTACGAGGCCGCGATCGACTACAGCCAACGGGCCTTAATCCTGAGTCGGCAACACGGCGATCGGCTCGGGGAAGCCCATGCTTTGGCGAACTTGGGCTATAGCGAAGTTTGCCGTGCCCAAGCCCTGGAACTCGCGCCGGAGGTCTACGAACCCGCCATGGCCTACCTGACCCAAGGTCTGCAAGTGGCCCATGTCTTGGAAGACCCCGTCTGCGAAGGACTGTGCGCTACCAGTTTGGGGATTGCCTACATTGCCCTCAGCCAACCGGAGCAGGCCCTGGCCCACATCAAGACGGGTCTCAGTTCCCTGCGCCTATCGGGAGATATTTATCTCTACGGAATTAATTTGATTGCCATGGCGGAGGCTTGCTACCAATTGGGGGAGATGGATCAAGTGGTCTATGCAGGCATGCTGGCGATCCATTACCTGCATTTCCTGGAGGCGTCGGAGTGGCGACAGGCGGCAGGCTTGCTGACTATCCTGCAAGGCAAGTTGGGGGAACAGTTTCCACTGCTGCTAGAGCAGGAAAAGGCGGATCTGATCCGCGTTCTAGGGCTTGAACTATATGAACAAACCCTGCGCCTGCTGGAGGAGTACCAATCCCAGTAAGCTTCCTCGGAGACAATCGAGAAGAGTCGGGGGAGCCCCTCGATCGCGCCGATTGAGCCGTCGATGGAGCGAACACAGGGAACCAGTCAGTTTGCGCTATGGTGAGAGACGTTTCGTTTGCTGAATCAGAGGAACCCTTTCGTGAGACTGACATTTATCATTGACCCGATCGATCGCCTTGATCCAACCCATGATTCCAGTGTTGCCATGATGGAAGCCGCGCAGGAACTGGGCCACGAAGTTTGGATCACCTATGCCAACCAACTCAGCGTCATCGACGGCAAAGCTTGGGCCACGCTACAACCTGTGCAACTGATTCCGGTCACGCCGGGGGCTAATCGCTGGATTGCTGTCGCCCATTGGTACACTGTGGGTGAGCCGTCGTTGCAACCGTTGGAATCCATGGATGCGGTTTTCATGCGGGTCGATCCGCCGGTGGATACCCTCTACCTCTATACGACCTATATTTTGGACTACATCGATCGCCGCAAAACCTTGGTGCTGAATGCGCCCAGTGGGTTACGGGCCGCCAACGAAAAAATGTATGCCCTGCAATTTACCGAGGCTGTCCCCACAACGATCGTCACCCAAGATAAACAGGTCATCCGCAAGTTCTTGGAAGACCAGGGGGCAGCGGTGCTTAAGCCGCTGGGGGGCAAGGCGGGAGAAGGGATTCTGTTCCTGGAACCGGGCGATCGCAACTTCAACTCCCTGGTTGAAATCAGCACCCACCAAGGTCGCCTGCCCATCATGGTGCAAACCTATCTCCCCGACGCCAAGCAGGGGGATAAGCGGGTGATTTTGCTGGATGGAGAACCAATCGGTGCAGTGAATCGTGTTCCCACTGGGGAAGAGTTCCGGGGCAACATGGCCGTTGGAGGACGGGCTGACCAAATTGACATCACCGATCGTGATCGGGAAATTTGCGCTCAACTTGCGCCGACCCTGCGGCGGGATGGTCTCATCTTCGTCGGCATTGATATCATTGGCGGTTACCTGACGGAAGTCAATGTCACCAGTCCCACGGGGATTCGGGAAATCGATCGGCTCAGCCATGTCCGCCTCGGCCACCAGGTGATTGAGTGGGTGACTCAAGCTCGACAAAAAATTTAATTGAATGATTTTTATCTCCCAAGTATGATTTTCCCAAAGACGATTCCACCGTACATTTGTAGGACTAAATCACGCTTGGGGATCTGAATGGATAGCCTGAGTCGTTGCCTAATGGAAATCCGTTAGCCAGTACCTCCCAGGAAGTCCACTTAAGTAGCCATTGCTGATGATCTATATCTGTAGTAATGGTATAGCGAATGCTATTTCTGTTTATGCTAAGGTTGCCTGCTGGAATGTGCTATTCAGATCAATATTCCTCTTGATCCCGTTTGAGACAAATTTCCTAGGTTTTGATTGCTTAGGAATGTTTCCCCTGTCACTGATTTATACGATACCGATTTTCACGATACCCGTTTGCAGAATGCTTGTTCTACACACCTTGGCCTTTGAAATCGGGGCTCAAGGTGTGTACGCATCGATCGATGGCTTACTTTTGCTTGATCCTCGCCTACGTCTTGCTAGCAGTGACTCTTAGACTTCCGCATCCCCGTAAATCTAGTTCCCAAATCAATGCCCGGAGGCGATCGGCGTGGCTCCTCGATCGCCTCCGGACAGCTTGGATGCGGAGTGGCACTTTCCTCACAGCGCTGGGGATTACTACTGGCATTATTGCATTGCGGTCAACGGGAATTTTGCAGGGATGGGAATTCAGCGTCAGTGATCAGTTTTTTCGCTTACGTCCCCCGGAACCGCGCGATGAACGCATTTTAATTATCGGCATTGATGAAGCAGATCTCCAATGGGTGGGAGACTGGCCGATCGATAACAAAACGTTGACCCAGCTACTACAAACCCTTAAAGCTGCTAATCCTCGAGCGATCGGGCTTGATCTCTATCGAGATTTACCCAACGACAATCAGTATCTTGAACTGGTTGAAGTTATGAAGTCCATGCCCAATTTGATCGGCATCGAGCAACTGCCGGATCAAAGCAATGCAGATGGAGTGAAACCTGCTGCTCCGTTGGATGAACTGGGTCAAGTGGGATTTAATAATATTATTCCGGATCCAGATCAGACTGTACGACGATCGATTCTCTACTGGCAAGCTGACAAGCGTCCTCTCTATCAAGAAAGTTTTGCCCTGAAGCTGGCCCAACTTTACCTAAAACCCTATGACATCTCGCCCAAGCGCGCCAAGCCTAATTCCCGCGATCTGAAGTTAGGTTCCGCTGTTTTTCATCAACTCAAGGCGGATGATGGTAATTACATCCGGGCTGATGTTGGAGCTTACCAAATTTGGGTTAATTTTCGAGGAGGTACGGGGTCGTTCCACATCGTTTCCTTAAGTCAGGTGTTGAAGGGTGACGTTTCTCAGGATTTGATCCGCGATCGCATCGTCCTGATTGGCTCAACGGCTGTCAGTCTCAAGGATTTTTCCGCTACGCCCTACAACTCCGACCTGCACCTATTTGGCAAGCGGCAACGGACTCAACTGATGAGTGGTGTGGAGTTGCAGGCCCAGTTTATTAGCCAAATTATCAGTGCGGTTCTGGATCACCGTCCGCTGTTGCGCAATGGTTCGGAAGGTCTGGAGTGGGTCTGGATTGGGCTGTGGACTTGGTTGGGCACGGTCATGTGTTGGCGATTGCGAACTCCTCGGCGATCGTTGGCAGCGATCGCTGTTGCCTGCATTATTGTCGTGGGGGTGGGCTATGCCGCGTTTCGTTGGAGTTGGATCATTCCTGTCGTTCCTCCCATTCTTGGACTGGTGGGTGCAGCGGCGGTGATTACCAGTTACGTGGCCCATTCTGAAGAAGAACTAAAGCGATCGACGGAATTTCTCCGACGAGTGATTGATTCGATTCCTGACCCAGTGTTTGTGAAAGATAAACAGCATCGTTGGATTGTCCTGAACGAAGCCTATGCACGGTTCGTGGGCGTTCCTGTGGCGGATTTGGTGGGACGCACCGTTTACGATGTGTTTCCCAAGCATGAGGCAGATGTTTTTTGGCAGCAGGATGCTCAAGTGTTTCGGCGGGAAACGGAGCAGGAAAACGAAGAGCAATTGACGAATATTTATGGAACCACCTATTGCATTGCGACCAAGCGATCGCTCCATAAGGATGCGGCGGGCAACTTGTTGTTAGTTGGGGTGATTCGGGACATTACCCAACGCAAAAGTGTGGAGGAAGAACTGCGCCGGACGACAGCGGAACTTTCGAAATCCAATGAGGAGTTGCGGCAATCCCAAAATCGCTTAAGCTATCTGGCCAACCATGACCCGTTAACGGGCCTTCCCAACCGTCAGTACTTCCATGAAAAACTACAACAGGCGATCGAATGGGCTGAGGCTAACCGCCGCCAAGTTGCTTTGCTCTTTTTAGATCTGGATGGTTTTAAACAGGTGAATGATACCTTAGGGCATAGCATTGGAGATCAGTTACTGAAATCAGTCTCAAAACGGTTAACCTGCTGCCTGCGAGTGAGTGATACGGTGGCTCGATTGGGTGGGGATGAGTTTACGGTGATCTTGCCAGCGGTGCCGGGGATTCAGGAAGTGATTCGGGTGGCGGACAAGATTCTCCATACCCTAGCGCAGCCATTTGTCCTTGAGGGGCACACGGTGCGAGTGACGACTAGCATTGGGATTAGTTTATATCCCAACCATGCGGAAGATTTAGATACGTTGTTGCAGCAGGCAGATGCGGCCATGTATCGCGCTAAACAGGCGGGCAAAAGCCAATTTGCGATCGCGAATCAGACAGATTATCAGATAGATTAAATGCATAACTAAACTTAAATGCAGGCAAGCAAATGCAATAGAAAGATAAATACATTTTCAAGACAGATGCAAGTGCAAGAATAAGTATAAGAATAAGCACAAGAATAAGTTTAATGAGTCTTTTTAGGGTGAGGTACATCCTGAAAAGACCTTTGAAGTAGTGTATTGAAGAGAGTTTCAGCTTCTTGGAAATGGCGGTGGGCGTTCTGAAGGGTATGGGCCAGTTGTCGTTGGTATTCGCAATAGTGTCGTTGCAATTTCAACGGTGGACAAGCGATCGTGATTGCTTTTACGTTGGATGCAGTAATCGTATTGAGTCCCGATGTCGTTTTCCCAAATTTTGTGAATTGCCGACGACCACCTTGGGCATTGAGATAGGTGCTGATGTAAGTGGGATCGGCGATCGTACGATCGACTCTGACCCGAATCAGATGATTTTGATAGACACAAGTTTGCATGGAACCCTCCCAAACAGCCGATCGGCCAATTTCTTCAGGGTTTCCATGGCCTTCTACTAAGAGTAGATCGCCTTTTTCGAGTTTGATTTTTTGGAGTTCTTGGGGGGTGACTCGCATGGTTTTGAGATCCTCTAGGTGCAGCTGATCTCGGTACACATTGGCAACGCGCAGATAGGGCACTTCTAAAGGGTAGTCTTGCCGTTTGGGCGTGACGTGTAAGCCCTTCTGAATGCTAGCTATTTCTCCTAAAGTTAGCCGATTCCAGCCTTTCGGATTGGTCACGGAATCGCCGAATTGATCTAGAAAGATCGATCGCAGGAGTTCTTCTGTTAACTGAATGGCTTGCTTGCACTTGTTGCGTACTGCATTGGCTCGATTCAATAGAGCGATAATACGCTGTTGTTCTTCTAGGGAAGGTAGAGGGATTTGTAAGTTCTTGAGGCTGGTCAGGCTCAGATTGGAGATCGTGCCAGTGACTTGTAACCCTTGAATCTGCTGGATTGCTGCTTCGGTGTTGAACCAATAGGATAAATAGTAGGGATTAACTTCATCTTGCGGTCGAATAATCGCCACAGCTTGATTGCAGTTCATCATGGGAGCCTCCGGGGGCACGACAGTGGTTCTTCCCACAGTTCCCGCGATCGAAACTAGCACGTCCTTGGGATAAATGCGGGAGCGAGCCAGGGCTGCATCGGTCGTTTCATCAATGAAGAGAACATCGTCAAGGCTGATGTGATGATTGTGAATATTGTGAACTCGTAGGAATGGAATTCCAGTGTCAGAAAACCCATGACCGATCGACGTTGGGGTAGTTCCTTTCGTGATGACTGTTGCGATCGATCGTAGAGAAACATATTGCCAATTCATTGATATATTTGTCTACTATGTCAACTGATCTAAATTTCTTTATTCGTTGATCTGAATTCTCTGAATTAGGGTTTCGATCTGGTCGTGTAGCTCTGGGATTTGATGGACAACCACATCCCAAACGATATCATAATCCACTCCAAAATAGTCATGAATTAACTTGTCTCGCATACCAGCCATTCGTCTCCAGGGAATGTGTGGATGCCTTTGCCTAAAATCTTCTGGTAAGTTTTTGGTAGCTTCGCCGATTACTTCTAAACTTCTTACAAAAGATCTTTGAAACGTTGCGTTATTGAGAATATCCTGTTTATTGAGCCCTTCACAGGTTTCCAGTAGATAAGTTGTTTCCTCTAGAATATGCAGTAAATACACCCTAAGGGAACGAGATATATTCCACCTCAGCGAGAATTTTATCTTTTAAATAAGGACTTAATGACTCTGGTGTTAAAAGATCGACTTTCCGCCCAAATAGCTCCTCTAAGAAGAAACATAGATCCATAAAGTTAGCAAACGTCTTCATTCCTGGCTGAAATATCACCAATACATCTACATCACTGACTTTGGTCATCTCATCGCGTCGAAATGAACCACACAATCCAAAACGATTCACCCCCAATTGTTGTAAGACTTGGTGATGATCCTCAACTAAGCGAATGACTTGCTGCTTATTCTCAACGCCCATTCTATCTCTCCTCGAACTGCTGTTATGTGCCAGATGCTAAAACCTGGGCTGCGGTCAATTGCTGGTTAGGCGCGAACTCTGCCAATAACGCCGATCGAATGGCCATTTCACCCTCAAACGTTGCGGTTTCATAGAGCCCCTCCACTCGCGTCAGGATGGTGACTCGATCAACGATCGGATCAACGATCCAATACTCCGCAATTCCCCGCGCTTCATACTGCGATCGCTTATAGCGATAATCCCGATCTATATTCTCCTTTCCCGGAGACACCACTTCTACGACTAACCGAGGAGGAGGCATCTCTAGTGTGACCGTCGATCTGGTGGCCCCAGCCAGTTCTGCTGCTAACTCTTCTGACAACACCATCAAATCCGGCACCCGCACTCCAACCCGCGCCCCCATCACGACCAACTCGGTTTTCATCCGCAAACATTCCGGTCTCACACCCACCTGTAAAAAATAAGCAAACAGAATTGATGCAATTCGTAGATTTCGATCGCTTTCCGGCGGCATAACAATTAATGCTCCATCTTCCAACTCATACAGGGTTTCGGTGCCATCTTCGTAGGCCAAGAAGTCTGCTAACCCCATCGCAGTCATTGCAACTGTCATAGAAGCCACACCTCCAAAAGAACGGGCTACAGTTACCCCTATTATCCCAACATTTTTTCGATCGCATCGAGATCAGCCCGAATCTCATCCTCCAAGACCCGTAATCGGTTTAAAATCAGCTGGGGTGTGTCGTAGGCCACTGCTTGATAGGGAGCCTCCCGATAGCGATTCATCGATAGGTCATAGCCATTCGCGGCAATTTCCCCACGGGGCACAAAAAATGCTTTGCAACGGCGATCGGTCTGCTTTGCCGGGTCACGGGTTTGCCAACGGTGTAACACCTCCGGAATATCATTGTCTGCGGACGGTTGCCGCTTATCATCCAACGAAAATCCATCCGCCTGCATGTCATAAAACCAAACCCAATCCGTTCCTCCCTGGGGTACCCCCAGCTTCGTAAACATCACGATCGCGGTGGATACGCCTGAATAGGGCTTAAAGACCCCTGAAGGCATGGAAATAATGCCATCCACCCGATGGTTTTCCAATAGCGCTTTGCGAATTTCTTGGTGCGCCTTAGAAGATCCAAATAAGACGCCATCCGGCACAATGACCGCTGCCCGTCCCCCCGGCTTCAGCAACCGCAAAAACAACGCTAGAAACAATAGCTCCGTCTTGGTGGTGCGAATCGTTTGGGTCAGATTCTGGGCGATCGTAGATTTCTCAACTGAACCTTTGAACGGAGGATTCGCCAAAATCAGCGTAAATGCTTCTTCTACCCCTGCATGATCTTCTGAGAGAGAATCCCGTGCTTCAATGATAGGGTTTGCAATTCCGTGCAGCATTAAATTCATGCTACTGATTCGTAGCATTGTGCTGTCAAAATCAAATCCGTGGAACATTGCAGACTGAGGATCCTGATCATTCCCCTGTAAATGATCCTGATTATCCTGTAAATTTTGTAAATATTCCGCTGCTACCACCAAAAATCCGCCGGTTCCACAGGCTGGATCACAGATTACCTCCTGCATTCCCGGAGCCATTAATTCCACAATCATCTTGATAATGTGGCGGGGGGTGCGAAACTGGCCGTTGGTGCCCGCTGTATTGAGTTTTGAGAGCATGTACTCATACAGATCCCCCTTCGTATCCCGATCTTTTAGGGGAATTTGTTCAATTTGCTCCACCACCGCTGCAAGCAAGGCCGGAGAGGTGATCAAAAAAACGGCATCTTGCATATGTTGGGTGTAGGCTGTCTTGCTTGCCCCTTGCCCTAAGGTTTTCATCCACGGAAATGCCTCATCTCGGACAATCCGCAACATTTCTTCTGGAGGATTGAGATGCTTGAACTGTGACCAACGTAAATGCTGCTGTTCTGGGGTGAAAACAGGATGCTCGATCGATCGACAAAGCAGATCAGCCTTGCGTTCTTTAGCGAGTTCCAAATCATCTAACCGTTTTAGAAACAATAAATAGGAAATTTGCTCGATGATAGAAAGGGGATTACTAATGCCGTTGTTCCAAAAGGTTGTCCATAATTTATCAATTTTGGATTTCAACTCACCCGTGATCATGTTCTGCGCGTCTCCCTGAGCCTATCTACCATGCTACATCACCGTTTCCGATCGTAATCTCTGCGCCTAATCTCTGCGCCTAGGCAAGGACATCGCCCGATCTTCCCCTCTCCTTATACAATGGAGAATGTCGATTTTTCTGGATACAATGGAGAATGTCGATTTTTCTGGGTCGTGCCGATGACTGCCTCTCCAAAACTGCTCCTTGTAGACGGACACTCACTCGCGTTCCGATCCTATTATGCTTTTGCCAAGGGTCGTGATGGTGGACTTCGCACTTCCACTGGAATTCCCACTAGCGTTTCCTATGGGTTCATCAAAGCGTTGCTAGAAACGATCGAAGCGGAAAATCCTGACTATATCGCGATCGCCTTTGATCTCGGGGGGGCCACCTACCGCCACGAGGCCGACGAGACCTACAAAGCCAACCGCGCGGAAACCCCCGAGGACTTTATTCCCGATCTGGATAATTTGCAGGAAGTCCTCAAGGCGATGAATTTGCAAATTGTGGTGTCCCCCGGTTATGAGGCTGATGATGTGATTGGCACCATGGCGCGCAAAGCCAGTGCGGAAGGGTTTCAGGTTAAAGTCTTGAGCGGCGATCGGGATTTATTTCAACTGGTGGATGACGCAGGCCGCATCAAACTTCTCTACATGAGCACCACCTTTGGTAAAGCGACGCCCCCGCCGAAGGAATTTGGTCTGGAGGAAGTCAAAGATAAAATGGGGGTTTTGCCCTCGCAGATTGTGGACTTCAAAGCCCTCTGCGGGGATACTTCGGACAATATTCCGGGGGTGCGGGGCATTGGGGAAAAAACAGCAGCCCAACTGATTAATACCTACGGTTCCTTACACGGGATTTATGACGCGATCGAACAACTCAAGGGAGCCGTCAAGAAAAAATTAGAAGATGGAAAAGACTCAGCGCTCCATTCCCAATGGATGGCTCAAATTCATCTCGATGCTCCGTTGCCGGTGCAGCTTGAAGATTGTCAGTTACGCCCCTTTGACAGTCAGGCAGTGGAACGGGAAATGGAACGTCTGGAATTCCGCACGTTTAAATCCAAGGTGGAAAAGCTGCGGCAGCGGCTATCTGGGGAGTTGAGTGGGTCTACAGGTGCGGATTCTGGGAAGCCTGAAGCGAATCGTGCGAATTCGATCGACGATAGTTTTGACGATACTTGGTTCTTTAGCCCTGAGGAAACCGAAGCGGCAACCCCTCCGCCAACGATGAAGATTACGCCCTGGATTGTGGATACGATCGAGCAACTCAACGAACTAGTAGAACGGCTAAAACAACAGACGGATATTAACCTGCCTGTGGCTTGGGATACGGAAACGACATCATTGGAACCCCGCGATGCGGAATTGGTGGGGATTGGCTGCTGTTGGGCGGGAACCTCCGATGGGATGGCCTATATTCCCCTACATCACACTACAGGTCAAAATTTGCCGAAACACCAGGTGCTGGAAACTCTACGACCCATTTTGGAAAGTGCGGACTATCCTAAGGTGCTGCAAAATGCCAAATACGATCGCCTCGTTCTGCGATTCCAGGGCGTGCAGTTGGCGGGGGTGGTGTTTGACACGATGCTGGCTAGCTATGTTATCAATCCCGAACAGAAACATGGACTGAAGGAACTGAGTGAAATCCATTTGGGGGTGACCCAGCAAAGCTATGACCAATTAGTTCCTAAGGGCAAAACGATCGCGGATGTGTCGATCGCGGCGGCAGCCAATTACTGTGGTGCGGATGTGTACACCACATTTCTACTACGAGCCAAGCTCCAGGAACAATTACAACAGATTCCCAGCCTACGGAAATTGTTTGAAACGGTGGAACTGCCCTTAGAACCCGTATTGGCAGAAATGGAAACGATCGGAATTCGCATCGATAGTGTCTATCTGAATGAATTCTCTAAAACCCTAGAAAAGGATTTGCAAAAGCTGGAAGAACAAGCACACCAGGATGCAGGACAGACCTTTAATTTGGGATCGCCGAAGCAACTGAGTGAATTATTGTTTGATCAATTAGGGCTCGATCGAAAGAAATCCAAAAAAACGAAAACAGGTTACTCAACGGATGCAGCAACGCTGGAAAAACTCCAAGGAGATCACCCTGTGATTGATGCCATTATTGAGCATCGTACCTTGTCGAAATTGAAATCGACTTACATTGATAAATTACCTACCCTGGTGCGTCCAGATACCCAACGGGTGCATACGGATTTCAACCAGGCTGTGACTGCCACAGGTCGCTTATCGTCCTCGGAGCCGAATTTACAAAATATTCCTATTCGTACAGCCTTCAGTCGGCAAATTCGCAAGGCATTTCTGCCGAAACAGGGTTGGTTACTGGTGGGGGCAGATTATTCCCAGATTGAACTGCGGATTTTAGCCCACCTGAGTCAGGAACCGACGCTCTTGGATGCCTATCGCAATAACCAGGATGTTCACCGTTTAACGGCTACGTTGCTGTTTGAGAAGGAAGAGATTTCGTCCGAGGAGCGGCGATTGGCGAAAATTATTAACTTCGGTGTGATCTATGGCATGGGTGCCCAGCGGTTTGCGCGGGAAGCCGGGGTCAAAGCGACCGAGGCCAAGCGGTTTATCGATCGCTTTAACGAACGCTATCCCCGTGTGTTTGCCTACCTACAACAAATGCAACGGGACGCGATCGCCCAGGGCTATGTGGAAACGATTTGTGGGCGGCGGCGTTATTTCTCATTCGGGAGTGATGTGCTGAAACGGTTACGGGGGGAGGATCCCAACACGATCGATTTAAGTCAGATTAAACTGCGGGATCAGTATGATGCTCAGTTGCTACGGGCGGCGGCCAATGCACCGATTCAGGGTTCCAGTGCGGATATTATTAAACTGGCCATGATTCGATTGCATGAGCAACTAAAGCAATATGACGCGAATTTATTGCTACAGGTGCACGATGAATTGGTGCTAGAAGTAGAACCGAACATTTGGCCGGAGTTGCAGGGAGTGATTAAAAATACGATGGAGCAGGCGGTTGAATTAACGGTACCGCTCGTGGTGGAAATTCATGCGGGAGATAACTGGATGGAAACTAAGTAAGCCTAACACCAGTCGGCTGAGCTTCTGATCTATTTGAGTCGCCAAAGCGATCGCAGAAAAGCGAAACAAAGGACAACAAAAA
>MUGG01000167.1 GCA_002148405.1 Alkalinema sp. CACIAM 70d | reverse complement strand
TTGAGATCTACGATCGCCGCTTACAACCCTCATCAGCCCCGAAGGGCCAATGTCACGACAGATTCCAAGTCAATTACGGGGGATCCATCTCTTACAACCCTCATCAGCCCCGAAGGGCCAATGTCACTTTGTCCATGCCGTTGACGATGCGACGTGCATTGGTCTTACAACCCTCATCAGCCCCGAAGGGCCAATGTCACAGGAATGTTGCTCGTTGCCTTCGGTGTATTCGATCTTACAACCCTCATCAGCCCCGAAGGGCCAATGTCACGTATGTGGCGGCAAAGGCCATTGAACAAAGCCAGCTTACAACCCTCATCAGCCCCGAAGGGCCAATGTCACCACGCCTAGCCTGCGACCGTTTGCGCTTTGCTTTGCTTACAACCCTCATCAGCCCCGAAGGGCCAATGTCACCTGGATGGTGAGCTACGATCGAGCAAGTTCATTGCTTACAACCCTCATCAGCCCCGAAGGGCCAATGTCACCACAGGACTGCATATCCATGCTTACAACAACCTTTCTCTTACAACCCTCATCAGCCCCGAAGGGCCAATGTCACAGCCTCATCTTACAACCCTTACAGCAAAGTCCATACAGCCACATAACACGCGAACCTGCTGTTTTGCCGTTAGTAATACCACTGTTTCAAACTCTAGTTTTACCCCCAAAAGCCCAGCCCTCAAAGGATCGCGAACCTCCCAGCAATTCGACCATCACTATAGGTTCGCGTTAGGACGCTTGAGCGATCGTCGGTGGGTAAGCAACTGTTAAATCATCAATCACATCTGATAATCGTGTAATCGTGATACCCTCTGGCGCATCTGCTACAGACACAACACCATTCCCCTCAACAGTCACCAACCCATCCACTTTACTCAATTGCAGATTGCCATAAGCATTGTTATGAGTAGCAATCACCACATCCACAATCTCCCACTCCCCCCGCTGCAAACTAGCAGTCATGATCGGATGCTGCCACAAGCACACTAGCCATTGCCCCATATACTCAGCATCCACAGTATTGCCCCGCTTAATATTAAGACAAGCATTGTAGGTACCAGTCCCCCGCGCCACCACTCGATCGGCATAGGTCGCATTCCCCATCGTGCGCTTCCCCTTACTATTAGTAGTCGGACTAGTAATCGCCTGCTCTACTAAGTTAGGCACCTCCAGAGAAACCATGGGATAAAGCCGATATATCCCCCGAAAACCTACCTCTATCGCATTTTTCTTATCCTTACCATAGCTAGCAAACAACCCCCCATTGCCACGCCGATCCCAGAAATCCGTCATCAGTGCAGTAGGGGTATCATACTGCTTCTGCACCTCATCCAAATTTGTACCGTGCTTATAAAGCACCTTAGCTCCGTACAACAGCTCCGCTGTCTGATTAATCCGACTAGACAAACTCGTCCCCGTTGTATACACACGATTGTCCGGCAATTGACGCGGCGCATTCCCTGCATTGGGATCTCCATTGGGATTACACAACTCTCCCCTCATCACAATCACAAAATCGTGGCGGACAGCAGGATTAGTAATCGTTGCGATTGTATTCGTAATAGTCATGATTGAAGTCCTATGATTTATGTTAATTGATCAACCGTCATTTTCATGACCGTCAGTACTCATCGCTTCCGTATCGGATTGCAGCAATTCCGACATCCCCAACGCCAGAAAGTAAGCCTGTTCATCATTCCAGCGTTGCGGTGGAACCATCCCAGGGCAATCATTCGACATTTCTTGCAACGTCACCTTATGGCCATACTGTTTAGCAGGTAATGCCCCTAAATAAGCAGAGACCTTCGCTAAGATTTGCGGAAGCGCTTGGGCCGGAGCACTAAACAAACGCTGACGATAGCTATCCATGGGATTACGCCAGTCATTTCCAGGCTTTGTCCCGCCCCTTGCAGCATAGTTGTAGGCCAAAGCTCGGCAGTTCGCAAAAACTCGCCCCACATGCCACGCAAATAGATTATCGGGTGTCGTATTTGGTTTTGGCATTGTATCTCCCGTAATGGATTTTGTAGCGATAACGTCCGGTGCCAACCATGCTAAATAAGCAAGCTGTCCCCACTCACGATTAGTCCTGTTTGCAGCTCCCCGACGCGGCACCCCCTCAACTTGCAACCGCTGCACGATCGCGCGAGTCACTGTTTTTGGCGGCAGTTGACCGTACAACATTGCCTCAAACAATTGCTGCTTGGCCCTTGCCAACGCACCACTACTGACCCCCTCTGCGGCAATCAGGGGCGCAAACGCCCAAAACGGCTTCGAGTAGGGCACGTGGCGTAATTGTTGTTGGTGATACTGCATCAGATTTTGCAATAACGACAACAAGCTATACTCAGTCATTTGCCCGATCGCCACTCGCCCTACACCACTCCCCCCCATACCGATGTATCCACCCACGATCGATAGCTTTTCGGGTAACGATTTAATGAACTTAGCCCCGTTATTGACTTGTTCGATTAACCCACTAATCACTTCTATAGGATCATTAGCTCCAATCATGGCATCCAAATCAAATACATCCCCTAGCCCCGCAGCAGCCGTATCCGTTTGAGATAGCCACACCCAGTAACGGCCATCAGCAATATGCAGATGATGGGATTTCGCCTCTAATGCCGCAGTGTAGTAGCGTGTTTGTTGAAGTGCACCGATCGCATCAACTTCCAGCTCTTCATCGGATTGCCCCCAAGATCGAAACATCGGGGTATTACACCCAAATAATGGGGCTGGCAAATTACGATTGTGCGCCTTGGGTAAAGTCCCACGCAAACGACCATCGCCCGTTTGAATCACACGCTCAAGAGCACCCTGATTAACAATTGCTTGCACCGCAGGTAGATCATGGATATATCCACCATCGGCTAACCGCCATACAATGCGCCCTGACTCAATTGCAGCGAGATCAGTTTTACTATAGTCCTTAAGCGCTCGATCTAAGGCTATCGGAGCATCACTTTGCATCCACACCGCAATCCACTGCAATGGCTCAATATCGGGATACTGCGCCAACAAATTAAGCATTGCCTCGTAGTTTTTGGGTTTGCGCGTGGGATGGTAATAGTCAAGTTTGTCGCTTCCTAAAATAGGAGCAATCCCAGACGTACGAGGCAAGTCAGGCAACCACCGTCGGGTGGTACGACGCGAGTCAATCAATACATCCCCTATCTGCCCATGGGGGCCAATCATAATTTCAATTGCTACTCCCATCGGTGCATAATCATAGGGAGCATCTGCACCATCGGGCAGAACTAAATCACTACGCAGCATAGCCATCCTCTCCCCGCACTGGATAGTTAGGTACACTGACAATACCTCCTACCAAACGTGCATCAAAAAACATAGCTCGACCTTCGGAGTGCTGCAATGGTCGCTCATCTGCAATGGAAGACGTGCGTCGCACAAACGGCTTTTTGCCTGGTTTATTAACCGATCGCCATTGCCAGTAATGGGGCATCGGCCCGATCGGCATATCAATATCAATTACAGGAGGTGGCGTTTCATCCTTAGCCAATAGCCTAACAGCAGCAGGAAAATCACTCAACCCCATACAGGGCTGCTGATAATGCTGTCCAGATTGTAGTCGCCGACACAACAAACCTACTCGTTTGTTCACATCAACACCAGAGGCACACTCTAACCAAAAATCAACCAAAAAAGCAGGATTAACTAATAACTCATACGTCCGTAGCCACGATGCCCCATTAGTATGGTCAAGCTGTGTAACCGTCTCAGTGGTGTACTCAATTGGGTTAATCAGACCAATCGATCTCACCTGTACTGTATGACCAGGATGCCAATAAATTGAATCAATCACACCTGCCACAGCCGTTGGGGGGATGATGGGGTAAGTTGATGGCTCACCAGGGTTTCCCGGTCGCTGAAAGTGGCCAAGAGAAGCACTAATAACGACTTTCATTTTCTTACTCCTCAATGAATGATCGTATAGCACACATCATGAACTAAGACTGAATGATAGCATAACCAACTAAAAAGCATGTACTAATCAAAAAAATTCTTGCTACCGATTAATTGTAAAGAAAGTGAAAAGGTTCCCCTTAGCCAACAGTCAGAACTAAGGGGATTTTTATCTAGCCACCTATGGCACAGATCATCTTACAACCCTCAATCCACCGCCTAGGTAGATGTCATACGTATTCTAGCGGCTAATGCAGCATAAACCGAGATTTCAGCACTAAATGAGTAGCAGGCATATGAGGACATAGCTCAGTCTTATAGTACTCAACGGGCTGGTATTTCAATAGACCTCCCAAACCTGTCACCGCCAGTTAGGGTTCCCAAGTCCAGTTAGGGTTCCCAAGTTCAGTCAGCACAGTCTTAACCGCCAATCCATTCATAAGATAACCAGTTGTCAAATCACAGTCAGTCGATCGTCATATCCCTATGCTTTACTAAAGCAGTCGGTTCGTCAGCGTCGTCATCTCCTTCTCAGCTTTACCATGATTCGTTTACTCAAGTTCCTCGTCGTCATTTTTGTAGCTATCTTTTGCGTCATTGCCTATGCGCGGAAAGTTGAGCCTGCATGGTTAGATGTCGTTCAAGTCCCCGTCACTTTGCCTCACTTAGCGCAGGAGTTTGAAGGCTATCGCATTGTGCAAGTGACAGATATTCATGCCGATCAATGGATGACCCGCGATCGCTTGGCGGATGTGGTGAAAACCATTAATCAACAAAATCCGGATGCGGTCATGCTGACGGGAGATTTTGTGACCAAAGCGGCGGAAAAGTATGCACCCACGTTGCAAGCTTTAGCAGATTTGCAAGCCAAAGATGGTAGTTTTGCGGTATTAGGCAATCACGACCAATGGACAAAACCACAATTGCTAACGGAAACACTACAAAGTGTTGGTGTAGATGTCTTAAAAAATCAATTTCACACAATTTATCGAGGCAATTCTGAATTGCAAATTGCAGGCGTGGGAGATGTCTGGGCGCAACAGGATGATCTCCCAGCAGTATTGCAACAGTTACCGATCGCGGGTGCAGCCATTATGCTAGCCCATGAACCAGACTTCGCTGACGAAACCGCTGCAACGGGCCGCTTTGATTTGCAATTATCGGGCCATTCCCACGGTGGCCAAGTTTACCTACCGTTTTACAAACGAGTGACCCCCCCCTTGGGACGCAAATATCCGATCGGGCAATATCAAGTGGGCAGTTTAATTCAATACACCAGTCGCGGCGTGGGCATGGCCAGACCTCGGTTACGCTTCAACTGTCGGCCAGAAGTGACCGTCTTGACCCTCCACGCCGCACCAGCAGCTACCTAGACACACGCCTAGACACAACACCAGCGACCAAATTCCGCAGGGTTGGCCAACTCTTAATGGAGCCTCTAAGATTTGGCAAAAATTGCACATTGATGTTGCGAATTGGGCATTCTTGACGTTAGCTTACATCTAGCTGATTTTAAGGATGGTTCCCATGCTGTCAAGTACATTGCCGCTCCAGTCACTTCCGCAATGCCAAGCGCTGCAAGATCAGGTCGATCGCTTATTTCAACTGTTGAGTCAGGAACCCACCCTGCAAGCGCAGGTGGAAACGGCATCGATCCAAGCCTCTTTGAAAAAAGCGATCGCGCCGACCTTTGAGATTGTCTTTGCGGGGGCTTTTAGCGCGGGTAAATCGATGCTGATTAATGCGCTGCTAGAACGGGAGTTGTTGTACAGCGCTGAGGGTCATGCGACGGGGACGGAATGTTTGATTGCCTACGCAGAACCGCAGGCGGAACGGGTGGTGCTCACATTCCTGTCTGAGGCGGAAATTCGGGAGCAGGTGCAAATTTTATTACAACGGTTAGGGATTGAAACCGTCGTTAATATTAACAACGGTTCGGTGGTAGAAACCTTACTGGGCAAAATGCAGGATATTATCCAGACGGAAGGAGGCGAAAGTAAATCCGATCGGGCCAAGCAAGCCAGTGCCCTGAAATATCTGCTCAAGGGCTTTATTGAAAATCGTAATTACATCGACACGGTGGCCAATAAAACATTGTCGATGGAACAGTTTAATTTCACTAATCTACAAGAGGCCGCTAGCTACGCTCGTCGGGGATCCAATAGTGCGGTACTCAAGCGGGTGGAATACTACTGTCATCATCCTTTGCTCAAGGATGGCAATGTTTTAGTTGATACACCGGGAATTGATGCGCCGGTCAAAAAAGATGCGGAGTTGACCTACAGCAAAATTGAGCATCCCGACACGTCTGCGGTGGTCTGTGTGCTGAAGGCAGCCTCTGCGGGGGATATGACGAGTGAAGAAACGGCGATGCTGGAACGAATTCGCAGCAATCCGGGTATTCGCGATCGGGTGTTTTATGTGTTTAACCGTGTGGATGAAACGTGGTACAACACGCAACTGCGGCAACGGTTGGAAGGCTTGATTCAGGAGCAGTTTAAGGATTCGAATCGGCTGTATAAAACCAGTGGGCTTTTGGGGTTCTGGGGGAGTCAGTTGCGGCAAACCAGTGGGGCCGATCGCTTTGGGTTAGATTCGCTGTTTGGATCGCCCACGGAAACGCCGCAATTTGTCAGTGAGTTTAATCGCTATTGTTCGAGTTCGGGGAAGTTGCCGATCGATCGTTTTCGCATTGATGTGCGGAGCTATGAGACACCGAACGAAAACTATGTGCGGATTTTGGGGGAGTATGGTGGGGCGCTCGTTGAGCAGTTGATTAAGGATAGTGGCATTGAGACGTTTCGGAGTCAGATTACGCGCTATCTGACTGAGGAAAAGCGGCCCATGCTGTTGGCGAATTTGGCGGATGATTTGCAACCGTTATGTATTGCGTTGCGGAAGACGTATTTAGAAAGTTGGCATGGTCTGAAGTCGCAACCGCAAGATATTGCAGCGCTGAAGGATCAGGAGTTGCAACAGTTGGGGCGGGAACTGAAGCAGGTGGGCGATGATTTTCAGGCACACATTCAGGATGTCATTAATGAAATTGTCGGCAGCAATAGTAATGCAGCGTTTGAGGCGGATTTCAAAAAGCTGAAGGCTCGGATGGTGAGCCGTTTGGATGAGTTGTTGAATACGTTTTCGGTGGCGGCGGTGCATCAGCGGGCGCAGGCGAGTCATCGACGTAATTCTGTGGTGCCGTTGTTGGGGATTTTGGCGGAGGCGTTTTACTATTTGGCGAATGGGTTGGAGGATGTGTTGGTGGAGTCTTCGCAGGAGATTGTGGGGAACTTTTTCCAGCAGTTACTGAATCGGGTACAAAAGCAGGATTATTACCGCAGGTTGTATCGGATGTTGGGGAATGATGGGGGGCTGGAGCAGAGTTTACGCAAGTTAGAGGGGGAGGCGATCGCGGCGTTGATGAATGAGGCGCGGACGGAGTGCGATCGTTATGTGCGGGAACGGCCTGAGTTTTTTGCGGAGGGGACGGCGTCGATGTTCCAGTTGCGACAGACGTTGCAGCAGGCTTGTCGGGGCTACGATTTCAACAATATGGTGGAGGCGGAGGCGGCGATTCGGCAGTTGTTGAAGTTGGATTTTGAGCAGAAGGTGAAGGATACGGTGATGCGATCGTTCCGTCAGGTGATTAATCAGACGTTGAATGTGTGTTTGTTGCGCAATGCGACGGATCAAATGTCGTTGATTTTGCAGCAGTATGACCATGCGCGGGGGTATTTGGCGAAGACGTTGGAAAAGGAGGCGGAGGATAAAATCCGGCAGAATCAGCGGTTGTTGTCTGAGGTAGAGCAGAAGATAGCGGTGTATAACGAGGCGGTGCATGGGGTGAATGCTTGTTTGGAAGCGATGCAGCTCGATCGCCATCGGTTGCCGTTGGTTAGTGATTCAGAGGTGGATGGGTCGCTGCCTGGGGACGCATCGGAGGCTCTGACTTTGGGCACAATGGATTCGATCGAATCATAGGGTGGAAAATGCAGGAATTTAGAGCGATCGAAGATAGTTCCAGTAGTGTTTTTGCGATTGGTTCTAGTCTTTTTCGGGTAGAAGATCTCTGTAGGAGTCTTGAGGAGTTTCTCAGATCTCAAGTTCAAACTGGTTTAAATAGTAAGCTGAATGCGGATGGGCAGCCTCCTATTAGAAACCAGTGGTTGATTGGGAGTGGAGTTGCTGGACAGATGATGTCTCCGACCAGTAATGGCTGGAGTCAGGGTCAAGTCAAAATTAGGGTTACTGTTGAGTTTGCATCCAATGAGGCTATTTCTGATGATTTATCCTCCTTGGAACAACCTTCAGTACTAGATGAAATTCGGAGTGAAGGCGTGATATGAACTCGAAACTTGAATTCTTGACTCAGGATGATGTCATTACCGTTGACAAGGTGGATGGAGTTTATATCATGGCACAATCAACGTTTCGTCATCAGGATTGGATTGCTAACGCGGAAGGAAGTTGCGGCGACGAAGAATATACTTTGTATACAGAAGGTATACGGTGTGAAATGCTGCGACCTGGGCAACCTTGGCAGAAAGGTAAACTAAAACTTGTGTTGGCTTTCTGTCCCGACGAACCAGAAACCGAACTCAACGATCTTGACAAAATTCGACAATTTCAGCTAGGGGAGTAAGTGATGACTAATCCAAAATCCATGAATTTATCGAATGATGATCTAAGTGTTATCACTTTTAATCATAGGCGTCAGGGTAATCTACTTCAGGATGATGCCTTTGTTACTTCTAATTTGATCCAACGGATTATGCAAAAGCTCACAAATGAGAACTCTCTATGGATTTCTACTGAAGAGGGAAGGCACTTAACTGATGCAGGTATTTCATGTAGATATTTAGCCTTGGGTTCTCATAGATGGATATCTGGGAAGGTCAGACTTGCGCTAGAGTTTATTCCTGATGAACCAGAAACACCGGAGGAAAGATCAGCCTTAGATTCCGGGGCTTCTCCTCTTGATGGCATCCGTCAAGAAATTTCGAATGATTAATACTACTTTTGTTTAGTTAGTATTTAGTTTTCAAGTAGCTGATTGATCACAAAAAGCTACTTGTCTTCTCCTAGTCTGCATTGTTGAAAGTGACACAACTATGACTAAGCCAAAGCCTACTTACCTCTCAAGTGATGACATGTCAGTTCTTGATTTTGTGAGTCATAAATCACGTTCAGGAATGCTTCAAGATGATGCTCTCATTATTTCTAGATTGATTCATCGGATTAAAACTCGTCTTTTTGGAAATGGTAGCGGAGTCATTCAAAGTGATGCTGAGAGTTTAGTTAATGAAGGAATACCCTGCAATTTGTTGGTACCTGGAACTTCTCAGTGGGTATCTGGCAAAGTTCGGTTAGTGTTAGAATTTCAGCCGGATGAACCTGAAGCACCTGTAGAAGCAGTTCCCGACTCAGAATCTGAAGCCTCACCTTTGGACGAAATTCGGCAAACAATTTCTGATAATTGATTGCTTAGTTTTCATATCAGCATTGATTCACTGATTACAACCTGTATCCATGAAACTTGTCTTGATTGTTAGGAACTAGAAAAATGTTGAATAAGTCAGTACTAGAGCTGTTCAGCCCAGATGATGTCATTTCATTTCAGCCGATTGGCCAGACCCACCTCCGGCCTCAAATGCATAAAGTTAGCGCGTTTCGTAAAGTTCTAGAAAACGCCTTAACAGAAAGTAATTTGGCAGAGGTTATAAATCAGTATCTTAAAAACAACGCACTGGAAACTTATTCACATTATAAAACTGGTCATGGGCGACAGGAATGCTCTCACTATCAAAACTGGTTTAGTGAAGGTGTTGCTTGCGAAACGCTGAAAACAGATGGGTCTGGCTGGCAACCTGGAAAAATGAAAATTACTGTTCAAATCAATGTAGAATTCTGCCCGAATGATTTGGAATCTGAAGCCTCCCCTTTAGACGAAATTCGACAAACAATATCTGACCAATAGTCCCCATGCCTGACAAAACACCCCGAATCACAATTCCGAAAGCGGTGCGCCAGTACATCCTCGATCGCGACAACCACCAATGCCAAAGCTGCGGTAAAACCAGCCAACAAGCCAAACTGGAAATCGACCACATCATCCCCCTCGCCAGCGGCGGCAGCAACGACCTCAGCAACCTCCAAACCCTCTGCCGTACCTGCAACGCCCAAAAACGCGATCGCTTCGACCCCCGCTTCGATCCCCACTTCCACTAACCCCGATCGCCCAGCCGAAAAATATCGTGCGTTTTCAGAATTCAGTGCCATGATGGGGACTCATGGGTGTAGTGAATTTGACACGTGTGGCGCATGGACAGTTTACGATCGGCATTCCGTGGTAGCTTATGGCCTATGGCAGAAACAGGCAACCGCGATCGCGTCAGTCAACAGGTACTTTTGGCGAACCTCTGGTTAGCCCTCTTGTCATTGGCCGTCAAAATTTGGATCGGCTGGGAAACTCGATCGCTCATGCTGCTCGCCGAATCCCTTCACACCGTCATTGACGCCTTCAGCACCGTCCTCAGCCTCATCGCCGTCCTCCTCCCCTACCGCCACAACGGACGCGAAGTCTGGAGCCACGGTCGCCTCGAATCCAGCCTTGCCCTCTTCCTCGTCTCCCTCTTGGGCTTTGGTGGCCTGGGCCTCGCCAGCCTCGCCCTCACCCAACTCACCGCCAGCCCCAGCCTTGCCCACTTGCCTCGCCTCACCGTCACCTCCGCCATGATCCAAGTCTTGGCCTTGGTCTGCATGGCCCAGGTGGCCCTCGCGATCGTGCAAAACCGCCAAGCCCAACGCTTCAGTAGCCTCGCCCTCGGCACCAACGCCCAACACTTCCTCAAAGACGCCTGGTTACTCGTCATTTTGCTCGTGGCATTGCTCGGTCTATGGCAAGGCTACAGTTGGCTCGATCCCCTCGTCACGATCGCCATGGTCATCACCGCCGGACTCAGTTGCTGGCGCGTCCTCGACATTCAACTCCCTATGATGCTACGGCAAATTGCCATCGCCCCGGAAGCCATCAGTCAAATCGTGCGGCAAGTGCAAGGCGTCACCCACTGCTACCAAATTCGATCGCGGGGCGTTGTTGGTCGCCAGGTGTGGATTGACCTGCGTATTGTTTTACACCCCGAATTCCACAGCGCTAGTAACTGGGTCAAACAACAAATCGAAGCCAACCTGCGTGATCGCTACGGCCCCGTGCAAGTTTCTGTTGAAATTGATTCGATCGATAGTGAACCTATCTATTCCCAAGACCAGCCGAAACGCAATCCCGATCGAGAATTCGATGGTCGATAATCACGCTACTGCTAGCAGATTACTGAAGTTAGCGGATTACTGAGCAAATTACTGAAGAAAGTGAGATCGTGATTGATCGCACGATCGCCATCACAACACGATCGCCATAACCATTAGCGCAATGATTGGTCACGCAATCGTTCGCAAAATTGTTCGCAAAATTGTTCGTAAAACTACTCGTAAAACTACTGAGGATCCGCCTTGCTGGGAGGAACTTTTTCCACCCCAGCTACCACTTCGATGACTTCCTTCACGATCGGTGCTGCGGTCGTTCCCCCATAGGCCAACCCACCCGGTTCATCCAACACCGCCAACACCACATAGCGCGGATTATCTACCGGGAAAATCCCCACAAAGCTCGTAATAAACCGAGAAGCCGAATATCCACCACTTTCCGTCGCCTTTTGCGCGGTTCCCGTTTTCCCCGCAATCCGATAACCCGGAACTTGCGCTGCTTTACCTGTCCCTTCCGCAACCACTGCCTCCATCATCCGCAAAATGGCATTAGTGTGGCTCGGGGAAAAGATTTGCTTCGGCATCGATCGCTGGGGTTGCCAGTGGGGCTTGCCTTGGCTGTCATACAACCCCCGCACCACATGGGGCGTCACCATCCGCCCTCCATTAGCCAGCATGGCATGGAGCTTAATTAGTTGAATAGGCGTCAGTGCAAACCCCTGACCAAAGGCGGTTGTTGCCGCTTCGATCGGTGAAGTCATATAGGTTTTGCGATCTTTCAGATAACCTGGAGCTTCAAAGGGTAAATCAATCTCCGACGTTTGCCCCAAACCAACCCGTTCCAGCCAACTGTAGTACACCGAAGGCTTCATCGTTTGGGCAATCCGCACCATCCCCACGTTGCTGGAATACTTCATCACATCTGTGAGACTGATTGAACCCCGCGCCGCATTGTCAGAGTTGTTGATCGTCCAACCTTCAACTGTCACCGCGCCCGTGTCATTGAAATAATCTGTTAGCTTAATCGTCCCCGCTTCCAGGGCGATCGCGACGTTAATCGGCTTAAACGTAGACCCTGGCTCATACAAGTCCGTCAAGGCCCAGTTTTTAAACGAAGCCATATCCTTGACATCCCAATAGCGATTGGGGTCAAAGGTGGGGTTGGTCACCATCGCCAACATCCCACCATCCTGGGCATCCATCACCAGCACCAAGCCGCGCTTTGCCCCAAACTCATTCACCCGACGATTCAAAATCCCTTGGACAGCCCGCTGAATCCGGTTATCGATCGTCAACTGCAAGCGCAGATCATCCTCATGGACAAACCCATTGGGCACCCCTTCCGGGAGCATTGTCCCCATCCCCGTGCGGTTCAGGCGCACTGCCTTCGCGGCCCGATCGAGCAAATGCTGGTAGCTAAATTCCACTCCCCCTTGGCTCTTTTGCTGCACATCTACATAGCCCAAAATATTGGCCATTACGTCCTGTTGAGGATAGAGACGCTGCTGGGAAGGTGTGAAATCTAAGCCGTCGATGTAGAGTTCCTTAATGCGATTGGCGGTATCTTCGCTCAAGCTATCTGCAAGCCGAATACCACTCTTCGCAGAATCTAATTTTTGTTGTAACTCCGCCGCTGGCCGATCGAGGATCGGAGCTAATTTGGCTGCTACTTCCGTCGTCGAGAATGCCCCAAAATAGCGGGGGTGAGCATAGAGCGTAATCGACGGTTGATCGATCGCCACCACATTCCCGTTGCGATCGACGATCGGGCGACGGGGGGCAAAGGGTTTGAGATAGGTGGTCTGTTGCTGTTTAGCCCGTTCAACCAGATCCGCCGCTTGAAAGACTTGCAGCCGCACTAAGTTGCAACTGAGCAGCCCAACCCCTAGCAGTAGAACGCCCCAAACCAAGCGTAGTCTACCCACCGAAGGCCGAGTTGCCGGTTTTGCAGGAAACCGGATCGATCGGAATGAACGACGACGAGAAGCCTCAGAAGGGTAACGCACCTTAGTATCCTGGGGGGGTAAAGTATCCTAGCGGGTAAAGTATCTTGGCGGGTAAAGTATCCTGACAGAATTGTATATTTCAGAAAATTAATAGCCTGCCGGGGAAATGGGTCGAGATTGGGCCTCCTGATCCGGGGACTGAACCTCTTTAGGAGGGCGGGGCGGAGCAGGTTTGATCAAAATTAGGTGATCCGTACTACGGGGTACTAAGCCGTAGTCAGCGGGTTTGGCATTCCTGGCAATTTCGTTCTTCATGAGCTCGCTATTGGCCGTGAGTTGGCGTTCGTTGCGCCGAAATTGCTCTAAGCGTGCAAATTCCTTACCCCATAGTTGTTGGGAATAGATCGTTAACCCATAGGTTACGATCGCGCTCCCTGCCAGCACTAAGGTAATGCCCACACTCCATTGCTGCACCTGCAACAGCGACTTTAACCAGGACGGTAGGTGGGCTGGGGCAGGCAAGGAGCGAACTGTGTTGCGGGTACGAAAAGGCGTCACAGTTGCGGTCTGCTGGGGCTCGCCCGGAGAGCGAAGGGAACGGGACGCTTTCCGAGGATCCGCTTGGGTCTGGCGAATAGGCCGGGAGGACGACCTAGGGAGCCGTTTGCCAGATTGACGAGGACGCATACCTATAGACATAGACCGCGATAGCCCTAATTACAATGTGAGAATGGGAAGTCTCAAGGTGAGAGCCACACATTGAAGAATGCCCTATATTTTAAGCACACCTGTCTCGAAAGATCTCGGCTAATTTGTAAATTTCCGTAGATTGACGAGGGGGTAGGGATCTCACGTTTGGGGTTAGGCCGATCGCTGACGCAGAATCGTCAGAATCCAAGACATGGGAGGGAGCGCTTAGGGCGGGCTGGGCTAGCGATTGCCTTGACCGGACGGTAACATCAAACGACTCATGATGCGCCCGTCTTCTAGCCGACTGAGGCTAAGATCCCCTTGCATGGCCGTAATCAACTCTCGGCAAACCGCGAGGTGCAGTCCCGGCGGTTGGCTCAGGGTGCTAGGAGCTAAAGGATCCAAAATCGAATTACCCTCTAAATCCTGGAGAAGGCGCGATTCGATCGTGCCGTCATCAGTAATCGCGACCTCAATCCAGCGGCGATCGAACTGGCGACACCAAATATCAATCCGGCCTCCCGCCTGCGATCGCAAGCAAGCACTGAGCAGCAGTTCGCATAGCACCATTTCCAGCTTGGCAGCATCGCCGACAACGACGGGATTATCTTCATGGTGCACCTGTGACCACAACTGGCGTTCTTTGAGAATGGCATCGGCGCGATCCATGGTGCGCCGCACCAAGCCAATCAGCGGCAGGGTTTCTTGACGGAACTTCAGTTGCCATTGTTCTTCGGCCAGCGTGGCTGCCAGCGGAGACAGCGTATCTTGCATCTGACGCAGAATTTGCTGTTGGCGGGTGGCCATGAGCGAATCCGCGCCGGGTTTTGCCAAGTCGAGGAGCTTCTGAACGCCAGAGTGGATCGATCGATAGATTTCTTCTAGCTGACGGTGCTTATACCAGCCAATTTGCTCCAGTTTTAGCCGTTCGCTTTGAAGGGTGCGTTCCAATTTGAGGTGGCGGCGGGTCCCCGCGAGTTCGCCCGCGAGGAGTTCCAAGGCACTGAGATAGCGATCGTCCCATTGCCGTTGCTCATCGTCGGCAACGAATAAAACGCCTGCGGGTTCATCTTCTGAATTGGTGCGGAGACAAATGGCGAGGAGTTGCCCTATCCCTTGGGTGTTCAACCATTGCCGACTTTCTCCCGGTACTTGGCTGGCTCGCAAGACCATGACCCCTGCATGTTCTAGGGCCATGCGCAGCAGGGGATCAGCATGGACAGAGACTTTCAGGTTGCTGCCTAGGGCATACCGACGATCGGTGGGATCGGTGGAGACGACTAAGCGCCCAACCCGACGGCCCGGAAACCAGGAGACGAGAAAGGCTAATGGGGCATCCAAGACGCTGGCGATCGATCGCAACGCCGATTGTTCCAGAGCATCGATTGTCAAACTCTGGCGCATCCCCGCCATACTGCGCTGAATGCTATTAGACAATTGTTGTTGCTGATCCAAGCGTTTCTGGAGTTGCCATTGGTGCAGAATCAGACCGATTTGCTGGGCCACCCCCCCGACTAAATCCTGTTCAGCCTGGGTCCACGATCGGGGCATTTCATGGCAAATGATTAACAGACCACTCTGGGCTTGGCCGGCTGCTGTGGGACTGACTACTAACGATCGCACGCCGACTTCCAAAAGTTGGTTGCGCCAAGCGGCAAACCGTAAATCATCCTCAAGATTCTCGATGCCTACAGCCTTAGGGGTGCGCTCTAATAATTGGCGATCGATGTCACTCAATGCGGGCAAAAACATCGAGCAAGCACGGCGATTCTTGGGCTGATTCTGATAGCACAACTCAAACCGCTGATGGGTTTTGTCATACAGGGCGACGATAAACCGTTCGGCTTTCAGCCGTTTACCGAGCAGGGAGGCCGCCCGAGAAATTGTGGATTTCCAGTCGTGGGCACTGTACAGCGATTGGGCGATTTCGGAGGTTAGGGTGTGATCTAATTGGGTTTGCTGAATGACCGTTTCCATTTCTTCCAGCGGTGCAGCCATCGCTAGCATTTGGGCTGCACCCCGCAGAAATTGTTTTTCTTCCTCTTGCCAAATTCGAGGTTCATTGCCCTCAACGGCGAGAAATCCCAGCAATTGGCGTTGATAGAGAATGGGAGCCGCCAACAACGATCGGGCTCGGATCAGTTGCATCAGACGGGCGGTGGCATCGGCCCGGAGGGAACTGTGGGCTTCCCCGATCGCGACGACTTGATCGTTCAATAGGGATTGATAGAAACTGCCAATTTCCTGGGCAGTAATTCCTGGAGCTGGATTATTGATGTCGAGGAATCCCGTGGTTCTGGCGTGGTTACTCAAGCGTCGCCAAAAATAGCGCTGATTGGGTTCAAACCAGTAGACATTGGTGCGACTGGGCAGGACAAAGCGATGGGTTTCCTCGATAACAGCCTCAAGTCGTTGGCCTAAATTACTGAGCGATCGCATTTGATGCAAGAGTGCGAGGAGCGAGCGATCAGGGCGCTTAATCTGTTGACGTTGCCATTCCAGTTCTGCGCGATATAGGGTAGTTGCTAATTCGCCAACAACCATGGTTAAGCAGGTTTTTTCTTCAGTTGTCGGAAAGGTTCCCCAGCGCTGGGAGCCCAGGATAACAACCCCAAAACAGCGATCGCGGTGGCAGATCGGGAAGATCATCGTGCCCTGAATGTTGTGCTTTTGGGCAATCCGTCGCCATTCTCCTGCCCGCATTTCCTGCTGTAAATCGGCTAAGGCGATCGGGCTTTGCTGGATTACCACCTGCTCCAGTAAATCGCCTGCGGTGAGTATAAAACGTTGCCGAAGGAAATCTGCATTTTGGTGGGGGGGGATGTATCCGCCTTTGCCGACCATGCGATGGTCAGCTCGATCGTATAACCCAATCCAAATGAGGTCGTACTCGGGAGAAAAGGTTGAACGCAGATAACTGAGCGTTGTTTCAATCAAAAAATCACTATCTTCAGCCTCTCGCAGGGTTTGCAGGACTTGCCCCAGCGTGACGAGCTGTTGTTCGTAGAGATTTGGTTCTTTGACAGGACCCATGGGCAAAGCGTGTTTGGCAAACTCAGTGAAGGACTCAGACTCGGGACAGGTGATAAATGGGGTGAAGTGACGATGTTTGGAAACTACAACTTAACCTTTAAAGTTCCCTGAAATCGGGGGATTTTACCAGGTTACAGGGGAACCCGATAATTTGTCTTTCTTGAAAAGATTTGTGCACCAAACACGCTATCTCCACTAATTTTCCCAGTTATTCACTAGTTAAGTCTGTGGAGACTCAGATTGCTGTCTCGTTATAGCAAATTCCTCTTGAAACTCTACTGATCCGCCATAAATTTTGATTCTTTTCTATAGAATGCCACTGTTCCATTAATCTTGATACCACTCTTTATTGCAAGGGTTGCGAAGGATTTAAATTAGGTGTATGGGGAGCAGGTTCCCTCAGTAGGGAGCCTCTCTGTTGAAATCCTCTTGGGAGGATTTCAAAGGATCTGCTGTTTTTTTGAGAATTTTTGGAACTGACCTTGATTGACTTTTATTCTACGATCGTCCGTCCTATTCTGTTTTCTGGCCTTAAGGCTGACCCAGAATGGTTGCATCACCAAACCCTAGAGATGTTGCATTGGTTGGATGCTAAAGCGCCGATGAGTCTGCGCCTGTGGCTGATGCAGCGTATGGCAGCCATGTATGGGCTGTCTGAGCCGCGATTAAACCAGACGCTTTGGAACTGTCCGTTTACCAACCCAATCGGGTTGGCGGCAGGCTTTGATAAGGATGGGATGGCGGCGGGAATTTGGCCTGCCTTTGGTTTTGGGTTTGCTGAAGTGGGAACGGTGACGGCCCAGGCTCAGCCGGGAAACCCGAAACCCCGGTTGTTTCGTTTGATGGATGATTGGGCGGCATTAAATCGGATGGGGTTCAATAATCAAGGGGCCAGCACCCTAGCGCAACGACTCAGCCAGCATCGGGCAAGGCCAGAGCAATTCCCGATTGGGATCAATCTGGGCAAGTCTAAAATCACGCCTTTAGAGGAGGCTGCCCAGGATTACTTAGCCAGCTTTCAACAGTTAAAAACGCTGGGTGATTATTTCGTGGTGAATGTGAGTTCACCGAATACGCCAGGGTTGCGATCGTTACAGTCGATCGATCAGTTAGAACCTATCTTTGCCGCGCTGCAACAGGAAAACGGTAATCGCAAGCCACTCTTGGTTAAAATTGCCCCGGATCTGGCGGATGAGGATATTCGATCGGTGGTGGAGTTGGCCCAGCAATATCAACTGGCGGGCATGATTGCAACTAATACTACAATTCGGCGGGATGGCCTGAAAACACAAATTTTGGCCGCGACTGGAAAATCCCTCCAAGAAGAAGCGGGGGGGATCAGTGGGGCACCTGTAAAGGCGCGATCGACGGAGGTGATTCGGCTGATTTACCAACAGACCCAAGGCCGTTTACCGATTATTGGTGTGGGAGGAATTTTTACGGCTGAGGATGCCTGGGAAAAAATTACGGCGGGGGCCAGTTTGCTACAGGTGTACACTGGGTGGATCTATGAAGGGCCTGGGATGGTCAAGCGAATTCTGCAAGGACTGGTGCAAAAAATGGATGAGGCGGGTTTAGGGTCGATCGCCGATGCTGTGGGGTTAGATCACCGTGCTCCATAACAGGTCTGCCTGAGGATAGCTGCACAAGATCTCTCAATATCATTTCTAGATATATAGTGCTAGCCAGCAAGCTTAAGATCGTGATATCAAATTGATTCGTGGATGCGATAGATTCGATCCCCCCTTGTATCTTAAGAGTAGTGGTAGACCGATCCCCCCTGGATTGAGAAAATCGCGGGCTAGCAAGGGTCGCCACTACTCTCGACTCGGGCCCACACCTCGAATCATCGGCAGGGAGTAGATTACATCCCGTATGACGCAAGGCAGAGGAACAGGCCAACCCATCATAAGACCCACTCGCCCATTAGGAGGTCAGGATGCAGTCCAGTCAAGCTTGCATCGGCATTGACGTGAGTCAACGCAAATTAGACATCTATGTTGGAGGCCGGCAGCAAACTTTACAAGTATCTAATGATGAAGCAGGGTTTGAGAGCCTAGCCCAGCAAATCCCTGCCGCCC
>MUGG01000080.1 GCA_002148405.1 Alkalinema sp. CACIAM 70d | reverse complement strand
AAGATGTGAAGCTAAACAAAGCAATGTTTGGTATGGCGAAGGTAATTGGAATGGCACTCGCTATGCACACATCGGGTTTCTTGCGTATCAAGGCTATGGGGCGACAGATCTTTGCGAGCCTTCAAGATCAAGAGCTTGCGGTGATTTCCCGATCGGCTCATTAAAAATGTTTGGGCCAACTCAATGTGTCATTCCTGAAAAACTGCGTGTTCAGGGAGGCTGGAATGAAGTTTGGACAAATAATCCAAACAGTAAAACTTGCATTGACTAATGCTTAAATAGTCGCCCTAAATGATGAAGAGTGTACTTTATTCATTGAGTTGTAATTAGATCGCGGCTTTTACGAAGTAACTAACCAGTGCAGTCAATTTGTAACTCAATGAATTCTCGACGGGTATCTACAGTTAATCCTGACAGGAAAGAGTGCTCAAACATTCTTCTTCATCAAGTTTTGGCCGCCAAGCGTTAGAGCGCAACCGCATCTACTTGCAACACAGAAGCATCTACATCTTTCATAAAAGCTGCTTTTCAGTAGAACAAGTTCATCTCTAGTTAATAGAAGGAAATCGTCATATGGCAGACAACCGAACTGTTGACGGCCCAGAATCTTTATTATATCCAGGAGCGCCTCGCTGGCGTTATCAACCGATCACGTATAGCTTCATGCCCAGTTTGCCAGAAGTTTATGCAATTGGGAGAGAAAATGTATTCACGATTTTTTACGACGAAGAAGGAATCAAAGGACGAAACTTTGTTCCATTTAGTACTAACCAAGAACAAACGGCAAAAGACGCTTTACAACTTTGGGCTGATCTTGCAAATTTTGAAACCAAACAAGTATCAAACAAGGCACTTAATCTGGGTGATGTTCTTGATCTAGGAGTTATTAAGTTCATTGCTGAAAAAGTTGGATTATGGGACTGGCTTAACGATCGTTTGAATGATGTATTTAACACCGTTTTCAGGGCTTTCGGTATTGGTGCAGTGTTCCCCTTAGTTGAAGGTGCTGACATCCGCTTTGGTACAGCAGATCTGGGTATTCTAGCAGGAGGCAGCACTTCTCCACCACGTAATGATATTTGGGCAAGATTCAATGAGGCTCGAGTCAAACTCCTAGAGGAAATCGATACTGTTCTTGGACCTATAAGGACTGCCAGAGATATTGCTAATGCTGCGACTGGTGTTGGCATTTTTATCGATGTACTTCCTGAAGTTCCACGAGCATCAGAGATTCTGCTTATTCCGAGAATTAAGCTTGATATGGCTGGAGATGTTTGGATTAATAATACTGACTATCCTGCTAATAATGTGTATTCCGGGACTAACAATAATTCTGAGAACGTTGGTAAGCGAGGACTGAAGGGTTTTCAGACTTTAGTGCATGAAATTGGTCATGCTCTGGGTATAAAACATCCAGGTAACTACAATGCTAGTGGAGGTGGAGCATCAGGTCCATTTCTACCATCCGCTAAAGACAACTTGAGATACACCGTAATGTCTTACCACGACGTTGGTAATGATCATACTTTTACTGATCCCACTACTGGAGTAAGCAGATATATTTACCCTGAAACGCCAATGTTATATGACATTGCTGCAATACAAGAGCTTTATGGAGCAAACTTAAATACGCGCAAAGGTGATGATGTATATTCCTGGGATCACCCATTTGTTACCACGATTTGGGACACTGGTGGTCACGATACGATTGATGCAAGTAGAAGCGAAGTGTGGCTGAATGGTAGAGGAGTCACGATCGATCTAAATGCTAGCAGCAAGATTGATTCAAATGCCAGTAGCTTGACTGCACAAGACTTTCACTTTAGTTCGGTTGGCTTGGTTGACAATCTAGCTATTGCTTATGGGGTGGTGATTGAGGACGCGATCGGAACTTCGGGCAGTGACAATTTAATCGGTAATGGAGCCGACAATACCCTCATTGGTCGGGCTGGCAATGATACGTTAATAGGTGGGGCGGGTAAAGACACGCTAATTGGAGGTGATGGGATTGATACAGCATCCTACAAAGACTCTAGCGTAAGCAAAAACTCTAGCTTCGGTGTGTTTATCAGCTTACTCACACGCAAGGGGATGTGTAACGATGCTGAGGGAGATACACTTGACTCGATCGAAAATCTAGAAGGTTCAGAAAAAGGTGATGACCTACTCATTGGCGATGCTGGCGACAATGATTTGAGTGGGTTAGGAGGCAGTGATCAACTTTTTGGCGATGCTGGAAAGGACACTTTACATGGCGGTAATGGTAAAGATCAGCTTTATGGTGAAGATGGTGATGACAAGCTTTACGGCGATGCAGGTGATGATCTTTTAGTCGGTGGTGCTGACAATGATTTAATTGACGGAGGCAGTGATTACGATACCGTTAGTTATGAAAATACACCTCCTCGCTCAGGATTGTTTGATGGCGTCTCAGTTAACATTGATGAGAATAAAGATTATCAAACCCCTGGCAGGTATATCTATAGCTCTGGCACTGTTATTGGCTTCGATACTACTCCAGGCAATCTCATTACAAAAGGAAGCGCAGTTGATGGGTCTGGTAGTACAGACACGCTGAGCAATTTAGAGAGAATCATCGGCTCTAATCAGAACGATGTGTTAATTGGCAATGGTTCCAATGTCATTCTGGGTCTAAAGGGGAACGATATTCTCATTGGCGGTAACGGCAACGATACCTTAGATGGTGGCGATGGCATTGATATTGTGAGTTATCGCTATTCTCCTAAAGGAGCTTACGTCAACTTAGAATTAGGAACCGCTATTGATGGCTATGGTCAGACCGATGGCTATGGTTGGATTGATACACTGCTGAACATTGAGAACATTCAGGGTTCAGATAACAACGATGTCTTGATTGGCAACTTCCAAACCAATTGGCTCTTTGGCGGTAACGGCTTCGATACATTGAGAGGCGGAGACGGCAGCGATCGACTCTACGGTGAAGCAGGCAACGACCAACTATTCGGCGACGATGGCGACGATATCCTCTATGGTGGAACCGGAGCCGACCTCCTCAATGGCGGTAATGGCACAGACACCGCCTCCTACATCAGCGCCACCATCGGAATCGTTGCCAATCTCTCCAACCCTCAAGCCAACACAGGCGACGCCCTAGGCGACAGCTACATCAGCATTGAGAACCTCGAAGGTTCCCTTAGTCATGATTTCCTCTTCGGTGATAACGGCAATAATCACATCTGGGGACTCGACGGCAATGACTATCTAGATGGCTCAGGGGGCAACGATATCCTAGAAGGGGGGCTTGGCAATGATACTTATCAGATTAGTCATCTAGGTACCCAAATCATTGAATACTTCAATCAAGGTATAGATACTATTAATGCCGCTGCTGATTATACCCTAGGAGACAACCTAGAAAACTTAAACCTACTAGAAGGAACCGCCGCAATAAACGGCATCGGTAACAATCTTGACAATGCAATTATTGGTAACAGCGCCAATAACTTTCTCAATGGAGATGCAGGTAACGACTTCCTCGCAGGCAACCTTGGCAAAGACACCCTAGTCGGTGGCGATGGCGACGACTGGCTCTTTGGCGGCAAAGGTAACGACATTCTTACTGGCGGCAGCGGCAATGATACGTTTCTCTATACCGACATCACCGACGCAGGTGACATGATTATGGACTTCACCATTGGTAGCGACAGAATTATCATCACTGATGTGTTGAAAAAATCGGGTTACGGTGGCACCAACCCCATCGCCGATGGTTACCTCAGCGTACGCCAAGTCAACGCAGGACTCACCTCCATCCAGTTCGATCCCGATGGATTGGGCAAAATTTTCAGACCTGCGCCCTTTATTCTCCTCAATAACGTACAAGCCAGCAGCTTGAACCTCAATAGTTTCGTAGTTTAGCAATTTTTTAGTGCATTAATTTTGTGGCCTAGCGATCGTTAGGCTCAACGACTTTTGCGCGTGACGACTTTATGAGCCTAACGATCGCCCCCACCTTACAGTTCATTGACTCCTTATCAACATTCATCATGAACCGAATTATCTACCATACCAGCCTTCTCAGCCTTGTCAGCTTGCTATTTGCCTTCCCGACCCTGGCCCAAGCCACCCCACCTGAAACGCCCGCAGACTCCAAAATTACCGCCGTCTCCCAACTCGCCGACGTACAGCCCACCGACTGGGCCTTCCAAGCCCTGCAATCCCTCATCGAGCGCTATGGCATCATCGCAGGCTATCCCGACAAAACCTTTCACGGCAATCGAGCCATGAGCCGCTACGAATTTGCCGCCGGACTCAACGCCGCCCTCGATCGCGTCAATGAATTACTCCAAGCCGGACTCACCAACAAAGTCAGCCGAGATGATCTCGCAATTTTACAACGACTCCAAACCGAATTCCAAACCGAACTCACTTCATTCAGAAACCGAGTCGATCGCCTTGATGCCCAGACCGCGACCCTTGAGAAACAACAATTCTCCACAACTACTAAGCTCCACGGAGAAAGCATCTTTGCGATCAACGCTAGATTTACTGATCAGAATGATGCTAATGCCATATTTATTAATCGATCGCGTCTCAACTTAGAAACCAGCTTCACTGGCAAAGATCGGCTGCTCCTACAACTTCAAGCCGGTAGCGGTCAGTCCGGCGATGCTGCCAGTACCCTCCAAAATGAAGGTAATGCCTTTAGAGATCGCCTCATCAGTCTTGGTGAAGCACAAATTCAAGCCCGTTTCGAACAGATTTTCTTTCCCCTCTCTGACCTCGGAGTCACTCTAAAAGATCTGGATTTAAGCTTAGCAGACTTGTCTAGCATTGATGAAATCCGTGATAAATATACTGGAGTGTTAGCAACCCTCGATCTCGAAGCAGGAGCCTCCTCTGAAGACCTTGTAAAAAATCGTGAAACTTTGCTACAAGCCATCAAAACTGGCAGAAATATCAACCGTTTCCTTCAAAAAAATAGTGCTCTGGACTACGCTGGAAGCTCTTCTAGCTTACAAATCAATCGCTTGAGCTATACTTTTCCCCTTGCTAAAGATCTCCAAATTTCGGTATTTTCCCAAGGTTATCTCTCAGATTACGTCGATAAAAATCACTATGCCAACAATCAAGCCACTAACTTCTCAACGTTTGGATTAATCAATAACCAACTGCTTTTAGCCAACGACGCTCCAGGCGCAGGAGCCGCGATCACCTACAACCCCAACCACGGTGCTTTTACCTTCCGTGCAGCTTACCGTGCCGAACAAACAGCCCTTAACCCTACTTCTTCCCCATTCAGCACAGAAACCCAAGGTGGACTTCTCAATGCCCCTAACCTTGGCGTCCTTGAATTAGAAGTCAATCCCTCCAAAACGGCTGCATTACGGCTTCAATACAGTCGAGGGATTCAAGGCGATCGACAATATGAGGCAGCGGGTGCCAATCTAGAAGTGGCATTAGGTAAACATATCGGACTATTTGGACGCTTTGGCTACGCTTTCAACTTTCCCGGTGATATTCAAGCAATTGGCTGGTCAGCAGGATTAGTCTTCCCTGATTTATTTAAACAGGGCAATCTGGCAGGTCTCGCGATCGGGCAACCTTTGGTTCTACAGAATGATTCAACCGGTATTTTCAACGCAACTCAAACGAATTATGAAGCGTTTTATCACGCCCAAATCAACGATCATATTGCATTTTCTCCAAGTCTTCAGGTCATTACCCATCCTGGGAATCTGAAAGCTGACCCCGTTATTACAGCCACACTAAAAACTATTTTTACTTTTTAAGATTAGCTGTATTCTAAAATTTGGAAATATAGCAGAAAACACAAACCAGACGTATAAAGAAACACGTTCACCTACAAGAGTGATTCGTTATCTTAATCCAAACCGTCTGGTCATCATAAAATGCCCCCCGTTGTACCAATGGGTAGCCCCCCAGCAATAACCCAAGCCATACCTCCACGATCGGCATTGCCAGACCTTTCTGTAACTCCACTAATTGAATTTCCGTACAGGTAGATCCGAGGTATTGATCGATCGCCCGCGACCACTCTTCAACATTTTCCCCATGGGCCAACTCCTGAATCTGCTCAGCCATCTGAGCCTCATCCAGAGGGGGTTCTGCCGCCAGTTGATCGACCCAATGGAGCAACGCTTCCTTATCCACTGCTCCAACCACTGAGCCATCAATTTGAGCCGATGACCGTTGTTTACGATGGGTCGGGTATTGCACAGGCTCTGATTCTTCAAACAAATCGCTCACATCCAGGGCTAATGATTGAACGAATAGATCCACACAAGCATCTAAATTCACCACCGGCTCAGCCGGATTATGCCGACGCTCCCACCCGGACATTAAGAGATTTGCTCGTTCTGCATAAACCTCTGAAAGCTGCATCAAGACCTGCCCAGCCACCGCCAACTGTTCAGCTAAAGAGTGATCGGATAGCGTTTGCTCTAATGTATCACAGAGCGATCGCAGATCCGCTGTCTCTGGAAATCGAGAAGCTGCTTCCAGGGATTGCCACAAATCGAGTTCTAACTGCTGCATTTCCATTACAGCCTAACCTCTGGATAAAGCGGACAGGGTCGAATCGGGCAGTTCTGGGGATGGAGTTCCACCGACGACCGAAAGCGTTCAACCTTCCTGCCACTGTGCTGAGAGAACACTTCTAAAATCCGTACCAGTAATGTTTTAACCTGCAATTCGGTCAATCCCAAACAATGAACCGGTTCAATTTGAGCCACCCGATCGTTGCCAACCCACAGTTCAGCCCCCAACGCATGGAGGGGTGCATCCTTAGTCGCGCGATACCAATGAACCACAGCAGCCGGAACCGCAGGTGCTAACACCTCCAGGGTGGCAACTCGTTCAGAGGGGGGCACTCCAGATTCGGCGGGCTGTTCCCGTCGTCGCTGTTTACGGACAGAGTTGCGGACGCCCCGGTGACGATAGTAGGAACGGCGATTGTGGCAATATTTGGGATTCCAGCAGCCATCCCCCTGCAGGCCATGGCGCTGTTGGGCTTCCTGGGCATTCAGCTTAGCGCACAGCCGACATTTCTCCTGATCAGGACGGGCCATCATGCACCTCGGAGGGGAGCCAATAACGCATCCACCCACTGCTGATCCGCTTCGGATAGCTGGGGTGGTGGGACAGGCTGATGATAATCAATACGAAATTGGTAACTGCCGCGATCGTAAACCCCCAGAAGAATCGCTTGCAAATCGACAATTAATTCTGGATCGTTGGGTTGAAGCGGTAACGAAAAGCTAGGAATGGGCTCTCTTAGTTGGAATCCGTACAGATCTGCCATGGGACGAGCACTAGATCGACTCACGACAATGCGATAGTCACTCGCTTCTTCGACTCCGAACATCGGCATGGCTATATTTTCTCGGAGTAAATCGATTTCAACGAGGTGAGAAGAACTGCATAGCACCCGTTGCCGTTTCTTCTCATAAGCCACTCGCCCTTCGCCCTTGCGTTTATTCTTAGGTGATAGGACCTCAATGACAGTAATCACCTGATGAGTCCCCACCTCCCGGACTTCTAAATAACGCTCTTTCACTTCAACGGGTATGGGAAGACGGATTTGTTTAGGGCGAGTTTGTGTAAGCGTGGTCGCAGGAGGGGGTAACGCAGGAGCATTTGAAGTTGTCAGAACGATCGCGTCAGGAATGCCCACAAGTAATTCGGGATTATCGGTATCCATGTAAGTGCGAGTTTCGACAGCCACATAGTACTTCGGTTGCAGAGAAGGGGTCAGCGCATCCGAAATAGCCACCATCAGTCGAGTGTGAAACGACGACCAAAAGGCGGGCTGTTCCAGATAGGGGTTCATGCCCGGAAACGGAGATGGCATTCGTGCAACTCCCAGCATGCAAGGGTCTGAGCCTAGTATACTCTACCCCTTCCAAACTTAGTCGTAGTTTAGTCGTACAACAGATATTGTTGACTTATCTTACTTGAAATACCCTAAACTCAAGGAATTCACTTGAGTTGTGTGGTGATTACTCATGTTTTCAGGTGCAGAGGGACTGCCTCCGATTCGCTTGGTTACTGCTCCGGCTGCATTACCACTCCGTTCTCCTGAACCGATGGATTTGCGGTGGCTCCGAGTGGAGGAATTTTTTCAGGCTAGATCGCTGGCTGAAAACACCCAGAAAGCCTATCGACGTGAATTGAAACGATTTCTCGCCTGGACAGATCGAGCTTGGTCAGATCTCACGCCTCGGCAGATTGCTCAGTTTAAAACGTATTTACAGGGGCAAAACCTGTCTGCTAACTCGATTAATCGGGCACTGACAGCTTTAATGAGTTTCTTTAAATGGTTTCGCTCTGCTTACCCAGAGCAGATTGCCTATAATCCGACTACAGCGGTGGAGATGGAGCGAGTTCCTTTGCCACCCGCCAGGGATCTATCAGAAGTTGAAGTTGCTGCGCTATACCTGGCGTTGGAAGAACCAAGGGAGACAGCGGTGCGCGATCGCGCCTTATTCGCCGTGCTCAGTCATGGCTTGCGGGCGGAGGAAGTCGTGAATTTGAATGTCGAAGACTACGATGGTGTTCGGTTGACGGTTCGAGAAGCAAAAGATGACAGTACAGGGACAGTACCGCTCAGTCGTCAATCGCGGGAACCGTTAAATGCATACTTGGTGCAGCGCCGTTCTGAGGAAGGAGAGTTACCGCCTGATGCTCCTCTTTTTCTATCGTATGGGCGGAATCGAAGCGGTCATCGGCTGGGCTATCAAGGGTTGTATTATGTCGTTAAATCTTTGGGGAAAATTGCAGCCAAACAGGCCCAATTGGCCTTAGAGCAGCAACAGAAGATTGCATTGGAGAATCTGGAATTGGATGCTCAAGACCCGTGGGTACAGTTTAGCCCAACGGAACTGAGCCAAATTTTAGCGTTGGTGAATGTGCATCCGCACCAGTTACGCCATACGTTTGCGACTGGCTTGCTTTTAAGGGGAATGGAAAGTCTCCATGCGCGAACGCTAACCCGTCACAAGTCAGAAGCAAGTTTTAAGCGATATGCCAAACGGGCACTCAGTGCAGCGGCTGAACGGGCGTTTTATCAATCCATTGGGGAAGAACCCCCGCAAAATAGTGAGCTGAAATAGGGCAAATTACAAAAATGGGTGCTCAATTGAACAGGTCTTGATACATACTATTAATTAGGTTTATTTTGTCTGATTGGTGCCTGGAGAGGTTGTTTAGACAGTATCTTCATTCCGATGCCTAAATTTTTGGTGAATCTGGATTTGCTCAAAGTTTTTGCGGTTATTTTTGACAATCTTCAGACAGCAGGGGTATTTCAGAAACGCTCTACAGTCTATTTTTTGAGATGAACCACAACGTTGTGGTTCAAAAATTAACGAATTCTCATCCTTGGAAAGAGCCTAATGAGTCGGATTATTGCTTTGTTTAACCAGGCGGGTGGGGTTGGCAAGACCTCGCTTGTCAATCAACTGGGATATATGATTGCTTGTTGTAAACGGTTAGACCCGAAGACAAAAAAACGGAGTAAAAAGAAAGGCGACTATTATCGAGTTCTTGTCGTAGATATGGATCCGCAAGCCTCCCTCACAATCTTTATGGGACTGGATCCCTACGAATTAGATAAGACGATTTATCACGCGATCTTGCAAGAGGAACCATTACCCATTCAGCAGGGAATTTATGCTCAAACTCAGCGAGAAGATGGGATCCCTGGTGTTGATTTAGTTCCGGCCAATCTTGGGCTTGCTCTAGCAGAGCGCGAGTTGATGTCAGCCGTCATGAGTGATTTCCGCCTACGAGAAGCCTTACTGCCGGTCAAGGATCACTACGATTTTATTTTGATCGACTGTCCTCCAAGTTTGGGGAATTTGGCTTATATTTCTTTGGTAGCTGCAACCCATGTATTGGTACCAATTCAGTCCCAATACAAAGCATTTAACGGAGTCCAGCAACTCTTCGACACCATAAAATTGGTCAAGACACGTCCCAATCGGGATCTAGCGATCGCAGGTTTTGTTCCAACGATGTACGACCGACGTAATTCCCATGATGAGCGAACCTTAGCAGCGATCCATGAACAGCTTTCACCGGTTGCAGTGGTCTACCCACCGATCGCACGATCGACCATCTTTGCAGACGCTTCCGAGGAGCATTTGCCTTTAGCGCTCTATGATAAAAAACATCCTGCACTGAAGGCGATGAAGCAGATTATCGAGGGGCTGGAACTTCTATGACACAATCCAAAGCTTCGAAAAAGAATAAGCCCTATGGGGGAAATATTGATTTAACTAGATTATTTGGTTCTACAAATCAGGAAGTGGGACAACCAGATTCTAGTGAGACCCAGCATTTTCTACCGATCGCTCAGATCCACCGTAAGCCTGAGCAAGTCAGACGCTATTTTGATCCCCAAAAAATGGAGCAGATGACTGCTTCTGTAAAGGAATACGGCATTTTAGAGAACTTGTTGGTTCGTTCAATGCCGGAAAAACTTGGGGAGTACGAACTAATAGCTGGAGAACGGCGTTACAGAGCTGCTCAAGCAGCAGGCTTAACAGAAGTTCCAGTGACCATTCTTGAACTAACCGATCAGCAGGCCCTTCAAATTACGCTGGTTGAGAACTTGCAACGAGAGGATTTGAACCCGGTTGAAGAGACAGAAGGGATTCTACAGTTGTTAGCGATTCGACTGGAGGGCTCTGTTCAAGAGGTTGTCTCTCTCCTATATCGAATGCAAAATGAATCAACCCGCAACTTGAACCACAACGTTGTGGTTCAGGAAGAAGCGGTGGTTGAAGACGTGTTCAGTGCGCTTGGGAGAATGAGTTGGCAGTCATTTGTGAAGCATCGATTACCTTTACGGAATCTCCCTGAAGAAGTGCTTGAGGCGCTTCAACAAGGAAAAATTGAATATACAAAGGCGCAAACCATTGCACGGGTTAAGGATGAAGGGCAACGTCAAGAGATCCTTCAATCCGCGATCGCCGAAAACCTTTCGATCAGAGATATCCGCGACCATATCAAACAGCTCTCGCCGTCACGAAACGCGACCTCTCAGTCTTCCAACTACCTCAAGCGATTCAATGCTGTCAGTCGCCAGCTTAAGAAAACAAATGCCTGGGAAGATAAGCGGAAACGAGATCGGTTAGAAACTCTGCTAAAAGCATTAGAGGAGTTAGTGCAGTAGGTTGTAAGAAGGGAGTAAATCGAATTGAACTTTGAAGAGAGTCCCTTGACCCACTTCAGATTCGACTTCGATCGAACCGTGATGGGCTTCCACAATTTGACGAGAAAGGTAAAGTCCTAATCCATTTCCCCGACGTTGAGGATTCCCCTGTCTAAAGCGCTCAAATAGAAATTCTTGTTCTTCTGGAGAGATACCAATTCCCGTATCTCTCACCTTCAGTAGGATAAAATTTTTCTCTGAAGCGGCCTGAGTTAGATACTGTAGATGAAGCTCAACTGAACCAGTATCAGTGTAACGGATGGCATTACTGAGCAAGTTGGTTAGTAAGCGACGCAGCTCCAAGCGATCGCCCCCCATCCACAAAGATGTTTCATCCGTGCCTTTGTCGAAAAACAAACTCAGCGTTAAGCCTTTATTAGTCGCTAGAGGAGCAAGTTCTCTGACAACACTTTGGCTTAATTCCCAAAGGTTAACCTTATGAAAGTAAAGATCCTTACAGCCTGCTTCGTACTGATAGATTTCTAGAAGAGTATCAACCATCTCTAATAAAGTTTGGTTGCTTTGAGCAACTTGCTCTAGAGAATCTCGCATTTTGGGCAGCGTATTTCCAAACGTACCCCGACGGAGTAAATGCAGCACATGATCCGCTGCAATAAGAGGGGTTCGCAGATCATGTGTCAAACTGGCAATAAATTCTTCATGCTGCTGTTTAATTCTGATTTGTTCATCAATACTGTGTTTCAATCGCAACATTCCTAGAATTCTCGCGAGTAGCTCTCGCTTTTTCACCATTGGGTGGATGACATCGTTTGCACCTAAGGCGAATCCTTTAACTACATTGGAATGGTTATAATCTGCCACCAGCATAATTGGAAAAAAAGGTAGCTCTGGATTCTTCCGAATCCGTCGCGTTACTTCATAGCCGTCTATGTCAGCAGTATCTGTATCCAGCAGTAATAAGTCAGGGGGATACTGTTCCATTTGAACCAGTGCATCAAGGCCACTATGAACACTGTCCACTTGGTATCCACGCTTTCTCAGCATTGAGTATGTTGAACGAAAAACCTTAGGCAGGGTGTTCACCAGCAGAATACGTTTTGCTCCCGATGAAGCAAACCTGATCGTGGGGTTTAACGGTTTTGAGAGCATATTGTTATTCAACGCTTTCTTGACTTTATTTGTCGGTTGTCGGTAAGACTGACGGCAAACTGGCGATCTTTCTAGGCTTCATAACTTGCTCTAAGCCTGCTTAATAGAGACTTCCTTACCCTTCATTCCAGGAAAATAAAAACGTACAAGGGAGAGAAGCAGACTTCTGGAGAGGGAACAGCAATGTAAAGAAATCAGTCTAGCGAATTTATCAAAACTTTGCAGCTCGTCAACAGCCTATTTGATCTGGGGTTCGCATCTATCTGCCGTTAGGAGTCGTCACGATCGAGTGAATTATGGAAACGATGCGAATTGCAATTATCGAGGATCACAGCCTGACCCGAACCGGGATTCGCAGTTCTCTTAATGAACAGCAAGATATCACTGTTGTAGGAGAGGCTGAGACAGGGGGGGCAGGTTTAAAGCTACTTCAAGCAATAAAACCTGATTTGGCGATCGTAGACATCGGTTTGCCAGACATTGATGGTGTGGAGGTTGTACAACGGTATCGGAGTAGCCGTCCTCTAGAGTCCGAGGGGCAAACTCGGTTCATTATGTTAACGTCTTACACACAGGAAAACCTGGTATTAGCCGCATTCGCAGCAGGTGCTGATTCGTATTGTGTCAAAAACACGAAGTTTGAGCTTCTACTAGAAGCAATCCGTATGACCTACGAGGGACAATCCTGGATTGATCCGGTGATCGCCCGCATTGTCCTTAAGCACGCTCGGCAATCGGCATCACCACCCTCAAGTACTAATGAACCTCAAACAGTAACCATTAATGCCCTTGATTCTGAACAAGCTACAATTCTAGAATCTGATCCTCTCACGAAAAAAGAGTTGGAAGTGCTGGAGCTGATGGTTCAGGGCTACACCAATAATCAGATCGCTGGGCAACTTTATATGAGTCTTGGCACGGTCAAAGTTCATATCCGTAGCATCCTCAATAAATTGTGCGCCAGTGATCGTACTCAAGCGGCTGTACTGGCAATGCGAGCAGGGCTGATCGAGTAAAATTTGCATAGTGGAAACTATGCAGTGAGGGATGACTGGCTAGAGGATTGGGAGATTGATTGGATGACAGCGGTTTGAGTGGTGTAAAGCGATCGCCCACTGCCGCTCTCTAGATCAAAGTAGGTGGCGAATCGTCGTAGCTTCCCGGTGGTCAATTGCAATAGATAATCGAAGGCTTCTGCCGCAACCTCCTGATTAATGCTGAAAGATTGGCTACAGGGAAGCGTGACAGAAATAACCAATGTGCCTAAAAATGTAGGCTCGAAAACCCCTACTCGCAAAGCAATAAAGAACGATAATTTCAGCTATTTATTGAGAGAATATAAAGGTTTCTGAACAACTCTTTCAGAAAAGCTATGCTTTGCTAGGGTATAGCCTTTACTTTTTTAAGCGGGGTGCAGGGGTGAACCCCTGGCTGGGGGCGCAGCCTCCACACTCCCTTTAAACCAAAATCTATGGGCTGGCGCAGTATATCTTCGTGCAGGTAGTGATCTAATTGCATATCTGTAATTGTTCCTGAAAAGCTTGCATCACGACAATCTATGAATATGAAATGGTCAAGATTTATACTCACTAGCTTTCTCGTAATTTTCTCCATATCAGTAGTTTCTTTAGGTGCTCATGCTCAGACTTTTGATCAGTGTCGTGTCGCGCTCAGCGACGGAAGGTTTTCAGAAGCAGAAGCTTGTTGGCGCAAATTCACTCGAACAAATCCTAACAATGCAGATGCTTACTATTACTTGGGGCAATCACTCAGGAAGTGGTCTCAAGAATTTAACGTTCAAGATGAAGAGCAAAAACTAGATGATGCAGTCGAAGCTTATCAGAAAGCACTTCAACTTAGTCGTAATGATTATGCCTGGGCATGGAATGGGTTAGCAAATGCGTTCCATTATCAGGATAAATCTGAGGAAGCAATCGATGCGTATCGTCAAGCTTTAAAGTCCAGGAATATACCAGGACCACCAACAAATGCTCATATGTCAGCTAATTGCAATTTGGCGCAGGAACTTGAGATTCAAGGCAGCAAATTGAACTCAACTGGCAGACAGAGTGATAAGGAAATTGCCGAACAAAAATTTACTGAGGCAATTCGCCACGTTAAACAAGGAATTAAGCCCGATCCTCAATATCCCAAATTTAAGCAATGTTGGACAGTTTGGGGAGACGTGCTGAGTGAGCAAAGAAACTACCAAGCAGCGATTGAAAAATACCGCCAGAGCTTAGCCCTAGCTCCTGAAAATGCTTATGCTTATATTATGTGGGGCAGGGCATTAGGAGCTTTGGGGAGACTTGATGAAGCAATTGATAAATATCGTCAAGCTACTCAGATTCGTACCAAGGAAACTGAAGCACTTTATGCTTGGGCGTATGTCGAGTGGGGTGAGGCGTTATGGCTCCAAGCACAGGGCGCAAACCCAAACTATCGACAGTTGAAAATTAGCGAAGCAATTGAAAAGTATCAAAAAGCGCTTAGTTCTCCTGTTCATCGTAACAAGTTACCGACGTATTACGCATTTGCCCATCATGGATTGGGCTTAGTGTACCTAGAGTTGGGGGACTTAGAGACAGCAAAATCAGAGTTTGGAAAAGCAAATGAGCCTCATCCATTCCTAGATTTTGTCCGGAGCAGCTACAAGGAAGTTGATAGACTACTGCAACTAAAAGCAGGTAAACAACGTCTCTCAGTTCGTTCAACAGAGTACCTGCCGCCCAGTAATCAAACTCCGATTAAGCGCTCAGTTGTTAGAGTCATTCCTAGATTTTGGACTAGAGGCTTTGAGCATGGTACAGGCTGGGTCATCGATCGCAGGCAAGATAGAGCATGGATTGTCACTAATCGGCATGTCATTTTTGATGGTGCCCGCGATGCGGAGGAAATTGAAATCGAACCTTATTACGGTAATGTTCCCGACACTCTCATTCCCGATCGCTTAAAAGCTCGAGTTGTTAACAAAACCTTGCATGATGAATATCCAGATCTAGCAGTACTGGAGGTTGAGTTCTCCGATGTGCCTTCTGATGTGCAGCCCTTCACTATAACTTCAGGAAACATACGCAATAACACCGCTGTTTCTATCGTTGGAAATAGTGATTTTAGTTGGCGCAACGGTGTGATCAAAGAAGCATCTTCCAACGAAATAATACTAGAGCCGGTTTTAACATCAGGCAATTCTGGTAGTCCTGTCCTCAATGCACAAAATCAAGTTACAGGGCTGATTTATACGACTGATCCAAATGAGACGACGGGCAAGCACAGCTATGCTCACTCAGTTGAGTTAATAACGAACACGCTTAAGCAATGGAGAATTCCTAAACCATGATTCGCAAAGTTTTGCTATTTACATTTCTACTTTTGAATGTAGGAGCTTTCAATGTTCAGGCTCAATCTTGTCCAACGAGTGCGAATGAACAGAAGTTTTACCAGTTGCGTGAGAACAATGGTAATCGCCGCTGTGAAGGGATTCAAAAGCGCCAGATTGGAAGTAGTCTAGATGTTGCTTCCTTAACTGTTGGGCGACTCCAGTCAGGTGATTCGCTATCTCTAAAAGTGCCAGTTCCCCCCGGAGGAACTGAACCTGTTCTCTCCGTTCGCGAACTAGAACAAAACTACGTTCTTGATAAGGTGAAGTGGGATCGTAACAGTGGTTGGTATGAAATGAGATGGAGCGCCAATGTCCTAAACCTAAAAAATGTAAACATCCCGCCAGAGCGGCTGCTAGCATTGGCTGAGGTTCAGCCGTCAGGATCAAATAGTCTGTCTGTTTTAGTTCCAGTTATTTTAAATTCTAACGACAAAAGGTATGAAATTGTTTTCCGGTGTGAAGGCTGTGAAGCTAGAATCAAAAATAACAAGATTGAGGTTAGCGCTGGTAATGAGAAAATGTCCTGCACAGAAAACAAGGGGAACTCGCAAGTTCTACGGTTTTATTGTGATGGAAAAACTAAACCAGCAGGAAAATATAAGATATCTATAGATTATGATGTTAAGCCGACACTGTCATCTAGATATGAGAGTACACCTCCTCTAGTTCGCTATTTCAGGCATAATCCTCAATGGCTCAAATAGGAAATGGTTAAAATCAGGTTGCTTTTTCGGAAATTGTCTGCTGGCAGAGTGATGCAACTACTCTATAGGGTTTGGAATGGTTGCATCATTCAAACTATTAATTATTTGAAAAAGTTGCTAAGACAGAGCTATTCAAAGATACTTGCTATTACTAAATATTTCTTAGACGAAATTAAGAAATTAATAATTTGGCTTCGCGGTAAAAGTTCTAAGGGTTTTCGCTGGTTTTTAGCAATCCTACGTAAAAATATTTCAAACTTGGCAATCTTTCTTTTCGTTGGGTTGATTGCAGCAGGTTACTTGTATCCTATGCCCATCCCTCTTGAAGGAAACATCGTTGCTGAGCAAGTCTCGTTTATATGCAAACAGACAGAATGCCCACTCCTACACAAAGTCCAGATTGATTCAATCACCATTACAGGCAAACAAGAATATACATTTAATGGTTCTAAAGGAGAATTTGGCAATCCTGAAGAAGTTCAACTAAAAGATATAGAGGATTTGATAATTAGGACTGAAGATGAAGAAAGTTCTTTGACTATTGAAACAATTTCTAAAGAAAAGAGCCTGGAACTAGCTGGGTTAGTGCTTCAAGAAAACACACAAGTTGAACAATTACTATACAGCCCTGAACGCACTTTTAAGCTTAAGCTCAACCAAGTCAACACCTCTTCTAATAATTCTAGTCAATCATCTAATTCTTATAGACCACTTAGGTTAAATGCTGGCAATGTTGTCCAAGTCACTTGTAAAGGCAAGTGTATTCTTCCACAGCTAAAAGCGAAAGAGAGAGACATTTTTAGATTTAAGAAAACAGACATTGATTTCCAGCCCCTATTACCTTCGGCACCTTTTCTAGATATCAAATTCCATACTTCTGATAAGAACCCATTTTTTGGCAATACTGCTGTCGGAAATGTTTTGTTTGCTAAGACACAGAAACGATTAGGCGACAGCGGCTACATCAAATCGGCGATTCTTGGGGGAAATATTCGGATGGCTGGACAAACCTTGGATCTCAAAAAGGATCAATTTCTGCTTATAGGGACACAAGATGTCGATCAAGCCTTAACTAAGGGTATGCAAGACATTACAAACTTTCGTTACATCCGCGTTGTTTTTCCAGGAGAGGAGAAAGAACTGCAAGTCTCTGGTGAAAAAGTTCAGCTTTCGGAATCAACACCCGGTCTAGAAATTGGAATTTCAGGCGAAACATCTCTACTGGAAATTGGGATCAATCCTCGTCTGCCTATTAAAACGATTCAGGGCAACTTTTTTAGTAGGCTCCCTACTGATGTGATGAGTTTTCTCAATCTCGTATTTGCTGCGGTTTTTGGTAGTTTTGTGACTTGGTTGTTTGACAAGCTTCCAAAAAAGCAGAGTCCGTAGATTATCCTTTCATAATAATCTCGTTTTGCTTCGATGTCTCTACTGCTGGCTGACGAAAGGGTTTATTGCTCTGTTAAAAGGGAGTTTTTGAAGTCCTGAATTGCCGTAGCAGTCAGTGTATAAATGACGCGCCGCCTGCGTTCGATATGAGTGCCATCGACCGGAACGCCCTTTTTCCAGGCAGCAATGATCGCTTTTTTATCAGCAGCATAGGTGATTTTCTTTTTGCGGAACTCATCTGGCAAGTCTTCTGCATCCACCAGTAGCTCACAACTGGGAGGGTTTTCGCGAATCATGATGCGGAGGGAATGACCGACGACTTCATCGGGCAGATCCCCGGCTATGTTTTGCTCCAGAATGCTTTGGTCAAGTGCCTGCCGCCATCGTTCCAAGCGATCGAGTACCTCTTGATGAACAGCTTTCAGGTGTTCTAGTCGCTGTTTAATCCCTGCAATCTCAGCATCTAGCTGAAAGGCGAGCTCGGCATGAAGGTCGATCGCATCCTCCTGAGCTTCCTGGGTTTCCCAAATTGCAGCGAGAAGTTCAGCTTCTTCATCGGCAGTTTGGCAGTGAGTCAGCAAATCCCAGAGTTCTGCTGCTGCTTGAGAGAGTCCCATCAGGGATTTTTGGGCGAGAGGAAAGGTCATGATTACCACCTCCCACAAGATTCGTAATAGTCCCGTGTAGCTTCGATGTCTGCCAAAATCATCAAAGTGCCTGGGTCAATGTCTGCTTCTGAGAATTGATTGTATTCAAGAGATAGATCAGGATGGGCACTACTCGGGCTGGTTATTAAAGTTCGCATAGAAAGTAACCTCGATCACACTGCATGAACCAGCGCGATAGCGCCTTACCTCCACATTTGATAAGATCTCAGGAGATCAGCAGCCAAATTTTTGTACTCGTTAAGAAATTGATGTGCCTGAGAAAATGTGGTTACTCCTTAAGTGGCGTTAGCTGACCTTTGAATATCAAAGTTCTAATTCTCGTGGACAATTTTTTAAAATTTTTGATTCCTGTTCATTTTTTGACTCATTTTTACTTTTTCTACTATTTTCTGTATTTAGTATCTGTGTAAATGATTTTGTTTCGATTCTAATTTCAGCTGATGAACTAATAGATTTTTCTATAAGTTTTTTGATTGATTCATTATCTCGGCATGATTCATAATCTACTCCCCGGTATTTCTGCAAACCTGTAAAGGTGTAGGCTTTTCCTAAATGAGTTCCACTGAAGGCAATACCCTTTAATTCGTAGCTAATTCCCTTTATCTGGTCAGTCTGCTGATTACTGACTCGAACATTAATTCCCTGCTGCTGCAATTGCTCAATCAACTGAGGCATGGTGAGCGAGTATCGAGTGATTTGATCGAGCGATCGCTGAAGTTGCACTCGCACGCTCTCTTCACCCGTGCGAGCTAGTAATCGTTGTTCTCCAGTAGTGGAGCTGCGGCAATCTTTTTCCTGGCTAGAGTGGAGCGATCGCAATCCATACTCCTGTTCTAACTGACGAATTACAGCTTCACTCCGGCGATAGTCCCAGCTATCTGAAACTGTTGTGCCGTCCAAACGAATCCGGCTAGCGACAATGTGAGCATGATCATGGCCGCGATTCGCCAAAGGCA
>MUGG01000193.1 GCA_002148405.1 Alkalinema sp. CACIAM 70d | reverse complement strand
ATCAGCGGCACGAGAACGCACATATGAGTCATTTTCTGGATTTTGAAGTAGTTGGATTAATGTTGCGATCGCACGCTCCTTTTCCCCTAGATAGGCTTGATAGTGTAATCGTTCAAATTGATCTAATTGATCACCCTGAGCTTTAATTTTTTCTAATGCTTCAGTAGCAAAGGCAGTATTTCTCAAACGACATAAACAACTTTTAGCCTGTTCGCGCACTCGTCTACCAATCTGCTTATAGTCGCTCACAACCAAGTTAATCAACTCATCTAAAATCTTGGAGATCAGTTGAGGGTTGGTACGTTTTAACCGTGGTGGATCTTCCGTTAAGCATTGGGCAGCGCATAATAAATCTCGGTGTAACCATCGTTCATAATCACTATTCTTATCTAAAATCCGTTGAACGAGTTGAGCCGCGCCCTCTTCCGCTTGCTGCGAAACCAATAGCAAAATTACCTCTTGCCAATGGGGTTGATGCAAATGCGAATCTACAAAAGTCAACATTCGATCAAACTTATACCTTGCCTCTGTCTGCACTGCTTCCGCTGTCAAATATTCCTGAAATGTTTTATGCACAAACCCATACAAGCCACGGCCATACTCATTGATGAGTCCTGCACGATTTCGAATAAACTCTACAAATCGCTTGGCTTCCTCATCAGCTTTATGGGGTTTAACAGCAAAATCATCTTGAATAATTCGGCTCAACTGCTCCAGAAAATCTGATTCCCGAATAATTGTTCCGCCTTCTTTCGTTTTCGTTACATATTGTTCATGAATCCACCGCGCTAGTAAACTCATAACTCGCCGCAAATCATCATCAATATCTAAAAACTTAAACGCCTCTTTTTGTTGATCTCTTAATCCTTTTGCTTTCCTATCCCAACTCTTTAATAAGGTATTTACAGCCTTGTTATACAAATCGTGCCGTCGCTTCGGTAAATCATCCTGAAAACGATGAGTTAATGCCACAATCGTTAACAAAAGTGGATTTTTGACTAATTCTCTAACTCGATCATTATTCTTTAAACTTTCATTTAGGTTGGCGATCATCTCTTGAGCATCTTCGTTACTTTCATTCTCATGGCGTGATTCGTACCACTTTTTGATAAACTCCTTGACTTGTTTATCATTAAATGGAGATAATTCAAAATGGGGAAAACTTTCTGTCCGAAAATATGAACGTTGATATCCCCAAGGCCGAGAAGTAATTACAACTGCATTATGCGGACTCGGTTCTAAAGCACATTCAATTTTATCTACAAGCTTGGATCGAATCGCCTCATCAATCACCTCATCCAAGCCATCTAACGTAATTAATGAGCTGCGTTGGAGCCAATATTGGAAAAACCCTGTCGGTAAATCAGTAATCTCCAAAGTGCTCTTTGCAAAATGTTCGAGTTGCTCAATCAGCGATCGTTCAGGTTCTTTTGCCCAGTCACGCAGATAAATTAAAATCGGGAACCATTCTTCTTGCTGTGTCAGTCCAATATCTGCTGCTTGTCCGAGTGCGACTTTCAGAGCAAAGTACCGCATCAACGTTGTTTTCCCAGAACCCGGATTACCAAGCAAAACAACCTTTTGACGATTTGTTTCTATTAGCTGATGGGCTGAAATAGGCGTACCGTTGTCTTTCTCAAACTTTTGTCGTTGTTCTAACCAGATTTCTGCTTGTGCTTCTGATAGATGATCAGGTATCTCTGGTTGCAGCATTGCCCGATCTAATTTGGATTTCATCTCAGAAACTACACTCGGGACTATAAAAATATTTAATAACTTGGTTGAGCGATTTCGCTCCTTCAACGCAACATCAATTCCTACAAACTTCACATCATCACAAGCATTAATTAATGCTTTCAGATACTTTTCCTTCGCCACCCGAAATCGAATCGCCTCAGAAGTCTTATCAAAATAGGTCTGTGAAAACTTCGTGCACCAAGGTTTCAAGCTATCATAAATTAAATTAAGTCCTAATCCGTCAGCAATTTCCTTGAATACCTCTACTAAGCAATCTGCGTTTGGGTGCCCCTGCTTCTTTAAAGGTTTTTGTAGCTCGGTTAAAGTGACGGAATGTTCCATAACCTTGTTTAAACAATTCTGCTTCTGTTTATCGTCACAGCGATAAAACAAATGACTGGAAGGAGATTGTTCACCATCCCAAGCTTGCGCAGCTTCTATTCCTGCCTCCAAAGCCTGTTCCAACTCTCCAGGAAATAGCTTCGCCTTACCCTTCTCAACCAACATTCCCGCTAACTTTCCCGCTCCAGCACTCGCAGCACTTTTCGCTAGGGTTCCTGCAACAGCTCCAAACTCCAGCACCATCATTCTTCCTCAATGTAATTTGCTTAATCCCACCAATCGCGGGTTCCCGGTTGGCTTAAATCCACCACCTCCCGATCGGGACACTGATCAACCCCCTCCGGCACCCCATAGGGATGCATCCCACACACCAGCAGATTCCCCCCATACACCTGCCCGTGGAAATGCTTGCACCCCCGACACACCGGATGCAAATCCTCACTCAAATCAAACTGAATCAACCCCTCCCCCACCGTCGCCTCATCCGACCCCGGCGGCTCCAACAAATCCGCGATCGACAACCCAAACAACGGATTCAAAATCCCATTCAAAAACGGCTCCAACTCCGTATCCAGAACCGCCTCCACCTGCCCCTTCACCTGCGACTGCAACTGACTCACCGCATCCTCCGACAGATCCAGCAGCCCATCCACCGTCTCCGCCACCTCCTGCGACACCTCCAGCACCAACTCCGTCACCTGCTCCGTAATCCCCTCGATCGCCGCCGCCAAATCCCGTTGCCAGTCACTCATATCCCTACCCTTCGATCGGAATGACCCATAAAAATTCAAACCCCAGCCCCCCCGCAGCCATCCAGGCAAACCTCACCCACCCAGACCCAGCCACCGAAGAACTTGGACAGATCATAGCGTTTTCCTCCCAGAAGCGTTAACCCAGCGATCCCTTCCCCCAGAACCCTGCATTCCCGGTTCACTTTGAGGGGATACTAGATAAGGTTCATTGCAACCTCAGTAGATCGCCAAGTGGATTGAGATCCTCCTATCTGCCGTAAAATTCGATCCCCCCTAGCCCCCCTTAAAAAAGGGGGAATTAGAACAAGGGAAACAAAAGCTTCAAAGTCCCCCTTTTGTAGCTCTGCTTCCCGAAGGGTAGGGGGATTTAGGGGGATCCAACCCACCCTAGCGACGAACTATTCGACCTACTGACCCTCACTCCCATTGACGTAATTCGCGCGATCGCAGACAAACTCCATGAAATCCTACCTAGCGGCTGCCATTCAAATGACCAGTGTGCCCGATCTGAAAAAGAATCTGGCCCAGGCTGAAGAACTCATCGACCTCGCAGTGCGACGCGGCGCAGAACTCATTGGCCTCCCCGAAAACTTTTCCTTCCTCGGAGACGAAGCCGCCAAAATCGCCCAAGCCGAAACGATCGCCACTGAAAGCGAAAAATTCCTCAAAACCATGGCGCAGCGCTACCAAGTCACCATCCTCGGCGGTGGCTACCCCGTTTCCGCAGGCGACGGCAAAGTCTACAACACCGCCCTCCTCGTGGATATCGACGGCCAAGAAGCCGCCCGCTACGAAAAAGTCCACCTCTTCGATGTCAACGTCCCCGACGGCAACACCTACCTCGAATCCGCCACCGTCGTCCCCGGCACCCAACTGCCCGACCTCTACCCCTCCAAAGACTTCGGCAACCTCGGCCTCTCCATCTGCTACGACGTTCGCTTCCCAGAACTCTTCCGCCACCTCTCCCAAAAAGGCGCAGACGTGATCTTCGTCCCCGCCGCCTTCACCGCCTACACCGGAAAAGACCACTGGCAAGTCCTGCTGCAAGCCCGCGCGATCGAAAACACCTGTTACATCATCGCCCCCGCCCAAACCGGCTGGCACAACAGCATCCGCCAATCCCACGGCCACGCCCTCATCATCGACCCCTGGGGCACCGTCCTCTCCGACGCAGGCACCGAACCCGGCTTCGCGATCGCGGAAATCAACCCCACCCGCATCCAGCAAGTCCGCCGACAAATGCCCTCCCTACAACACCGCGTCTTCGTGTAAGTCGATCGCCCTAAATCCCCCTACCCTGCGGGAAGCAGAGCTACAAAAGAGGGACTTTGAGAGAATGGTTGATTTTTGAACTAATATCATCGTTTTTCGCCCCTTTTCTAGTTCCCCCTTTTTTAAGGGGGGGTAGGGGGGATCTGCCGTTTTAAGGGGGGTAGGGGGGATCTGCCGTTTTAAGGGGGATCTTGAAAGGGAACCAAGGGGGATCTACCACCCCAAAATTTGTTCCCACCCCAAAATTTAGCCATACTAGGGTGTTCAGACTCGGTTGTGTGACATTGTGTGATCATGCCAACAGCAAGTCCTTTATTGAATCTCCTTAGTCAACCTTCAGGTCAACCCACACTGGGTTTTGCGCAAGTGGGTTTTGCGCAAGATGGGTTACCCTCGTCCCTGCTGGCCGCCGTGCAATCCACCGCACCAGCCCTCGCGGAAACCGTGACTGAATCTGCCTCTGCGGATCCCTCCCTAGTCCTGGCAGCCGTTTTACTGAGCCTCGTGATCATCTATCTGGCCAGCAAACTCGGCGGCGAAATCTGCGATCGTATTAACCTGCCGCCCGTCCTCGGCGAATTGGTCGCTGGGGTGCTCGTGGGCATCTCCGCCCTGCATTTGCTGATCTTCCCCGGCCAAGGCATCGACGCCAGCATGTCGCTGATCATGCAACTGCTCCAAGGCTCGACGGCAATGAGCCTGCCGGAACTGCAAGCCACCTTCGAAGCCCAGAGCGAAGTCATTTCCGTCCTGTCGGAACTGGGCGTCGTCATCCTGCTTTTCGAAATTGGCCTCGAATCCAACCTCAAGGAACTGCTCAAGGTCGGGGTTCAGGCCACGATCGTCGCGGTCGTCGGCGTTGCCGTCCCCTTTGGCCTCGGCACCGCAGGTTTGATGAGCTTCTTTAGCGTCCCCGCCATTCCCGCCATCTTTGCCGGAGCCGCCCTCACCGCCACCAGCATCGGCATCACCGCCAAAGTGCTATCCGAACTGGGCCGTCTCACCTCGCGGGAAGGCCAAATCATCGTCGGTGCGGCAGTCATGGATGATGTCCTCGGCATTATCGTCCTAGCCGTCGTTGGTGGTCTGGTCAAAACGGGCGAAATTCAAATCAGCAACGTTCTTTACCTGATCGTCAGTGCCGCCGTCTTCCTAGTGGGTGGCGTCTGGGTCGGACGGCTGTTCATGCCCTTCTTCCTGTCCCTCGTGGCTAACCTCAAGACCCGAGGCCAACTGCTGATCAGTTCGCTCATCTTTGCCTTCACCCTGTCCTACATTGGCGCAGTCATCCAACTGGAAGCCATCCTAGGCGCGTTCATCGCCGGGTTGATTTTGGCGGAAACTGACAAGCGCAAGGAACTGGAAGAACAGGTCGTCCCGATCGCCGATATGCTGGTGCCCGTGTTCTTCGTTGTTGTCGGAGCCAGAACCGATGTCAGCGTCCTCAATCCCTTTGACCCCAGCAACCGAGAAGGCTTAATTATCGCCGCCTTTCTGATCGTCGTAGCAATCGTCGGGAAGGTCGTCACCGGCTTTACCGTCTTTGGGCAACCGGGCATCAATCGACTGGCGATCGGCGTCGGCATGATTCCCCGAGGCGAAGTGGGCCTAGTGTTTGCCGCCTATGGGGCCAGCAGCGGCGTCCTGAATGCGTCATTACAAGCGGCCATCATCGTCATGGTGATTTTGACCACCTTCCTAGCGCCGCCCCTGTTGCGCCTCGTGTTTACCAGCAGCCCCACGCCAGAACTCACCAGTCAAGCCGACTAGCCCAATCTTTATTCCAACTTGGGAAACATCAATTTCTTCGATCGCGTCGCAGAGCCATGAGTGCATTCGACGCGATTTTTTTGGATGTTTTAGCCCGATTGTCTGGGATGAACCGTCCAGAAAGCCCGATTTTGTTGGGAAAAAGGATAGCGAACCTGGCTGATGAGCGACGGGCGATTCTTCAGAAATTGTGATAACGTGTACCACGGTTTTGATCCCTCGTGATACCTGCTAGGGGGTACACCCAGACCATCGATCATCCCGGCCATCTACTGAGTTTCGCTATTCTCCTATTGCTTTTCATCATTCGTCATTCAATCTTTCCCGTTTTTGCCCGTGTTGGTTTTCTCCGCAGACCTCTGCTCGAAGCACCATGAAGCGTAAGATCTCTTTCTACTTTTTGCTAGCAGTCTTCTCTTTTCTGATCTCAGCCCTCCCAGCCCAAGCGGGACGGCTTTTGCAATGGCGGTTTGATGTTCGCAGCAGCCAACTGGAGTTTAGTACTGAGGATGGTGTGCAGCCCCGTGCGCAATTTATTACCAATCCAGGCCGCTTGGTGATCGATCTCCCAGGGACGGTGTTTGGTCGCAAGCAATTAATCGAACCCGTGACGGGCCAACAGGGCGTGCAGTCCCTCCGGGTCGGTCAGTTCGATCCTCAAACCGCACGGATTGTCTTGGAATTGGTTCCCGGCTATTCGATCGACCCCACCCAGGTCATCTTTGAAGGGGTGTCGCCGCGCCAATGGCGAGTTAAGCTGCCTCCGGTGAAATTTGTTGGCACCGAAGCCTCCAATACGATTAACCTGCCGCCCACCCAAAGCAGCCCACCCAGCCAGTCTCCCTTGCCCAGCATTGCCCGCACCCAGGTGCAATCCGTCCGCATCACGGGCGATGGCTTTTACCTACGCACCACGGGCACGCCGCCCCTGCCCCAGGTCACCCGCAGCAACGATCGTCGGCAAGTCTATGTCGATCTGCCCGCCACGAGTCTGTCCCCCAGCCTCAGCCCTCGGGATCTGATCGTCAATCAGCGGGGCGTCAGTCGCGCCCAGATCACCCAACTGTCCGGCAATCCCCCGATCGCCCGCTTGGTGCTGAATGTGCAGCCCGATGGAGCCGATTGGCAGGCCAGCTACAGCAACTTGGGCGGGGTGGTCGTGATTCCCAAACTGCCGGACAGTGGGCAGATCGGCACCAATAATCCCCGGCCCCGCGACGAAGCCCAGGAACCCCGATCCACCAGCCTCACGACGATTCAGGCCGTGGATTTAGAAGGCGATCGCATCGTCGTTCGGGCCAACCAGCGCCTGACCTATACGGGAACCTGGGATCGCCTTACCGGAGCCTACCGCATTCTCATTCCCAGCAGCCAGTTCGATCGCAATGTGCGGGGGCCTCAGTTAACGGCCAGCAGCCCTGTCATGCAGATTAAACTGCGGCAGGACAACGCGCAGACTAGCTCCATTTTGGTCACCCCTGCCGCTGGCATCCAGATTGGCGAGCTGAACCAGCCCAACGCCCAGACCGTTACTTTACAACTGCGGCGCGGTCTGTCCACGGTGCCCCCCATGCCCTCCAATCCCGGCACCCAAATCCCCGTCCCACCGCCGAAGCAAGTGCCCACCCCCACTATTCCTCGGGTTCCGGCAGGGCAAGTGGTTGTGGTCATTGATCCCGGCCATGGTGGCCCCGATCCCGGTGCCGTGGGCATCGGCGGCATCCAGGAAAAGGAAATCGTCTTGGATATTGGGCGTCAGGTGGCGGGCATCCTACAGCAACAGGGGGTGTCGGCGGTGCTGACCCGTCAGGATGATATCGACTTGGATTTGCAACCTCGGGTGGATATTGCCGAGCAGGTTCGCGCCACGGTGTTTGTCAGTATCCACGCGAATGCCATCAGCATGAGCCGTCCTGACATTAGCGGCCTGGAAACCTACTACTACGACAGTGGGCTGGGGCTGGCGCAGTCGATTCACCGCAGTGTGATGGATGCCACGGGTGTGCGCGATCGCGGCGTGCGGAAGGCGCGTTTCTACGTGATTCGCAAGACAACCATGCCTTCGGTGTTGGTAGAAACCGGATTTGTCACTGGGCAGGAGGATGCCTCACGCTTGGCTACTCCCGGCTATCGGCGGCAGATGGCAGAAGGAATTGCCCGTGGTATTCTGCTCTACATTCGAGGTGGTGGCTAGGGATGGGTTCGCCATTTTCAAGAAACCATTCCCCTGATATAACTATCGGTACCGTGTGTGAGGATTGTGTGTGAGGAGCCTGAATTTAGCCTTTGACCCTGCGGCATCTTTGTTAGCCCTGGGCCACCAGAGCAACCTGCCGATCGGGGTGTTTGATAGTGGCGTGGGGGGCTTGACGGTTTTGCGGGAGATTTACCGTCAGTTACCCCATGAGTCGGTTTTGTACTTTGGGGATACGGCCCGCTTACCCTACGGCACCCGTAGCCGGGAGGAAATTCTCCAGTTTGTCCATGAAATTTTGAACTGGATGCTGGGGCGTGGGGTCAAGATGGTGATCATGGCCTGCAATACTAGTTCAGCACTGGCCTTGCAGGAAGTGCGATCGCAGTACAACATTCCCATCCTGGGCGTGATTCATCCTGGTGCCCAGGCCGCAGTGCAGGCCGGGAAGCGCATTGGTGTGATTGCTACCCCCGCGACGGCCAAGAGTAATGCCTATCGATCGGCGATCGTGGATGCCGATCCCAACGCAGCAGTATGGCAGGTGGGCTGTCCGGAGTTTGTGCCGCTGATTGAGGCCAATCGGGTTCAGGATCCGGAAACCTATGCTGTGGCTCAGGGCTACCTAGAACCCTTGATTCAAAACCAAATTGATACCCTGGTTTACGGTTGCACCCACTATCCCCACCTCGCGCCAGTGCTGCGATCGATCCTGCCCAGCACCGTGCAGTTGGTTGATCCAGCGGTGCATACGGCTAAGGTGGCTGGCGAAGAACTCGATCGCTTGAACCTCCGCAATTTCCAGGCAGCTCTGCCCACGCAATTCTACGTCAGTGGCGATCCCACTCCGTTTGTGAGACTATCACGCCAGTGGCTAGGTTTTACGCCAACGGTTCAGCATGTTTCCCTCCCGGAACTCATGGAAGCGGCCCAAGCGGCTTAGGTAAAGCAACATTAAAACAAGCAGCAGCCCCGAATGGTCTAGTCAGGCTTCAGCGAGACGACTGTTCGGGGATTGGTGTGAAATAGGGGCTACAGTCGTTAGGGAACAGCGTACAAAATAGATTCGACAACGGTTAATAGGATGGAAAGATGATGGTATCGCTGAGGGCGTTGTTTGCAGGAAAGCCAACGCTGCCAGCATTGTAGCCGATCGTATTAAAGCCTTCACTGATAAACGTCCCGCGAAGATCCGCACCATTGCTTGTAAAGGTGGTTCGACGGTTGGACATGACTGTGCTTTCACCCAATCGCGCCGTCCCATCATTGTAGATACCGCCACCATCGGCTGCTCGGTTGGAAGAGATGAGGCTATTGGCTCTAACCGTTAAGGTGCCACCGTTGTAGATTCCGCCCCCAATGCCAGCCGCAACATTCCCTAAAATACTGGTATTCGTCAGATTGGCGGTGCCACCGTTAAAGAGCCCGCCTCCGGCTCCGCCGCTGCCAGTCGATTGATTGCCCCGAATCAAGGTGTTGTCCAGGGACGCCAGGGTGCCGAAGTTGGCAATCCCGCCGCCGAGACGGTTGGCCCTACCATCCACAATCACACTGGTGAGAATGCTAGCCGTCCCTGATCCACTGTTGTAGAGGCTACCCCCATCATTGCCAGCAGTATTTCTAGAAAAGTAATCATTGTCGATCGTTAATGATCCGCTGTTAAAGACTCCGCCCCCATTGCCACTAGCTTGGTTAGTATTGAAATTGCTATTTCTAATTTCGATGCCACCCGCATTGTAAATTCCGGCTCCAGAAATGGCCTGATTGCTATTAAAAGTGCCGCCATTGATGAGCATTCCGCCAAAGTTGGCAATACCCCCGCCCAGTTGTCCGCCATTGTTATTACTGAAGGTTGTGTTAATCACACCCAGGGAGCCGAAATTGAGAATCCCGCCCCCTGCCGTATTGCTTAAAAAACCGCCTCCATTGATCGCTTTGCCATTGGCGATCGTCACACCTACGATCGCCGCATTAACGTTGGGATTGACTTGAAACACGCGACTGGCATTATTCCCGTTAATGGTTAGTAGTCCTGCTCCAGGGCCATTAATGGTGAGATCGCTGGTAATGGCCGCAAATGCCCCACTAGTCAGGAGAATAATTTGAGGTGTTGTGCCAAAAACAGCGCTATCAAAGCTAATGGTATCGGCTCCCTGCATTCCATTGGCATCCAGAATGGCCTGCCGCAAAGACCCTGCACCACTATCATCCTTATTAGAAACGATAAAGTTGGCAAACACATGGTGATAGGCGGTTTCGACCCAAGGTTCCAAGAGATCCACAGTCTCCCGTTGCCCCGTCCAATATTCCAGCGTCCAGTTGCCGCCCAAATCGGTGCTCCCCGTCAAATCACTAGAAGCTCCCACATCAGCCCCGGTGAGTTGGCTCAATTGCTGTACCAATGACTGCCCTTGCTCACTGGCGGCCAGATTACAGCCATACAACAAAATATCCGCCTTGTCCGTCAGTGCAGTGGCCCAACTACTAATTTCATGGGTATAGGTTTCAAGGTTGCCCAAATCCAAATTAGATAAGCCTAACGTTAAGTTGCCATCACTAGCATGGGAGAAAATGGATACACTACTGACGTTATGATTTTGTGATAGTACTTGAGTAATCTGGTCAATTTCATTCTGTTCAGGATTAAGTAACCATACTTCGGTATTGGGCTGTAATCCTGATGCCAAAATTTGGTAATCCTCTAGGCTCCGATCGATGAAAGCGATCGCTTTTTCGCTGCGAGGTGGTGGGGAATCCTCAGAAATTGTATTGTTAGAGGGAACAATGGCCCAAACGGCGCTTGAATTGGAGGACGATGAATTAAGGGACGGAGAAATTTGCCAAAAGGTTTGGGCAGTAGCGGTTCCAATGCCTCGGATTGTGAAATCTGGTTGGGTAGAATGGGGTGCGGTCAATAAATCTGATGTGAATGAATCCGATGGCAATAAATTCATTGTATTGACTCCTGCGAATGAAGAGGATAAGCACGTAGAGGACAAGGATTCCCTATCGCTAAAAACCTATTTGTAATCGTTGGTAACCCTAAGGAGCTAACTGTAATTAAATGGCTTGTGATTCAACGAGTGTAATGAAATAAATGCTCAAAATAGTGCCTAAAAATTGCTCTAAGGGAATTAGGTGCAATGCGAGCGTTTGTATCGTCACGATCGTAGAATTGAATGCTGAATTTGAATACTGCAATTGAGGTCTACACCTGCATGAATCATAGCAGTGCAGAGATCTCTAATCGCGTATACGATCAGTAAAGGGATAATATTAAAAATGGAGATGGACAGCCAACTTGGAATTTATAGGTACCTTGGAATTTACAACAACTTAAAGTATAAAATCTTGCTCAGTGAAGGAACTGCCATTTTGGCAGATAAATTCTCCCTAGAATTACCCCAATGATTAACCTGGAATTCACTAGAATAATCAGTTACCAAGGATTACCAACGAGGGTGAAGGCAGCCCAGTAGTAGGGATGCTTGAAGGTGCGATCGACCCCTTGCCCCACATTGGGGGGCAGCGGAATCGGTTTATCAAACACAGGCGTATGCAATGTGCCTTGGTTAATGCGCACATCGCCCCGAATCAACGCCATTTGGGACTGTCGCAGGGCCTCAGCTTTAATCTTGACTTGCGGCTGTTCCAATTGCCGATAGACTTCCGTCATCAAGGCTAAGGTGCCTTCATCATCCACGTACCAGAGGCTAGCCAGGGCGGATTTCACCCCTGCTTGGGTAGCCAGTCCCGCAAAGCCCAATTCCGCCTCATCATCGCCGATCGCCATGCGGCAGGCACTTAACACTAACAGTTCCAAGGGTGGATCATGGAGCTTGAGATCGCGAATTTGGTTGAGCTTTAATTTACTATTCCAGAACTGAATATAGGATTGCTGGGGTTGTCCGGGACGAAATTCTCCATGGGTGGCTAAATGCAAGATACCAAAGGCATTGCGGCTCCGTTGTTCCATCAGATTGGCGATCGTAAACTGATCGTTCAGTGCCACTTGGCCGTTTTGCCATTCCTGGCTGATCAAACTTAACTCCACAGGAACCGCAGGCAAGGCTGGTTGATCGGTAAATTGGGAAGCCCCCATGGCAAACAGCTTGGTGCCTTTAATATCCCGATAGCGCGTATCCATGAGGGAGAGACTAGGCGTCATGCCAACGCTGTAGCGTTCTACCAAGAACCCTTTGCCGTCGTACAGGGCTGAGAGGGGTAGCGATCGCAGCCCAGAATCCATCATGAACAGGAGGTTATTAATTTCGCGCTGCTGGAACTCCGCTTCCATTGGAGCCACAAACCATTGATATAGCTGTTGTCCAGGTTTGAGGTAATCGTTGCTATCCCGATCGGTCACAGTGGATCTAAAAGCTTTGGCAACCTGGAGGACTTCCTGACGGGTCACGTTATAAAGAACTTTCCGAATGGGATTGCCCTTAGCGGTCACAGCAATGATTTCTAGATTATCCGTTTCCTGTTTGCCAGAGCATTGTTCACTACTGCCCAGATTTGTGCATTGACTAAGATCTGGTAGAAAACTAATGTAAACAAAAGCAGGTTTTGCCCCCGTTTCCCTCTCAATGTTTTGGGCAAGGCTTTGCATGTCATCGAGATTCTGAAAATTCGGCTTACTGGCTTGACCGTAGTAATTCTGCACCGCTCGGCTAAACCGTGCTTCTAGGTTGCCAATGCCCGGATCTAAATACATCGGTGGTGGGGTGGCATCCATGGGCCGTTGGACAAACTCTGGAGGCTTGGGTGGACGCTCTAAGAGCGGTAAGGAGAAGTTGTTGGGGGGATTCAGGTTGGGGCGGGGGATTCGATCGGGATCACGATCGGGGCGTTGGCAGTAATCAGTCGAATCAGATTGCTCCCTGCACCTTGCGTATAGAAATAGGGGAAAGACTGGCCAATTTCTAACCGATTATCCAGCCCTGTTGTGATTTCCCCCGCAGTGCCATTCACGCTGGGATTCCCAATCTCAAAGGGGGTGCTGACATAGCCGCCGTAGTGGCGCAGGGTGATGGTCCCAGGAAGGGTGTCGGCTGCGGTGGAAATACTGGCGGTTAATCCATTACGATCGATAAAGCTATCCGTCGCCCTAAAAAATCGTCCAGCGGTAATGTCTACGGTTCCGCCGTTCTGCTGGCCTTGGGCATTGATGAATCTCACAACTACATCATTAATCGGATCGAGGAGGACATTGCCGCCATTGCCGAAGTCGGAGTGAGTCTCGATCGCGCCTAGGCTCATGCTAGTCCGAGCATTGACCGTAACGTTGCCTCCAGCGACTGCCCCCGTGGCGGTTAAATCACCGCTAGTAATGATGCCGTTGGCACTGGTTAACTGAATATTACCCGCCGTTGCATTGGCACTAGTTTGAATATTCCCGGTAGTAATATCGCCGGGAGCATTTAACGTGACATTACCTCCACTCCCAAAGCTGGGTGTTGTGTTTAAAGTTCCGGCTTGTGTGTTAATTGTACTTCCACTGTTGATGAGAATATTTCCACCGTTGGTGGTAATGTCGCTGGTGGTCACTTGACTCCCGGCTAGGTTGACCTCTCCCCCGGTGGTGACGATCGATTGGCCAAGGTTGAGGGCCTGACCTGCGAGTAATGTCACCGATCGTAGTGGACTGATGCCGCCCAGACTTCCTGCAAAACTTAGACTTCCGTTGGGAGCTTGGGCAGTGAAGATCGCGGGTGCTCTCTGGCCGAATCGCCCATCGATCGTACTACCAAAAGTTAATGAACCATTGAGGGATTGAAGATTGACGGCGGGGAGTCCAATTTGCAAGATATCGCCGTAGAGTTGGTTCTGGGTTGTGGTGACATCGCTGTAGAGTTGTGTGACACCTGCGCTATCTGTAGTGAGACTCCTGGCATTCACTGTTCCGAAGAATTTACTGTTACCACCCGTGTTAACGGTGAGATTCCCGATCGCTTGGACATTGACATCAAAACTAATATCCCCGTTATTGGTACTAGTAAGGATGAGATTGGGATTGTTAATTTGGACAGTTTCTGAATAGGTTTGGGAATTGGTGGTGGTGATATTACTGTTAATTTCCGTACTACCGCTACCTTGGGTGATGAGACTCTCGGCGCGAATCGTGTTATTTAGCTGCGTTAGTCCGCTGGTTTGCAAGACCAATTGTCCCAGGGAAGTCGTTGCGCCGATCGGTTGATTAATCGTAATCGGTGCACTACCTGCATCGATCGTCAAACTATTGGTGTCTGGTGTCTGACCTTCGATCGTCCCATTGAAGAGAATGGGGTTGCTGTTACTGTTGAGTAAAGAGTTGCCCTGCACGACGATATTACTGAGCAATGTCAGGGGAGAGTTCGTGGTAATGTTGCCGTTGAGTAGCGTCGTTGCCCCACCCACTAAGTCGAGGTTGCCCAGTTGGAAATTGCCGTAAAAAGCAGTGGACTGTCGATCGTTGACTTTTAAACTAGCGAGGTTCAAATTGCCGTTGAACGTCACTGGGCCTGCAGTGGAAGAGACTTCCATAAACTCTGTGCCGGAGCCCAGATTCCCGGTAATCATGACCGCATTGCTAGATAGCGGATTACTGGGAGGAATGGGAACTTCGGTACCGGTGGACAGATTGATTTGGGTGGGGGCATTGAAGCGTAGGGGATTGCCGGGGGTGGCGGCACCGGGCGCAATGCCGATCGTCGGGGCAGAGAGCGTAATGGTGCCTCCCGTGCCTGCCCCAATGTTGCCAGAGGATAGGGCTGTGATGGCATTGGGGGTGACTGCGGCCAGTTGCAGTACATTGCCAGCAGTGACGTTAATATTGCCGCCATTGCCTGCGGTGCCTACGGGAGTGACGGATTCGCTGCGGAACTGTCCAGGCAACGTGGCGGTATTGCTTGCATTGACAGTAATATTTCCGCCATTGCCTGTGTTTCCAGACGTGGGTGTCGATCGTCGTTGAACTTCCGACCCACTGAATAGTCCAACCCCTTGGAGGGTAATATTGTTGCCAGAAAGCGTGATATTCCCGCCATTACCAGCACTGACCCCCGAGCCATTTTCAACTGCTGCATTACTGGCAATCTGTCCCGATGCCCCTGGATCAATCACCACATCCCCATTGCCAGCGGTGATATTAATCGTGCCCCCGGAACCTGCGGAACCGGAGAACGATCGAGCTACCGAAAGTACTGAATTCCCCACAATCGCAATATTGCCATTGCTGTTCGTTGCAGTGATTATGCCACCATTACTAGCAGTTCCGGTTCCTGCACTGGCCGATCGGGTATTAATTCCACCGCTATCTATCGTAATTGAATTGAATGCATTTAAAGTGATTGCGCCACCATTCCCTGCATTTCCATTAGTTGTTTCAGAAAAGGAGTCTAGTCCTGAAGTGAAAATGAATCCATTGGCAGCATTAATACTGATAGTCCCGCCATTGCTAGAATTACCGCTCCCGACATTGCGGGAAAAGGCTTGAATCTGGTTGGCGGTGATGTTACCCGTGGTGGCTGTTAGGTTGACCGATCCGCCGGGGCCAACGAGTCCAACACTGCCCGTGGCCGAGGCGCGTAGCAGTCCCAGGTTCAGATCGCCGCTGGTGGCCGTGAGGTTGATATTGCCACTGGCATTGCCAGCATTGGTCGTGTCGTAGGGTGCGTTGGCGGTAATCGATGCACCGGATAGGGTGATACTGCCACCTTTACTATTAATGCCTTGGGTGGAGATGACCCCTGTGGCTTGGAAATCAACTAATAAATTATTCAATGTCGTCGTGACTAACCCCGTTCCCGCGATCGTGCCGCCTGCATTGAGGAAGAAAGCAGGGTTGGTGGGATGAACGCTGGGATCGATCGCGTTAATGGTGACGTTGTTATAGGTAATATCGCCACCCGCAGTCACTTGCAGAGAGGCTCCGATGTAATCCCCAACGCCATAACTCCCGCCCACATTGATAATGGGATCATTCAAACTCAGAAAATTGGCTAAGGAACCGTCTAGCCTGCGAATTGAGAAGTCTTTCCCCGCTTGGAAATGGGCATCGGTGGAAATGATGCCATCACTGACTAAATTAAGATTACCGCCACTTTGAATGGGGAATTGATTATTTCCGGAGGAGTTCAGCACCCAGAGATCGATGCCCCGATCGCCCTGAATCGTTAAATCCCCCCCCGCATTGGCGAGAAAGGAATTGGGGGCCGTATCTCTGGCTACTACGCTGTTTTTTGCGTGAAGAATTAAGTCCCTACTCGTGTGTAATTGGCTATCCGGAAGTGTTAACTGATTTGTTGCCGTAACCGTTGCTTGACCAGCGTTAAGTTGTTTGACAACCACATCACCGGGCGCGATCGCTTGATTGAGATTGCTGAGTTTAACCGACCCATCGGCTTGCAGCGTGACGCCCGTGGCCTGCTGGATATCACCGCCCGTGAGTAACTGCGGTAGGGTGGCTGGGGTGAAGGCGATCGGGGTTGATGCGAGGGGTTGTAGCTCGAAACCCAACAAACTGCCCGGAGCATTGAGCCGCAGTACCTGATTGCCCGCCACAGAGGCGATCGTCACTTGGCCGCCCGGAGCCGAAAGCGTGCCACTGCTGAAGACCGTTCCGCCGATTAGCCCGAGGGCTTGTCCCGCATTGACCGCCAGATTCCCCGCATTGACGATCGCGCCCGGTTGACTAATGCTGAAGATCAAGCTGCTAGGGTTGCCGTTGAGGTTGGCGTAATCGTTAGTTTGTAAGCTTTTAAATTCAGGATTAAATCCGGCATTCAATCCCGTATTGCCAAACCCAATTCCCGTCGCGGTGGTGGCTGTAAACGCGCCAGGAACATCTAAGCGTGCATTGGAGCCGAAGACAATCCCCGCTGGATTAATCAGAAACAGATTGGCATTGCCCCCGGTGACCTTGAGCAAGCCATCGATGCGGGAGGGATCGCCCCCAGTCACACGGGTCAGGATGTTATGCAGGGTGGGATTGGCGAGAAAATTGGCGGTTTCGCTGGCATTTAAACCAAAGCGCTGGAAGCTATGGAAAAGGTTGGTGCCATCCCCCGACAGTTGACCCCCCGTGATGTCAATGCGATCGCCCTGCCGTTGAAGGATCGTGCCTGTGCCATCATTTGCAGGAACCATGCTGGGAGCGATCGTCTGTCCCTGGGCCGCTTCTTGCAGCGGGGATACCTGACAGGCCGCGATCGTCAGAGCCATTACCAGAATGTGCCGGGGCACCCCTGTACTGAACCTAAAGACTGTTCGTGAACTAACCTCTGACGTCATAAAAATGGCTCTCTGCAAGGATCCGGGTTTGGGTAGATGGCGGTGGCACTAGGGGCATTTCTAGAGACGATCGCTCCTTTAGAATGCCTCGATCGACCTTGGGAGTAACGCGGTGTCCGGGGGCGGATTTCGGAGCCCCGTGGGAGGGCTAGGCTTGATCCAAGATTTTCCTGGGTTTGTCAACGATAGAGATCACGGAAACTGAGTAATCTTCCCCGTGAAGTTGTTGAAAAGGGGTCGAAATTTACCGATGTTGCTGCTGGGTTCCCAGGGTCAAAACCGTGGGAATACTGGTTTGGCGATACGTCTCAACCGCTACCGTGGAAGGGTCGCTCTCCTCCGTTGTTGCAATGTTTGATCCTATGAATTCATCCCCGCTCCGCCAAACCCGATTCCCCCAAACCCGATTCTGCCCAAGCCGACTCTACCGAACCACCCGCCTTGCGATCGCAGCACTGTCTACCCTGGCTCTCCTGGGCGTCAGTACGCCCCTCCCCCTCCATGCCTCGCCCCTGACCTTCAAAGCGCCCCGCCGAGGCACGCCTCCGGTCACCAACGGTGCGGCCAGCCGGGGCACTAGCTGCGTCAGTCAGCCCAATGAGACCCTAGCGGCACTCATGCCCAAGGGAAACTTTGGGATGACCACCGCAGCGCAACCGACATTGTTCGTCTACGTGCCTGCGTCTACGGCTAAGACGATCGAACTGATGGTTGAAACCCAAGACGGCAACAAGCGCCTTTACAAACAGGTGTTTCCCGCTCCGGCGACGGCAGGGGTTGTGCGCCTGCAACCGATCGGCGGGGATGTCCCGGAACTGGCCGTGAATCAGACCTATCGCTGGAAGGTGTCACTGGTGTGCGATCAGGAGGATCGATCGGCGGATATTACGGCGCTGGGCTGGGTAGAACGGGTGAATCTGCCGACTCAGTTAACGACGGATTTGCCCCAGGCCGATCCCCAACGACGACCCTATCTCTATGCGGAAGCGGGACTGTGGCATGAAACGCTCACCAGTCTGGCGGAACTGCAACAGCAACAACCCAGTAATGCAGAACTACGCACGCAATGGGAAAGTTTGCTGCGATCGGCGGGGCTGGAAACGCTAAGCCAAGCGCCCTTTGCCCAATGCTGTCAGGCGCAGTAATTTTGTCCGATTCAACCCTTTTGTCAACTCCGTCATGTCAATGATCTCAACCCTGGGAAAGCTGTGGCAGCGAGGCCGATCGCAGCTCTCGCAATCCCTTCAATCATCGTCCCAGCAGTTGTGGAAGCAGCGTATCTGGAAGTGGCGGGGGGTGCTGATTGCGGCTCCCAGCGTGACCAGCGTGGTGATTGCGGTGCGGCTGACGGGGTTGATGCAGGGGCTGGAATGGGCGGCCTTTGACCAATACATGCGCATGCGTACTCCCGAATCCCCAGACGATCGCATCGTGATTGTCGGCATTCAGGAATCGGATTTACAAAAATATGGTTGGCCGCTGCCCGATGACGTGTTGGCCAAGCTGCTCGATCGGGTACGGCAACAGCAACCTCGGGCGATCGGTTTGGACTTATACCGCGATTTACCCGTGGGCCAGGGCTATGCCCAATTGACGAAGGTGTTTGAATCGACGCCGAATCTCGTGGGAATTCAGAAAATTGGCGGTACCGATCCCCTCGGTGCGGTGGCCCCTCCACCCGTCTTGCAAAAGCTTGGACAAGTGGCGGCCAATGATGTGGTGATGGATAGTGATGGCAAGCTGCGACGGGGCCTGCTGTTTTTGGAAGATCGCGAGCAGAATAATCTGCCCACGTTGTCCATGTCCATGGCGATGTTTTACCTCGATCGCGAAGGCATTGCCCCCCAAACTACACCGGACGATCGCATTCAACTGGGTCAGGCGCTGTTGACGCCCGTGGAAGCCAATGATGGTGGCTATGTGCGAGCCAATGCCCAGGGGTTTCAAACGCTCATTAACTACCGGGGGCCGCGCGGCAGTTTTTCTACCCTGTCGGTGGAGCAGGTGTTAAACGGCCAAATGCCTGCCCAATGGGGGCGCGATCGCATTATCCTAGTTGGCCCGATGGCGGAAAGTTTGCGGGATACGTTTTACACGCCCTACAGCGTGCAGCTCATGCAACTGACCAAACCCACACCGGGGGTCGAAATCCACGCCAATCTTACCAGTCAACTCCTCAGTTCTGCCCTGAACCAACGCCCGCTGTTTAAAACCTGGTCGGAACTGGGGGAAATGCTGTGGATTGCGGGTTGGGCGATCGTCGGGGCGCTGCTGGTCTGGCAACAGCGATCGCTGCAAGCCTCCCAAACCCTCGCCAGCCTCCACAGTCCCCTCAGCCAAGCTTGGCAATCCCTCAAGATTCCGGTGAGCTTGGTGGTGACGGCGGCGGGCCTAGTGTTGGGCACCTATAGCGCGTTTACCCTGGGTTGGTGGATTCCGGTGGCTCCGGCGCTGCTGAGTTTGGGCTGGTCAGCGATCGTGGTGACGGGCTATCTGGCACAAACGGCGGCGGAAATGCGAAAAACCCTAGGCCGCTATTTGACCGATGAAGTGGTGGCGAGTTTGCTGGAAACGCCCGAGGGGTTAACCCTGGTGGGGGAAAAGCGCAAAGTGACGACGCTGATGTCCGATATTCGGGGCTTTACCAGCCTATCGGAGCAGTTGCCGCCGGAACAGGTGGTCAAGTTGCTCAACCTCTACCTGGGCTTCATGACCAAGATTATCCAGCGCTACGGGGGCACGATTAACGATCTGACGGGGGATGGGATTGTCGTATT
>MUGG01000170.1 GCA_002148405.1 Alkalinema sp. CACIAM 70d | reverse complement strand
TCGAACGATTTGCAAGCACAAATAGGCTTGTCCTAACGATTTTGGCTATCGCGATATCACCCGTTGGGCAACAACGTCAAAGTTTGGCTTTCCATGATGATCATGATGCCTAAACCGATCAATACGAGAGGTAAAAGCAAGTGCCCATAACGCGCCAGAATTTTTACGATGACTGGATGGCGGGTTAGGAAATAGGCGATCGCGCACCAGACGCCGACCAGGCCAAAAAAGACGACCAAAATTAAGCCAACCGTCGCCACAGGTTGACTGGCAAACAGAGGCACGTAAATCCCCAGATTGTCGCCCCCATTGGCAACGGTAATGGCTGCAACTTGGCCGATCGGCGAACTCAACAGAGCAGTGATTTTGCGAGAATTTCGCTGGGGCCGATCGGGTAGGGCTGTGATGTTAACTTGCTGAACGGTTGCTTCGGGTTTTTGATGCAACAGTTGGTTCAGACCAATGGAGATCGGGAGTAAGCCCAACAATCCCAACCAGGGCCGAGGCACCATCCAACTGCCTAAAACACCCGGTAAGCTGGCCAACACAAGGATCAGAAATCCGAGATATTGACCCGTGACAATTTGCTGAGCCCGAATTTGCTGAGCTCGAATTTGCTGAGCTTTGACTGGCGGCCCCTCAGTTTTTTGTCCATGACTAGGTTGCCCCTCTGTTTGTGCAGCATCTCGATCGCTAGCAGAATGCACTTGGCTGAATAAAATCGTTAACAGAATCAGATCATCAAGATTAGTGGCAATGAAAGCAGCGACACCCGTTGTAATTGCTTGCAATACCCAATGCATTACTAAAGTAAATCTACTGTATGAATCTACTGTAACAGAAGAAACTATTCGATCGAACAATCCAGATTCAGCATTCTCTGAATAGTTTATGACTAAATTGCAATTTGCTGAATCATTTACAGCTACATCATTCATCGCCTGATTGATAGTGTTGTAACAATGCTACTATCTCAGACTGATTGAGCATGTTGGTAATTGCAGGGGTGAATACAATTGTTCCTAAATCTAGCTCTGAAAGTGATTGCGATCTATTGCAAGTTGTCATGGGGGATTCTCCATATCCATTGACAGCGCAAGACAAAAGCATTGGTTTCCTATCCTGCTATACAATTGCTCCTGAGCCATTCTTTCTGATACTGTCACGAAATACTCATTTTCATGGGTAAATGGCTTGATTGCCTGGGTTGAGTTGCCGATAGTTGCCGAACCCTTGCACTGGAGCCAACTACTCCCCACTCCACCCCCAAGCGAATATACTCCAGGCGAATAAATCAGCATCCTCCCCCGCCAACTGCACATAGAACCTTAGCTTTGTAACTGTAGATACACAGCCAAATGCAGAACTAAGCCTCAATAGAGACATGGTTCTGCCGCCCCACGCCAACAATGCCCACCTCGTCAGATAGCCTGCTTAACCCAGCGCACCTGCTATTTGACTTGCAGCAAGCCACTGAAATTGCCCAGTCATTTGCGGGATGCCTAGAGCCAGAATTACTGGCGCGATCGCTGACTGATGGATTAGTCGAGCGATTTAATTGCGCCTTTGCCCGCATCTGGTTATTAGAATCCAATCAAACCCTCTTGCGGCTGGTCGCCTCATCGGGCATGTACACCCACACCAACGGCTTTTTTGGCCGCGTGCCCATGGGGGCTTATAAAGTTGGCAAAATTGCCCAAAACCGGGTCTCTTTTTTGAGTAACAACCTGCCAGAAGAACCCTGGGTGGGCAATCGGGAATGGGCGATCGCCCACCAAATTCAGGGCTTTGCGGGCTATCCCCTCGCGATCGGGCAGCGCGTCATTGGCGTACTGGCCCTGTTCAGCCACCATCCCCTCGAACCAGAATTTCTAGAAGTGCTGCCCACCCTCAGCACCCTAGTCACCGTCGCCCTCAGCACTGCCATCCAATACCAAACAGAAAAGCACAACTGGCAACTGGCCGTGGGGCATAGCAGCAGCGAGATTCCCCTCTCCGACCAAATCGCTAAAATTCTCAGTGGGTCGCGGTTGACCCTGCTGGGGACAGAACGCACCCTCGACCTCTCGACCCACTATCTTTTGCTCAAACTAGCGGAAACCCTCAACCAGGCCGCCTACACTCGACTCCTGTATGACGACCAAGGTGTATCCCTAGAGATCACCGTTTCTAACCCATTGCCAGCCGCCACCGACCTAATTGATGGCCATCTTGCCGAAATTCAATTCCTCGCGTCCGGCTTGGGAGGGCAACTTACTACACAACCCCTCTCCAACCAACGGGCGCTGCAAATTCAACTCACCCTGCCCTATCGCCAACAACCCTCCGATCTTCGACTAGAAATTGCCTGTAGGGCATCCGTCCTGCAACTGGCCTGCACCCAACTTGCCAGAGCAGCCGGATTGACCCCATGCCGCGATCGTAATGCCCCCGTCCTAACCGATCAGCCGAGCACGATTGCAGGCGATCGCAAAATTATCTGGATCGCTACTACCCCAGCTTGTCCAGCGAAAATTCAGGCCAAAGTTGACCTATCGATTTCGCCAGAGCAATTGCGGCAGGTTGTAGAGGTGGTGACGCAGGGGCAAACCTGGGGTATTCGCACCAGTGAACTAACGGAACGGGAACTGGAAATCCTCACATTATTAACCCAGGGGCACCGCGATCGCGACATTGCTGAACACCTATTCATCAGCGAAAGCACCGTCAAATTCCATCTCAACAACGTCCTGGCTAAGCTTCAGGTTCGCACCCGCTATCAGGCGATTTATCAAGCGATTCAACAGGGATGGATTTAGCAGTGACAAAGGCTATTGGCGATCGCTCAAAACCCTAGCGACGACACAATCTCAGGATTGGGATAGGTTTCATAGAATTGGCGCATTCTGTAAAGAATACGCTTTTCAAAACCCTGGATTTAGCCCCATGCAGTTTCAAAGGCTTTTTCGGTGATGTCCATAGGTCAAGGTACTGTCACACTGATCGCTCAATTGAGGAGGGGCGAGGTGTTACTGATGACGGGCATAGTCTAGGTCTTCTGCAAGTTCGTTTTCGGAATAGTGTCGGGGGATGTTTCGCTCGCCTAGAAGCTGGCTAAATTGGCGGTGGTCAAGGTTGGCAAGTTCGCGGGCTTTGCCGAAGGACAATAGCTCTTGGGTATAGAGGGCAATGGCGAGTTCTTTGAGTAGTTCGGCTTCGATGCGGTTTTCGGGCAACCGGATCGATTGGATGATGGTTTCAGGAATGGACAATTGCATGGGGTTAACGCTCCAGAATTTTAGGGTTGCGGATGTTGATAACTCCACTGTGATCACTGTCTTGGTGCAAAATCTACGGGGCAACCACAGGGGGATGGGCTCTACGGTTCGGTGTGTAAACTGTCGTGAATTATCCAGGCTAAGCAACGTTATCTTATCCGTTGGGGCAGTTAAACTGCCCTCATCCCAGATTAATCGAAGTGCCCTCAAAGCATTCCATTTAGACAGGGCAACTCACCTCCAGTTCCCTGGGTAGACCGCTATTAATCATCCAGAGGAGTGGTTACCTACCCATATCGCCAGACTTGGAACTTCCGTATCGACAGATACAAAGGCACGTAAATCGCAACTTTAGGCTGGCCGTAATCCACAACAGAGGCTTTTGTATCCTATGAGCAGTCACCATTCAGTCGTCGTTGTTGGTGGTGGGCAGGCGGGGTTAGCCATGAGCTATTGCCTGAAAGAACGTGGCATTGACCATCTGATTTTCGAGAAAAATCAAATTGGTTATGCATGGCGAGAAAAACGCTGGGATAGTTTTTGTCTGGTTACACCTAACTGGCAATGTCAACTACCGGGATTTCCCTATCCGGGGAGCGACCCCCAGGGATTCATGGTGAAAGATGAAATTGTGCAGTACATCGAAGCCTTTGCCGCTGCCTTTGAGCCACCGATCCGCGAAGGTGTAGCGGTATCGCGGCTGTGGAAAGACGAAACCCACAATCGCTTTGAGCTGGAGACCTCGATCGGCTCCTACACCGCCGATCAGGTGGTCATTGCCACGGGTGGCTATCATCGACCCAAAATTCCCCGCATGGCAGAGCGACTGCCGTCCACCGTCCAGCAACTTCACGCATCGGAGTATAAAAATCCAGATGCCTTGCCACCGGGAGCTGTGCTGGTGGTGGGCACTGGCCAATCGGGGTGCCAAATTGCCGAGGATTTGCATCTGGCGGGTCGGACGGTGCATTTGAGTGTGGGTAGTGCGCCGCGATCGCCCCGTCGTTACCGGGGTAAAGATGTAGTGGACTGGTTAGATCAGATGGGGTACTACGACTTACCAATTGACGAGCATCCCCAAAAGGACAAAGTCCGCGCCAAGGCCAACCATTACCTAACCGGACGGGATGGTGGGCGGGAGATTGACCTACGGCAGTTTGCCCAGGAAGGAATGCAACTGCACGGACGGTTACAGCGGATTGACGGGACACAGCTTCAGTTTAATCCTGACCTGAAGCAAAATTTAGACCAAGCCGATGCCGTTTGCGAAAGCATTAAACAGACCATTGACAAGTTCATTGCCAAAAACCATCTGGATGCCCCCACCGAACCGCCTTACCAGCCCGTTTGGCAACCCCCTGAGGAGCAACCCGCGATCGATATAGCAACCGCCAACATCCAGACCGTGATCTGGTGTACGGGGTATCAAACCGACTATAGCTGGGTGGATATGCCCGTGTTTAACGGCAAAGGCTATCCCAGCCATGAGCGCGGCGTAACGCCCCTCTGGGGGCTGTATTTCCTGGGGTTGCCCTGGCTGTATACCTGGGGTTCGGGGCGATTTTCCGGCATTGCGCGGGATGCGGTCTATCTGGCCGATTACCTAGCGGCACGGCGACGGATTTCGACTAACAATGCCTGGAGTGTAGTGAATGAATTTTTACTGGGATCGTAGTCGCGATCACCTATCGATTTAAACAGGGATGACAGGCCGATCGCCCCGACTTAAGCCCATTGGCGATCGCGAACCTGACCCTATGGGTAGTCTTCTGGACTCGGTAACTGGAGATACAAATCCCCGTTCTGACAACCTCATAATGGGGCTGGAAACCCAGCAAAGCAAAAGGAAGCAACTATGGCTGAAGTGACTGCCCCAGCGCATCAAACGGGTGATTTCTTTGTTGATTACGAAGAAAAGGTTTTTCCCGATGTCAAAGCCGAACCGGGTGAAAAAGCCCTGGTGACCTTCCACACCGTTGCCTTTGAAGGCTCAATTGGTTTTGTTAACTTGCTGCAAGCCACCCGACTACAGCGCAAGGGCTTTGAGACTTCTGTGCTGTTGTATGGCCCCGGCGTAACCTTGGGTGTGCAACGGGGATTTCCGAAACTCGGTGATGCCGCCTTTCCGGGTCACCAAAACTTCAACGAGCAACTGACCAAGTTTATGGCCGAAGGTGGCAAAGTCTATGCCTGTCGCTTTGCGCTACAAGCCCTGTATGGTCACGGCGAACCCTCGTTGATTCCTGGCATTCGCCCGATCAATCCGCTGGATGTGTTGGATTTGGTGTTGCTGCATCGCAAAGATGGAGCCTTCATTCTCGATACCTGGACACTCTAGGATTTTTACTCTTCCAATCACCCATGGATTATTCACGCATTGTTCGTGCAGCAGCAGTTCAAATCAGTCCAGTGCTGTTTAGCCGCGAGGGCACAACCGAGAAGGTCTTGCAGGCGATCGCCAAAGCGGCCTCGGCAGGGGCGCAACTAGTGGTTTTTCCCGAAACCGTTGTGCCCTACTATCCCTACTTCTCCTTTGTGCAACCGCCCGTCCTGATGGGCAAAGAGCACATGCGGCTGTACGAAGAAGCCGTGACGATTCCAGGGCCAACCACCGATGCCGTCAGTCAGGCTGCCTGTTCCCACAATATCGTCGTTGTCTTGGGAGTCAATGAGCGCGATCATGGCTCCCTCTACAACACCCAACTGATCTTTGATGCCGATGGCACCCTGTTGCTGAAACGGCGCAAGATGACCCCGACCTACCATGAGCGCATGGTGTGGGGGCAGGGCGATGGAGCCGGATTGCGAACGGTGGACACCGCCGTGGGACGGGTGGGTGCGTTGGCCTGTTGGGAGCATTACAATCCCCTGGCTCGCTTTGCCCTGATGACCCAGCACGAACAAATCCACTGTGCTCAGTTTCCCGGATCGATGGTCGGGCAGATTTTTGCCGATCAAATGGAAGTCACCATTCGCCACCACGCCCTGGAATCGGGTTGTTTTGTGATCAATGCCACGGCGTGGCTGTCGCCGGAACAGGTGGGGCAAATTACCCCGGATGAAACGCTGCAACGGTTCCTCAGCAACGGCTGCAATACGGCAATTATTGGCCCGGAGGGGAATCACCTGTGTCCGCCTGTGACCGAGGGAGAGGGCATGGCGATCGCTGACCTCGACTTCTCCCTGATCACTAAGCGCAAACGGATGATGGACTCCGTGGGGCATTACTCCCGCCCAGACTTGCTGCAACTGCATGCCAACCTGACGGCTCAATCCCTGATTGCCCCCACTCCTGTCCCAGACTTCGCCCCACTAGATTTGCCCGTTCCAGACGCGAATGCCGTTTCACCTGCGTTCACCCTGAATGAATCCCCATGAAACCTCCCCTACCCCCGTTTACCCTAGAAACCGCCAAAGCCAAAGTCCAGGCGGCTGAAGATGCCTGGAATACCCGTGACCCAGAGCGTGTCGCCCTCGCCTATACCGAAGATTCCGAATGGCGCAATCGGGCTGAGTTCTTGCAGGGACGCGCCCAGATTGTGGAATTTCTCAAGCGGAAATGGGCGAAAGAGTTGGACTATCGGTTGCGAAAGGAACTGTGGTGCTTTTTGGAGAATCGCATTGCGGTGCGGTTTGAATACGAATGGCACGACGATTCCGGCTTCTGGTATCGCGCCTACGGCAATGAAAACTGGGAGTTTGCTGACAATGGGCTGATGATGCGCCGATTTGCCAGCATTAACGATGTTCCGATTCAAGAATCCGATCGCAAATTTCGCTGGGAGCGGTAACCCACATGACTCAGCAATTGAATCAGCAATCGACGAGTCCGCTACACCTGACGAAGCAAGAGCTCATTGCTCAACTCCAGACCTATGGGTTGCAGTGGATTGAGCCGACATCAACCGTGATGGGTCGCAAGGGGGGCGCGGGGCCGTCCGATCACAAAGCCATCACCATTGATGACACCACGGTGATGGTGCCGATCTTTACCGAGTCGGCGACGCGATCGCCCTATGCGGCTGTGCTCGACTCCACCCCCGGTCAGGCCAAGCTGCGCTTTCACGATCGCGACATCGCCCAGATTTCCTTTCCCCAGCGGCCTCGGTTTTATGACCTCAGCACCGCTGATGGGATTCCCTACTGGAAAATTGCCCTACTGCACAGCCGTGATGTACTTGCGACAACGGTGCTGCAAACCTGTATGCGCTACAACGACACGGCTACCTCTTGCCAGTTTTGCGCCATCGGCCAGTCCCTAGAGGCGGGGCGCACCATTGCCCGCAAAGCCCCGGCTCAACTGGCGGAAGTGGCCGAAGCTGCCGTGCGGTTGGATGGGGTGCGGCAACTGGTGATGACCACGGGAACGCCCAACACGATCGATCGCGGCGCGGCCTACCTGACTGAATGCGCCAAAGCGATTAAAGCCAAGGTGAATTTGCCGATCCAGGCGCAATGTGAACCCCCGGACGACTTTGTTTGGTTCGAGCGGATGCACGCCGCTGGAATTGAGAACCTGGGGATGCATCTGGAGGCCGCCGATCCAGCCATCAGAGCCACCATCATGCCCGGAAAAGCGTCGGTGCCGCTCAGTTACTACTTTGAGGCGTTCCAAGCCTCGGTGAAAATCTTTGGCTGGGGACAGGTGAGCACCTATCTCCTGGCCGGATTGGGCGATAGTTTGGAAACCCTGACGGAGATGTGCGATCGCCTGATTCAAATTGGGGTCTATCCCTTTGTTGTGCCGTTTGTGCCAATCACAGGCACGCCGCTAGCACACCATCCTGCCCCCAGCAGTGAATTCATGCAGGCCGTCTACGAGCGCGTCGGCGCAATGCTGAAGCAGTCCGGGTTACGCTCTGCCGACATGAAAGCCGGATGCGCCAAATGTGGAGCCTGTTCTGCCCTCTCCAGTTATGAAGCTGCTTGAACTGTTTAAGAACCATGACTTCCTATCAATTCAAACTGGCAACTACGCCTGAAGAAATCGCAGCTTACTATGCCCTGCGTCAGACCATTTTTGTCCACGAACAACAGCTTTTCGAGACCAGCGATGTGGATGACATTGATGCGATCGCCTACCCCATCATTGCTGTCCAGGCCAACGCGGCGACTGAACCCGATGCTGGCGACTCCGCCGACCAGATTGTGGGTGTAGTGCGAATTTATGAAACGAGTCCCGGTTTCTGGTACGGGGGGCGATTGGGCACCCATCCGGACTATCGCAAAGGCTGGCAAATTGGTAAAGGGTTAATCTACAAGGCAGTGACAACGGCCAATACCTGGGGCTGTCAGCAATTCCTGGCCACGGTGCAGCTTCAGAATGTGCGGTTTTTTCAGCGGTTGCATTGGCAGTCCGTTCAAGAAATGACCATTTGCGATCGCCCGCACCACCTGATGGAAGTGGATCTCAACTTTTACCCGCCAGCTAACGAGATCCGGCCTGCCCGACCCTTTCAAGTCAGGGAAGCGTCCTGATGCTGACTGCCCTGGTTGCCCATCTGCAAACCGCGATCGGTATTTTGCAGAAGCAAGATATTCAAACTGCCGCCCAGGTTTGCCAGTCGGCCTCGTTCCGGTCACCCGTTCCTGTCCAACTGGGGGATGACTGTGCCGCCATTCCCGATGGCGACGGTTATTTGCTGCTGGCCAGTGAAGGGATGATGCCGGGTTTTGTCGAGCAAGACCCTTGGTTTGCGGGTTGGTCGGCGGTGATGGTGAATATCAGCGATATCTATGCCATGGGGGGACGGGCGATCGCGGTTGTCGATGCCCTGTGGAGTCAGTCTGCTGAGCAAGCGCAACCGCTCTGGGCGGGGATGCAAGCAGCAGCCCGCGCCTACAATGTCCCCATCGTCGGGGGGCACACCAACTGCCATAGTGTCTACAATGCGCTCTCCGTCTCGATTTTGGGACGAGCCAGCCGCCTGATCACGAGCTTCGATGCCCAACCGGGGCAGCACCTGCTGATGGTGGTGGATCTGGAGGGTCAAATGCATCCCCGCTTTCCGTTCTGGAATGCCGCCACCACCGCAGACCCCGCGCAATTGCAGGAAAAGTTAGCGCTGTTGCCCCAGATTGCTGAGCAAGACCTGTGCCGATCGGGCAAAGATATCAGCATGGGTGGCATCATTGGCACGACCCTGATGCTGCTGGAAACCTCCGGTCGGGGTGCCATTCTGAATCTGGAAGCCATTCCCCGTCCTGCCCATGTGCCCCTGGAAATCTGGCTGACTGTCTTTCCCAGTTATGGTTTTTTACTCAGTGTGGATGCGGCTCAAGTGCCCTTAGTGCAGCAGTTGTTTCGCGATCGCCACCTGGCCTGCGAAGCGATCGGTGAAGTCAATGGCAGTTCTGAACTGGTTTTGCAACTGCAACAGGAATCCATCAGCTTTTGGGATTTAGCTCACCGCCCCCTGACCGGATTTAAACCAGATTTGTAGATTTGTCAGATGGATTACGCCGAGCTAACGCCTATGACGGGAGAACTGTATGCGTTACGTTGGCACTAGCGTATCCTAATTTTGATTACACCTTGCCACTACACCTAAAATCGTGTGTCTAATAATACATTTACCCACCTCCATAAGAAATCTGAAAATAGGCGGAAAGCTTCTTGCGATTTAGCTAGATCGGCATATTATGCAGAAAGAATCGGCATAAGCAGTAAATTTTGCATGTTATACCGAATTATTCTGCCTATCCACCCAAATTGAGATCTTAGGCAGAAAAATTCAGCCTATTCATTGTTAGCTAGCTACCCAGGCATAACATTCTTGCCCTAAGTGGACTTCTTGCTCCGATTAGGATGCTGAGAAGTGAAGGAAAATAGAGTCAAAAAACTCTCTCTATCAGGTTTCTTCCCATAACTCTGAGACCTGAAAAATCACTTAAGATTTGGCTAACTCAGATCACACCCAGCGCGAGATCGTCCTGCAATGAGCGTCCTACATTTTTCCTCCGTACTTACTAGTATCACTGCCGGACTAATAATCGGCACCTCCACAGCACCAGTGGTTCAGAACTCGTCAGCCACTGCCACTCCGCCACCGCCATTTCAAGAACAACTTTCAGGGCAACTGCAACAAGCGACGCAAAAGCAAGCTGTGCCGCTGATGATTATCGGTTCCCTTCTGCTAGGTTATGCAGGCGTTTGGCTGTTCCGGCCCCAGTGGTTACTAAAACTGCCCTCTACCGATTTGGCTGTTCCGTTTACCAGTTGGAAAATTCCCCTCGCCCTGATGCGCCCGCTGAAATACCGAGATCGCGCTCTGGATGCCTGGGTTGAGCAGCATTGGAAAATAGCCCAGGCCGAATTCTTTAAACTGGACACAGTTGTAGATCGGCAAATCCATATTCCCTTGCCCGTTTGCAAGGTGCAAAAACCCGATTCGATCCTCTTCAACGATCTCAGCGGTAGTGCCTTGGTGCCCACCTTTCAAAAAAATCAGCGGTGCTGGTGATTGCGGGCGAAGGCGGTTCGGGTAAGACCAGTCTGGCTTGCCAGATTGCCCAGTGGGGACTGCAAAAACAACTTGCCAGCCAGCGGATGTTGCCGGTTCTGGTAGAAACCGAGTTGGATGATAAAAAGTCGCTGCTAGAAGTTATTCGTGGGCAACTGAATAGTCTCACTAATCAAGCTGATCCCATAGCTGCTGAATTAGTGGAAAAGTTACTGCAACGTCAGCGAATTTTAGTGATTGTCGATCACCTGTCAGAAATGAGCGAAGAGACTCGCAAGCAGATCGACCCCAGCCTATCAACTTTTCAGGCCAAGGCTCTAGTCGTCACCACACGGCTAGAAGAGAGTTTTAGTAACGTTGTCAAAACCCTGTTAAAACCCCAGCGAATTGAGGGTAGCCGCCTGTCCCGATTTATGGATACCTACCTGGAACAGCGGCATAAGCGCCATTTGTTTGAAGACGAGGATTATTTTGGTGCCTGCCGACGGCTATCGGGTATGGTGGGACAGCGAAATATCACCGTGCTGCTAGCGCGGCTCTATGCCGATCAAATGATTGAGCAGCAGGAGGGGGCTGGGGGCACTTTGCCCGCCTCAATCCCAGAACTGATGCTGAGCTATCTTAACCAGTTGAACAGCACCATTGAACCCAATCACCAGCGCAGTGATCTCCAAGTGCAAGCTGATGCCAAAAAAATCGCCTGGGAATGCCTGAAGCAAACCTACAAACCTACCTCGACAAAGTATGATACTGCTATTGCCGCACTGCAAAACACCCTGGAAACCACGCTAGAAAAACCAGATTCCCAAGACAGCCCCAAGGAGCGCCTGCGCTATCTAGAAACCCGACTGCGGCTTCTGCAAATCCAAAAGCCAGGGAACAAACTGCGCCTTATCCTCGACCCTCTCGCCGAATATTTGGCAGCTTTGTGGTTTGTAGATTTGCAGATTCAGCAGACTGACCCCGCCGACCCTGATGCTGTTTGGCTGCGATTCTTCCGTGACATTGATGCCACTCTACACCGCACCAACGATATGCCTGAAGCCATTCAAGGCTTTTTGCTGGCCGTGCGCGATTGCTGCCTGCTGAAGCGAGAAGAAGTCCCAACCCAGATTTCTGATACTGTGCTCACAAACCTGGTACTCAAAGCCGGACTCGACCCCGAAGTGTTGCGGCAGTCCCAAGAAAAGCGGCGTATTCGGTTGCTAATTTCGGAACTGTTGTCGCCAGAGTTGGAATATCGTATCCGCGCGGCAGATGATTTGGGCAAACGGGGCGCAGCGGCGACCCCAGCCACCCACAATTTATTTGGCATGTTGGAGAACCCCAGCCAAGCCCTGGCTGCTCGCCAAGCCGCAGCCAAGGCTCTGGGCGAAATTGGCGAGGGGCTTGTCACAGCCAGTCCGGCACAACATGAAGACATCGCTCAGCGCCTCTTGCTGTTGTTGCAAGATTCCACCGCAGATGTTGCCATCCGACGCTGCGTAGCAGAAGCCCTGGGTCGCATGAACGCCGGAGCCACTGAACTACTTCAGATTTTGACAAGTGATACTCAGCCTCTGCCCCTGCGCCAAGGAGCGGCCATCGCTCTGCGTCAACTTCCAAGTTCCAGTGGCCAACCAGTCACCATGCTGAGTATTATCTTGGAGTCTGAGCGGGTCATCACTCAAGTGCACCAAATTCCGATTTGGAAACAACCTCTAGCGACAACACTCACCCTCGATTTTGTGGCTATTCCTGGCGGCAAGTTTCTCATGGGATCGCCTCCGGAAGAGGAAGGGCGAGATCGCTACAAATCGTCTTTTCCTGAACTGGAAGGCGTAGATGTAGAAAGTCAGCACCAAGTCACAGTGCAACCTTTCTACTTCAGCCAATATCCTATTACCCAGGCACAGTGGCGTTTTATCGCCACTCTTCCTAAGGTAAAACAAGAGTTAGACCCCGATCCTGCTAATTTCAAAAACAGTCAGCACCCCGTGGAATGTGTTTCTTGGCGAGACGCAGTAGAATTTTGTGATCGGCTGTCCCAGCATATGGGAGCAAACTATCGTCTGCCCAGTGAAGCAGAGTGGGAGTATGCTTGTCGTGCGGGTACGACAACACCTTTCCACAGTGGGTTAACACTCTCTACTGATTTTGACAATTACAATGGTACTCGTTCTTATGCCCACGGCTGTCCGGGGCAATTTCGCAAACAGACTATGGCGGTAGGTAGTTTTGGGGTAGTTAACGCTTTTGGGCTGGCGGACATGCATGGCACTGTGTGGGAATGGTGTCTTGATCACTGGCACCCCTCTTCTTATGCCGGAGCTCCTACAAATGGCAATGCCTGGGTAGTGGAAGGCGATGATCGTTACCGTATGCTGCGAGGTGGCTCTTGGTTTTGTGTACCTGAAGACTGTCGCTCTGCTTACCGTGGTCGTCTTCCTATAGACGACAGACTGAACAACGCTGGATTTCGTGTCGTGTGTGTTTCCCCCATTTCATAGCTCTTTGTGTCATTTGAAAAATAGGCGTTCTCCTGCATGTAAACTACACACTGCCCCGGAAAGCTAATCGGGATAGGGGAAAACCTCACGATCTCCCCCTCCCACACCACCCGACGTGCGGCTCCGCACCGGGCAGTTCCCAACCTAACTGCTAGACGATTTGACAGGCTTCTTGTCGTACCCCTGAACCTTCATCCAGAGGTCACGAATCGAAAGCAATCCTTGCTGTGCAAGCCACTCATTCGACATTCCCGTATGCGTCGCCAATGTCCGTGACAATCGCCAATATCCCTTCCGGCTTAAGCCGTTTGAGAAAGCATGTTGTCGCGGCGTGCCCAGCTTCAACAGATTGCCAATGCGAGTTCTCGGTCTACGCCATTGTTGCCAATAGCACATCCGGATACGTCGCCTCAGCCAACTATCTAGCTCTGGGATCGGCCCGTGCAATTTGGAAATGCCAAAGTAGCCCATCTAGCCCCGCAGATAGATACAGGTTGATCCGCTGAAAGCTACGTACTGGAATTCAGGATTAAAGCTATCTACCTAGAGCTTTCGACAAGTTTTTTGTTAAAGAGATGGGTGAGAATTCGACACTGTATTCTAGAGCTGAAGTTTTGAGAGATTTTATTTAATGTTGATTCAGTTGACAGAATCTGATTCACAGATCCTTGAATGCTTTCCAGTCTTGTCTCAACTACGTCCACACTTGAAACAAGAGAATTTTTTAGAGCAAGTTCAGCGTCAAAAACAAAGCGGTTATCAGCTTTCTTTTTTAGAGCGAGATGGCCAAGTGCTAGCTGTAGCAGGGTTTTGTATTTCTGAGTGTTTAGCGTGGGGACGATTTTTATACGTTTATGATTTAGTTGTTGATGAAGCAGTTCGGTCAGAGGGGTACGGACAAAATCTATTTGAATGGTTGATGAAATTTGCAAGGAACCATGATTGCAAGCAGCTACATCTAGATTCAGGCGTTCAGCGTTTTGATGCTCATCGGTTCTATTTGCGACAACGCATGAACATTGCAAGTCATCATTTTTCGCTAAACTTGTGATTGTCGTGCATATCACCGTACGACAACGCTGTTGCAGCAGACTGCCGAAAGTCGCTGTGTGTTGGCAAAAATGATTCTCAAATGAGCTTTGTAGTGAGGTCACATTAATGACTCAACTTTTTGGTGAAATCTAGGTCGTGAATTATGCCACCTAACCCTACGTTGGAGCGGTTGGAGCGGACATCTGAAATTCCGATGCAGATTGCCCTATTCACCTATTCCACCAAACCCAGAGGCAGCGTCATCCATACCCTGGAACTGGCCGAGGCGCTCCAACACCTCGGTCACACCGTCTGCGTCTATGCTTTGGATAAAGATGGCAGCGGCTTTGGCCGATCGCTCACCTGCGCTTACCAACCCGTTCAAGCCAGTGCCGCTCCCGCCGCCATTGACCAACTGATTCAGCAACGGATTCAAGAATTCGTCACGTTTTTGGATGGGCATCTAGCCAATTACCAGTATGAGATTTTCCATGCCCAAGATTGCCTGAGTGCCAATGCTCTGGCAATATTACGGCAGCAGGGCAAAATTCCCCATTTTGTCCGTACCGTGCACCATATCGAGGATTACCAGAGTATTTACCTTCAGCAGTGCCAGCAGCGATCGATTGAGGACGCGGATCTGTGCCTGTGTGTCAGCGACTACTGGCAGCAGCAGTTAGCCCAGCAGTATCACATCCACGCCCCCAGAGTGGTGAATGGGGTGAACCGCGATCGCTTTGCGGCTCCCCTCCCTAACCCGCAACCCCTCCGCCAACAATGGGGCCTAACCGGAACTCCCGTGTTCCTGACCGTTGGGGGCATCGAACCGCGCAAGAATACCCTGCAATTGCTCAACGCCTTTGCCCAAGTACGTCAGACCCTGCCCCATGCCCAATTAGTCATTGCCGGAGGTGCGACGCTATTTGACTATCAGACCTACCGGGAGCAGTGCTTGCAACGGATGCAGGATCTTGAGTTGGAGCAGGCGATCGTCCTCCCTGGCGTAATTCCCGATGCCGATCTGCCCAGTCTGTATCGCTGTGCCGACAGCTTTGTCTTCCCATCAGTGAAAGAGGGCTGGGGCTTAGTGGTGCTAGAAGCCTTAGCCAGTGGGTTACCCGTGATTGTCTCCCAGCAGGCTCCCTTCACCGAATTTCTGACCCCTGAGCAGGCACTTTTCGTTGACCCCTCCAACCCCGATACCATTGCCCAGGCGATGTTGCAGAGTGTCCAACCCCAGGTTGCTCAGGCATTGGTGCAAAACAGTCACACTGTGCTGGAAACCTATTCCTGGAAAACGTCCGCTACAATGCACATCAATCATTATCAAGGATTCACCCATGCCAGAAATGCGCTTCAAAATTCAATGGCCTGATGGCACTGAGGAAATCTGCTATTCCCCGTCCCTGGTGATTAAGGAGTACTTCACCCCGGATCAGTCTTATCCGTTGGATGATTTTGTAGCGCGATCGCGCACCGCCTTAACCATCGCCAGCGATCGCGTGCAAGCCAAGTATGGAATGCCCTGTAGCCTCGCCCTGAATCAATTAAGCAAAATTGAGCGACGAGCCGATCAGTTCCAACAAGAAGCAGCCATTCCCATTGCCGTTAAGGTTATTCAATTCATTGAATGAGGTGTAATCGTTCATTCCCCATCAGGGGAGGAACAAGCGGGCGTAACTCGCAACACTTTTCCTCTGGGGGATGTGAGCGGATTCCGTTGTAATTGCTTATGTAATTGCTTGCAATACCCAATGCATTACTAAAGTGAATGTGCTGTATTCGGCGAAACTATTCGATCGATTAATCCAGGTTCAGCATTCTCTGAATGGTTCATGACTAAATCGTGATTTGCTGAATCATGAGCGGCTAGATCACTTAGACGATGGGTATTGGGATGATCATTACTGTGATTCATTCCATGCTCCGAAGATTGCACCAGCAAAGCCTCCGCGTCGGACGACATCGCTGCAACTTGCGTGGGTTCTAAGCCATCCTCCTCTGCATCACTGAGCGATCGCGCCAGTGGAGATAGGTGCTCGTTTGCGACTGCTTTTAGTTTGTTACAAAACTCAGGACTGATATCCGTTGGGACAAACTGATGAATGGCTAAATCCAAGTCAGCATCCAAACTAGAAAACACGTCTCCATCGGTCACCACAGTTTGTACTGGAGATTGAGTTTGTGCTGGAAATTGAGTTTGTGCTGGAGATTGAGCAATCGATGAATTAACAGACTGGGACAATAAAACAGATGCCCTCTCAGGGGTGTTCTCAGAAAGCTTGTTCTTAGTAAGCGGATTATCCCAATTCTGGTTATCTGAACAGTTACTCGGTAACGCATCGGAAACCGGATCAGACAACCCATTGTATAACGCTTCAGACCCATCTAGAGAATCAGACAGCGTTTGAGAATCAGATAACTTTTGAGAAGAAGGAGCCAACTGATTCGATCGAGCTTTCGATTGCTCACCATTCCGCTCTAAAGTCTGCCGCGCAAGATTCATCCAGGCGGAATCATCGGGCTGAAGCCTTCTGGGTAACGCTTTTCGTTGTTCTGTCGAGAGTAGATTTCTAGGAAACCGATCGCCCACGAGCCGTTCAAATTCCCCCGAAAAATGCGGGGTTGGGTGCCGTCGCCGCCGCCAAATTTTTAGAATTTCATCTACGGAAATCGCCTTATATCGACCTTGGTACAGTGCTTCAATGACTGCTAAACGAATCCACTGGGGAGCATAATGGGTTTGCCAATGGCTGAGCAATTCCTGCACCGATCGACCACCTAGGTCAAAACTATAATGCTTCAATAAAGACTCTGCATGGGCGATCGGATTAGCGTCCGCCGCTAACAGGGGATAGCGAATGCGTGTCGAATAGGAAACTTGCTCATAGTTTGCCATGGTGGTTACTGCTCAGCTTCACTGATCTGGAGTGCCCTTAATCTTTGAGTTTAGTCAATTTTTTCCTAGCGATCATCCCTGAGCGATCCATTTGGCTGAATGAATGCCAACCGGAAAGGGCCTAGCTCGTAATGCAGACTCCTGATACAAGCTGGCGTTACAGGTTAATTTGGACTCTAGTAAAGACTCGCTAGAACGTGTCAGTTAGGGCGAGATACCCCGGAACCAACGGGTACAACGTCATTCCCACTAAAGGGCTCTGAACCGCCTGACCAATTGAAGTCATTAATGGTTAAACTGATGGATCCAAGCGAGAGAACTGGATTGTATCTTAGCCGTACATTGTAAGTCCGACGGCTATATTCTACAAAATAGTCTGTACTAATTTCTCGGGTTGGATCCAAGTTCCAGGCTGTTTGTACCCCGAGCCGAATCGGGCCATAGATTTGTTGCACTAAACCCACCGACAAAATACTGTTGTCCACTGCCCGATCGAACAAAAAGGGAGATAACCCATCGGGCAGCGTGCGGGAATAAGTCACATTAAATCCAGTGTAATCAAAGAAAGGACGGGAAAAATGGCCAAATTGTCCCGATAAACTGGCACTGATAACTACATTATTTTGCACATCACCGCTGCTATAGGCGGTAGCAACCCCCGTTGTCCCCAACCCTAGGGAGACATAGGGCACCACGGGAGTGGGCGTGTAGCGTAATCCTTCAGTGGCGGTGGCCGCTAAGGGTTTGCCTTGCCATAGGAGGAACCCTTTACTGAGGGCCACACTGCCTTGAAAGCGGCTGAGACTAATACGATTGTTATCCCGAACCGGTTTGAGCAGATCGACCCGATCGGTGTCGGCATTAACGTACTGATAGCCCACTTGGTAGCTCAGATTAATCCCCGTTTTGCCCAGAGGAATGGACGGGGAGAAAAATAAGGCACCAACACTACTTTGCACATCCTGGAAACCCAGGGAGTTGTTAAATAAGCGATCGCGGTAGCTAGCCTCCAAGGCCAACACATGGGGCCCCCAACCCGTATTAATGGGGTGGGCGGCTCGCAAATTGGCCCGGAAATTGGTTTCAAACTTATCAAAATTAAAGCTCGTCAGGTTGGCGCTGCCTCGAATCACCCCCCCATTGCCAAAGGGCGCAACTAACTTCGCTTTGACCCCTAACCAATCCGCAGCCGAGCCCCCCTCCTGGACTGCCCGTTGCACATAAAACTGCGGTGTTACAACGAACTGCACTGGCCCTGGAGGCAGGATATCAAAGGGACGCTCGATGAATAAGCCACCTCGATCGTCACTATCAAAGCCAATGCTAAACAAACCGGGCTGGCGGGGACGACGATCGATGACCACGCGATTGCGCAAAAGGGGCAAACTGAAGCGCTGATCAAACACGAGGCGAGGTTTCTCTGCCCGAATTTCATCTCGCAGGGGCGAAAGACGGGTAAACGTTGCTGTCTTGGCCCGCAGTTCCAATTCCGGCGGCGAGAAGGGGTCGTTGGTGATCCGCACATCCCGAGCCGTCCAGCCTTCGGGATAAAAGTCCGCATCCGCCGCTTCAAACCGAACCCGGCGCACCCCCTGGCCTCCCCGCTGGGGCACCACTTCACCGCCACTGGGATTATTCCGTGCCCCAATTGTAAAGCTGCCGCCGCGTCCACCGGTCACATTCTGCGCAGGTTGGTTGGTGTAGACCCGATCGATGACGGGTTGGGTTAGGACGGCTCCGGCGGAAATATCTGTAGGGAGGTTAGGGGCGAAATCTGTACCAGCAGTCGGCAGAAATACATCCCCCCGCAGCGATCGCACCTTGCCTTCGCCTTGCACAAAGTTATATTCAAACCGGTCGCCTTGTATGACCTGATCGCCACGGGTCAGTTGTACGTCACCATCAGCTACGGCAAAGCGATTGAGAAGATTGACCTGCAAGCGATCGGACTTCAGCAAGGAGCCCCGAAACCGCATGGACACGTTGCCCTCTGCGGTAAAAATTTGTCGCCGTTCGTCGTAATCTTGGCGATCGGCCTTCAGTTCCAGCAATCCTTCCTGCGCCAGCTTTGCGGTCGGTGTGGAAGGTGTCGGTGTGGAAGGCGTTGGGGTAGATGGGGCTTTGGTTGTGTCGATCGGGGATTGACTAGAACTGGGAGAAGAGGAAGATCCCTGAGGCTTAGCAGTCCCAGGCTTAGCAGTTCCAGGCGCAACGCTTTCACTACCAGGCGTAACGCTCTCACTACTAGGTGGCAGCGGCGTTGTTAACGGCACCACTGGGCGAGATTGTGTACTTGTAGAGTCTGTAGAATCTGTAGCCCCTGCGGTACTTGTAGAGCCTGTAGAACCGGTTTGATCTGAAGAAGTCTGCGATTCCAGCAGATCTTGGGAAAGCGTCCTTTGTGAAATTGTCCAGCCAGAGGGCTCGATCGTGACCTGAGCCTCAGGGAAAACATTCGCCGTTGCATCCACCATTAACGTTTCAGCCGTCAGTGAAGGCCGAGACTGTTCAAACGATCGAATATAGGCTGGCGGGTCAGGTGGCGCAACCGGATAGGGCATAGGGATCCAATCAACTCACAAAAAAAGGACAGAGACTAGCTCAGGAACAACCGGGCTAAACATCTGACGTGGCAGATTCTAGAAGGTTGCACACCCAAGGATAATCTACTGCCCTCAAACTCGAATGGGCAAATCCTGAAAATTAGTCAAGATCGCGACGGTTGGGGTTCCGGGCGGGATCGTTGTTCAGGAAGCCGAAGAAGAAAACCAAAATGAAGAAAGCAACAACGATGTTAACTACGATTTTTAGCGTAAGCATGGCAATGACTCCAGCAAAACGAACACGATCGGTTGTCAAAAACGGGAAATCCCGTAATACCAAAGATGATTCTCTATCTTACCTGGTATTGCAGCCCGCTTGGTCACCTAGGTTAGTTTCGCGGTGTTCAGTTACGTGAGTTTAATGAATGCGGGGTGTGGTGCGATCGTCGGGGCTGCTGCGCAGCGAAGATCGGGGAACTTCTCCCCGCCCCCCTGCGATGTCAGGGGACTCTACTCCCCCGACACCCCCCGAAAGTGAATTCTGCGTCCCAGTACAAGGAATTTGTGAGGGACAATTTTGCTTGTCAAACTCACATCAGCTTAGTGCTACCCGGTTCAGCGACGGGATTTAAACCAGCGCCATAGGGTCAGGATGCCCTGCTCAACCCACAC
>MUGG01000078.1 GCA_002148405.1 Alkalinema sp. CACIAM 70d | reverse complement strand
ACCGAAGGCAGCAATTCGGTGCAAATCCGGCAAACCGATGTTGCGGGGAATGTGTCGGCTACGACTGCATTTACTTTCACGCTGGATTCTATAGTTCCCACAACTGTCGGTGTTTCGCTAATCAGCGATACTGGAACCTCCAGCATCGACAAAATCACTAACAATGGAGCGCTCAGCTTAAGTGGAATCGAAATGGGTGCATCTGTTCAGTACAGCACTGATGGATGGACTACTTGGAGCAGCAGCTTCACGCCCACCGAAGGCAGTAATTCTATCCAAGTGCGTCAAGCAGATGTTGCAGGTAATGTGTCAGCAGCTTCTGATTTCTTTTTCACTCTGGATACTATAGTTCCCATAACTCCCGGCGTTGCATTGACTAGCGATACTGGCACCTTCAGCACCGACAATATCACTAAGGATGGAAGACTCACCCTGAGTGGTATCGAAACGGATGCCTTGGTGGAATACAGCTTGGATGGAGGAAACAATTGGGCCACATCGTTTACCGCTGCGCAAGGTAGCAATACAGTGCAGGTGCGGCAAACTGACCTAGCTGGCAATATGTCGGATGTAACGACCTTAACTTTCACCCTAGATACGACTAAGCCAACGACTCTTGGGGTTGCACTGAACAGTGATACGGGTACCTCCAACACCGATAAGGTGACACAAAACGGCGCACTCGACATCACTGGCACTGAAACAGGCGCAACCGTCGAGTACAGTATGGATGGCGGCACCACTTGGACTAGTAGCTTTACTCCCAACGAAGGCAGTAACTCGGTTCAGGTGCGGCAAACTGACCTGGCGGGTAATGTGTCGGATGCGACTGCATTTACTTTCACACTGGATACCGCTGCTCCAACGGCTCCCGGTGTTGCACTGGCTAGCGATACTGGCAGTTCCAATACCGACAAGATCACAAACAATGGAGCGCTTAACCTCACTAGTATCGAAACAGGCGCATTGGTGCAATACAGTCTTGATGGAGGAACCACTTGGGCCACCTCATTTACCGCTGCGCAAGGTAGCAATGCAGTGCAGGTGCGGCAAACTGACATTGCAGGTAATGTGTCGGCTGCAACCGCATTTACTTTCACGCTAGATACCAGTGCTCCAACGGCTCCTGGTGTAGCTCTAACCAGCGACACAGGTAGCTCCAATACTGACAAAATCACTAAGGATGGAAGACTCACCTTGAGCGGCCTCGAAACTGGTGCAACAGTTGAGTACAGCATTAATGGTGGCACCACTTGGAGCAATAGCTTTAGTGCTTCAGAAGGCAACAACTCGGTTCAAGTCCGGCAAACCGATGTTGCGGGGAATGTTTCTAGTTCGAGCTCGCTAACTTTCACCCTAGATACCACCAATCCCAATGCGCCATCCATCACAACCTACAGCGAACCAACCTCAGGCAACATCAGTATTGCTGGTTTAGCAGAGGCAGGTTCAACGCTTGCGTTGAGCTATCGCAGTGGCAGTAGCACGACTTTGACCCCCTTGGGTAATGTAACAGTCGGCAGTGACGGCAAGTGGTCATCTACTCCCACGAATAATCTTACTAATGGAACCTTCACCATTACTGTCACTAGTACAGATGCTGCTGGTAATGTGAGTGCATCCACATCATCCCTCAGCATTATTGCAGGTACTGGTAGTGTTAATACTTTGACTGGTACAAATATAGACGAAGTTATCTTCGGCTATAACAACAGTGACACTCTGACAGGTGGCGGTGGAGAAGACATTCTCATCGGTGGTAGGGGAGAAGATACTTTCAGTTACACCAACCTTACGGATTCACTCTTGAGCGGCTTTGATACGATCGTTGATTACACAAACATCGACAAAATTGATGCTCCCGCGAGTGTCAATTCAGCAACTCTCAATACTTCTAGCGGCAATGCTAGCAGTTTGACAGAGACTAGCATCCAATCCGTCTTGACTTCCTCAACATTCTCAGCAGGTCGCACAAGAGCCTTCACCGTGACAGGCTACAGTGGCACATTTATTGCCCTAAACGATAGCACTGCTGGATTTAGTGCTGCAAACGATGGGTTGATTTTCCTGCAAAACTATACGATCGGGAGCTCCAACACAGTCTCGATCACCTAGATTGAGAACTGGGTTTACCGAGTAGATTTCTGAAATCATCTAAATCCCTCACTGTTTCCAGGTGGGGGATTTTTTTCACTCCAAAGACAACTCCGTTAAAAGTACGATCGCGCCATTTCCAAATGCTTCTGCAACGTCCCGATCGGCAACGGCCCCTGCAAATGACTCCAAGGCAATACTCGATCGATCGGCCACTGGTCATACACATAAAAATCCAAATCCGGCAACTGACCCTTCAACTCCTTAAAAGCCCGCCGATAACTGCCCAACGTGTCCCCATAGTGCCGCACCAGCGCCAAAAGCTGCGACAACCGTCGATCGCCCCGTGACAACAGCGTTTGAATCACCGACCAATTGAAACTCTCAGGCCGAAACTCAATACCCTGGGGTCGTAGTTGTTTTTGCAAAAACTGTAAACGCTTCTCCGCCTGCTTATTGACCCCATACCACTGAAACGGCGTATGGGCCTTGGGTACAAACGTGCTACAGCCCCAAGTCAGCCGTAATCCCGGAGCCGCTTTTTTCAACGCCTTTAGCATTGCAACCGTTTGTTCCACATCATCCAATTCTTCACTGGGAATTCCCACCATCCCATAGAGCTTAATGTTACTTAAACCACCCGCTTTAGCATTGATACCCGCATTGATAATTTCATCATTCGTCAGCTTTTTATTCACTACATTACGAATGCGATCGCTGCCACTTTCCACCGCGATCGTAATCGATCGGGTATCATGTTTCACCAACGTTTCTGCCAACTTTTTCGTAACCGTATTCGTTCTCACAGACGCAATACTTAGCCGAACATCATCGTACTGGGATTGATTCAAATAATCCAACAGCAAATCAAACTCTGGATGTTGCGTTACCGATGCACCCAGCAACCCTAAACGATTCGTAACCGCCAATCCCTTTTGAATCGCTGGAATCAACGATTCTTCCAAACTTGCAGGCCGAAACGGTAACGTCAGATAACTAGCAAGGCAGAAGCGACACATCTCTGGACAACTGCGCACCACTTCCACCATAAAGATGTTTTCCCAGGCCGCCTTTTCCGTCACGACACTGGACACCGATAACGTATTGCCCCGATAGGTCTGCTTTTGCACCTGCGCCGGCACGATCTCCTCGATCGGTGCAATCTCTAAAACCGCACCATCCGCACCATCGTAGGTCACTGCGTACAAACTCGGCACATAAATTCCCGGTACCTGCGCCAAATGTTTCAGTTGCGTCGCCCGATCGGCATGGCGCACCTCCTGGTAAGCGTTAATAAACGCATCCAACAGAATCTCCCCATCACCCAACAGCACCACATCAAAAAAGTCCGCAAAGGGTTCCGGATTAGCTGTCAGAACCGGGCCACCCCCAAAGACGATCGGATGGGAATCGGTGCGATCGCGGCTCCAAATGGGAATATCCAACTGCTCCAGCATCGCCAGAATATTGACATAGTCCAATTCCCAGGACACCGAAAATCCCAAAATCTCTGGCTGGGTCGGTAATGCCTCATGCAGATCCGTAAATAGCCGACTCACCGCCAAGTCCGATCGGGCCGCTAGCGTTGCCCACACCACCTGGTAGCCTAAGCTCGTAATCCCAATTGTGTATTCATTGGGAAACGCAAAAATCAACGGAATGGCATCGGCAGCAGAAGTAGCAGGCGTAAATAATAAACGCTCAGCGGCGAAAGGAGACACCACAGGACAACGGCAGAAAAAACGGCTTATCCAGCGTAGCACTTCTGGTCTAAGGCAACGCGCTTTCCCCTAACAACCCATGACAATTAGCGCTAGCAATCCATACAACAAGGGCAGGTAGATCCTAGACCCACCTGCCCTTGCGTAATCAATCAATTCCGATCGCGACTATGCAACGATCATTGAATTGCAATCTACTGATTAGCAATCGTAGTAGAGCATGAACTCATAGGGGTGAGGCCGGATTTGAACCGGAATCACTTCCCGATCGAGCTTGTAGCTGATCCAGGATTGGATGAAGTCTTCCGTGAACACGCCACCAGCGGTCAGGTACTCGTGGTCGTTTTCCAGATTCTTCAGTGCTTCTGCCAAGGAACCCGGCGTGGAAGGAACCTTCGCCAATTCTTCCGGAGACAGTTCGTAGATGTCCACATCCAACGGCTCACCCGGATCGATTTGGTTCTTGATCCCATCAATCCCTGCGCAAACCATGGCAGCAAACGCCAGGTAGGGGTTGGAGGTTGCGTCGGGGCAACGGAACTCCAAGCGCTTCGCCTTGGGATTGTCGCCAGAGAGAGGAATCCGCACGGAGGCAGAACGGTTTCCTTGGGAGTAGGCTAGGTTCACTGGCGCTTCAAACCCAGGCACCAAGCGCTTGTAGGAGTTGGTGGTGGGGTTGGTGAAGGCCAACAAGGAAGGCGCGTGCTTCAGGATACCGCCGATGTACCACAGCGCGTTTTGGCTCAGCCCTGCATACTGATCACCCGCGAAGGTGTTTTGACCGTCTTTCCAGATGGACTGGTGGCAGTGCATCCCAGAACCGTTGTCGCCAAAGACCGGCTTGGGCATGAAGGTGACGGTTTTGCCATACTTGCGAGCCACGTTCTTGATGACGTACTTATAGGTCATCAACCAGTCAGCCGCTTGGATCAGGGTGCCGAACCGGAAGCCCAACTCGCACTGACCGCCCGTTGCCACTTCGTGGTGGTGTTTTTCGATCGGTACACCCAGCTTCTTCATCAGCAACAGCATCTCAGACCGCATATCTTGAGAAGTGTCGGTGGGTGCAACGGGGAAGTAACCTTCTTTGTTCCGAGGCTTGTACGCCAAGTTACCGCCGGGCTCCTGGCGACCAGAGTTCCAAATCCCTTCCGAGCTATCTACGTGGTAGTAGCCTTCATGCTGGTTTTGGTCGTAACGGACATCATCAAAAATGAAGAATTCAGCTTCTGGCCCGAAGAAAATCGTGTCGCCGAAACCAGCTGCTTGCACGTAATCTACAGCCTTTTGCGCGATCGATCGGGGGTCACGGCTATAGGCTTGGCCAGTCCGAGGCTCCTTAATCGAGCAAATCATGCTAAGGGTGGGGACTTCCATGAACGGATCGATCCATGCAGTGCTGGGATCGGGCACCATCATCATGTCAGACTCGTTGATGGACTTCCAACCCCGGATACTAGAACCATCGAAGGGCACGCCCTGTGTGAAGCTGCTCTCGTCGATTTGGTCATAGTGCAGGGTAAGGTGCTGCCAAATCCCTGGGGTGTCGATAAACTTCAGATCGACTAATTCGATTTTCCCTTCGCCCAGTTGCGCCAGGATCTCCTGCGGGGTGGCCATGAAATACTCCTTGAAATCGTTCGTATCTTGCTCAATTTAGCGATGACGTGCGTTTTCGAAATGCATCGACCTCTGGAACGCACAGACAAATTCAGCCCAGCTAGCTATCACCCATCCCACGATCGCAGGGAGTGAGTAACAACGCTTGGGGAACTTGGGTAGAATTGGTTGCCCCAGTCGGACACAGTGACTAAAACCTTGCGAAGTTTAAATCCCAGGCTCCCAAGGAACTTTGTGAACCCTTATCTTTAAAACTACTGCAACCTGAATCTCTAAAGGAAGAAAAATTTGCAGTTGCGATTCTCCCTGAAGATAGACGCTTTTAATCACCTGCATCATCCTATGGACTTGATTCTCAGCATTTTGTAGCAAGCTATACAAAATCTATGATTCTAGTTAAATTTAAGACGAGCTTCGGGATTCCTGGCTTAGAGAACGCTTTTTCCCTGCCACTATTGCTCAGTCCAACAAATTCCCTGAACCTTGCTTCACATTCCGCTCCTTGTTCCACTTTGCTATGGGCCTGCTGTCTTTCCAGGCTTAACCCTCCCCCTCAAGACCTAACGAGAGAGAAAAGCGACTGAGCAATTGATCGTAACGTTTAGTAAACAGTATTAGGAGAGGGCTCCCCTTACCTCCAACCTCGCATGGTAAACTGACGCTTAATTGCTTGCTTGCTTATTTATTTGAGTAGCTCAGCTTCTTGCTGTGGGTTGGGCTGGAGGTCGTCAACCGCCTTAACAAAAGGTTGCAATCGATAAATCTGTATTCGGGATCATTCGGGAGAAGAGTTTCATGCGGGACGCAGTAACAAGCCTGATTAGAAACTACGATGTTACAGGGCGATATTTCGATCGAACCGCGATCGACAGCCTCAAGGCTTATTTCGACACGGGTATGGCACGGGTTCAGGCTGCTGCTGTCATCAACTCCAATCCATCGGCGATCGTCAAACAGGCGGCCTCTCAACTATTTGAAGAAGTGCCTGAACTGATTCGCCCCAGCGGGAATGCCTACACCACCCGTCGCTATGCAGCTTGCCTGCGGGATATGGACTACTACCTGCGCTATGCCAGCTATGCCTTGGTTGCAGGGGACAGCGATGTCCTAGATGAACGGGTTCTGGAAGGGCTACGGGAAACCTACAACTCCCTGGATGTACCCGTTGGCCCCACGGTGCGCGGCATCCAAATCATGAAGGACATCGTGCGGGAACAAGTGGCGGCGGCTGGAATTAGCCCTGCTAGCATTGTGGACGAGCCTTTCGAGCACATGGCGCGTTCCCTGGGTGAAAAGAATCTCTAGGTCACGCCAATCCAAAAGTCGAATACCCAAGGGCGATCGACAGGGATTTTAATATGAAAAAGCTGGGTTCAAAGTAAACCCAGCTTTTTCGTTGATCTAGCTTTGCTTAGTTAATCTAGCGTTACCCTTTGTAGGGGACTCATCAAGACCCAACTTCCTAGCCTTCGGGGCTAATCAATCACTTTTGCATCCGGTTCCCAGACCCAAACGGAATAGCCATAGGAACTTTCAGTAATCAGGGCTTGATTGCCTCGTGTAATCAGCCGCTGAGCCAGAGATTGCGCTTGGCCCATATCCCGCACCACGCGCAGAAGACTATAGTACTGATTGGCGTACACCAGTCCCGTCAAGGGTTTATCTAAATCCGGCACTTGGATTTGGCAGGGTTGGTGGTTGCCCTGGAAACTCAAAACTGGAATGGGCACAGAAGAAGCAGGCTGGCGTCCCCGTTTGGGTTGACGCAGAAGCGGTTGCGCTTCTGGCTCATAGATCCAGAGTGAAACCCCACGGGGAATTTCCACCATCACCAACGAATTTCCCTTGGTCAGGAGTTTGGCTACCAGTTGGTCGGCGCGGGCCCGATCGGCCACAGTTTTAAAGAAACTAAAGTAGGCATCCTGGTACTCGATCGCGGCGATCGGTTTCGCTTCATCAACCAGCGTAATGTAACAATTTCGGTACTGCTGACGATTAGTGAGGAGATAGCACTTCGGTTGGCTGGAAGAAATGACGGGAGAAGAGTCCATGAGGGGGCGCAGCTGAAGAGACATGGCAGATGAAAGTAATGTTAAGTTTCGTTACCTTCTCTCCATTGTCCGAGGGCCAATAGGGGGACAGAACCGTAGATTTGCCTATCTTGCTAGGAGGCCAGCGGCATACCCATCGCGGAAAACTCCGTAATCTTGCTCAACTTGATTGGCATATTGCTCCGCATAGTTCAACACCAGAGGGTGCCAGTCAGCAGCAGATTGGGCAAATTGAATCAGGTCATCGGCGATCGCGCTGCCTTGGCGACCGCCACTGCGCAATTGTCCCCAGGCCGTAACTTCAGCCATCGTCCCAGTCACCTTGGCTAATTTTTTAAATTTACCTTGGCTAGCCGCCAGATCAACCTTGTCAGCGGTCGGTTGCAATTCTCGCAAAGTGTAGGATTGTGCACCATCGTGAAGAGCCGTAAGCAGTGCGGGGGGAGATTCCTGAAAACGGTTTTGAATCTCAACAATTCGAGTGGCTTCGTTAACCCAACGGGGCTGAAGACGGGTCACGTAAGGCTGTAAGCTCGACGATCGAGCCGCTTTCAGATCCAATAGATAGCGGCTGTTAGATTCGCCTTGCCCTGCCACCAGGATGATGTATCGCTCCACCCCTAAACTACCATTGCCTGCAATACGATGGGCCACATCCAGCACGTCAAAGAATTCTGGATTCGGTTGGGTGACCGCCCAAGCTTGAAGTAAAGATCGGATCCGATCGTGGTTTTCCGGGGAGGTGGGCGTTACTTTGTCAGGGATGAGACGCAGGGTTTTGCCTTTATGGATGCGATCCTTGAGAAAATCGGCCCGCTTACGTTTTCTCAAGCTTTGTAACAGGTCATCCACTAATCCCGTTGCAGTTTCGCGATGAATGGTGCGGGCTTTGCCCCCGGCAATTGCAGCAGTATAGGCTGTGAGAAATTCCTGACATAGGAGATTAATACAGATCTCATCCAGTCCTAAAAGATGACTCCCAACGCGGATACTGGTGAGAAAGCGGATTAAATCCCAGGTACAGGGTGCCAATAGCGCTTCATCAAAGTCATTGATGTCAAAGTAAACCAGACGATCGTCGCCCTTGAAACTACCAAAGTTCTGAAGATGTAGATCCCCACAGATCCAAACCGTGGGAGCTTGGTTGAGTTCCGTGGTGGTGGCTAAATCCTCGTAAAACAAATGACAAGTGCCCCGTAAAAAGGCAAAGGCATCCTTGGCCATTGCGGCATACTTGCGCTGGACGAGTTCGGGAATCCGTCCCTGGTTGAAGGCTTGAATTCGGGCAATGACCTCGCGCACCATGGGAAGCATTGATAGACGTTTGGTGCCCAGTGTACCCTAGAGTACTAGCCCCTGGATGATTGCACTCTGTATGTAGCTGCACGATCGCCAGACTTGCACCATTCCCCGATCACCTAAAATCGCAAGACACCCCTAGATCCAAGACACCATTATGTTTGATGCACTTTCCGATCGCTTGGAAGAAGCCTGGAGAAAACTCCGAGGCCAAGACAAAATTTCCGAGGCCAACATTAAAGACGCGCTTCGGGAAGTGCGCCGGGCACTGCTAGAGGCGGATGTCAACCTGCAAGTCATCAAAGACTTCGTCGCTGAAGTGGAAGAAAAAGCCCTGGGTGCAGAAGTCATTATGGGGGTACGGCCCGACCAGCAGTTTATTGAGATCGTCTATAACGAACTGCTGGCGGTGATGGGTGAAGCCAATGTCCCCCTCGCCGAAGCGGAGAGCAAGCCAACGATCGTCCTGATGGCAGGGCTACAGGGGACGGGGAAAACCACCGCAACGGCCAAGCTGGCTCTGCATTTGCGCAAGGAAAATCGCAGTTGCTTACTAGTTGCCACGGATATCTACCGACCAGCGGCGATCGACCAGTTAAAAGCCCTGGGTAAACAAATCAGCGTGCCCGTCTTTGAACTGGGGACGGACGCGAATCCTGTGGAAATTGCCCGCCAAGGGGTGGAAAAAGCTAAGGCCGATGGCATTGACACCGTGATTATCGACACGGCAGGTCGGCTCCAGATTGATGAAACCCTAATGGGAGAGCTAGCCCAAATCAAAGCCACGGTACAGCCCCATGAAGTGCTGTTGGTGGTCGATGCGATGACTGGGCAAGAAGCCGCCAGCTTGACCAAGTCCTTCCATGATCAGATCGGCGTAACCGGAGCCATCTTGACCAAAATGGATGGGGATACGCGCGGGGGGGCAGCCCTATCCGTGCGGCGGATTTCCGGCCAACCGATCAAATTTATCGGCGTCGGCGAAAAGGTAGAAGCTCTCCAGCCTTTTTACCCCGATCGCATGGCCTCCCGCATCCTGGGCATGGGTGACGTGCTGACCTTGGTGGAAAAAGCACGGGAAGAAATTGATCTCTCCGAAGCCGAAAAACTCCAGGAAAAAATCCTCGAAGCCAAGTTCGACTTTAGCGACTTCCTCAAGCAAACCCGGCTGTTGAAAAACATGGGTTCCCTTGGGGGCGTCATGAAGCTGATCCCGGGGCTGAACAAAATGGTCAACGAAGACCAACTGCGCCAGGGCGAACAGCAGTTGAAGAAGGCTGAAGCCATGATTGGCTCTATGACCTTGGCGGAACGACGCGATCCTGACCTCTTGGCCAACAACCCCAGCCGCCGCAAACGTATTGCTAAGGGCTCCGGCCATACGGAAAAAGATGTTTCCGAACTAGTGGCCAACTTCCAGAAAATGCGAGCCTTGATGCAGCAGATGGGTCGGGGCGGCATGCCAGGGATGGGCGGATTCCCAGGAATGGGCATGCCCGGAATGACTGGGGGAATGCCCACAGGAAATCCCTATCGGCCCCAACCTGGTTTCCGTGGCTACCAGGGCGGCTACCAGCAGCCTAAAAAGGCCAAAAAGGACAAGAAGAAAAAAGGCTTTGGCACGTTGTAAGCCCGTTGTAATCCGATCGGAAATGCCTTCCCCCCGTGACGAATGGTCGGGAATGGTCTAGAATCATAGACTGGCGATGAGCTATTCCCTCCGAGCTGTTGATGTTGAATCCGGCGATCGATTGGGTTTGCTCGATTCTTCGCTGATTGCTTGTTTTTCGATGAACCATCACAGGAGTCAACTTTTCTAGACATGCTCAAACTGCGATTAAAGCGCTTTGGTAAGAAGCGTGGGGCTAGCTATCGTATCGTTGTGGCCCCCAGCACCTCCCGTCGGGATGGCCGTCCCATTGCTGAAGTGGGTTTCCATGATCCCCGCGCCAACGAAACCCGGCTGAATGAAGAAGCCATTGCCGATTGGTTGAAGAAAGGGGTACAACCCACGGACACCGTGCGGAGTATTCTGACAAAAGCAAATCTTTTGAGTAAGTAACCCCTGATTCAGTAACTCCATCACTGTTACCGAATCACCTAGTCACTGGATTATCTTGATGGCACAGGCTGCTACGCTTCCTCAACCCCCATCCCTTACGCCGGATTATGCAGAACTCACGCGGTTTCTGTTGAAGCCGTTTTTGGATCATCCCGATTTACTTCGGGTTGACTGTGAGGTGTCTGCGGCAAAGGCCAGGGTGTGGATTCGGGTTGCCTTCCATGAAGACGATCGAGGGCGGGCGTTTGGTCGAGGGGGGCGCAATGTTCAAGCCATTCGCAAAGTATTGGATGGCATTGCCCAAGCTGCGAACCAAACGATTCGGTTTGAAGTTTATGGTGGACAGCCTCAGGAAAATGAGCGATCGATGCCTCAACGACGTTCTTCAAAGCCTTACCGGGACAAGTCGTGATGTTGACCTGCTTTGAGACGCGGGTCAGTTAGGTTGACAAACAAATTTCAGCTCAATCTTAATGTTAAAAATTGCAACAGATGCGCTTGTAGAGCGATCGAGTTCCAGTTTTTCATTTTGAATTTTTAATTGATCTGAAACCGTTTTGCTTAGCTAGTCATGGTTTTTCTTTGAAAGACTTTAAGGAGGTGAAACAGTATGGCTGAAATTCGTTTAGGTGAAAATGAGTCCATCGAATCTGCTCTGCGCCGCTTTAAGAAGAAAATTCAACGAGCTGGCATTTTGTCTGAGGTGAAGCGTCGTGAGCGCTACGAGAAGCCTAGCCTCCGTCGCAAGCGCAAGTTGGAAGCCTCCCGTAAGCATCGTCCCTAGATTCATTTCTAGAATGCTTTGTGATTTACCAACTCCAGCTTGGATTGAAATTGCATAAGATGAAAAGACACCCAGAAGATTTAACTTCGGGTGTTTTTTTACTTGACCCTTTCCTTGACACTTACCGCCTTGATTGCGCCCTAGGGGTAAGCTTCGCTCACAGAAACTGGCCCCCACAATTCTTCACTCCACAAATATCAATCCCTGATCCTATGCCCGAAATCTTGACCTTTCCTCTGCCCAGTATTGACAGCGCGATCGCCCTAGCCGGGGATCAAGAGAGTAATCTCAAACTGATTGGACGGCAGACGGGGGCAACCCTGGTTCTACGAGGTCAGGAAATTATGATTTCTGGGACTGCTAGTCAAATCACGCGGGTTCAGAAAATTTTGAGCGCTTTGGAATTTGGCTGGAAAACAGGGCAACCAATTTCGGAAGTCGATATTAAAACTGCGATTCATGCGCTGGATACCCACCAAGAAGAAACCTTTCAAGCGATCCAAGCCGATGGGTTGGCCCGCAATCGCCGGGGGGATGTAATTCGTGCTAAGACCTTTAAGCAACGCCAATACGTGGAAGCGGTGCGGAAGCATAGTTTAACCTTTGGCATTGGGCCTGCGGGAACCGGAAAAACCTATCTGGCAGCGGTTTTAGCGATCCAAGCCTTGCTAAATAACGAGTATGAACGGTTGATCCTAACCCGGCCAGCGGTGGAAGCGGGGGAAAAGTTGGGCTTTCTACCGGGAGATTTGCAACAGAAGGTCAATCCCTATCTGCGACCCCTGTACGATGCCCTGTATGAATTTGTCGATCCCGAGAAAATTACCAACTTGATGGAACGACAGGTGATCGAGATTGCCCCGATCGCCTACATGCGGGGACGCACGTTGAGCAATGCCTTTGTGATTGTAGACGAGGCACAAAACACAACACCAGCGCAAATGAAAATGCTACTGACCCGTTTAGGCTTCAAGTCCAAGATGGTGGTCACAGGGGATTTAACCCAAACGGATCTCCCCCAAAATCAGGCATCGGGACTCCAAATTGCCGAGAAAATTCTGCGATCGGTGGAAGGGATTGAGTTCTGCTATTTCTCCAAAGCCGATGTGATCCGCCATCCCTTAGTTCAGCGGATTGTGGAAGCCTATGAAATTTATGAACATCGATAGTGTTTAAATGAAAGACTAAAGTCTGTGATTAGAAACATTTTCAGCACTTAATCGCCCTAGCCTTTGCCACAAATTGTAAAGATCCGTTACGCTAGGTAACAGTTAATTACGATCTATCGCGCTGGTGAACCATGTCCACCCCTTCACCCCTGTCTGATCCCTTAACCAAACTGGCTTACCAAGCACTCCAACAGACTAAAGGTGTGTTTGGACTGACCCACAAAACCCTCAGTTCTCGAGTTTTAAACGCGATCGCGCCGATGGGAATTATTGCCCCCCGTCGGGACTCCGCCGCCAAACCTCTGAGCCCTGAGTTATTTGCCAAGGTAAAGCAACGGGTTGATCAATTGCAGGCGATCGACTGGCAGGATGCAGAAGAAGGCATTTATCCCAAGGAACTGCTCTTCGATCATCCCTGGGGCGATTTTCTGCGGTTCTATCCGTTGGTCTGTCTAGATTCAGTACAGATTTGGAATCGCGCCAATCAACAGCAGTTTCAAGACTTTTCACCCAGCGTCGATACCAGCGGCTATCCCCAGTACTACGTGCGCAATTTCCATCATCAAACTGATGGGTATTTCAGTGATTTCTCCGCCAATATTTACGACTTGCAGGTTGAGTTGCTGTTTAACGGCTCTGCGGATGCCATGCGTCGCCGGATTCTTGCGCCATTACGCACCAGTTTGCAAGCTTTTAGTGATGTTGCGCCGAAGGCAGTCAAAATCCTGGATGTGGCCTGCGGGACAGGACGGACTCTTCGCATGATGCGGGGAATGTTGCCTCAGGCTTCGCTCTACGGTACAGATCTTTCTCCGGCCTATTTGCGCAAAGCCAATCAGTTGTTATCCGAATTGCCGGGAGAGTTGCCGCAACTCACCCAGAGTAATGCAGAGGAATTACCCTATGTGGAGAATTACTTCCATGCCGTTACCTGTGTGTTTCTCTTCCACGAATTGCCCGCACCAGTGCGCCAGAAAGTATTTGAACAATGTTTCCGAGTCGTTAAACCCGGTGGATCTTTGATCATTTGCGATTCGATTCAAATGAATGATTCTCCAGAATTGGTGCCTGTGATGGAGAATTTCGCAGAAAATTTCCATGAGCCGTTCTACCGGAATTATATTCAGGATGACCTCAGCGATCGCTTATGTAATGCCGGTTTTGTAGACATCACTGAACAAGTCCACTTTATGAGTAAGTATTGGATTGCGAGGAAGCCAATCGCAGCACCCACCGATAACCTATCCAAGCAGGATCTGACCCACGCAGCAGAATCCTAGGTTTTCTAAGCGATCAGCCCACGATTGTCATCCCCCTCGATCGCTGAACCTTGTACCTTCATGCGCACTCCCTTCTTCTATGGGTTCTAATCATGTTTTTCCATTGTAGAGGGCTGGGGAGAGGTAGGGACTACAGGGCGATCGGGATTCAGTAGAAGTTTGCAGTAAACAGTTTAGGGAAAGTTAAACCCCACGGTCGATCGAATCCCTAGGCTGGCCCAGACGAAACCAACACGGGATGGGTTAGGTCGGAATCTCGGATACTGAATTCAGTATGAAAACCTTGATGACCATTGTTAAAGGAATTTTCAAACACACTAAAGTCATCAACTAGGAATACTAGATTCAATTCAGTACCACCAAGAAAAAATATTAAAGCCAATGCTTCGGATAGGTTCTTTCCTCGGCCAAGTTATTGAAAATCACAGCACACAAGACTAATAGAAGCGAACCCTCGAGGGTTGGGGTAATGAGGAATTGCCAATCTGGCTTTGTCATCATAACGACCAATGCCACCGCTCCCGACGGAGGATGCGTGGTTCCCGTCCACTGCATCAGCCCGATCGCCAGGGATACTGCTAATCCCATGGTCATGGGCGACGCGCCAAAGACATGAAGGATTGTCAAACTGACGATCGCAGCTAAAAGATTACCGCAGATCACATTACGAGGTTGCGCTAAGGGACTATCGGGGACCCCAAAAATTAAAACGCTAGTCGCACCAAATGGAGCCATCAACAAAGGAGAGTGTGTTTCCGTCGTCAGATACGCACAGATCGAAATAGCCAGAAAACTACCAAACCAACTCCAAAAAACATGTCTATGGTGAGGCTTCTCAATAGGCCCAGTCAACGGGGAGAACCGCCATCTATGAAAGGTTTTAAACCAATACTTTTCCCAGTTCGATCGAGCTTTTCGATAGTTAATCATGAACTGACGGTGATGACTACCGCAGTTAGAATATCACGAATTTCTTACAAAACCTTATAAAAGTATTTAAATATACAGAATTTTTCTGATTTGTTTAATTGATTTCACCAAAAAGGCAATTTAATTACAGATCGATCGCTTGCACGATTTGGCAAGATTTGTTGATCGATATTGTCTAAATAACTGATGCCTGCCAAGACCCTTAGGTAATTCCACGATCGATTAACACAACTGCAAGGGGCACTCTAAAACGGAATGTCCAAATTAATAGTCCTACTAGCAGGGTCGAGGGGTCGGCATGAGCGATTTATTCAAGGGCTTTGAGCAATTGCTAGAACTGGCGAAGGCGCTCGAAGACAAAATCGACAGCGGCGAGATTAAAACCGATGTGCAAGTTTCCTCCCGCCGTCTCAGCAGTATTCCCCGCCGCACTGCATCCAATGCGGGGATTGGCATCAGTCGCTTGCAAACTGATGCACCGACTCCGAGTTCCGAACCAGACGTGGTGATCATCACGCCCCCTCCCAGCAATCCCGCTGCACCCCCTGCCGATTCGACCCCAGCGAGTTCGCCCCAACCCGCCCCTTCACTCCAGGATGTGGGAGGTTTGGGAGAGACCCTGCGGGAACTGCGGGAATTGGTTGAACTCCCGCTCAAACGGCCAGAATTGCTGGCCAAAATGGGTCTGGAGCCACCCAAGGGCGTGTTGCTGGTGGGGCCACCGGGCACAGGTAAAACCCTGACCGCTCGCCTGTTAGCAGAAGCCTTGGGGGTAAATTACATCGCGATCGCGGGGCCGGAGGTGATGGGCAAGTTCTACGGCGAGGCGGAAACGCGCCTACGGACAGTCTTTGAAAAAGCGGCGAAAGCGGCTCCCTGCATTGTGTTCATTGATGAAATTGATAGCCTTGCCCCCGATCGCAGCAAAGTGGAAGGGGAGGTGGAAAAACGGGTCGTGGCGCAGCTACTCACTCTGATGGATGGGTTTGCCAAAACGACGGGGGTGATTGTCCTTGCGGCGACCAATCGTCCCGATCATCTCGATCCAGCCCTGCGGCGACCCGGTCGCTTCGATCGGGAAATTCAGTACCGAGTGCCCGATCGATCCGGACGCTTGGAAATTTTGGCCATTCAAACCCGATCGATGCCCTTAGCTGAATCGGTGGATTTGGACGCGATCGCCGATCTCTGCGTCGGGATGGTCGGAGCAGATTTAAAGGCCGTCTGCCAAAAAGCTGCCTATCTCGCCCTGCGTCGCCAAGTACCTTCCCTGCAAGCAGCGGTACCGGATTCGTTAACCCTAGAGCAAACGGATTTTCTGCAAGCCTTAAAAGAAGTCAAGCCCTCGGTATTGCGATCGGTGGAAGTAGAATCGCCAAACATCTCCTGGGAGCAAATTGGCGGCCTGGAGGAAATCAAGAAAACCCTTCAGGAATCAGTGGAAGGGGCTTTGCTTTACCCAGAACTGTATCAACAAACGGGAGCCAAGGCTCCGCGTGGGCTGCTGCTGTGGGGGCCACCGGGTACGGGTAAAACGTTGCTAGCCAAAGCGGTGGCGTCCCAAGCACGGGCGAATTTTATTGCGGTCAATGGCCCGGAATTACTCAGCCGTTGGGTGGGCGCAGCCGAGCAGGAAGTACGGGATTTGTTCACCAAAGCACGGCAAGCGTCACCCTGTGTTGTATTTATTGACGAAATCGATACCCTGGCCCCGGCCCGTGGCAAATTTAACGGGGATTCTGGGGTCAGCGATCGGGTGGTAGGGCAGTTATTAACAGAGCTAGATGGCTTACAGGATGCAGGAACAGTCCTGTTAATCGGCGCAACTAACCGTCCCGATGCCTTAGATGCGGCCTTACTTCGAGCCGGACGGTTGGATCTGCAAATTAAAGTGGATTTACCGGATCAAGCCAGTCGCTTGGCCATTCTGCAAGTTCACAACGCAGATCGGCCTTTGGCATCCGTCGATTTAACAGATCTTGCGGTGCAAACCGAAGGCTGGAATGGCGCAGATTTAGCCCTGCTCAGCAACCAAGCTGCGCTACAAGCAATCCGGCGCTACCGTGCCCAAGGCTGCACCGACCCCAGTGCCATTCGGATTACGCCGGAGGACTTTGAGATGGCCTATCAGGTTCTCGCTAATCAAAAAACAGTGGAATCTTAATCACCATAGATTCCAAGGATCCATTATTTTTTTCAATCAACTTTCCTTCCCATTTCTCATCAATAAAACACGCTCAACCCATATGTTCACCAACACCCAAAGCGACCCCGTTCGACAACAAGCATTAACAGCATTAACGGCAACTTTTATTGCCCAGGGCCATCCGGCAGATTACGCTCAGCACATGGCGATCGCAACGGTTTTTCAAGCGGATTTGGAATTGCGCAATGCCCAACTCGCCCGACTTTTAGCTTGGCTCCAAGAGGCCCATCCGGAAATCGCGATCGCGGCCAATACCTTAGTTGAACAAACTCGTGAAGAATTTGAACGGCGAGTTCAACAAGGTTAGTAATTCGGTGAAAATTTCCCCGCTTTCTTCACAATTAATTGCCTCAGGTTTTTGTCAACTCAATAAGAAAAATCTCTAGCACGAGATTAGTAGATGTACGGATCTTTCAATTAAGAGCATATCTAGAAGAAGAATGAACTTCCGTAGATATAGCAGCTAGATTCCTAGATAGTTTGTCTACCTTAAGAACAGCTAAAGATTGGGTGGATACCCAGCCACTCAGAAAAACTCCAACCAACCGACCAACACTGAATTTTCGAGGATCTAAACAATGGCTGTTGAAAAAGTGAACTCTTCTTCTAGCTTGGCTGAAGTGGTCGATCGCATCTTAGATAAAGGGATTGTGATTGATGCATGGGTACGGGTTTCTCTCGTTGGAATTGAGCTGCTCTCCGTTGAAGCTCGTGTTGTCATCGCATCCGTAGAAACCTACCTGAAGTATGCCGAAGCTGTGGGCCTGACCTCCCAAGCTGCGGTACCTGCTGCATAACGTTTGATAAATGTGTAGGGATATTCATTTAGAACATCCCTACAAAGGATTCCCTTCAACGCATTTAGTCATGGCTCTCAAAGATATTTGGCAACGGGAACGGCAACAACGTCAGCAAGGGCTGAGGGCAAGGCAAAACCGAGTCTCGGCAATCCGTGAAAAAAACCGCCAGTCTCATCAAAAAATGGCATCCAAAATTCAACAGGAATTGGCCGATATTCGATCGAATCTAGCTCAAGATGACCAATTGCGTCGCCTTGAGTTTCAGTGTTTTCAGGCGGGATTGCAAGCAGATCAACAACAGCGTCAATGCGATGTGCAAGAGATGCTAGGAGCCCTGCGCGATCGTCGCCAAGCAGAGGCCCAACAATCTACTATTGATCGCAGCTTATTTGTAGCCCAACTGCAAGCTCAAACCTCAGATATCCTGAGCCAAGCCGCAATCGCCCGACAACAAATGGCGATCGAGCTGCGGGCCGACCTCCAAAACTGTCGCGAAGCTTTGCAATCCAGTAACCAGGAACTACGCCAAACGCTTCGGGCGGATCTGGACTTGCTCAAAGCAGAAGTGGAAGCCACGTTGCAGGACTATCAGTTGAATCGGCAAGCGATGGGACAGGCGTTGCGGCAGGATTTGTTGGCCTCCGTCGATCGCTTGCAATCGGACGTTGCCCAACTGCTATCGGACTATGCTGATCAGCGTCAAGTGCGGTCGATCGAACTTGCTGAACAACTGCAAATCAACCGTGAAGAACGTCAAGTGGAAATGGCTGCGCTGTTTCAAGATCTGGCTGACTTCCGACAATCCCTTGCGCGATCGGTGCAGGACTTGAAGCGATCGGTTTGGGGAGATGGGACGAGCCAACCAGAGGGAACTGCTCAAACAACCCTGACTCCAGAGACTTCGGCGGCTCCCATCCCTACGATCGCGACTCCTCAGCCAGTCAAAACTCAAGTTAAAACTCAAGTCTCGCCTCAAAATCGTCCGGCAGTTGCTAGCAAACCCAGTAAAGCACCCACTGCCAGCACCAAGCCACGATCGGCTCAAAAGCCTGAAAAGTCTGCCACTGCCAGCCCAGCGACTCCCGTTCCGGCTATGCCCCTAGCCCAAGTACCTCAGGAAGCACTGCCGATCGAGCAAGTGCTGACGGATTTATTGATGATGGCGCGATCGGATACGCCGGTCAATGCGGAAAGTGTCAAGGAACTTCTGCAATCCGTGGATCAAACCCTGACAGCAAAAGCGGTACAGCCTGCATCTTCTGGGGCAGCGGTGCGAGAACCGTCATCGGCCCGGACTGCGGAACCCCAATCCAGATCGACCGCCAAATCCCAGGCAGCGCCAGCAACTTCAATGGAAAGGCAGATGTTGCATCTGATCCAACAGAGTGAAGGTGTTCGTTTATCGGATCTGGAGTCCACTCTAGAGATGAGCCGTGCCGATGCGGTCAGTACGCTGACTCGGTTGATTCGGGAAGGCCATGTGATCCAGCGCGATCGCCTTTATATGGCTCGTTAAGCATCAGGCTCGCTAGTTGCCCCTAGCGTGGCCCTGGAGCATCCATCCCCTGCCCTGTCTAGACATTAGTTGATAGCAATTTATTTGAGGAAGTGCCTGTGACCACTGTACTTCGTACCAGCCCCCGACGATTTGTCACAACTCCTGCGATCGAACGTGTGACGGCACGGGCGCTACGGTACTTACTATCGGGATTCTCGATTCACCTGCGTGGCCCCGCCGGAACCGGAAAAACCACTCTGGCGTTGCACCTAGCGGATTTGCTGGAACGTCCGATGATGCTGATGTTTGGTGATGATGATGCCAAAACTTCGGATTTGATCGGTACCCAAGCAGGTTACACCCGCAAAAAAGTAGTGGATAACTACATCCACAGCGTGGTGAAGGTGGAAGACCAACTGCGGCAAACCTGGGTGGATTCTCGGCTTACCTTGGCTTGTCGTGAGGGGTTTACGCTCATCTATGACGAGTTCAACAGATCGCGCCCCGAGGTGAATAACGTTCTGCTGTCGGTGCTGGAGGAAAAAATTCTGGTACTGCCGCCGGAAAGCAATCGGGTGGAATACGTGCGGGTCAACCCTCAGTTCCGTGCCATCTTTACCTCCAACCCGGAAGAATACTGCGGTGTTCACTCCACCCAGGATGCGTTGATGGATCGCCTCATTACCATCACGATGCCGGAGCCGGATGAACTCACCCAGCAGGAAATTCTGGTGCAAAAGGTCGAGATCGATCGGGTGAGTGCAGCCTTAATTGTGCGTTTGGTCAAAGCCTTCCGGGCGGAAACCAAAACCTCCAATTCCTCCGGGCTACGCTCCTGCTTGATGATCAGCACCATCTGCCGGGATCATGACATCGAGATTTCGCTGCATAATCCCGACTTCCGCGACGTTTGCCAGGACATTTTGCTATCTCGATCGCCCTTGGAACTGGAAGAGGCAACCACGCTGCTGTGGCATTTAATGCAGGGCGCGTCACCTATTCCAGAAAGCCAATCCATTCTGAAGGAACTGGTGCCTGTGCAAACGGTGCCTGTACAAACGGTGCTTGTGCCCCAATCTACAGCAACGATCGCGCCCACGCCCTCCCCAGAACCGATTGATAACACTTCCACTTCCGAAATAGTCGTTCCCGAACTGAACGTTGATACATCCAGCGACTTCTTCAGCGATCAATCTGTGATTGCTGAGTCTGCGATCGCTGAGTCTGGTTTGGATGAAGACTCGGTGTCTACAACGCTGCTCGAAACTACCGTGGAAACGGCTTCCGAGACGATTGTGATAGTGTTGGAGTCGGAACCGGAAATCCAAGTAGAATCCATAGGTCATGCTCCGGAAGTTGCGGCTGAGGTTCAGAATGCTGACGAACTCGACGCAATGCCTGAAGCCGATGAAATCGCTAGCGAGTTAACCGACGTTTTAGCAATGTTGCCGGACGCTTGGGAACCCGAACCCGAACTGCCCGTGCAATTGTCGATCGAGGAGCAGATTTACCAATACCTGACCCTTTGCACAACTGGGGCACGGCTCTCCGAAATTGAAGGCGAACTCGGTCTACAACGCAGCCAAACCGTAGATGCCCTGCGCAAGTTAGCCCAAGAAAAACGCCTAGCCCATCGCGATCGTTCATTTTTTGCAATTCCCTAGGAGCTTGCCATGAGTTATTCGTCGGCAATGCCCCCGACTGGGTTGCAATCAAATCTGCGATCGGATGCGGCGAAATCTATCACCACATCCACCCAAGGTTCCACGCTGGCAGATGTACTGGAACGGGTACTGGACAAGGGAATTGTCATTGCAGGGGATATTTCCGTTTCCGTTGCCCATACGGAACTGCTGAATATTCGGATTCGGTTGTTAATTTCCTCCGTCGATAAGGCACGGGAAATTGGGGTGAACTGGTGGGAAAACAATCCTCACTTCAGTAGCCAAACCCAAACCCTCGTCGAACAAAACCAGAAGTTACTCAACCGAGTAGAACAACTGGAAGCCGAACTGCAAGCCCTCAAAGCCCTGCCGCAGCAGCCGATCGGCTAATTGAACGTCTTAGCTAAAGTCTTAACTAACACCCCATACCCAATTGATTGATTAATGCGACCGATCCGATCCCCCTAGCCCCCCTTAATAAGGGGGGAACTAGAAAAGGGAAATAAAAGCTTCAAAGTCCCCCTTATTAAGGGGGATTTAGGGGGATCATCATCTAGTGCAATCACAAATCAATTTAGTATTCAATTCCCTCTTGCCCCCTCCTATTGCCGTGTCCCTTGAAGTTTCCCCTGTAAGCCCCGACGCCCCCGATTTAGTCTCGATCGTTCCCGAACCCACGGGTAAACGAGATGCGGGTTTGGCTCCTTTGTTATTAACGGTGGTTGAACTGATTCGCCAACTGATGGAAGCGCAGGTGATCCGCCGGATGGACAGCGGAGAACTGACCGATGAACAACTCGATCGGGCAGCGGACAGCTTACAAACGTTAGAACAGCAAGTTTTAGAAATTTGCAAAATTTTTGAAATTGATCCAGCGGATTTGAATCTGGATCTGGGCGAGGTGGGTACTCTATTACCCAAAGCAGGGGGTTATTATCCCGGTCAACCGACGGAGAAACCCACCATTTTGGAACTGCTCGATCGCTTGTTGAATACGGGCATCGTCTTGCAAGGCAGTGTGGACTTGGGACTGGCCCAGTTGGATTTGATTCATGCCAAATTGCAATTGGTGTTAACCTCCAAACCCATCTAATACCAAATTGATTTACCAATGCTACAGATCCGACNCNCACTCACGTACGTACGTACGTACGT
>MUGG01000020.1 GCA_002148405.1 Alkalinema sp. CACIAM 70d | reverse complement strand
TCGTTATGTGTGGCAATTACAAGTTGATTTGGTATTAGCCTATCGAGAAAACGGGGCGATCGACAAGCGATGGTGAGATCCATCGCTACTTGGAACCAAAGACATAACAACAACTAATCCAATATCTGAAACGACTGGAAAAACCCATCCACACTGCGGGTCAAGTTTTTCTCCCGATTCGTTTTGACCACCAAGGTATACACCCGCTGTTTTGCAATAAATACCCGCGCCCGCCCCGTTGAGCCTTCCTTCGGAAAAGTCAGCTTAAACTCAATACCGGGGTAGCCTTTTAGCGTCATGCGACTTTCCGCCAAAATTTTGCCATTTTCCTGGGCGATCGTGCGGCGCAATCCCGCCAAGGCGTCTTCTAATTCTGCGGTTGTTTGATAAATGGCCACCGCAAAATCTTCATAGGCCACCGAATAGCGCACCTCTTCTTGAGTCCGCTCTACTTCAAACAAATGCAACTCTCGCTCAGCCTGTTCCTTCACCTCTCCCGGCATCAGCACGCTAAATTTACCCGTTTCCGAGGTGAACCGCTTCCAGACGGATGGAGTTGCAGTGGGCGCAGCTTCTTGGGCAAGGCTGGCAAGTTGTAGGTTGGGTAGGGTCGGCAACCCGATCGCTAAAGATACAACTAGAGTGATTTGATAGAATTTTTTCATGGATAATTTTCCCGTTGACGGAATGGTTAGCGAAGGGAGATGGATAGCATTCCAAACAAGATGAATGGGCTTAGATTTAGAGTAAAGCTTCAATTTCCGCAACCGTTGTTGGCAGTGATGCCGTGAGGACTTCTGAACCGTTCTCCGTCACAAGTACATCATCTTCAATCCGAATCCCGCGCACATCAGCAAACTCCGCTAACCGCTCCCAATTGACTTGCTCGTAGTATCGTTCGCGACGGCTGGAATCCTTCAACAACGCGGGTACTTGGTAAAAACCCGGTTCGATCGTCACCACCATGCCCGCTTGCAAAGGCCGATCTAAGCGCAGGTATCCCAGGCCAAAGCGATCGCTGCGTTTTCGTCCTGGGGCATAGCCTGCCAAATCACCCAAATCCTCCATATCATGGACATCCAGCCCCAGCAAATGTCCCACCCCATGGGGGAAAAATAGGGCATGGGCATCGCTTGCGACCAAATCCTCCGGCTCGCCCCGCAGAATGCCCAGGTCAACCAGCCCCGTCGCCAACGTGACACAGGCCAGCAGGTGAATATCGCGATACTCAACCCCCGGTTTGACCGCTGCGATCGCCGCATCATGGGCCGCCAGCACCACGTCATAAACCGCCCGTTGCGTCGGTGAAAATTTGCCCATTGTCGGCCAGGTGCGCGTCACATCTGCCGCCCAGCCCAGCCCCGTTTCCGCGCCCACATCCGCCAGCAATAAATCCTGGGGTTGCAGGACATGGTGATAATGCTCGTTGTGCAAGACTTCGCCGTGAACCGTGACAATGCTGTTGTAGGCCGTTGTCATATTGTGGGCCAGAATTACCTGTTCCATGGCAGCCCGCACCGCCGCTTCTGTTTGAGCTAATTTCTGCGCCGATCGGGTTGCGGCCATCCCGGCTTTGTGGGCTTGGACAGTGACGGCAGCAGCTTGGCGCATTTCCGCGATCGCGGCGGCATCCTGACACAGCCGCAGTTGCACGATCGCCTGGGCTAAGGCCAGATCGCGATCTTCAGGGCAGTTCGGCGCATTCACGCTGCGATCGAGGATGTAGCATTGGTCGCTGCGCTGCTCGTTGCAAAGTCCGATCGTCGCCGCATCGATCGTCCATTGGGAAGGTTGCAGAACTGTCTGCGTGTTGGGCAATTCCGTGGGCAACAGTTCTGCGAGGGGATAGGCGGCATCGGCTCCGATTTCAGCGGCGATCTGTTCCCGCGTGGGGGATTCGCCATGCCAGAGGGCTGCTTCCGGCGACGCATCGTCTATAAATAGCGTGAGCCGTCCATTCTCTAGGTGAATCGCTGCGTTGGGCAAGGGCAAGCCTGCAAAGTAGAGAAAATGGCTACTGGCGCGGAAGGGGTACTGATTGGCTGGAAAGTTGCGGGATGGCCGATCGCCCGACCACAGAAGCACTGGAAAATCCACCAGCGTGGCGAGTTTCTGGCGACGTTGTTGCAGGATTTGGGCGATCGGCATGGTGGTTGCAAAAAGGAGAAAAATGGCTGGCAGGGCTGAAAAAATGTCCCATCACCATCATAAGACGGTTGAAACCGTGCCACACAACCCGCCCATGGGGGCTGTTGATGAGCATAGGGGGTTAACGGCGAATTTCGAAGCCTTCAAAGGCTTGGGGGGCTTCATCGTTGACGATGACCTGGTTCACCTTGGCAGAGAGTGGCCCCTGGTGGCACCAGCGCAGCATGGCCTCAACTTGAGCGCGATCGCCCTGAAAAACGGCTTCTACGCGCCCATCGAGCAAGTTTCTCACCCAACCCGTCAGTCCAAGAATATTGGCTTGTGCCTTGGCTGAATAGCGATAGCCGACGCCCTGCACCCGGCCCGAAATCCATACATGGACACAAACCACCTCTTGACTCATGGCAACCTCCCTACGAAAATTTTCTGGAATAAATTTTAAGTTCCCAAATATTTCAATTTATCCTATGCATGGCGTTCCGCAGCCCTGTAATCTACGAATATTGGCAACAAAATCGTTACAGAAAGTTGACAAATTCTATGACTGAGTTACCCCCCCTGAATGCCGAAACCCTTTGGGGCATCCTACGGGACACGATCGAAGATGCCACGGCCAATCAACTGGTCTGGTACTACTTGGGCTATCGGTTCAATCCAGAAACAGCCCAATGGAACAATTCCCAAGTGGCAGAAGACTGGCGCGAAGCCTATCCCGAACCGCCGAATTTTATTGAAAGTCGTCCGGCGACGGTAAAGCTAACCCGATCGATTCCCGCAGAAAATAAGCAACTACTAAAGGAACAGTTGGGTTTTGAAGGCTATCAGGTAAACGAGTTAGTGCCTCGCAAAACGCGCCGCGCGACAATCACGAATTGGCTTCTGAGTTACATGGCCATCCACCAAGTTTCGCTCTAAGGAAGAAGTGGGGTATCAGCGTAATACCCCACGGATCGCTTTCAAGATTCAGACTTCTCGTTTAGACTTCTCGCTGGCCACGCCAGAAGCAGCTTAATCGATTCACAGGTTTTAACCACGATCGAGATTGCTCGATCGAACAGTTTCTGCTATATCTTGCATGACTACTGTTCGACACTAAGAAAACGATACAGTTAACGATTCATCGATCAATAGATGAATCAGAGTAAACCTGTTAGGGACTTGCTAAGCAATAACATCCCTGATTTAGCCATCCATCTATTCATCTACCCATTCGGGATTATATTTGCACGCCGTTTTCTTATTGGTCATCCGGCTTGGGATTCTCGAGGTCATCTAGGGTTTGCCAAATCAGGCGTTTGGCTTGTAGTTTCCAGCCCCAGCGTTGAATTGCGATCGCGAGTCCGCCCCCTGCGATCGTGGCGATCAAATCGACGGGCTGCATAAAGGAAATGCCAAACAGCAGTCCTAACCCCGCAATACCCCAAAACGGAAGTGCCACCGTCTGCCGCTGATTCATCACCAGTTTCCCGATCGGATCCGTGGGTAACTCCTGGTTCAGTTGCTCTTTGACCTGTTGCCGATCGGCGAGGTTGGTGGAAATGCCAATTTTGCGGCGGAGTTTCTCCAGTTTGCGGGCATCGGTGCTGTACTGAGTCAGCTCGTCCTCGGCCATCATGATTAAACGCTCGTATTGGCTCATGGGTCAGGGGTCAGCTTAGATTAGAGAATTGTTAAGTTCAGTATCGCATAAAGGCTGGTAGAAGATGGCAGCACAGAGTATTCCCTTGGCCCGACACGCCTCAAAAAGGTATTCTCCCTTCTGACTCAGCAAGTATTGATGAAAGATTCATCACAGCTATCGAATTCATGTCTCTCTAAAGAACAGCTACCTTTTGTCGATAGCTAAAGCAGATTCCGTCGATCGCGTCCCATCAAGCCACATGTTTCCAAGCTGAACCCGGAACGGGAACGGGTCTGCTCCAGAGAACATGATGGCGAAGCCTCTGTATAGCAGGATCGGAGAAACGCAAAGCATGCAACTGATCGATTGCCGCCTGCACTTTCTTGCGAGTGCCCAAGAGATAAAATTGCAACGGCTGCCGATCGTCCTTGATCACACGATCGAGATTATCAAAACCAATGAACAATCGATCACACTGGCTCGACCTTGAACAAAACCCCAACCCCTTTGCAATCATTGTCATGGCCCACCTCAAAGTCAAAGAAACCAAAACCGACCCATCCGCCCGCAAAACCTGGAAATTCAGCCTCGTTAAACGCCTCTACGAACGGGGCTACATCGGTTCTTTGCCCCAACCCTTGCACGAGCGGATTCACCAACTCTCGATCGAACAACTGAATGCCCTCGCCCTCGCGATTTTCGACCTCACTTCGATCGAAGACCTGACCAACCGGCTTGATCGCGCTTCTTCGCAACCCTAGAATCGCTAAAAAACAAGCGTGAAAAAAATACAGTGTGCAGGAAAAACATCATCCCTACACACTTCAACCGTTACAACTGCGCTTGCAATTGCGCTAACTGCGGCAACACCTGCTCAAACGCCCGACCTCGATGGCTCAGCCGATGCTTCACCTCTGGTGACATCTCCGCAAAAGTTTGATTGATCTCAGGCACAAAAAAAATTGGATCGTAGCCAAAGCCACCCTCACCCCGCCGCTCCGACAAAATCTCCCCCGGACAAACGCCCTCCTCCTGCACCACAATCGTCCCATCCGGACGCGCCACCGCCAACGCACAAATAAACTGTGCTCGCCGATCGATTGCATCCCCTAATTCCCGCAACACTCGATCGATGCGATCACTATCACTCGTGCCATAGCGCGCCGAAAACACCCCCGGCGCACCCTGCAACTCATCCACTGCCAGCCCCGAATCATCCGCGATCGCCCAATGGCCCGTCGCCAGCGCCACCTGCGACGCCTTCAAGCAAGCATTCTCCAAAAACGTGACACCCGTTTCCTCCACATCCAACTCCGGCGGCTTCAGTTCCAGTTCCCAGCCGGAGTCCTCGCTGAAATAGGCTTGAATTTCCTGCAACTTTCCAGGATTGCCAGTGGCGACCACCAACACCGTCATGCTTTTTCCTTCCCAAACACAATTCAACGATCAATCTGGAGTGAACGTCACAGAACCAAAATCGTCATGCAACACAACGATCGTCATACAACGCCCATCCCCAGAATAGCTTAGCTGCAAATTGCCTAGCCGCAATGGAGCGCCGCTAACGCATCCCACGCCAACACATCCGCCACCATCGTTTCATAACCCAACACATTGGGATGCAGCCCATCCTGCGTCAAGCGTTGCTGACACCAGGTCGTCCCCTTGGCCATCCAACGCTCAAACAAATCTAGGTAGGGAATGTCCCGCTGCTCACAGGCTTTGCGCGTCGCTTCCTTATAGCGGAATTGATCGGCATGGTTGTAATACAAGCAATCCAAAAACGGCATCGCCGCCTCATTCACTGGCACCATGCCCACAAAATATACCGGACAGAGTCCCTGCGCCTGATCCAACAACTGCCCGATCGCCGCTTGAAATGCTGTAAATTCTAGAAAATTTCGGCCATCCGATCGGCCCAATCTGGGGGAATCATTCGTCCCCACCGATAAAATCAACGCATCCGGCAGCCGATTACGCACCTCGCCCCGCAGCCGAAACTCCGTCTCCAACCGCTGCAACACCTGGTTGACGCCATCGCCCCGCACCCCCAAGTTATAGAGCACATGGTCGGTACAATCCGGGCTCATCCACTGACGGCGCAACCGTTCCACCCAGCCGCCCCCGATCGGATCCCCAAAACCGTAGACCAGGCTATCCCCCATGACGATCCAGCGCTGGGTTTGTTGTTTGAGCCGAATAGTCAGTTGCGCGATCGCAGCAGTCGAAGAATGCATAAATTCAGGCTTTGAATATAGGGGTTGTGGATTTAGGAAGCGAAGTCAGGAATGGGATACGACGAAATGGAGGCGGGCAAGGGCAGGAGATTCAAGCGTAGGCGCAACGGGAGTGCAGTCCCCAGGGCAGACCTACGGGATCACATCAGCCGATCGCGGCGATCGATCCGCTAAACTACCCAACCTTCCTGGCTTGGAATCTACCATTACCCAGAAAAATTTTCAAATCTTCATACTCCGTCGTCTAAGTTTATCTTGGCTGAAGTGCTCACTCTAACTGATTCTGAAACCTTGCTAACTTCGCTAACTTCTCCTGAAATTCCCGATTGCCATCAGCTCAGACCCGGCTATCGTGCCTGTTGATTGCTCCATCGCTAGCCACACCCCCAAAAAGTGTGCTAGGGTATCCTGTCAATCTAGGGAAATTTGATCTACGCTGGATATTCGAGCGGTTTGATCAGCCTTAGCTTGAACGGTTTAAAGTTCGCGCTTTAAAAGCTCGATCGTTCACAACCGACTCAAAATCGACCTAGCGTCGATCGTTCGAAATTTCTGTCGTCTTAGCTTTTGAGAGAGGCTGCTTTGCGTAAATCCAAGACTACATCCAAGTCCGGATCCCTTCATAAACGCTCAACCTTAGATACTGAGCAGCTCATGCGGCGGGCAGATGACTTAATTAGTGCCGCGTCCAATCGCTACCGGATCACCGTGCAGGTGGCAAACCGGGCTAAGCGTCGCCGCTTTGAGGATTTTGATGCCGTGGAAGATCCCATGATGAAGCCTGTGATGCGGGCCATCATCGAAATGTCTGATGAACTGACCCAGCCGGAAATCATCGGCGAGTAACCGCCACCCCACCCACTCCACGGAACTGAACTTGAGGAGATAGGCTAAGGGCAATTTGGAACCCTTCGCTTGTCTCTTCGTCTTTTCTGGAGGAAATGACTGCCTGTATGACCAGATCTGAGATCCACCATGGTTAAGCGTTTTTTGGGACTCTCGCTCACGATCGCGGCACTCCTGATCGCCTCCCCGCTGGCTGCCCAAACCGTTGGCGCAAACGAGGCCAGTCAGCAAATCTATCAACAATTCCCCTTCCTGCCGTTAGAGAATCAGTACGTGAGTCGGGTGACCGGGAAACAGGATCAAAAAAGCACCTTAATCAACCGGGTCATTCGCTATCATCTCTATACCAAGGGCCGACCTGCCAACTATCGTTTGGACTGGAAGTTAACCCTTGCTGATTACCTCGGTGCCAACGAAATTATGGATCCCGCCACCTATCCCGGCGCAGGCACCCTGAAAAGCAATCCCCTAGAGGCAGATCGTGCCGCGATGCAAAAGCTCGATCGGGCCCAGCGCAACGCCCTCATACAAGCCCTGGTAGACACGCTCACGGCTAAAGCACGCCCTAGTCGGTCAACGCCAACGCCCACAGCCCAACCCCAGCCCACCAACCCCCGCACGGGGGGCGCATCTTTGCTAAAGTAGCATTCACAATCATTGACTCAGCAAAGATTAAGCAAAAAACAGTACAAAAAACAGTATGTCGCGGGTAGTGAAATCTGGGTTAGGGTGGCGGGTCGGCTGGGATCCGACAGCACAGGAATTTCCAGCCCTAGTCGGTTCGGACGATTGGGCGATCGAACTGACCGCCGCAGAGTTTGAGGATTTGTGCCAGTTGGCAGAACAGCTAAACCAGACAATGCAAGCGATCACCACGGAACTGATGGATGAAGAAACGATCGCCTGTGAACTGGAAACCGATCGGCTTTGGTTGGAAGCAGAGGGCTTTCCCCACTCCTATAGCCTACGCTGCATTCTGAATACCGGCAGAAGGGCAGAAGGATTTTGGCCGACGGCTGTGGTAGCAGACTTCTTGCAGGCGTTGCAGACTATCCGAGTCTTTTGATAACAAGTCTTTTGATGACGAAGGTTTTGACAGAAAGATTTACCTCGCAGACTTTTTAATCAACTTTTCCAACAAAAATTTTTCTATAAGTTTCTTGAGAAAAAGAGTTGCATAAATGAATTGGGTAGTGTTAATATAGCTGAGCGCTGAACGCGAGTTCAGACAAATGGTTACGGGGCGTAGCGCAGCTTGGTAGCGCACCACTTTGGGGTAGTGGGGGTCGTGGGTTCAAATCCCGCCGCTCCGATTAGATTAAAGCCCGCTCTAAGAGCGGGCTTTATCATTTTTGAGTCTGAGGTTTAGCTCGGATTGTTGCAGTCTGGCTTGCTGCCATTACTGATCTGGACATCTTCTTGATTTTGCTTACCCTTGACTGCTTCGATCGGAGATTCTGAAGTTTCCAGCCCAGCGGGAGCTTGGTGAGCTAGTTGGCTTGAGAGTTGAATCAGAGCCGACTCGACGGGGGGTGAAAAACTCAAAGTGCCCGATCGTAGGTGTAGGTCTTGTTGGGGGAAAGGAATTTCAATGTGCTTGGCTGACAGCACCTCGTAAATCCGAAAGAACAGCTCACTTTTGAGCACAAATTGCCGACTGGGTTCCCGAGTCCACACCAACAACTCAAAATTTAAGGCACTGTCTCCAAAGCCTGTAAACAGAACATTCGGAGACGGAGTTTTAAGAATTTCAGGATAGCCCTGAGCCGCTTCTAGCAACGCCAATCGCACCACCTTGGGATCGGAGCCATAGGCCACACCGACGGGAATGTGTAAGCGAGAAATGGGATTGCTATGGCTCCAGTTAATCACCTCCATTTCCAAAAAACGCGAATTGGGCACAATGATGGATACATGATCCAAGGTACGAATTTCTGTACTGCGACCTCCAATCCGTTCTACCGTCCCTTTGAGATCCCCCACTTCAATAAAATCGCCCACTTGGATAGGCCGTTCAAACACAAGCACCAATCCACTACTAAAATTCTTGGCAATATTTTGCAAACCTAGCCCAATTCCTAACCCCAACGCACTGGCTAAAATCGCGAGGGAGCTAATGTCCAATCCCCACACTTGCAGCACGACCAAGGTGCCAATAGCAATCAAACTGTAGCGGGTGAGGATGACGATCGCCTCTTGTACCCCACGGTTGATCCCAGCAAAACTCAATACCCGCGATCGCAGCAAATTGCTTAAGGTGCCTGCCAGAATAAACCAACCGATTAACAATCCCACTAAGATCAGTACGTCAATGACCGTATAGGACTTGTTCCCCAAGGTCAAAATAGATGACGTAAAACTCGATAGGAGAATGCGAGTAATCTGATAACTCCCCTGACGAGTAAAGGGAAAAAGATTAGTAATGTATAAGACCGTTGCAACCCACAAGCCTATCCGCACGATCGTGCCACTAAGCTTGAATATCAGTTTTAAAAGTTTAGTGTTATCTGCACTAGATGCATCTACTTCAGTGGATGACACTCGTTGCAGGAGACGTTGGCACGATCGCTGCTCTAACCATCTCAGCAACCACTGTACCCCAAAGGCCACAATCACTAAACCCACCGCAATGACCGCCGTCTGGCGTAAGTAGCTGGTAGATCGTTCTGTCTGAGCCTGCTGGAGCGTACTTTGGAGCTGCGGTACCCAGAGGGCAGCTTGGTCAGCCGGGGAATTACTAGAAACGGTATCGGGCTTGGTGACGGTTAATAAATAGCGATTATTTAGAAGAATCGTGGGTGCACCATTGCGTTCTTCTAACTTGACTTGCATTGGCTCTGAGGCTTGAATCGCTTCCTTAATTTGTAGGTTAATTAAATCAGCTCGTTCCTGCGCGCTAAATTGGCCAAAGGCACTGACTTGGAATATCGGTTGCCCATCAATGACAACAGGTGCTTGGGAAGCAGTTGGCTGGGCAGTTGCAGGCTGAGTAGTTGCAGGCTGAGCGATTGCAGAGTTGAACCCCCACCCCAAACTGCAAACCAAGCTGAGTAAACCTACAGCGACGGTTAGCGCCACTTTTGAAATAATTGTTTTAGAGGAAATTGGCTGAAATCTCATTGTCAGTCATCGTCGTAAAGATGGGAAAATTCTCATCATTCAAATAAAAACTGAAGCAAGGTGAAAATGGAACACTCAAATAAAGGATTGCAATCGCTGCATTTATCGCATTTATAAATTCTTCGTCTATTTCATACAGTTCTTCAATTAATCCATAGATTATTTTGAGATTATTTTGACTGCTTAAATCCTAGGTTCTTAATTTTTAATTATTTTAGAAATTTTTATTACTAAAGCCTCGATCGTACCGTTGCTGAAATCCTGACAAATCAATCTAAAGGAATAAAAATTTTACAATTTGGCTGTTTGGATCTAATACGCGGAGCTAATTCTGTGATTCAGGTTAGAAAATCTATTTCATGAATAGATTATGTTTAGGTTAATGGATTGTGTTTGGATTAATGAAAAGGACGATTCAATTCGGATTGTTTTTTGCAACTTTGATGTCAAGCCTCGTACCGAATTAATTGGTGATTGCAATCTGAGTACATAGCAGTTCGTTCCGACGGGAAGAGTCCTTCTTTTTGCAGATACTGCTGATTTTGAGCTTCCCTCTTAGAGAAGAAGGGGTCAATAGGATTGTGTCGTTATTGTAGAGATGCTCCTAACAACTGACAGATTATTCAATCGTTGGTTGACAGAGAAGATTTTCCAAAAAATGAGGACTTATCAATGAGCACAGATAATAAAGTTAATCATGACGCTGATGCTAACTTAGATCCGATTACGGGTGAACCCGGTGCGCATCCTGTGGGAACAGGGATTGGGGCAGCCAGTGCGGGCGTAGTGGCTACGGCAGTGGGTACGGTAGTAGCTGGCCCGATCGGTGGAGCTGTCGGAGCGGTAATCGGAGCAGTAGCGGGCGGTCTAGCTGGGAAAGGTGTTGCCGAGCAAGCTAATCCCACTCTGGAAGAAGAATACTGGAGCACGAATTATACAACTCGTCCCTACATCGAACCAGACTATGACTACAATGATTATGGTCCTGCCTACCGGACTGGGTATGAAGGTTATTCTACCTATGCAAGCCGTGGATTAACCTATGATGCAGCAGAACCCCATTTGCAGGAAGACTACAAGCGTCATAATCAAGGTCGCTTAGCATGGGAAAAAGCGAAGCATGCTGCACGGGATGCTTGGGATCGTATGGAACGGGCATTACCCGGCGATGCCGACCACGACGGTAAATAAATCAGCAGACTCCCTTCAATCTAATGTTTTAATTGAGTGATTGCATTCAGTGAGAACATTACAGCTACGGCCTTATACCAAATTGATTTATCAATGCTACAGATCCGATCCCCCTTAGCCCCCCTTAAAAAAGGGGGAATTCGGTCAAATTCTTGCAAAGTCCCTATTATTTCTAGCGCAGCGGCGCGTCAGCGCGGGGATCTAGGGGGGATCGTTATGGGTTGCAGTTACAAGTTGATTTGGTCTTACTGTTACATCGCAGTCTGAATACAACAAAATAGTAAATAAAGTGGCAATTGTCAGATGTATTATCCATGCATCTGGCAATTGTTTTTGGATTATCAGATGGAATGCTGTAACGCCAGTCTTTTAAGCACCAGATTTTTAAACACTAGACCTTTCAACACCAGCCTTTTGAAGCTGGGCTACGATCGCGGCTTTAGCGTTGATCCTCCCCTCACTTTTTTAGAAAGGCTGAAGTTTTAATTCTTAGAGGATGAACGATTATTACAACTTTCGGTAAATGCTGTGAGGAACAGCAGCTTGGGGGGAGAGGTAGCGCAATAATCAGGAAGCCAGCTATTTCACCCAGGGCACGATCGTTATGAAACGAATCATTTCGCAAGTTACGAAAGAATTGGCGCAATTCAGGCGCGATCGTTTAACCCTAGCGCTTGCCTTCCTTCTGCCCTTTGCGACTCTGCTGATTTTTGGATTTGCCATTCGCTTGGAAGCCAAGGATATTCCCTTAGTCGTGCAAGACTTCGATCGTTCATACTACAGTCAAACCTATATTCAACGGCTCTTCGTCACCAATCAATTTACTCCCATTGCTTGGAACGATCGGCAGCCCATTGCACAAGCCTTGGATGAGGGACTAGCAAAAGCCATCGTCATCATTCCCCACGAATTTAGTCGGGATATTAAAGGCGGGAAAGTTGGCGAAATTCAGGTTCTCGTTGATGGAACTGATGCCAACAATGCACGGGTGATTAAAAACAGCATCAAAGCCTTCACCAATTCCTTTGCCCAAACCCAAGGGCTGTTGCCTGAAAACCCGCCCATTGCAGCTCGATCTCGGTTGTGGTTTAATCCCGGACGACAGGAATCACTCTATATTGTGCCGGGGGTCTATGCGGTGGTACTGTGGATTTTTCCGTCGTTGTTATCCGCGATCGCGATGGTGCGTGAGAAGGAAAAAGGCACGATTTTACAGGTCTATGCTTCCAGCCTCAGCGCCACTGAACTAATTCTAGGAAAATCCTTTGCCTATTTATTGATTGCGCTGATGATGGGCTTTTGTGTGATGGGGGCAGGGGCCCTAATTTTTCACCTTAGATTTGCAGGTGACCCAACCCCTTACTTGTTGACAACGCCAGTGTATTTATGGACAGCGGTCATGTTTGGTTTACTGCTAGGTGCGCGATCGAGCAACCAAAACTCTGCCGTTCAAGGCGTCTCCATCATTGGATTTCTCACTTCATTTCTTCTTTCTGGATTCATTTATCCGCTCAGCAATATTCCATTTCCCCTCTCCCTCTTGCCAAATATTGTAGCGGCCCGCTACTACATTGATGTGACACGGGATGCCTTTGTGCGGGGGACAGGCTGGTCTAGCGTTTGGATTGACTTATTGATGATTATTTTGCTGGGAGCCTTTTATTTACATGTGACCCGCAAAGCGATGAGCCGTATGCAACTGAATACTTAATTTCCACCGTAATGATCCTGTCAGTTTCCTACTGTAAGTTCTCTACTGTAAGTTCTCAATTTCTTCAGTTTTGACCTATGGCTTTTTTCACTCGTTTTTTGAATTCACCCTTGTGGGCTCTGGTGCGGAAGGAAGTTCAACAAATTCTTCGCAATAAACAATTGATTGTTTTGCTGATTTTTCCGCCCACCATTCAACTCCTAGTTTATGGGTTTGCTCTTAACCCAGATGTGCATTACCTCAAGATGGGAGTCGTCGATTATGCCCAAACGATCGAAAGTCGGGAAATCGTTGCGGCCATGACTGAGAATCAAATCTTTCAAGTTGAACAGGTCTTAACCAGTGAATCTCAGCTAGCGCGGCAGGTCGAAACCGGGAAGGTAACTGCTGGAATGGTGATTCCACCCGAATTTTCAAGGGATCTAACCCAGCAAAAAACAGCGGAGATTCAGGTATTGCTAGATGGTGTAGATGCAAATACCGCTGGAATTGCTAATGGCTATATCAATCAAATCCTCCAGCAATATGTACTACGTCGATCGAATACAACTTTACCCATAGAAACCCATGTGACGTTTTTATATAACCAAGGACTCATCAGCAGTTGGTTTTTTGTTCCAGGTGTGATGGGCTTAGTGTTGACGTTGATTGGTACCATTTCCTCAGCGGTCATTGTAGTGAAAGAAAAAGATACAGGCACCTTGGAGCAACTCTTAATGACCCCTGCGGAGGCTTGGGAAATTCTATTAGCCAAAGTGGTTCCTATGTTCGTCCTGCTCACGGGGGATGTCCTCTTAGCTCTGTCGATCGGGCGAGGCATTTTTGGATTGCCGTTTCAGGGCAGTTTTCCTTTATTTATGCTGCTGTCGGGACTCTATCTGTTTGTGGGAATTGGGGTGGGAATTATGTTGGCAACCCTGTGTGAATCTCAACAGCAAGTGGTTCTCACAACCTTTTTTATCAACTTGCCAATGGTTCAACTGTCAGGAGCGATCGCACCGATCGAAACCATGCCTGACTTCTTTCGCTACCTGTCTCTCCTCAATCCCCTACGCCATTACATCACGATCATACGGGGTATTTTACTCAAAGGCGTTGGCCTAGAAGCCCTGTGGATGCATGCCTTGGCTTTAGCCACCATTGCAATCGTCGTCATGGCAATTAGTACCGATCGCTTCCGCAAACAACTCAGTTAATGTTGGCTGCTAGTAGGGCAAAAAGATGGCGCAAAAAGTCACTGCCTATCCACCTGGGCGGCTGGCACAAACTTCTTACTCCAGCCTGTCTCAAACTGACTACAATGGGGCATCCTGGAAATCATACCCTGGCCAACTAATCTCTCAAGCCCTAAGGAGTTATCCGGTGCCTCGCTTTGTGTCCCATGTTAAGCCTCCCCTCTCATTTATCGCCCCGAACCTCGACGTTAACATGGTGCGGTTGACCTATGCGCTTTTACCCCTGTGGATGCGCTGGAAGACAGCATTGACCGAAGTTGAGGCCACGAATCTGGAAGAACTGGTGAGCTTATATCGGCAATTCCAATCGGGCAAAATCCGGATGCTCTTGGCGTTTCGTCACCCCAGCGTGGATGATCCCGTCTGCATTGGCTACACGCTGAGTCGATTATTGCCTAGAACAGCGCAGTCCATGGGTGTGCGATTTTCAGATCTGATTCATGCCCATTTTATGTACGATCGCGGGATTCCCCTGTGGGCAGGTTCGGCGATGGGATGGCTGTATGCCAAGTTGGGCGGGACTCCGATTATGCGGGGTAAAGTCGATCGCACAGGATTACGTTCTGCTCGGGATTTGCTCGCCAATGGTCGATTTCCGTTGCTGGCGGCTCCAGAAGGAGGAACTAATGGACACAGTGAACTCATCAGTCCGTTGGAACCCGGATTATCGCAATTTGGATTTTGGTGTGTCGAAGATTTGCAAAAAGCAGGGCGATCGGAAGAAGTGCTGATTGTACCGATCGGAATCCAATATAAGTACATTACGCCCCCTTGGCCTGCCATTGAACAATTACTCTCTCAACTGGAAGCGGACTGTGGATTTAAATCTGATTCTCAGTTTGGCTATGACACCTTAGATGAAGCCTTATATCGTCGAATGTATCGGCTGGGTGAGCATTTGTTATCCATTATGGAGGAGTATTACCAACGGTTTTATCATCAAGATATTCCTCCCTATGCCACCGTGAATGGAAATCCTAACGAACGGTTTGGCAAACGCCTAAGCACCCTGCTTGACATTGCACTAAAGGTGGCTGAGCGGGACTTTAACTTACAGCCTAGGGGAACGGTCATCGATCGCTGCCGTCGATTAGAACAAGCGGCTTGGGATGCGATCCATCGGGAAGATCTCAATCTAGAGTCTCTCTCGGCGGTGGAACGGGGCTTGGCCGATCGGATTGCCGAGGAAGCCAGTTTTCGGATTTGGCATATGCGCTTAGTGGAAACGTTTGTGGCGGTGACGGGGCAGTATGTGCGGGAAAAAATGACCGTCGATCGCTTTGCGGAAACGTTAATTTTGATGTGGGAAATGATTGCCAAAATCAAAGGCGAACAACCCGGTTTTGATACGCCAAAGCTGGGCAAACAAAGGGCGTATCTCACCATTGGCCAACCCATTTCGGTCAGCGATCGCTGGGCTGACTATGCCCGCGATCGTAAGTCTGCTAAGCAGGCTGTTGCAACGTTGACCCAGGACTTACAAACTGCCTTGGAGTCGATGATTCGTTAATGATTCTCTAAATAATCGCTTTTAGAAGAAAAACGACGAGTTCGACGAAGGGTCAATCGTATCAGTAATATGCTCAGAAGTCCCGACGGCAATACTAGGGAGGGCTCAGGAACAGCGACGATCGCTTGGTTATTTTTCACTTCAAAGAAGGCCAGTTGCGTTGTGCGATCGAAGGTTCGAGAGAAGCTACCGTTAACTGCTAAAGAATTACTGGTTTGGATAATGGGTGCAGTTAGGTTAAAGGCTGACGTTCCTTGAATTCCGAACCCTGCCTGACTCTCTTGAGCGGTTTGTGCTCCAAATAGAGCGAGATAGTCTAAGAGTTGAGGGGGCTGACTCTCATCAGTAGTATCGTAAATTTGAAAGAGAATATTTCCTTGCGACTTGGCAGATTCTTGGCCTGGATTCGTAGCTTGCGCAATGATCTGGAGAAAGGCATTTAATCCAAAGGAAAACGTCTCATTTTGCTGAACCGTAAAGAATAGTCCGTTAATGCCTGCCTGGGATTGGGATTGGGCGAAATAGCGACCTTGGTTCCCAGCCGCAAGGCTATTCGAAAAGTTCGCACCACAGGTACTACCAGCAATTTGTAGATCCGCGCAGGTTCTTCCCTCATCGTCAAAGACCGCATCCACTGAGGTGGTTGCCACAGTTCCAGTTGTCGATCCCAGAACTTGGGACAGTTGATTGACGCTAGTACCCAACTGTTGAGGTTGGTGGCTAAAGTTAAAAACACTTGCACTGCTTAGGGAGTTGGCAAACGTTGCTGCTAGCGCTGAAGAGGAGACCAAAATACTGGTACCTACAAATGCAGCAATCCCATACAAATGGTTTATGGACTTCAGCATCATAAATTTCTCTCTAAAAATTACTGATTGAGACAAGGGGACTGTGTACCGCAATCGAAGGCAAAACACGATCGACCTAGCCGATCCCATGCCAACTTGATTGATCAATGCTATAGATCCGATCCTCCCAGCCCCCCTTAATCAGGGGGAAATTTGGTCAAATTCGTTCACAGTTTCCCTTATTAAGGGGAATTGTGATGGATTGCAATCACCAATTGATTGGGTACTAGCCAGCAGTTGACTAGTTTTAGCTCAGGAAGAAGGAGCGAATTTTAGATCGGGAAGAAGGCGGGAACGACCGCAAACCTAAGATCTAGATAAAGAATGGGGGCGATGCCTATAGATACTAGGTAGATGCTCGGTCAAGAATGGGTAAATGCTAGTTGGCGGATCGAGGGCACAGAGTCCTAGGGAGTGCACCAGAGTTAGGAACACATCCAAAATAAGCTGCATTTAGCGTATCTTAGAAAGCAAAATGAGTCAGTAAATACACGTAATATTCACGGAGTTAAGGAACTTGCTTTATAGAAAGTTAATTATTGAGATTGTTGCTTGTCTACCACCCAAGGAACTCATTCCCCCTGGATGGGTTCTAGGGAATTCGTCACAGCCGAGCCGTCGATCGCAGTGATTTACTGACCTGTGCCAAAATAGTCAAGTGTCCTAACTCGTTTGTGTGTGGAGAGAGTATAGAAACTATGTTGACTCGACTGGCAGTGGATCTGGGCTTCTTGGTGGCGGCCTTTGTGCTGGCTAGTTTGGTGGAATACTGGGTGCATCGCTTGATGCATCAGCCCTATAAGTTAGGGGAAAAACATCGCGAGCACCACCGTCGTAACGAAGGCCAAGGCGTGATTTGGGAGTTCCGCGATTATGTCTTGGGAACCTGTGTAGTAATGGCGATTCCCTATTTTTGGTCGTGGGAGATTGGCCTCGCTTGGACGATCGGAGGTCTTGCCTTTGCAGCGTTTGCGGCCTATGCTCACCAACTGCAACATGAAAATCCCCGGAAATGCTTCTGGATGCCCATGCCTGTGCATTATGTACACCATAAATATGGGATGTGGAACCATAATTTTGGTTTAGCGGTAGATTGGTGGGATCGCGTATTTGGCACTTACAAGTCAGTAAATTGGCTGGATGAGAAAGAGTTACAACGGCCCACGCTGGGCTTTCGAGAATTGCGCTGGTTGTAGAAAACCGTTCAAACCATTCACTGGATAGAAAATCACTCATCACAGGAAAGCCACTGTAGAAAAGCATTCGGGGTAGAAAAGCTAGGCTAAACGCTGTAAATAATCAATAAAAAATTATGCAGGGTGTGAATGGATTTAAAAAATTTCAACTCTGCATTTTTTATTGCATCGTTTTATAGAAATTTCGACATAACAGTCTCCGATCGAAGCCAACATGTTAGGTTGTGGTCAATCCCTCCCAATTTGCATCTAGGAGGCTGAATGGCTCACTTTTCTGCGGCTAGGGAACATTTTATTGCCTGCCATCAACATCCCATTAATCAGGCTCTTCATCATTTTGCGAATTTCACCGTCATTCTTTCGCTCGTTTTAGCACTGATCCATCGAATGGATTGGAAACTTGCAATTTTGCTGATTCTACTCACCCAACCGTTGGTCTGGGCTGGCCATGCTGTATTTGAGAAAAATCAACCAGCCTTTATCAAATATCCTGGAATTACAATTTTGGCGTCTCTGTCTTGGTCGTTTGAGCGGCTATTTGGGCTAAAGGATATCTGGTTGCAGTTATCTCGATCGTCATTTTCACCAGACTGATTGTTAACAGACTGATTGTTGACAGGCTGATTGATTAACAACACGGTTATTACAACACTGAACTGAACAGAAGGAGCAAAGCCATGTATCAAGATTTGCTGGTGATTGATGCCGATGCCCATAAATTAGAAAATCCTTTGGTGATTCGGGATTACATTGAACCGGAATACCGCGATCGCACGAATTTGATTGTCGATCGCCTGGGGGATCAACGGATGCAGATCCAGGATTTTAATCCCAAGACGGGCCATAATGATTTAGTGCGCATCTACCCCCAAGCCCAGGGATTAGGGAAAGGTGGGTTTCGGAATTTGCATCCAGAAACCACGCTGGGGGCGATGTTCAACCGAGCCCGGATTGAGCATATGGATCAGTACGGTGTTGATGTCCATGTGATTTATGGAACGTGGAATCTCAGTTTTGGGAGTTACCTAGATCGGGATTTGGCGATCGCGCTTTGTCGGGCCTATAACAACTATATGGCGGAGGATTGCCGGGGCTATGACGGACGCTTAAAGCCGATCGGGGTGTTGCCGATGCAGGATGTAGCAGAAGCGGTCAAGGAAATGCATCGCTGTGTCAATGAGTTGGGCATGGTGGGGATATCGCTGCCGCCGAATTTGCCGATTCCCCATCCTGCAGCTCCAGAAGCCTTTCCAGAAATTCGCACTTGTAAAACGCTGAGCCATCCGGATTTTGAACCGATTTTGCAAGCAGCGGTGGATTTGGATGTGGCGATCGGGTTGCATGGTGGGCCTGGTTCCTACATGGTTGGGGGCTTAGCGGATCATTTGGAAACCTTTGTGTTGAGTCATATCTTTGTGCAACGGAACCAGCAACAATTGGCGTTGGCGCGCATGGTGTTTGATGGCGTATTTGAGAAGTTCCCCACCCTGCGGGTCGGCTTCCTAGAAGGCGGCTGTGGTTGGGTTCCCGACTTAGCCCATGCATTCCACGAACATTGGGAGAAACGGATTCGTGATTTCGATCCCCACCATCCCTATCGACCTTCGCTAATGGAATTCACAAAGCTCATGGTACGGGAACGGGGCACCCATAACAATAGCAACATCATCAGTCAGGCTAAGAATTTATTTGACCTGTTGTGGACGCGGGAACATGATCCAGAGAAGATTAATGATGTCAGCTTGTTTGAACATTGGGATCTAAAACATCGAGATCCGATCGAATACTTCCAGCGGGGTCAAATCTTTGTCTCCTTTGAATCGGATGATCCGGCTCCAGTGTATTTACCGATCGCGATGGGAGAGACTGGGAAACAGTTGGCTTGTTTCTCGGGGGATTATGGCCATTGGGATGGGGTGTTGCAGGATTGTGTGCAGGTGGTGGCCGATCGGGTAGACGATCGAGCCTATTTAGAACGGCTGTTGAGTGGCAATGCGTTGGATCTCTATGGTTCACGGTTGCGGGATTCGTTGCCGATGAAGTCTAATCTGCACGCGATCGGAGCACGGTAGGTCATCACGAGCTCTGTTCTGGCTTCACAATCGTGGGCTAGATTCATAATCGTGATGGAAGGATGGCGGGGCTGACCAGGATTTCTGGAACCTATTAGGTGGGTTGGGAGGCTGGTCAGCTTCTGGGAAAGCGAGAGGATACAAATTGCAACCAAATTAAGCTTGACTGCGAATGAATACCCCCAAACCGGGCTGCATATTGGGTAACAAACAACCATTCTGGAAACTCGCTCCCACAAACGGATCATCCTGCAAATTTAAATGGCTATCCAAATCCAAATGATCCGCTAATGGGGATAGATGGGCCAACGCTGTATTCATCAAACTACTATCGGAATAGCAACCGAACATCACCTTCAGCCCCGCCGCCTTAGCCGTGTGGATCATCCGTAACGCTTCCGACAAGCCCCCGCACTTATTAAGCTTGATATTCACCCCATGCACCCGATCGGCCAAGGGTAAAATATCCCGACTGGTAAAACAACTTTCGTCCACAAAAATCGGTAACGGCGACTGGCGATAAAGTTCCAGCAGATCCCCCTCGTGGCCCTTCGGTAACGGCTGTTCCAGGTAGGTAATGCCCTGATCCGCTAGCCAACCGGCCATGGCGATCGCATCGGCCAATCCCCAGCCCCCATTGGCATCAATGCTGATCTGCTGAATGTGGGGAGCCGCCGCCTTCACCGCCAACAGCATCGCCCGATCGGCCTCAATACCCTGCGGACTGCCCAGCTTCACCTTCAGTACCCGAATTTCCCGGTTGAACTGCAACCAGTGACGCACCCGTTCCTGGGCGGCTTCCGGCGTACTAATCCCGATCGTGACCGACGTGGGCACAATGCGATCGCGATTTAAGCCGAACAGTTGCCACAGCGGTAATCCGGCCTTTTTGCCCAGCCAGTCATGCAGCGCCAAATCCAACGCCGATCGGGCCGCTGAGGGTAACCCCGCATCATCTATAACCCGATCAAGGCTTTGCCGTTCCAAGGGGCTGTAGGGGGCAAGCAGGGGCGTAATTTTTTGCAGCGATCGAGCAATTTGTTCGATCGATTGGGAATGCTCTCCGATGGAAAATGGAGAGGCTTCTCCCCAGCCCTCAATGCCGTCATGTTCGATCCGGAGAAATAAATTGGTGGATTGGCTGGTGGTGCCTCGGCTGATCGTTAGGGCAAAACGCTTATGAACAGTGAAAGTTTGTAGACGGATTTGCATAGGGGTTTATTAAAGAAGTCCTCGCAGACGTTCGATCGCCTCAATATACCGTGGAATGGGTTCCCCCGTAACTTCGCAGGCCACTCGATCGACGGCGATCGGATCTTCCCCGCAAAAGACTTTGCCGCAGGGAACCGCTGTGCCGCGATCGGGTTTCCAATCCCGGCTGACAAAGCGTTCCGTGGCATCCACCACCGCCCCATCAAACAGGTAGCCAATGGAAAAATAGACATCCTGTAACACCTCCGGCACACTGGGGCGATGCAGTTGACCGCGAGAATTAGCACTGCGGGCTTTATACTTGGCGCGGGGAAAGAGCCCGTAGAGATTCTTCAACGAAGCCGAAATCAACGGCTCATCCTTCAGAATTGTGCGCTTGAAGGCTCCGATCGTAATTCGACAATCCACTTCTTGCAGCAGCTTAGGAGCCCAGAGGGTTTTGAACCGCACGGGTTGGGGCGATCGATTCTCATATTCCGCCAGTTCCAACGTGTCTGCATCTAGCAGCCGCATGCCCTCATCTAAGACCTGCGCCAGTCCCCGTTTCACCGCGATCGTGGCCAAACTCACCGGAGAACAAACCCCTTCAACAACCAAAATTTCCGCCGTGGGACTGGCCTGCCGCAACCCCTGCAACACTTGCCCCAATACCGCCAAACTCACCGTCACCGGGGGTACTGCGGGATAACCCAAATTCGGCTTCACTAGAATGCGCTGGGCACCCTTGGCCCGATCGGGCGGTTGATAGACAAACGCAGCAGAATCCAGAATTTCAACAACCATCGAGACACATTCCTGTAATACCCCACCCCTAGGGCAGTTTGACCCGGATTCTACCATTCGATCGGGCTAACCCAATTCTCCTGCGGACTGCCCATGTTGATTCATGTTGATAATACGGTGAATGATCAGGAATCAGCTGGTTAGACTTTGAAGTAACTTAAGTCTTCATTCATCGACGGGTTTATTTATGACTGCCTTGGTGTCCAGTTCTCGATCGATCGCCGCATTCCTCCCTACATTCCTCCCTACGTTGGCACTCGTACCGGGTTTAATCGCAGGCATCCTCCCTGCCCAAGCGGCCCAACCCCAAATCTATCGGGAAACCGTCGAGCTGCCCCTGCATCGTGAGAAAGGCAACTGTCCTAAGACCCTTACACTAGCCGTAGAAAGTCGGCCCTACGAAGGCGGTTCCGAGCATACCGTGGTCTTAAAAACGAGCGCGATCGCAGCAGGCCCCGCAAAATACATGGACTCCAAACCCAGAGTGGTGATCTTTGGCGCACCCTTGAAACCGCAGTACAAAAATTGTGTTGGTTGGATCGATTCTGCAAAAAATCCTTCCCCGTTGTATAACGTGTGGCTTCAGTTCGGTTCGGTTTATTTCCGCTTTGATCTAGATGCCGTTAAAAATCTACCCGATAGCGCAATCACGTATCAGAAAATTGTCAATGGCGAACCCAAACTTCGCTATGCCATTGCAGATTAAATAACTAATAACTTAGGTATCCAGGCAATTCGCCTCAAGCATCCAACTCCGCGAGAAAGTCTTCAACTGTTCCAAATTGAATCGTGCCTTGCTGGGCTTCCTGCTGAACTGACTGCACCTCACTAACCAGTTGGTTCTGTCGTTGCTGCTGGAGTCGCTTCTGTGCAAAATGTTGAGCAACCAATACTGAGCTTCTTGAGTTAAAGTTTCAACGATTTCGAGCGCTTGTTGAATCGGTGAAGCTTATACCAAATTGATTTATCAATGCTACAGATCCGATCCCCCCTTAAAAAGGGGGGCTAGCGATTATCTTGAAAGTCAAGTGGGTTGGGGCAGAACTTGCCCTGAATCAGCCATTGCGGCAGGGTTCCAGGAGGTTCCCTGCTTGA
>MUGG01000219.1 GCA_002148405.1 Alkalinema sp. CACIAM 70d | reverse complement strand
CTTAATGGGATGCGAGAGATTGAACGATCGTGGTATGTTACAAACCCAATCTACCTCACCCCCGATTCTCCCTCCCTATGGTTGCCGCCTCTGCCAAACGCCATCCCCTGCAACGCCTCCTGCGCTACAGCCGCCGTCACCGATCGCAAATCTGGGCCGCCAGCACCTGCTCCATCCTCAACAAAATCTTCGACCTCGCCCCACCCTACCTGATCGGCATGGCCGTCGATATCGTCGTCAAACGCGACGCTTCCCTCATCGCCAACTTTGGCATCACCAGCATCACCGGACAACTGACCATTTTATCGATCCTCACCCTCGTCATTTGGGGATTAGAATCACTGTTTGAATACGCCTTCGATCGGCTCTGGCGAGAACTGGCCCAAACCCTACAACACGAACTGCGCCTAGATGCCTACAACCATTTGCAAAACCTGGAACTCAGCTTCTTTGAAGAACGCAGTACAGGTGGCTTGTTGTCGATCCTCAACGACGATATTAACCAACTGGAACGCTTCCTCGATAGCGGTGCCAATGAATTGCTGCAATTTTTCACCACTGTTCTCTTTGTCGGTGGCACCTTCATTGCCCTTGCGCCCGCCGTATCGTGGTTGGCCATGTTTCCCATTCCGTTTATTCTCATTGGCTCGATCGCGTTTCAAAAACGACTCGCTCCCCGTTACGCCAACGTCCGCGAAAAAGCTGGGTTCATCAACAGCCGCCTCGCCAATAACCTCTCCGGCATCGCCACGATCAAAAGCTTCACCGCCGAAGACTACGAAACCGATCGTGTTGCCGCTGACAGCGAAGCCTACCGCCAAAGCAACCGCCAAGCGATCGCCCTCAGCGCCGCCTTCATTCCCCTGATTCGCTTCATTATCCTGATCGGCTTCACCGCCACCCTCTTTCTCGGCGGACTGGCTGCGGCCAATGGCACCCTCTCCGTCGGTACCTACGGCTTCATGGTTTTCATCATCCAACGGTTACTCTGGCCCTTCACCCGCCTCGGCCAAACCATGGATCAATACCAAAGGGCCATGGCTTCGATTAACCGCGTCATGAACCTGTTAGATACGCCCATCACGATTCCCTCCGGCCAACGATCGCTCCTACCGTACCAAGTCAAAGGCGAGTTAGATTTTCGCAATATTTCCTTCGCCTACCAAGGCCGCAAAAATGCCCTAACGCAGTTAAACCTACACATTCCTGCGGGTAAAACAATCGGCGTTGTCGGCGTCACGGGTTCTGGGAAAAGCACTCTGGTCAAGCTCCTCCTGCGGTTTTACGAACTCCAAGAAGGCCAGATTTTATTAGATGGCATCGACATTCGCGATTTACAAATCCGTGACCTGCGGCGTTGTATCGGCTGGGTTAGTCAGGATGTCTTTCTCTTCCACGGAACCGTTGCTGAAAACATTGCCTACGGTAGCTTCGATCGCACTCCCGAAGAAATCACCCAAGCGGCAAAACATGCCGAAGCCCACGAATTCATTATGCAATTGCCCCACGGTTACGACACGATCGTCGGCGAACGGGGCCAACAGCTTTCCGGCGGCCAACGTCAACGCCTCGCGATCGCCCGCGCCCTGCTCAAAGACCCACCCATCCTGATTCTGGACGAAGCCACCTCCGCCGTAGACAACGAAACCGAAGCCGCCATCCAAAAATCCTTGGATTACATCACCCAAAACCGCACCACGATCGCCATCGCCCACCGTCTATCCACAATTCGCCACGCCCACTGCATTTACGTAATTGAGCAGGGTCAAATTGCCGAACAGGGCACCCATGAAGCTTTGCTCGATCTCCAAGGCATCTACGCCAAACTCTGGCGCGTACAATCCGGCATTCGGTAAAACTCTTGTACTGGATTGGCCAGACGGGAGATAATAGAGTTTTGGACGGCTCACGGTGTTGGAGGCAGACGATCGTGCAAAGAAATTTCCAGGGATTCAGGGAAGTACTGCAACTGCGCGGCTCGGTTCTACCGATTGTCCTGCCGCGCGTTGTCATCTTCGGAATTTTTAGTAGCTCCGTTGCTTGGTTGTTTCAGCGGGACTTGCCGATCGATCTAACCGTTCTGGGCCTCTTAACGGAAAATGTGGTTTGCAATCTAGTTTTGGGCTTGTTACTGGTTTTTCGGACGAATACAGCCTACGATCGCTTTTGGGAAGGCCGCAAAGCTTGGGGGGATTTGGTCACCAATGTGCGCAATTTAGTGCGGCTTCTGCGAACCAACTTGATTAGTCTGGAGGGGGATGCCAAAGCAGAACGCGATCGCATCCTCCAATCCCTCAGCACTTTCCTGATCTGCACCAAACTCTCTCTGCAAAAGGGCAATCTAGAGGAACTGAAATCGACCCTCAACCATCAATTAGGATTCCACCATCTGACGATCGAACCCACCACGATCGTGAAGTTAAAGGCAGCCAAGAATCCACCCTTAGAAATTTTGCTATGGGTCAGCATCTATCTGCAAAAAGCCTGTGAACAGGGGCATATCGACAGCAGCCAACGGAGCGAAATGAATGCGTTAGTCAATCAGTTGGTTGCCTCTCTGACCGTTTGCGAACGGATTCAAGCTACTCCCATGCCAGCGGCTTACATGACTTGTCTGAAATCATTGACGTTAATGTATTGTTTGCTGATTCCCTTTGCGTTGGTTGAGCAATTGGGAGGCTGGACAGGCTTAGCGACGGGAGTGATTAGTTTTGTTTTGCTCTATGTCGAAGCGATCGGGGCAGAAATTGAAGATCCCTTTGGCAATGATGTCAACGACTTACCTCTGAATGAAATTTGTCAATCGATCGTCGATATGGTGAATGACGCGATCGTCACTCGACCTTACCAAGTGCCTGTTTCGCCCCAACCCATCTCTGAATTATCATCCGAGTTATCAGTGGCAAGCCAGAGCGTTAACAATGGAGTTGTTTCACCACCGCAATCGTCAACGAATCTCTCGCCCAACCGATCGACCCCCCTGGCCCCAGTTATCCAGACCGACTTACCCGCCGTTTAGCGATCGCAGCCCCTTGCCGACAACGGCTGCGCCCTAACAGCAACCAAGACTAGCAATAGGACTGCGTTAATCGAGAACTCAGTTGATCGAGAACTCAGTGAATCGAGATTGGAGGTTATTTAGTTTTTGTAGGATTGGGAAGTTGAGGTTTCTTCGCTAAGTCAGCGCCCTTGGGTGTTTCAGCCGATAACTCAGCAGAGTCTAATTCTTCATTAGCGGTAATGCGCATGACCACTAAGGTCATATCATCCGCATTGGGCTTTCCTTCTCCCACAAAGCCCTGCACTGCATCAAACAAATGCTTGAGAATTTGCTGGGGATCGTGGTAGTGGCGACAAGCCCATTGAAATGCCTTAGCCAAATTTTCTTCATCAAACTGCTGACCGGACTGGTTTGCAGCTTCTGTAAACCCATCGGTGTAATAAATAACAGTATCTCCCGGCGCAAGTTGAATTTGGCCATCCTGATACTGGGTATTCGCGTCCAAGCCAATCAGCATACCCAACGTGTCCAGCCGCCGGATCGTGTTGGTCGCAGCTTGCCAAAGCAACGGTGGATTATGGGCCGCGTTACTGTAGGACAGAATCCGGGTCTTGGGATCATACTCCGAGTAAAACAGCGTCACAAAACGGTTGGAATTTTCCAAATCCGCATACATGACTTGGTTCAGATGCTGCAAAATTCGAGCGGGGGAGTGACCATTTAACACTTCTGCCCGCAACATGCCCCGCAGCATGGTCATAATTAACCCAGCGGGAACCCCTTTGCCCATGACATCCCCGATCGCCACACTCCAATGGTCAGGGTTGTCTTTGCTTTCGGGCGTGGTGGGCGCAGCCGGAATAAAGTCATAGTAGTCACCACCCACACGACTTGCAGTTTTACAGAGGGCCGCCAATTCCACCCCATCAATTTTGGGACATTGACGCGGTAATAACCGATATTGAATATCTGCGCCAATTTCTAACTCACGATCGAGGCGTTCCTTCTTGCGTAACTCCGCTGTTAGCTCATCGTTTTCGATCGCAACCGCCGTTTGATCGGCAATCAATCGCACCAGCTTTTGGCGCTGTTCTGTCCAAGCATAGTCCGGGTCTCGACTAAACACGTACAGTCGTCCCCGTTCTTGCTTTTTGACTAGAATAGAAGCCCCAAAAATTTGGATTTCTTCCCCCAAGTAATGACTAATTTCAATATCCAAGTTGGCGATCGCCTGGGGAAATTTCACGATCGCGTCACTGGGGGGCAAGCTAATGACGGTATTGGTTACTTTGCGAGCCGCAGACTCCAGCGCCCGCCGAATATCCGGTGCCCAACGGTTGTCCTGGCAATGGAGCCGCTCTAGCTTGACCTGACCATTAGAGCGAAACAACATTAACGCCCCACCATCAGAGTCCGTCACCCGACTGGCCATCAGCGGAATCAGTTCCAGAAACTGGTTGAGATTATTAAAGCTACGCAGGGCAAAACTCAGAGAACTGAGGAGATCTTGAATTTTATGTTGTTCTCGATTAAGGCGAGCAACCAGTTCTTTCAGCGCCAAAACAGGTGTCGCTCCCGCAGCACGGTTGCTGGGAGGATCAGGTGGGGAGGGCTGTCTTGGCAGGGGCACAGCAGTCATTATTAGGAAGCACTCAGGACAGATATGGAACGAAAGAACCCGTGGGCCAGAAGCCCCTAAAAATACCCCAGTGAAGATTCTAAGTAGCTCAGAATTCCATAAGGGCCTTCAGTCTAACGCGAACCTGTGGAAAACAATGTTAACGAATCCACTTAAATTTGTGGATAAATTCTATACGTCTGCTCCCAGCGGAGTTATGCCACAGGGGAGCCGTCCCACAGACGAGTTAGGTCACGAGTTGTAGGGAGAATGCTGGAATACCAAAAAATTACCCGCAGATAATTTTCAGGACACACAGCATAGGTTTCCCTAATCCAGAGAAGTATACACAAGTGTTGAAAAAACAGTATCACTAATATTTGAGAACTGTCTGAAAATTTGGGGGGATCTCCAGAAAAGGCTGATTTTTGAAACCTGTAACGTGATGGATGCCGCTGATAGATAGCGTTGGAAGTCAACGGCAGGCACCCTGATCAACACAGCGCTCTTTCTTTAGAGAGATTTTGCTTTAAGAATAGGCCAGCATTGTCACAGCTAGGAAACATGGCGCAGCTAACATGTCACAGCTAGAAAACATGTCACAGCTAGAGACTGCGGAGTTGAGTAGGACACTTTGACGGGTTGGGTTATTCCGAGGACTGAGGCCGTTGCCGGAGCCGCAAGGCTAACCAGCCTCCGATCGCGCTCCCTAAAAAGTACGTGGGAAAGTCTACCCAGGTGAAGGTGGTTCCTAGAATTAAGCGCCCCACGATCGTTCTACGCGCCGCGATTAACAGAGGATCCTGGGAAAGCTGAAGAAATTCCAATGCACAGGTGGCTAAACAAACCGCGATCGCCACTGCAGGGGGACGCAACTTCGGCCAAATCGCCAAAACTAAAAAAATCCAGAAACTTTCATAGGCAATGTTGCCCACCGCATTGTTAAACCATTCCGGTGTAATACCCGTCGCAAAACGGACACTGTACCCTAAGGGAACCGCCACCCCCATGGCCAAAAGCAACCTTAATCGATACTTCCAGAGCGATCGCACGGTCATAGCATCACCGTCATAGCATCACCGTCATAGCGTCACCGTCATAGCGTCACCGTTTACAGAGTTACGGTGGTGGGAAAGGGCGCAATTTCGTGGGCAGCTTTGGGCAATTGCGCCTGCTGCTGCCCTTGCCACCGAGCATTCAAACACAAAAGCCCGATCGGGGTATTAATGACATCAACAAGACTGGCTTGGCGCAAAGGCCATTTGACCAGGGCGATCGGGAATTCCTTCAGCAGCCAACGGGCCAGCCGATAACGATAGTACTTTGGCAGGGGTTCGGCCATCAGTTCAATGCCGTGCAATTCATGCAAAAAGCGGTTCGATCGACCATATCTGCGCCACTGACTCAGCAACTCGTCTAAGGTTTGGCGGTGGCGGTGCTGGACGATCGCAGAATCGGCAAACTGCCACTGACAAGGCGTTTCCCGCAAAATCCGCCAGCACAGATCGGCATCGCCCCCCGTGGTCAAGTAGGGACGGAATAATCCCACGGATTCCAACACCGATCGCCGCACCGCTAAATTCGCCGTCTGACCGTAGGGACAAAAGGGGTGAGCCAAGGTGTGCTTTTGCGAGAGGGTTTCCTGCCGATCGGCATACTGTTCCAGTAAAGAAAATCCGGGTAGCGCTTTGACTTCTCCCGCAACTAGCCCGATCGAGGGAGTTTCAAAGGGTTGGATCAAACGCTCCAGCCAGGTGGGCTCAGGCCGACAATCCGCATCGGTAAACGCCAATAATGGAGCACTTGCCGCACAAATTCCGCGATTGCGAGCCGCATAGGAACTTTGGATTGTAGACTCCTGCAACACCCGCAGAACGAGTCCTTCCCCGGCAGCCTCCTGAGATGCCCTGTGCAGCCGTTCTACGGTTCCATCCTGACTATTGTTATCGATGAGTAAATATTCCACCCGATCGCAGGGATAGGTCTGGGCCCAGAGGCACCTTAACAAGTCGTCCAAATCCGATTGGCCGTTGTAAATCGGAATAATGACAGAAACCGTAGGCTGGAAAGTCATGGGCACAAGTGATTAAGAAGTCTGGTTAAAAAGTCTGGTTAAGAAGTCGTTAGGGTGCTGCGTTATTTCCTCCGTCTCTTCTCAGTATGGGCACGATCGCAGCCGAAATCACCGCTCGAATAGGAAGGCTGGCCCCGCTACTGGAGGGCGTCCCCTACAAGTCAGTCCAGACTAAGCCATAGCAGTTTTTGGGTAAAACTTAAATTGTCGATCCTAGGGTGGCTATCCTAGACTCTAGAGTAGTAACCCCTTTTTTATCCTGGCAAATCTCCTGTGACTCAACTGCCTAATCCTCAACCCTCTGATGATGCAAATGCTTCTGATGCAAATGCTTCTGATCCAAATTTTCCTCAGCCAAAGCCGAATCTGAGCAAGGAAGCATTCCTCATGCCCTATGCCACCTACCGAGGAGAGTTTGTTCCAGAACATTTACTCTTCAACGCCAATCTTCAGGAGTTTGCCCAGCGGGTTTCTCTTCTGTGCAACCTAGAGACATCGGGCAAGGTCTCTCCGGAAGATACCTATCAACAAATTAAGCAATTGTGGAAAGATCTAAAATCTTCCAAAAAAAGTCTTTTGGATGAGGCTGAGCAACGCCGATCGGACGATTCCCCCTAACTGGCGGTTCAGTCCCCACGTGCTCAATCCTCTCAATCAACTTGTAAGCTTATTAACCTTCGCGGGTCAGATAGGCTTCTACTAGCTCGACAATTCTCTGGGCCGCAAGGCCATCCCCAAAGGGACTAATGGCGTTGGCCATAGTCTGGTAGGCGATCGAGCTGCTTAAAAGTTCCCCCGCTTCTTGGAAGATCCGATCGGGATCTGTACCAATCAGTTTTGCAGTTCCCGCCATCACAGCTTCTGGGCGCTCTGTGTTTTCGCGCAGGACAAGGACAGGTTTTCCTAAACTCGGCGCTTCCTCTTGAATGCCACCGGAATCCGTCAGTAGCAGATAACAGCGCTTCATCGCTCCCACGAGTTCGGTATAGTCCAACGGCTCTGTCAGAAACACCCGTGGATGGTTGCCCAAAATGGCTGTTAGGGGTTCCCGCACGGTCGGGTTGCGGTGCAGCGGCAATAGTAGGGCTGTATCCGGGTACGCTTCCAGAATCTTCAGAAACCCTTGGGCGATATTCTGGAGCGGTTCTCCCCAGTTTTCCCGACGGTGAACGGTGGACAGAATGACGCGATATTGCTGCCAATCCAAACCGGGCACCTCACAGGCGGGATCCCGCTGAGCGACTTCTAGCAGGGCATCAATCACGGTATTTCCAGTTTGGTGAATTTCACCCAGTACACCGGACTGCTTCAGGTTTTCTACGGATAACTGCGTGGGTGCAAAGTGCAGTTGGGTAATTTGTGAAACCAGTCGGCGATTCGCTTCCTCCGGAAAGGGGTTGTAGATGTCTTCGGTGCGCAACCCTGCTTCCACATGTCCCACAGGAATTTTTTGATAAAAAGCAGCTAAAGCCGCTGCAAAAGCCGTTGTCGTATCACCTTGAACTAAGACGATGCTGGGTTGGAGGGACTGAAAGAGCGCTTCTAATCCTCGGAGGGCATTACAGGTGATATCCGTCAAGGTTTGCTGGGGTTGCATGATGGCCAGATCCCGATCGGCCTTAAGGTCAAACAATTGCATCACCTGATCCACCATTTCCCGATGCTGTCCCGTCAAGACCACTTGGGTCTGAAAACTCTGCGATCGCTGGAACGCCTGGATCACAGGAGCCATTTTAATCGCCTCGGGACGGGTTCCAACAATAATGCAGACGGGGAGAGGAAATTTGAGCATGGTGCTGGAGAAATTGAGAAGGATCAACCATTCATCGGTAATGTTAGCCCTTCACATATAGCCCGATTTGACCCTGTTTGCCAAACAGATTACTGACCCATCAACTTCTCCTACAAAAAAACTCAGCACGAGGCTGAGTTGAGGTTTGAAGCAATCTGTCTGAACAGCTATTTAAACGTAGTAAGAACGTAATAAAAACTGCACCGTAACAGGGGACGTATGGTGAAACTTTCGGCTCCCTAGCCCTTCACATCGCAGGTCAAGGGGCAGGAGGCATAAATGGACGTTGTGTCGGCAGGATGTTCATCGCCGTGCAGCCACCGCAACCACTCTACATCGTGGGGACGAATGCCTTTCAAGGTTAAGAACGTAGAAACTGCCAAAATTCCCAATACATGTACTCCAATGAAGCCTACAGCAGTTAGCAGAACAGCACTGGTCGGCATGATGGCGTGCAATGTAACAGCCATCAACGAGGCGATCGAAACAACCAACACTAAAACGGGAAACCCAATCACAATCATGCAAACAGCAAGCACGAATGACCAAATCAGGATACTCTTCAGCGTCGAAATCAAACCCAAACCGACAGCATTTTGACTATGTGCTAATGCCATACTTTTTTCTCCCAGAGTGCAATGGATATGAACTTGTACCAAACCTCTCGAAAATCCCAAAAGTAGATCCGGCAATGATCCCCGCAATTGGGATTGAATGGATTTCAGTATAGGGAAAGCACTGAAGGAGGGGAAGAGCTATTTAATAAATTTTACAGTTTTTAGCGTTCAGTCTCATATTTCGTAAGTATTTCTACTAGTTACTGAATCTCTAAAATCTCTAAAATCGTTGCTACATAGGAACTTTGCTATTTCAATGAGTAATTATGCACATTGCAAAGATGTTGGATTTAAAAATACAAATTCTGTGAAAAAAACTGCATTAAAAAACAACAACTATAAATAGTTGTTGAATCATTTGAAGAAAATCGATGAATATTACATTTTGTATTGGAATTTGTTACAAAATCATCGATGACTAGGCAAGACAGTTAATCTAGTGTGCTGACCCAGTATTTTGATCCACTACACTGACCCAATACTTTTACTGACTACGACTGCTTAGGATTTACTAAGAAATCACATCCCAATTCAGTCACTTACCTAGCACCTACCCACCTACCCATCTACCCACTTAATGATGGCCTTGAGCCGATCGCATCTCCCCGATCTCCGCCCTCCAACTTCTAGCACGGAAGGACTCCTATCCTAGGAATCATAGGGATTTTTAGGCTCAGGAATAACTTGGCTACTCGTTTCTTGAATCACAACCTGTCGCTTATTTTCTAGGGATTCAGTGATAATCTGGCCTTGAACTTCCAGCCAACCATCAGGCTTATAGGTATTTCGATCGCCGCTTTTGACTTTAACAGGTAGGCTGACAGGATACACGTCCGCCGCACAACAGGTAATGACAAAACGTGTCAGCAGAAAATACTCCTGGGGCAAGTTGGGTGGATGCACCACAAAGCCTTGGAGTTTAACCTTTTGCCCGGTGTAGAGATCGGGCTCCGGTCGCACCTGCAACTCTCGAATCCATTCAATCAGCGTTTTGTTTTCCGGATTTTTTGCAGTTTGGAAGCTTTGGGGTTTCACACGGGTCAGGGTAATACTATCGTTGACCCCTCGTTGCAAAGCAGTTTGGCTGGCGAAGGCACGGGGTGGAATGATCAATCCTAAGATGGCGATCGTCAGCAATAATGTACTACTCCATCCCGGCGGCAGCAAATTAAGGTGTTGCATCACAGGCCCAGAATTGCGAGATTGTCGCAACAACAACCAAGCTTTGTAGAACGCCACCAGCAACAGCACAATCCCAGTTACTACGGTTAGTACAGTGTAGTTAGGGTGGATCAGAAGGGCAAGCTTACCCGTTCCCCAATAGACCAGCAACAAAATCCCCCAAGCCGCGATCGCAGCAATATCCAACCACGGCAACAATTTAGGCGAGAAAATCTTTTTGGGAGAGGAAGGGCGAGACATAGGCGACATGGGTGAGATGGAACGAGAAGCCGATCCCTCGATCGTGGCTTTCACAGTATGCGCTTCGCAATTCTAGCGTGTTCTGCTAAATTCCATGGCTTCTCTAAGTCTCTCATAAAAGTAAATTTGAGACAAAAAAGCAGTTAAGCAGAGATGAGCGACTAGCCCATGCTTCACTCAACTGCGAGAAGCGTCTTGATTACCGATTTTCTGAGCAACCTGAAGAAAAATTCAGAGGAAATTGAGAGGGATCTTAAACCTTGAGTTCTTGTTTAAACCTCCGCCAAGTTTAAACCTCCGCGTTTAAACTGCCGCCAAAGTCTAAACCTTCGCTAAACTCAATTCCACTTTGGCTAAGCTGTGGGGGGCATACATCTGATTCATGTAGTCGATGAGCATGCGATGGGTATTGAAAGCAGGACAGTTTGTCTTCATCGAAGCTTTCATCATCTTGACCCAGTTATGCGGCACCCCGTTGGCATCTTGGTCATAGTACAGTGGCAAGATTTCATTTTGCAGCAAGTGATAGAGTGCTTCCGAGTCAATCTTGTCCTGAAGGGCTTGGTCACTGGTATGGGCATCTTCCCCGATCGCCCAGCCATTTAAGCCGCGCCCTTGGCCATCGGCTTGATAGCCTTCGCACCACCAACCGTCCAAGACGCTGCAATTCAAGCCACCATTAACGCAAACCTTCTGGCCGCTAGTGCCCGACGCTTCTAGGGGACGACGGGGATTATTCAGCCACACATCGACACCATGGACGAGCTTGCGGGCAGTGTACATGTCGTAATCTTCGATGAAGGCAACCCGATCGCGCAGATCAGACTGGCGGCACCATTCCATTAATCGTTGAATAATCCGCTTACCTTCTTCATCCGCTGGGTGGGCTTTGCCAGAGAAGATGATCTGAATGGGACGATCGGTACTGCTAAAGATCTCCATAGCTTTTTGGGTATCCCGTAGCAGCAAATCCCCCCGCTTGTAAGGGCTAAAGCGACGGGCAAAGCCAATCGTTAGAATTTCCGGATCCAAAAGATGGGTAGTGGCATGGATCAAGCTCCAATCCTCCCCACGATTTTCTCGAGCCATTCGAACCTTCGATCGGGTATGGGCCACTAACCGGGCTTTCAGGATTTGGTGCCGTTGCCAGATTTCTTCATCGGGGATTTGATCGACCTGCTGCCAAAGTTGGGGATCATACATATGATCCTGCCAGTTATTGCCCAGGTACTCCGTGAATAAGTCGGCAAACAGGGGCGCGATCCAACTCGGCATATGAACCCCGTTGGTGATGTAGCCGATCGGAACCTTGTCCTCACTGCGATCGGGATACATCACATTCCACATCTTGCGGGAGACTTCCCCATGGAGTCGGCTCACCCCATTGGCATTCCGACACAACCGCAGCGCCAAGACCGTCATACCAAACGGTTCCCAAGGATCGCCCAGGCGACGGGCACCTAACGATAGGAACTGTTCTCGGGTCAGTTTCAACTCTTCCCAGTAGTTGGCAAAGAAAGAATCAATTAGATCCGCTGAGAACACATCGTGGCCTGCGGGAACGGGGGTATGGGTCGTGAAAACGCAGCGCTCCCGAACCGATTTTTCGACATCATAAAAGGCTTGGCCTGTTTTCTGCATTGCTTGCCGACAAACTTCTAACAAGCAGAACGCAGCATGGCCTTCGTTCAGGTGATAAATGGCAGGTTCAATACCCAAGGCTTCCAACGCCCGTACGCCCCCAATCCCCAACAGAATCTCTTGGGCAATGCGAGTTTCCTGGTTACCGCCGTAGAGATGTCCAGTTAACCAACGATCGATGGGATCATTGCCATCAATGTCTGTATCCAGCAGAAACAGCCGAGTCCGACCGACGTTAACTTGCCAGATCTGGGCTTGCACTTGGCGAGATCGAACCTGCACCGCGATGATAATGGGCTGGCCGTCAGAATTTTTCACCGGGCTCAAGGCCATTCGCTCAAAGGGGGCATCGACGTAGTAATCTTCCTGCCAACCTTCCCGATTCAAGCGCTGCCGGAAATAGCCTTGGCGATAGAGCAACCCGATTCCCACCATGGGAATGGCCAAGTCAGAGGCCGACTTCATGTGATCTCCCGCCAGAATCCCTAGCCCGCCAGAATAGACGGGAAGGGATTCATGAATGCCAAATTCCGCGCAGAAGTACGCGATCGGATGTTGGTAGGACAGGTGATCGGGTAGATGTTGACTTCCCCAAGTATCTAGCCCGGTCATGTACTGATCAAACTGGGCTAGAACTTGGTGGAATTGCTTCATGTATTGGGGATCGCAGGTCAACTGAGTCAGGCGATCGGAGGAGACTTGCTCTAGCAAGATCACAGGATTTTGCCCACAGCGTCCCCACTCTACGGGATCAATCATCACAAATAGGGAGATCGCTTCGTGATGCCAACACCACCAATAGTTATAGGCAAGATCGGCCAAGCGTTTCAACAACGTGGGCAAGCGCAGACTCAACTGGGCTGCAGGGGAAAGGTAATTTACCATGATTTCAATGTTGAAAGTGACAGTGGCAGAGTTGGAATTTGATACTTTGAAAGGAAACTCTAACTCTGAAACGCGGAAGACCTTTTTGCTTCGCCTAACTTACTTTTTGCTTCGCCTAACTTACGGGGATGCCAGATCAATAGAGGGCTGTAGTTGGAATGATGGGATGAATGTTCTGGGATTGACGGCTCAGGAATCTCATTCAATGGGGATTTACCAAGATTCCAACCCTCTCCAATCAACGGGATCGCTAATGATAATCGTCTGTCCTAGTTCTCTGAGAATTGTTGGGGGAAATTTGGTTAGGTCGTGCTTGGTTAGGCTGTGCTTGGTTAGGTTACGACTAGTTAGGCTGTACTCTGTAGCCTCCAATCACTCTGTAGTCTCCAATTGGCTACACGCGATCATTGGTTACATACGACAATCTGTATGGTCAGACTCAACACAAAGGCTCTATCGTTTTTTCCAGCTTACCCTAGGTGATGGTGAACGGTCGTGTCGTGTGTAGTTTGTTACATTTCTCGACAAGAGTACGGGATTGTTAAACCTAGAGGGAAATCTCGTAATATTTCTCTGATGACTTCCATCATTGGAGATTGTCCTCAGCCGAGTCTGAAAATCCCGATCCCCGATCGCTTGCCAGTCCCTTCTGGATGCTTCTATAGCCGATCAATTCGGCCATCGTTGCGGATGAATAGAGCTTTATCTCCCGGTTTCTGGGCCGCAAAGGTTAACTCCACCCGTAAAATATCCGTCTTGGGTTGCGAGAGCTTTGCTTTCAGGGGTGTCTCATTTTGCTCCCAAAAGACGATCGATGCATTAGGTTCTGTACTACCGCCCCGCTGAAAGGCAATTCGACCACCTCCCGCCAAAACGACGGGTTTGGCCCCTTGGACCTTCTCAATGAATAGGGGACGTCCTGTACGATTCCAGACTTGCACTTGAATGCGTTTACCTGGTGTAAATTGCAGCGGCTTGGGCGGGCAATGGTTAGCACAGGTTCCGACTTCCTCCGCTTGGGCAGAACCCTTGAGCATGATCCCCACTCCTAATAGACCCAGAAGTACTGACCATAGGATGCCGATCGTGATCCCTGTGATTTCTAACCTGTGCTTTACCATCTGTGCTCTCCTGAATTACCCGCGCAATCAGATTAATTGATGAGTTACCTAATTGATGATTCACCTCAATTAATTAGCTACCCAATTAATTAGTCACCTAGCAGATCAAAAAATTCATCCTCTAGTTCATAGCCCAGCACCTTAGCCATTGCCTTAATCCGAGAGCGCCCCTCAATGCCCTCAGATTTCATCCAATGCAGAAGCGTAAAGGTCTTGTGCATGACAAAGATTTCCAAAGCTTCTGGGTTGAACTGGATCCCATCCTTGGGGTGAAACTGGTGGGGCACTAACATCGCTGTATAGCGGGCTAACTCTCCCGATCGCCAATCCAGCAGAAACGGCAACCAAGGATAACGAGCATCTAGGCGAATAAACCACAGACGCACCTCTGGAATCTCAGACCATTCTCGAGGATCACCAGGTTCACGGGTCGCGGCAATCTCAAAGGTGAGCTGCTGTTCATAGTTCAAGATATCCTCCCGAAACGAGTCAATGACGCGCTCGGCGGGAAGGGTATCAATGCAATGGATTTGGTCACTAGTAAGCGTAATTGAAACAGGCATAACCAGGCATAACAATGATCACAACATGCAGACACTATTCTGACGGTTTATCAACATCTCGATACTGATAAATCGGCAAAAGAACATTAAAAATTGACCCATCATTAGGCCGACTTTTCACCGAAATTGAGCCACCGCAGCGCAATAGGAGTTGCTGCACAATGGTCAGTCCCAATCCTGCCCCACCGGGATCCTCCATGGCAATTTGGCGCACTCGATAAAACCGATCGAAGATTTTAGGAATTTCCTGTACCGGAATCCCGACTCCGGTATCTCTAAACTCCAGTTGGATGTAGTCCCCTTGCTGCTTGGCTTTGACCCAAACTTGTCCTCCACGGGGCGTAAATTTAATTCCGTTGTGCAACAGACTGACCACAATCTGGCGCAACCATGGATTTAAGCAAGCGATCGCGGGTAATCCTTCTGGAACGGTATAGGCCAATCGCACTCCTTTTTCTTCTGCCAGGGGTTGATAGGTGCTGACCACGCCAGGAACCACCTCCGATAGGCTAATGGGTTGCAAGGTCTGACGCTCTGCCATTTGATCCAAGCTGACAAGATCCAGCAAGCTGCCAATGAGAGAGCTTTGGCGATCGCACTCTTTCACCAACAGATCCATGTAGCGTTGGCGTTGGGGCGGTTTAAGGTTCGGCGAATTCAGCAAGGTTAAAGCGGTCTTCATGTTCGTCAGCGGCGTGCGCAATTCCTGCCCAACGTTGCTAATAAATTCGTCCTTCGCCCGCACTGTATTGATCAGTTCTTCATTTTGAATTTGTAGAACTTCTACAATCTCGGCTTGCTTACGATACGTGTTGGAGCGCTGCCAAAGTTCTTCCTGACGATGCAGATGTTTCCCTAAGAGCTGATTAACCAATTGGGGAGAGGACATTGGCAGAGGCTGCTGAGTCCCATAGGTATGCCACTGATCCACAATTTGCAAGAGCGTACAGGGTGACTCCGTCGCAAGATGGTCAGTGAATTCAAAGCTGGACGATCGCACCAATGTTTCCAACCGGAGCAACAATTGCTGAATGCGCGATGGATCCAAGGTATGGGCTAAAGAAAGTTGATTACGTTTCTCGCTCGCTTCAATCGGCGGATCCGAAGTATCATGTTCCCCTTCACTCGATTCATTGCCCCGCTTCGATCGACTCCGCTGAGCGCACACCCCATTGCAAAACTGATCAGACCACACAATAAAGAAGAATTCTCGACGGAGGAGCGTATCTCCAGCCAAGTGCAAGGTCACCAAGCGATCCTGAGACGTAGCATGGTGACGATAGCTGTCAACTACCAGTGGATTCAAGACTTCTTGAACCGCTGCCTGTTCGTCATTCGTTTCTTCCAGTGTATTTCGAAACAGAAATAAACTCCGAGCTCCTTCTGACAGCGCAATACAGCGATCGATCTCACCTTGCCAAGACTCGCCTCGCGGCAACTTTGCCCAAATGACCACTGGCGTTTCTAAGGACATTAGCAGATCGACTTGATTTGCAATAAATCCTTTAAATGTGTTCGGACTTACCTGAATCGGCGAAATATCAGTCTTGACTAAAAAATCGTGGGGGGACAGCTCGAAGGCAAGGGATGCATTCATAAAAGTTGCAGTATCAAGGGGCTCATCTGGCAGGAAGTCAACAGGGCAACGTTGAACCAGCAAAACAAGGTTTCGTTAAAGGACTCAGTATTGATCTAGCCACAATTTTAAAAAATGGCATCGCTTTATGAAAAAAATAGTCAGGAAAAATTCTCTAGCTTCCATTCTTTAACTTGATCGAAGGTGAATTCAACCAGTGTGAATGCGAACAGGGTACAAATGGGAACAATGATAACGCCCTTGCCTGTCTGCCTCAGGCTGACCAGAGAAGCTACGTTATGGAGTATCAACCTGTGGAGCATCAACCTGTGGAGCATCAAGAATTTTTTGAGAGCACTTGGATAGCAGAAGCGTAAAGTTCCTGAATCCAGTCTGCATCCTGTCTGAATTATGCCCGAACAATGTCCCGAACAATGTTCAGACAATTCCCAAACAAAGCCACAAGTCAAGCAACAGCTCTAAACAGCATTAGAGCCAACTACAGGAAGGAAAGACGTCTTCCAGTGGACGACTGCCCTGTTATTGTGGGTAAGGCTTGTGTCCCCTAGCGCACACAGCACAAGCCTACACTAGCGACAGCAAGATTTTTTCACTAAGCTACCTTTAAGCTCCCATGCGCTGAGCATACTGGTTGGCTCTAAAAAAATCACCCAGTTGATAACAGGTTCGCTTAAGGTCTTCGAGCGCTTGTTTTTGAAGCCTAGGATCCTGTAAAGCTTGGGTCACGACGAGGCGCTGTTCATAGCAATCTAAAGCCTTGGTAAATTGCCCAATTCCTTCATAAAAAACAGCCAAGCTTCTCAAGGCTTGTTCCTCCGCAGGGTAATCCTTCAAGGATTTTGCGAGGTTCATACGCTCTTGGTTGTATTGGATGGCGAGATCGTAATCTCCCATGGAGTAGCAGGCTGTGCCTAAGTTTTTGAGCACTTGTCCTTCAAGTCGCCGATCGCCCAGCCGACGAGCTAAGGCCAATCGTTCCTGATAGTACCCGATCGCTTGTTGATGGTTACCCATTGCATAATGGGCATTCCCTAAGTTCTTGAGGATTTGAGCTTCAATGTTGACCTCTTGTAACTCTTGAGCGATTTCTAATGCTTGCTCTTCGTAGAAAATGGCTTGTTGATGTTCTCCAGCGGCCTTGTAGGCGAGTCCAAGATTATTTAATGCAGCCATCTCGCCTCGCCGATCGTGGAGTTGGCGGGCAGTTTCTAGGCTTTGCTCTTGAAAGTCGATCGATTGTTGATAGTCTTCCAAATGACGATAGGCGTTGCCTAACGTTCCCAGGACTTTAACCGTACTGAGATAATTCTCGATTTGTTGGGCAAGATTCAAGCTGCGTCTGGAATAATCGATCGACATCGGATAATCACCTAGGTTATAGCAGGACAGCCCCAAAGCACCTAGGGTGCGCTCTTGGCCTACGATATCGTTCAATTCCCAATACAGCGCTTGCGCTTGTTTCAGGAAGGTCATAGCCTGTTGATCCTGATGGTGCTGTTGGTGCTCAATGCCCTGTTTAAGCAATTGATCAGCTTCCGACTTACGCAAGTTATAACTGGCAGCATCGAGTTCAACAGCATCTAACCACGATTCAGGCAGAAGGGTTTCTCGCCCAACTGATGCACCAGCCAAAACCTGCTGGCCAGCATCCTGTCTGCGATGGTTCATATTGGAGTCTCCCTGTCTGAACAGCCTAAGATATCCCCAAGGCAGGCACTACCCTGTGGTATCACACCCATGGTTCAGACCCTAGCGTTTTTCCAATTGGCAAGACTCCGTAGGAATTCGGAATTTGTTATGACCCTGAAATACGCTCCCAGACAGCAACCGAGATTTTACCAACTGTGGTAGTTCAGCCAAGTCAAAATCTGTTGATTGACAATGTCTGGGCATTCGTCATGGGGACAATGGCCCGTTCGAGGGATGGCCTGAAATTGAATCTGATCTCGGGGTTGTTGATAGAGCGTGGAACCTTGAATAGGAGTCCATGGATCCTCTTCACCCCAGAGGACTAACAACGGAACCTTGACTTGGGGCAACAGATCTTGCGGACGAGGCCCTGCGGGTGCACTCAAGATCGATGCAAAGACTTTCTGGGCACCCGGATCACAACTAGGACGATAGAGCAATTCCACCAGTTCATCCGTAATCGCTTCAGGATTGCGATACACCTGACGAAGACTATTCCGGATGCGGTGTTTTTTGCGCACTTGGTTAAACAAAAACGGGCCGACCCAATCGGAGCTAGCCAGCTTGGCAAAACTCCCTAGAATGAGGCGAAGGGGAAAATTCAGCTCGTCAGGACGGTGATTGAGCCCTCCCGCAGGGTTAAGGAGTACACCGCCTCGGCCCAGTTCTGGAGCGTTAGCCAGCACCATGAGGGTCAGGAGTCCTCCGATCGAATTGCCAACCAAGACCGCTGGAGCTTTCACTAACTCTCGACAAAAATCCTGAACCAAGCCCTGCCACAATTCCATGGAATAATCCAAGGCAGGTTTATCGGATGCTCCAAACCCCAGTAAGTCGAGGGCAAAGACCTGATAACCAGCCGCAGCAAGTACTGGAATATTTTTGCGCCAATGACCGATCGAGGCCCCAAAACCATGGAGTAAGACGATGGGCTGTCCATTACCCACCACGGTGTATTGGAGGTGATGGCCTTGCCAATACCAAGTCCGGAGTTCAAAAGAGCAGTTTAAGGGCGCAACTGTCACGATCGGTCTCCCATCAGAAGTGGGTCAAAGTCTGAGGCAATTAAAGTTCTGAGGCAATTGAAGTTTGTAAGCAATTCGTTGAGAAAAGTTCACAAAGCTTAGCCAAATCATAGCGTGAATTTTACCCACTGAATCGCAGGGAGTTCTGGTATCAACCCATGCACCATCATCACCCCGCACGATCAGCAGAATGCTTGACAAACTTAAGAAAAGCTGAGATTATGAAAAACGTTGCGGGTGTAGCTCAGTGGTAGAGCGTCACCTTGCCAAGGTGAATGTCGCGCGTTCGAATCGCGTCACCCGCTTTCTTGGCAATTTTTATCTAACTTTGTTTCGGAAGATTTGGTTAGGGATAGTGTTTGGTTCAAGTTTTGCAAAGATTGAATCAAGCTGTCCCTGAAGCTTTTAGAACTTGTATTACCTACATCTTGTATTACCCACAGCATTTTACTCAAGGTGCTGTTCTTTCAATGGTCATTCAAAAAACAATCATTCAAAAAACATTGACAAACTTAAGAAAAGCTGAGATTATGAAAAACATTGCGGGTGTAGCTCAGTGGTAGAGCGTCACCTTGCCAAGGTGAATGTCGCGCGTTCGAATCGCGTCACCCGCTTTCTTGGCAACAGTCAAACTAAACAACAGTCAAGCTTAAATTGACGTTGGTTTTAGATCAGTCATCTCATACCAGCAGTATTCATCGCAAATTTTTTGTGTGGGCAACTGCGCTACAAGGGTGAGAGCCTGAGCTTGCTAGGAGTTTATGCTGAAGCCTGATGACTTAAGGCACTTAATGACTTCAGACATCATTTCTGACCCCGATCGAACTAGTAAAGCCGGATGTTAAGCCAATATTGCTTTTGTTGATGCTTCTTGTCGATCATCGTTAATATTTCAAGTAGAAGATGTCGGGAATTTGAGTCGGGAATTTGAACAGTTCACTGTTCCCTAAGCATGTTCCCAAGATAGATCCTAGGGATAGGGCCACTATCGCATCTCTCCGCTCGCAACCGACGAGCTAACCCACTCGGTGCTGTGATGCTAACTATAAGGCTAGGTTCACCTGTGTATTCACAGAAGCCCCTAAAAATTGAGTTGACGGAAGAATATCCCTGCCCTTGTCGGCGGCGGTCAAAGCTGGTTCCGATTACGCTGACTGAGGCATTTGGCTGTGAACACTGTCAAAATATTTTTGTGGTCGCGCCCGAGGGAGATCAAATTGAACAGTTATCGGGGTTGTACACAGCTCGACGATCGTGGCGCTGGACAGGGCAACAATGGGCTTTAATTTATCCAGGTCGAGATAGTTACTTGATGGCAGTGGTGAGCCTCCTAGGCGTATTGCTTCTGGCCTGGATGCTGGTAATTCGCTACTTACCGGCTTCGATCGTGACTTTGTTCTGCATTGTTAGTGCTTTCCTATTGATGGTGGTGCTGCCTGCTGTGAGAAGCTGGTTTAGTAACCGACGATAGGAAGATGATTGCCTTGGTGAGTATTCAATGACCCTCGACGTCGCCCTTCAGACAGCCCAACAGGCTTCAATTCCCTTAACGGCTGCCCACATTGTCTTGCGGAATCAGGCTGTCCAAGCGATCGGCCAAGCTTTGCGATCTCATCAAAATGAAATTTTAGAAGCCAATACCCTCGATCTAGAAGCCAGCCGAGAAATGGCCGTTTCTCCCCTGCTGTTAGATTGGCTTCGATTGACGCCGGAACGGCTGGAAGGGCTGATTCGGATGCTACAGATGATTTCCTATGCACCGGATCCATTAGCTTCAGAAGGATTGGCGACACTTGGCAAGGCGCGGCGTTATCGCATTAAGGTACCTTTGGGCGTCGTGGCATTAGTCTATGAGTCTCTCCCCCATTTAGCCGTTTTGGCGGCAGGGATGTGTCTCAAAACCGGTAATAGCCTCATCTTAAGGGGAGGCACTGAGGCAAGTCACACGAACTGGGCTCTGGTTCAGGTGATACAGGCCGCAATCGACTCTACCGGGCTTCCAGAAAATAGCGTCATTCTGCTTCAGGGAAATGAAGGGGGATCAATCCGAGATCTGGTGACACAGGATCGGCGGGTTCAATTGGTCATTCCCTACGGTCGTCCCAGTTGGGTCGCACAAATTGCTCAGCAATCAACCGTACCCACCATCACTTCAGCTATGGGGAATTGCTACCTTTACTGGACGGCTTCTGGCACGGTGGAAATGGTGCGGGACATGATTCTCGATAGTCACGGGGGGGAACCCGACGCCGTCAACGCGATCGAAAAAGTTTTAGTTTCTTCGCAGCATAGCTTACCGTCGTTAATTCGGTTGTGGGATAGTTTGCGCGATCGGGGCTTTGAACTGCGGGGGGAAGATGCCCTGCGGCAGGAAGCACCGGATCTGAGGCCCATCGATCCAAGTGAGTGGAAACAGCCCTATCTCCGCAAAATTGTGGCCTTTAAGTCTGCTGAGAATGTAGAAGAGGCAGTTGCGTTTATTAATGCTCACAGTAGCCACCATGCCGATGCGATCGCAACAGATTCCTATTCCGCCAGTGAACAATTTCTCCGCACCGTAGATAGTGGCTCCATTTATGTCAATACGTCACCTCGGTTTTGTCGATGTGCTGCCGATGGTCAAATCGCCCTTGGGATGTCCAGTCAAAAAGGTTTTAATCGAGGAGCCATTACCCTTGCCTCGTTAACCACTACACAGACGATTCACCGAGGATTTTGAGGATCTAAGCGTTCATAGGAACGATGCTTCGACATTCGCGATACTTCGACCGCGATACTTCGACATTTTAAAGAATAAAAAACTGGATGAATTGTTCTAATCCATCCAGTTGATTCAAATTAATTTAAACTTGCCGATCGTGACGCCTTGCGCAACACACTCTATTTCGTTTCAGCAAGTTTGACCTTAGTGGCAAGTCCGAGGGCTTGCAGCGTGCGAATCATCATCCAAGTGAAGTCAATTTCCCACCATTGCAAACCATGGCGTGCGGAATATTGGAATGCGTGGTGGTTATTGTGCCAGCCTTCACCATAGGTAACCAGCGCCACCCACCAGCAGTTAGTGGAGTTGTCCCCTGCTTCATAGGTGCGGTAGCCAAACTTATGGGTGGCGCTATTGACAAACCAGGTGCAGTGGTAAACAAAAACCAGGCGCACAAAGATCCCCCACAGAACAAAGGGCAATCCGCCGATCGCGTATAGCAGGACACCCAAAGCAATTTGTATGGGGAAAAAGTAATTATCAAAGAACCGATAAACGGGATCGTCCGCAATATCTTTTGTGAATTTGGGGACTTCTTTCAATGCAGGGACTTCATGGAACATCCAACCCATGTGACTCCACCAGAAACCTTTATTGGAATCATGGTGATCCACAGGTTGATCGGAATACAGGTGATGGTGGCGGTGTAAGCCGATCCACCAAATCGGGCCACCCTGCATTGCCAACGTTCCACAGAAGACGAAGAAATATTCTAACCACTTGGGGACTTGGAAACTGCGGTGAGCCACCAAACGGTGCCACCCCAAAGTAATGCCCAAGCCTCCTGTCACCCAATGCAAAAACAGTGCCAACCCTACGCCCTGCCAGCTAAAGTTCCCCGGCAAAAACGCGAAGAGTGCTCCGAGGTGGATGATGGCAATAATGGCCACAAAGTGCCACGAAATTCGGAGTTTGTTTTCAGTTGCGATCGTCGTCATTCCCTCAATCTCGATAGGATTATCAGCCCAATCTGCGCGACAATAAGCTCCGCACCAGCTTAAATTCGGTTGGTATCGGGTACATGGGTTAAGGTGTCGAGTGCTGATTACAGGCTCACGCTCCTAAGATCCCCCCTTTAGATTGTAGACGGCGGATGGATGATTCGTATGAATAGCGTGGAACTGGTTCAGCAAGCAGAACAGGCACTGTTAGAAATTTTTTCCGGTATTGATGCGCAGGTCAAGCAAAATCTTCAGCGGGTGCTGAATGCCTTTCGCAATCACCGGGTAGGAACCCACCATTTCGCGAGTGTGTCCGGCTACGGCCATAGTGATTTGGGGCGGGAAGTGCTCGATCGGGTGTTTGCGGAAGTGGTTGGTGCCGAATCCGCAGCGGTACGGGTTCAGTTTGTTTCAGGCACCCATGCGATCGCGTCCTGCTTTTATGGGGTGTTGCGACCGGGGGATGAGCTACTGTCGGTGGTGGGTGCGCCCTACGACACGTTGGAAGAGGTGATCGGTACGCGTGAAGAAGGGCAGGGTTCGCTGGCTGAGTTTGGAATTACTTATCGTCAGTTGGACTTAACCCCAGAAGGACTGATTGATTGGGCCACCTTGGAAACGGCCATTCGACCGGAAACCCGCATGGTGACGATTCAGCGCTCCTGTGGCTATGCGTGGCGGCCCAGCTTATCGATCGCGGATATTGAAAAAATCTGCGCGATCGTCAAACGGCAGAACCCCAACACGGTTTGTTTTGTGGACAACTGCTACGGCGAGTTTATTGAAACCCAGGAGCCGACGATGGTTGGGGCGGATCTGATGGCGGGTTCACTGATCAAAAATCCGGGGGGAACGATCGTGACGGCTGGGGGGTATGTGGCGGGTCGATCGGACTTAGTGGAAATGGCCTGCTGTCGGTTGACGGCTCCGGGGGTGGGAAGCCACGGGGGCGCAACGTTTGACCAAAATCGCTTGCTATTCCAGGGCTTATTTCTGGCACCCCAAATGGTGGGCGAGGCGAAGAAAGGCAATCATCTTGTGGCCTATGTGATGGATCAATTGGGCTATCCTGTGAATCCGGCTCCCATGGATCCCCGTCGAGATGTGATTCAAGCCATTAAACTCGGTTCACCAGAAAAATTATTGCATTCTGTAAGGCGATTCAAGCTTGGTCGCCGATCGGATCCTATTTAGATCCCGTTCCTGCCGAGATGCCCGGTTATGAGAGCCAGTTGGTGATGGCGGGGGGAACGTTTATCGATGGCAGTACATCGGAATTTTCGGCGGATGGCCCCCTGCGAGAACCCTACGTGGTTTTTTGCCAAGGCGGCACCCACTGGACCCATGTGGCGATCGCGCTAGAAGCGGCAGTAGATACCATTGGCAAGGCAAATTAACCGATCGTTAATAAGTAAATTATTTGGCCCATGCAACGCATCCAGAATTGAAGAATTGGAGAGAAGTCGAAAGATTTTTCACTTAACCTAAATGCACGCTCGTTATCGCTACCATCAAGAAAAATCTAAGTTAAAT
>MUGG01000050.1 GCA_002148405.1 Alkalinema sp. CACIAM 70d | reverse complement strand
TAAATCACCATAGAAAAATCACCATCGGCAGCTTTGCCGCTCACACCTACATAGTTGCTTCAGTTCTCGATTCTTGAGCAAGGTTATGAGCACAACTACGCATCATGAGCGCAACATAACAGTCTTGGGATACCCAGCAAATCAAGGCAGATGGTTGTTGATTCCCCTGGGGATGATTATTTTACTCTGTCTAGGAAGTGTATATTCCTGGAGTATTTTTAGAATTCCTTTAGAAAATGAGCTCGGCATTAGTGCAACTGAAAGTTTGTTACCCTATACCTTCGTATTAGTTTTCTATGCTGCGCTAATGCCAATCACAGGCTTTTACATTCCGCGTCTGGGGTCTCGCCTGACGATCGCGATCGGAGGGATGGTCGTAGGCTTGGGGTATATTCTTTCAAGCTTTGCAAACCAGATCGGCCTTCTCATCCTTACCTACGGCGTGATTGCTGGCACCGGCATCGGTATTGTTTATGGCGTCCCTATCTTTGTCATTTCCCGATGGTTTCCTGATCAAAAAGGATTAGCGGTAGGGTTGACGATTGTTGGGTTTGGACTTTCTCCCCTAATCACAGCTCCAATAGTCCACCAATTAATTGCAGCCTACTCGGTTCGTCCTACCCTACGGGTTCTTGGGATCACTTTCACAGTGATTATTTTAGCGATCGCTATGACGATGAAGTTGCCTCCTCAGAGGTGGCATCCTCAGCAAACTATCGCAGCAGCTCCCACAATCTCGCCTCCAACCTACCCTAGAAACTTGCTAAAAAGTCGATCATTTTATGGGCTATGGCTTTGCTACGCGATCGGAACCTTAGTCGGCTTAAGTGCGATTGGAATTTCCAGTCCAGTCGGAGGCGAAATCATTGCTATCAATCCAACGGTAGCTGCGAGTAGTGTATCTTTATTTGCGCTGTTTAACGGGATCAGCCGTCCGCTCTTTGGTTGGCTCTGCGATCGCTTCAAGCCTCACTACGTAGCCATTTTGTCCTACATTCTTACTCTAATCGCATGCATCTTAATGATGAAGGCTCAAGCTGGACAGGTTGTCACCTATCTCACTGCCTTTTGCCTGTTTTGGTTTTGTCTTGGTGGGTGGTTAGCAATGGCTCCAACCATTACGTTACGCTTCTTTAATCCCGAACAGTATGCTCAAAACTATGGTCTAGTCTTCACAGCCTACGGCGTAGGTGCTTTGATTGGAACATTAGTCACAGGCCGCATTCGAGACATTTTGGGAACCTACAACTATGTGTTCTATCCGATGGCGTTTTTAGCAATTCTAGGCATTATTCTTGCTAATCTGCTCCTGAAACCCGAAAAGATTATTACTGATTCTTCTCCAAATTAGATACTCTATCAAAATAGACCCATCACTAATTCATGGAGATTCATCATCGATTTCCATAAAAATTACAGAATCTAAAATACTCAGTTTTGGTAAACCGATTATCAACTTATTGTCATTAAAAATTGTAATCCAATACACTCTATAAAACGCATTCTATACAATTCGTGAATTTATCCTTGAATCACAAAACACATTACTAGTGTGTTTGCTACTGATGTATTTACTACTGATGTATCTACCACAGTAACTATGGAAATATCCTAGTTCTCCATAGATTCGAGTGAAACAGATTTTGTACTTCTGAACAAACTAAGCATTGGATACGGCCTCTATTGCTCCAGCGCTATTCAGTCCAGCGGGAATTTGACCAGCAAGTTCTCGTTTGCAGCCAACCGCCCCAGGACGGAGCCGGACGCTGGGCTATTCCGCAGGATAAACTGGCTCTACAAGCCTATGCTGCTACGTATCTTGCGGAACGAGGGAGCGGCAGTCTGAACCATCCTTGGGACGACTGGATTCAACAGCGGCGCATTGCTGTCTTAGAGCAGGATGGGCAAATTGTGGCGGTGGTCAGGCGGGGAGAGACGAGCCATTGCGCGATCGTGGTTGCGCCTTTTACCTTTGCACCGTTTCGGCGGCAGGGATTTGCCCGTCGGTTGCTGGCATTTTTTACGAAAGAGATGTTGCGGGAGTTCCCAGCGGTGATGTTGTGGGTTGATCAGGATAATACAGCGGCGATCGCGTTGTACAACACACTCAATTTCCAATGGATCGGCAACTGCTATACGGGATATTTCATTGATTGATGGAGTATAGTTATGGCACTTCTAATACGATTACTAAAAATAACTCACATAACATGTAGTGATTAATCAGAGTTAACAGCAAGTCTAGCCGTGAACTTATTACAGCTCAGGCAACTTAAGGAGTTATCGATCGCGTTAATAATTCCTGGTGGGCCAATTCCTGTTCTAAATATTCAATGCGGCGATGGGCTTCATCTAATTGCTGCTGTAGCTTTTTCTTCTCAAGGGCAGTATCGATACGATGGCGCAGAATCGGCCAGCGAATCGGTTTGGTAATATAGTCCGTAATGCCTGCGTTGAATGCCCGATCGATAAACTCCGCATTCGACAACGCCGTAATCATAATCAGCGGTGGACAACTACTGCCATAGGTCGCTTTCAACCTCTGACAGCAGGCAAAGCCATCCATATCAGGCATCACAGCATCAATCAAAATTAAATCCGGTAACTGTTGCTGACAGATGAGCAGGCAGGCTTCCCCGTTTTGAGCTTCGATCACCCGATCGCCGTTATGGGAAATCGCACAGTTGAGAATACTACGGAGATTGGGTTCATCATCTACCACTAAAATTGTTGGCTTATTAAAATCCATAGGGATAGGCTCTACAAGAAGGTTCACTCATTGCACAGATAATCTTAATTGGCGACTTGCTGGTTGATTGGAGCAATCAGGGTTTGCACGATCGGGCTTTGGCCCATGGAACGCGACGAATGCCGTTTCCGCAGTCCATTGACGAGGAAGTAGTTGGCCCAGTAGTAAGTTTGCAGCTTCTGTTGGCGTTCTGGCGTCAGATTCCAACCGTAGCCCAAATCCCGTTGTTCAATGCTGATCTGCCGCAGCGTTTTCAGCCATTCCCGTCCAGCTTGACGGCACCAGAGCTCGAGGGATTTTTGGCTGTGGGCGGCCTGTAATAACTCTGGCAACTGCGCTTTGAAACTGTTCACGATCGGTTCTTCCAAGATTCCTTCTCCCAACGAACCGATTAAAAATCCCAAGGAAAAGGCATTGTCCAAGGTGGGTTGGTTGAGCAATTGTTCCCCTTGGTGGAATAAATGCATTAAATCTAAATCGAGTTTGAGTTCCGGAGAAAGATGGCAAGCCAATTGGGGATCTAAGGCGAAGGCCAAATCTAAGCCCAAATTTTCCAAACTGAGGTAGTAGAACGCACGCAAAGCTGCCGGATGATACTGATGAGCTAAGGGTTGCGCTTTACGATCGAGCCATTGCAGAATGCGATCCAGTTCTGCGTCGTTTTGAACCATTTGGTCAATGCATTGCTTCATCCAGGTAAACAGTGGCGTTGGATGGGGCAGGAGTTCAATCAACAGTTCAATCACAGTGCGCCAGCGAGGTTCCAACACCCGATGGGCTAGAGCTTGGAGCCAGGTCTGCTGTTCAGGTGAAGGGTTGATCGCAGCCAGGGGCGTACTGCAACGATCGGGTTCGGTAGGTGAGAGAAGAATCGATCGCGTGGCAAACCGTCGGGCCACCAAATATTCCTGCACACTCAGGTAAGAGAATGCATAGACGGAATGGGCTTCTTCTGTCAGCACTCCGTAGTCTACGGTCAAAGCTTCTAGAAGCGCTTCACTCGCGAACCAGAGGGATTCCGCATCCCGATATTGATTTGCTTCGCTATGGTTAGTTAAATAGGTTGCCAAAATCGGTAAAATTTCCGACTTATCGAAGAGATAGTTGCCATCTTCAAAGAATTTTTGAGCCAGTTGCCCCAGCAAATCCACCACTTCTGCGATCGTGAGATAAGGGCCATAGGATTGCCGATTCACACCCCGTTGTTGATCCCGTTTCCAAACTAATAGTTCTAGCACTTCTTGGCAAAGCAGGGATTGCCGACTGGGAAACGCTTGACGCTCCCAGAAAATTTCGCAAAGCCGTTGCAGCGTCAAGGGTGTTTTCGCAAGATCCAAGAATCGCTTGTTCTGCGGTTGATAGAGGGCGGCTAGGAAGTTACCGACAAAATTTTGCCCTCGGTCGGTATTGTAATAAACTTGAGATTTTGCCCAGCTCATAACAAAGGAACGAATTTGTTCCGCAGTCCAATCCGTAAGCTCCAAGGTCGTAAATCCAGACGCATTAACATCCCGAAGACCCGATCGACAGGTCAGGACGATCGCAACCTTAGGATATTGCACCATCAAGGCTTGCAGGGCTTGCATCACGACAGTCCGACGATCGAGCGGCAATTCATCTAGACCGTCTAACAATAAGCAATATTTACCTTCAGTCAGCCATTGCTGATTTTGTTCGATCGAAAGGTCGTAGTAGTGTTGCTGAATCAGCGTTTCAAAGGAGAAGGCTTCCGTTGAAAGAATGGTGTGTAGCGGCAGCAAAATAGGCAGTCGATCGCCCGGTTCCCCTTGAGCTAACTCAGCGATCGCCAGGGATTTTAGCAGGGTCGTTTTGCCACTACCGGGGCGGCCATGCACCAGCCAACGGACTTGGGTCGGAAGACTCATGGCTGGCATTACAGAGTGCATCGCATTGGAGCAGGCAAACCCTGGAAAGGGATGGGTGGTGGGTAGGGCCAGGGAGGCTAAAGCATCGGATGCAGTATCGTTGAGTAACTTAGCAACGGTGGGTTGAACGGCTTCCCAGTCTCGATTGGGTTGAAAATCATTAACCTCTAGCCAACGTTGACCTTTGACTTGGGAGGACAGAAATAAATCGATGTAAAATTCCGAGCTGCTGGCCGCTAGGGTTGCCAAGGGAGCGATCTCGGTTGCAGGTTGCTTGAAGCGTTGTTGGGCCGTACTCCAAAGCTGTTCCCAGGTGATTGTGCTGGGCACTTCGGCGATCGCACTGCCACCATTAGCCGCATTTACTCCCGAGCCAATGCTATCCGCTTCGGTTTCATCAAAACGCGGCAAATCGGCAATTTCCTGCCACTCTAAATCTAATTGGAAACAAATATCGATAAATAAGTGACGTTCAATTGGACGACCGGAAAAGAACTTCCAAATGGATTGCCGCGTTTGTAACCCAACGGCACTCGCCAAATATTCCTGAGTCCATTCTCGGCGTTCAAAAGCTCGCTTTGCCTTAGCAATTCCGATTGCAGAAGCTTTGACCGATCGCTTACCCATGGTGTCCCCTGTCGTCCTAGTGAAAGTTGCAAGTAGCGCGACTCAACCGTTGTGGATTTGTCACGCTTACCTCATGTTTCTAGAAACGCTTTGAGTAACCGGATGAATGTCAATTTTGTGTGAATTTTTCAGTACTTTCCCGGATTACATTAGGCATATCAAATGAAAGTGGAGAATTCGTGAAATTGATAGATAGATCTAGCGAAGTGAAAACCCATCGATCGCTAGGTTCAACGTCGATGGGTCTGTTGTTTCAGCAGAATGGCCTAAGTAGATCGTCAATTCAATCAACGATGTCAACTAGCCCGATCCTATTGATTAACCATCGCCTTGGTCTGAGGGGTAGGCAAAAGGCGTTGCAAGCGTTGCCGCAGCACAGCCCAGTTGATGGGTTTCGTCACGTAGTCCGTCGCACCCACTGCAAAGGCTTGATCAACCGATTCTGAATCATCCAGAGCAGTAATCATCAGAATCGGGATTGACCGAACCGCCGTAGAAATTCCACCCGCTTCAGCTTGGTCTTGGATGGACTGACGAATAGCGTGGCAGCAGGCAAAGCCATCCATATCGGGCATGAGGGCATCCAGCAACACCAAGTCCGGCTTCAGTTCGTGGAATTTGGCCAGTCCTGCGGTGCCATTCTCCGCTTCCACAGTGCGGTATCCAGCTTGGCTGATGGCGGTGCGGAGAATCGATCGCATGGAGCGATCGTCGTCCACAATCAGCACCAGAGGTTTCGCCTCATCACTCGCACTGGCAACCGGTACGGGCAGATTGGCCGCAGGCAGAGGGTGAACCAATTCCTGCTGGCTACAGGTTTCTAGGAAGGTGGAGGTGTTCTCGGCATCTTGGCTAGGGGCAAAGAGATAGCCCTGGGCATACTTGAGTCCGACTTCCTTCAACCGCAAGAGTTGCTCAGTCGATTCGACTCCCACTGCGATCGCCTTCATACCGAGATCTTTAGCCAGAATCACGATCGTTTCAATTAAGCTCACGGTTTTGGGATCAACCCCGATGCGGCTGACGAGGGATTTATCCACCTTGAGGGCGGAAATTGGGAAACGGTGCAGATAATCTAACGTGGAATAGCCTTCGCCAAAGTTATCAATACAAACTTGAATCTTCCGGGTTTGCAATTGCAACAGAATTGCCGTCGTAGCCGCAGCATCTTCCATCACCACTTGATCTTTGATTTCCAGCATTAGGGCATTGCCGGGTAAATCATGTTGTTGTAACGCTGTATCCAACCGGGAAACCAATTCTGGATGGAAAAACTGTTGGCTGCTCAGGTTAATGCTCAATTGAAGATCAAGTTTGGGATGTTGTTGTCGCCAGGTTTGCAGTTGCTGGCATGCGCCCTGGAGCAACCACCAGCCTAGGGGAACGATTAATCCCGTTTCGTGGGCGGCGGATTCAAATTCCGCAGGACAAATCAAACCGCGCGTAGGGTGCTGCCAACGAATCGTGGCTTCTACGCCCAGAATCTTGCGCGTCCCGATCTCCATCATGGGTTGGTAGTGAATGCAAAATTCTTCTTGTTCTACGGCTTGGTGGAGGTCAGCGTGGTTGAGCACGGCACGGCGCAGAATGCGGAAGTATTGCTGGCTGATTTCATGGGGCGTGAAGTATTCCTGAATGTAACGGTGGCCAGCTTTGCCCATGCGTTCGGTCATTTCCGGATCTTTCATCAAATACCGGATAAACCCAGCCAAGCCTTTGCTGTCCCCGTTACTAATCGCTGCACCGCAGTTGGCATCGGAGACCAGCGATCGCAGGTAGGAATGTTTTTCGCAAATGATGGCGACAGGACGACCCGCAGACAGAGCGGAGTAGAATTTACTAGGCGCAACCAATCCTTCCATATCCACGTCCACGCTGACCAGGGAGAGGTCACAGGCGGTTAGGGATTCTGGCAATCTGGCTTTGTCCTGGTAGGGCAAGAAGCGGCAGTTTTGCAAGCCTAGCTCAGCGGCCTGTTGCTTGCACTCTTCCCGTTTGGGGCCACCGCCCACAAAGAGGAATTCCACCGGTTCGTTTTGCAGTTCGACTGCCGCCCCCATGATGGTGTCCATGTCATGGCATCGCCCCATATTCCCCGAATAGAGCACGGTAAATTTGTCGGTCAGTTGATACTCCTGGGCAAAGGAATTTTGGGATTTGAGCATGGGCTTAATCCAAGTGGGATCAGCCCAGTTATGGATAACAATAATTTTTTCGCTAACTTCTGGAACCTTGGCAACAATGCGATCCTTCATGGTTTGGCAAGGAACGACAATGCTATCAGCAGCATTCCAAACCCGACGGTTAACGCTATCCCAGAAACGAATGAGCCAATGGTTTTGAGATAAAACTTCAAGTTCAACAGCGACATCGGGATAGAGGTCATAAACTAAAGTGGCAAACGGAACACCAAATACGAGTTTAATTAAATAGCCTAAAACTTGGAGAAAGGGCGGCTCACTAGTTAACAACAAAATATCGCCGCGATGCTCGCGCTTGAGGAGATGGAGTGCGGCATGAGCACAAAAAGCGAGACTGCTGATGGTACGACCCGCCCATTTACGGGAGACACTGCGGAGAAAGTTCGATCGCCGGACGAGCACTTCGCCCATTTTTTCCACTTCGGGAGCCTTAGCGGCGGTCGCGTCAAAGGCGTAGCTGGGCTGTCCGGTGAAGACTTGGACTTGCATGCCCTGGGTGGTGAGGTTTTGGGCCAACTCATCCATGAACTGTCCCGTTGCGGCAAAGTCCGGGGGATAGAATTGGGTAATCAGCGTCAATTGCACGTCATCTTTGACCGTTGAGCTAGATTTGCGGTTGAAGAGAGATTGAACAAGATGAGTGACGACGGAAAAAGGAGCAAAAATCATGGTGACAACTGGAGTGTTTCCGTAAAGTGCATAAGGTGAAGAAGTAGATGCACCCTGAACCTCAGGAGAAAATAAGCTCGATCGAAAATCACCTAAAAAGCAAAGATCACCTAACAAGCAATCCTCGATCGATGAACCAACCAACAACTCATTCGCAACTCATAGGCTGCAATGAGCAGAACTTACACCATCAACGGCTTAGATTGCAGTTTCTTCCGTTGGAAGAACCACTTTTGAGCCACGATCGCAATGGCAACCACAACACCCAAGGTAGAGTGCAATTCAAAGGGCACGGAAACATATTTCGCGCTCTTCAAGCTGATGTTGGGGTTTTGACCGTAGTTGTAGTTCTGGAAGATGTTCCGGAAGCTAGCAGCACCCAGATCCAGCGCAATGACCCCATCATTGTAGTCGTTGTCACTGCCCCAGTTGGTGTTGTCTTCGTAGGCCAGAATGATCCGATCGGCCTTGGGATCAGCATAGGCCGTCCAATACACCGGTGCATCTGGGTTGAATTTGCTGATGGCGTTGAGCCTGGGATTGGTACTCAGTGATCTAGCATTGGGGTTATTCACCCCGTTGGGGGTCACGGAGAAATCTAGCTTGGTGCCACCTTGAATGGTTGAGGTCTGTACCCAATCTCCCATACTCAGCGGCGCATCCTTAGAGGACAGCGCACTATTGACTCCGGACAGATCAGAGAACACCGTTGCCGTTTGCAGTGTTTGCCCTTGAGCAGTCAGTCGAACCGGATTTTTGTTGGCTGCGCTCTCGTTGATGAATGCAATGCGGGGAGCATAGTCATTCACGAGGCTGAGTTTGCTGGCATCAATCAACCAGAGGTTACTGGCCGACAGGTTCACAGAAACCCGGTTAACCTTGCCCAAGTTTTGGTATTTAGCCAAGTCGAACCAGCTATTGCCTTGGACGTAGTGCTGGATGGGACCGACAGAAAGAGAAGTGGTTGTCATTAATTCAGACTCCTTGTAATCATCTCAGGGACTTTGGATAGGGTGGATTCATGAATGACTCTCGTTTTAATGGGTTCAGCGGGGTTGCCTGCGTAGATCATCATGGGTGAGAGCGATCGTCCGGCGACGCCGCCCAGGACTAAAACAGCCCCTTCTCCCACGGTGACCCCAGGCCCGATCGTGGCCCGTGCCGCAATCCAACTGCCCTGCTGAATGTAAATCGGGGCAATCCTTAATTGAAAATGGGGATGGCTCCAATCATGGTTGCCAGTACAAAGGTAAACCGATTGGGAAATGCAAACATGGCTCTCAATCGTAACGGGGGCGAGATTGTCAATCCATGCGTCTTCACCAATCCAAACAAAATCACCCACCACGAGCCGCCAGGGCAATTTAATCTTGACACCGGGCTTAATGCGAACTCCCTGCCCGATCGATGCCCCAAACCAGCGCAGAATTTGCACTTTAAGGGCTGACCAAGGGAGGAAGTAACTTTGGACGATCGGCGAACCGATGAAATACCAAAGCAGTTGCTGCCAAGTAGAGGCTCCGGGCGTATAGTCATCGATCGTATAGTTAGCGAGGTTCATTGATGGTGTTGACAGCTTCTGTGTTTGCAGGTTCATGGGTCGTTTCTGCCCCAAACAGTTGGTCATTCAGTTGCGTAACTTGGTAGTCCTGACGATATTCCGCTCCGGTCCATCCTGTAAAAATCCAAATGGTAGAGCGAATCACATCTCGGACCGTGCGCCAGGGGGATTCTGCTTCCGCCACGGAAGGTACAGTTACTGGGGTCACAGCAATGCCACGACTGCCCAGCACCATGGTGGCGATCGCCGTCGCCCGAGGCATATGTTCAGCAGAGGTGACAAGATAGATGTGGTTAATCTTCTCCTGCTCAAATCTCGCGAGCATTGTCGTAAAGTTAGTTACCGTGTCCGTTGCTTTGCGGTCTTGGTGAACTCGACTTAGATCGATTTTTGCTGCACGAAAAATGGCCTCTGCTTTTTCGCGTTCTAGACCAGAAGAGATCCAAATTTTGAGGTCGGGATGATTCTGAGCAAATTCAGCTGCAAACATCTCGCGTTTTTCGCCACCGCCTAAGGTTAAGATTGCTTGGGGTTTGGGGGCCATCCAAGTGGCAATCTCGATGCGAACGGGAATGTAACCCGCCATAAAGACAAACCCAGTGAGGGCTGCCCAGCGGTGGAGTCCACGCCAACGGTGGCGGTTCTGTACGATCGACTTAAATTTTCTCCAATCAAGAAACGTGGACGTCATGGGTCAAGGGAAAGGGGCCAGGGAATGATTGAGGACAAAATGACGCTGCTCAAAATCAGGAATCATCACTTCATAAAACCTGACTCTGCTCCTAGTCTGGGAGGGCGACTGTTGCGATCGCGTCTACTGCATTGTTCACGGGTTGTATAAGTTTGCCGCTGCCCGAAGCCCGACACGAAAACAAACATGCCTTAGTTAGCTTGGCAATAACTCTCTTTTAGTCCCATTTTTGCTGAGTAGATTAATGAATATCTCCAACTCTTCAATGGATGCAATGCCTGCACCTCAAGATCCCCGCATCGATAGATCTATGGATCGGTCAATTGAAGCGGTTCAGTCCCAGCCAGGAACTTCCCCCACCACTAGCCCTGATTTGGGACAGAACATTCCCGATCGGGCGGAGGATGATCGTTCATCCAGCGATCGGCCCCAAGGCAATCGCACTCCAACAGACAACCCGGATGGTGCCGTACTGGTCAACCTGGCTCAAAATCCACTCTTGAGTGGTTTGAACCCCGTTCGAGGCTTACGTATTCTCCGGTTTGTGGGGTACGGATTGTTGCTCGTCTCATTCATTGACTTACTTTACGTGGTCTTTCCCGCCGAGTTGATGAATCCAGTTTGGGAATACCAGACAACGGGGGATGTGGTGCGCTTGATTCCTGTCCCATTAATCGCATTCATGCTGGTATTCTACGGAGAATCGGCAGCTCGGTTTCGCTTAGAAAGACCCGTTATCAAGCTGGTTTCTTGGAGTACATTACTGATTGGCGTCATTTTAATTCTGCTAATTCCCCTGACTGTGGTTAACACGATGCGGATTAGCCGTTTCAATAACGACCAAATCAACACTCAGGTTAACCAACAAAAACTGCTCTTAGAAAATACCCAAGCCCAATTGGATCAGGCAACACCCGCCCAGCTCCAAAGCCTAATTCCTGTTCCCGATGATAAGACAAAGCAAATTCCCAACGCACCTAAAAATGCTGAAGAAGCTAAGGCTCAGGTTTTGGATAACCTCAAGAAGGCTCACGAAGAAGCCAATAAACAGGCAGACCAAGCTCGCAAAAATGTGCAGCAAAACTTGACCAAAAACAGTTCCAAGATCATTCTAGAAGCCTTGGTGGGCGGGGCGTTATTTCTCTACATTTGGTATGTCAGCGGCTGGGCGCGCAAACGTCTTGGCGATGCCTATGAGATGGCAGGCGCAGGCCAGAGTGCCCCCAAACTTCCCAATAATGCAGCGCCTGTATCGCGCAAATCTGCCCGCCGCCGTCGCCGCAACTAGACAGATCGCAGGAAAGATTTAGATTTAGACACGATGTTTGGTATTTAGGTTTTTGTATTCCGTTTTTTTCGCTAGGTATTTTGCATGAAGATTGGTGGAATCGCCAGCATGCGTTTTATGAGGCCAGCCTGGACTCGCCGTTATCTGCTGATTTGGCTAGGGGTTGGCCTGATTTTTTTACATCTCGTGCTGATTTGGAAGATCATTGGAGAAACCGATCAACTGGTTGTCAGTTCGGTTTTTTGGGCCGCGATCGTTACATCTCTCTGGCAGCGCCACGATCGCCTCAAGTTTAAAAGTGGAATAGGAACCATTTTGCTGGGGGGGAGTTTACTGGGTTTACTCCTCTTCAAGTGTCTCTCCCTATTTCACTGTGAATCTGATTTTGTTCGCATTTTCCCAGTGTGGGCAATGCTGAGTTTAGCGCTCATTGCATCCGGCTGGAAGTTTCACCAGTATGTCCGTGAAGGCTTGTTGGTGCTGACGCTGATCATTCCTCCAGGAGTCATTTTCCGGTTGGTTGATTTTGCGATCGGTGATTTTATTCGCCTAGTAATTGCTAAATTAGCCAGTCTGTTTCTTTACTATGCAGGCTACAACGCAGTACAGGTCGGAGTCAAGATTTCTCTTAATAACAACATTATTGAAGTGGGCTATCCTTGCACCGGAATTCCTATGCTGGTGTTGTTAATTCAACTGGCGATCGTATTTAACCTAATGACCCAGTTTTCTAGAATTCATAAGATTCTGTTGCTAGGTTTTACGATCGCGATGTCAGTCATGCTATCTAGCGTGCGGGTCATGATTATGGCATTGGTTGTCAAAGACCAAACTGCTTTTGACTATTGGCATGGGGCCCAAGGTGCTCAAATTTTTTCAACGATTGCGTTCGTCCTGTTTGCTTTTAGCTGTCGTTGGTTATTATCTCAATCCTCTGTAGAAGCAGATGAATTGGAAAACGATGACGAAGTTGATTATGAAGACGATTATGAGGAAGAGGATGAGAAAGGTTACTTAGTGCAATTAGATAATGAAAGCTTCGATCGACAATCCATATCCGCGATCGAGCCGCAAGATGTGATCACAGCTAGGGAGAACTGGAGACAGGCTGATGTTGAAGAAGTCGCCACGAACGCGCAGGTTTGGACTCAAATTAAGGCTAATCGTTCATAAGGGGTGAGAATGTGCAAGATTTTTTGCGATTAAATGATGCTCAACTAAATCGACGACGCCTACTGAAGTTTCAGTTCGCTTTTTTTCGGGCCATTAGTCTTAGTGTATGGGCTGTTGCCATCCAAGGCGTGATTAACCCGAAGATGTTTCTACGGGAGTATGATGCCCACCCGTTCCCTGAAATGTTGCAACTTGAACAGGCTCAAAACATCTCACAAAAAACTATTGCGATAAAAAGCACTAACACTCCGCAGTACGATCGCATCTTAGAAACAAAACAATATGACTACACCTATCAACAGAAATCACTATCTGTTGAATTACGGTATGTTGTAGATACTGAAGGGGATTTGGGTAAGCTGATAGCCGAACAAATGGGCCTGCCGAAGGAGATCAATGACACGGCTAAGATGCTAGTGAACTCAACGGGAACCTACCGATTTTTCACCTATCAACAACGCACTTACATTAGTACCTGTTTGACCCCGACAGGCAGAGCCGTCATTAATAAAAAGCAATTTGAGAAACAGCAGTATCTCCACCTTTTAGAACCACGAGTCTGGGGTCGTTGGGCGATCGGGCAGGGCAACTTGCTGGAGCAGCGTTGTATCTGGGCTCAAATTTCCCTACCCGTTCAGCAAGTTCAGTCTTCAGAACAAGTAGCAGCTTTTTTGTTGCAACAGATTAGCCATGTAAAAGAAACCTGTAACTTTTGTAAGCGCCGATCATAGCTTTTACAGTTGCACTAAAGCCGGGAATGCAACTGTTGAGCGATGCAAAATTCGACTGCCTCATCTAAATTTTTGGTTTGATGGGGGTACTGGATCGCAGGCCGATCGATCGTGATTAATTGCACTCCCAACATTGCTGCCAGTTGACGCTTAATCCCCTCGCCACCCGGTGCTCCGGAAGCCTTCGTCACAATGCAGGAAACCTGCCACTGCTGCCAGAGGGCTTTTTCCAGTGCTGGACTGATAGGTGGCCGCAGGGCAATCAGGCGATCGGACGTAAATCCCGCAGCCAAAGCAGTTTTCAACGCAATTTCAGACGGCAAAATTCGTGCAAATAAAACCGATCGAGTTTGCCAAGGTTGAAACAACGGCAACGATCGATAGCCGATCGTCAGTAACGCCCGCTGATTGCTTAAAACATCGCTGGCTAACAAGTCTTCAAAACTAGAAAACGATTGCTCCAAGGGGTTGCTAGCAGATTGCTCATTAATCCGCTCAAAGCGTAGGTATGGCAATGAGTCGGTACTTGCAGCTGCGATCGCGAGTTGAGAAATCTCTACAGCAAACGGGTGGGACGCATCCAAAATGGCAATAATCCCATATTTCTGCAGGAAATTAGCCAGATGGTCAGCCTTTAAATAGCCCACCTGCACAGTGAGGTGAGATGCGATCGGGTACAGGCTTCTAGCGGATTCCGTCGTGACGGTAACGACACAGGGGATTTGCTGCCTCACCAATTGCTCAGCGATCGCGCCACTCTCTTGCGTCCCCCCAATCAACCAAATCCGTTTTTCCACCCCCTCCAACCCGTGCACCCTCCCACTCTCCTACCTCCAACGCCCTAATACGCCGCTCCCGATTTACGATGCAGCACCGCCGTAACGCCATTGGCTTCTAACACTTCCCCAGCATTCACGACTGCATACAGCAACCAATGATCACCACAGTCCAGACGATTTTGTACGGTACATTCCAAGTAGGCCAGTGCTTCCTGTAAAACCGGGTTGCCATTCCGAGCCGATTTTACCTCAACTTCCGTAAAGGGATCTGCCCCCGTCACGGTGATCTTTTGGAAGTGACGCCGCAAGTTTTTCCCTTCCCGCAACACATTCAGAACAAATTGATCACCCGCATGATCCAGGATGCCTTCCGCAGAATCCTTCGCGATCGCGATCGTAATGCCTGGTGGATTAAACGTTGCCTGGGACACCCACGAGGTTAAAATAGCTGCCTTAGCATCGCCGCGCTGCACCGTGACAACACTTAAGGAACCCACCACGCGCCCCATGGCCTGCTCTGTGCGATCGGCTTGGGCTTCTGTAACTGCCGTTTGTTTAGGCGCACGGGTTTTCTGGGTTTTACGCAGGGATTTGGCAAATTCGGCCCCGGCATTCTCACAGAGTTGCAGCATTTCTTCCGTTGGCTTAAATTTGCAGCGCAACGTCTCAAACCCCAAGGGATAGCCTGCGTTCAGCAATTTCGTTTCCAATAAGTCGATCGCTTCTCCACTCCAACCATAAGAACCAAAGACTCCTGCGGATTTCGTTTTAGAAGCAGTTGATAAAATTAATCCCAGTGCTGTTTGAATTTGGGTCGGAGCGTGTCCTCCCAGCGTTGGCGAACCAATAATAAAACCATCACAGTTTTCGATCGCGGCTGTGATTTCCTCCGGTTCAGATAGCTCACAGTTAATGGCTTCCACTTCGATATTGGATTCCGTGAGCCCGCGCGCGATCGCGTTGGCCATCAAGCCCGTATTGCCATAGGCGGACGTGTAGAGTAACGCGACAGATAATGCCTTTTGATGCTGCGCTTCGCACCAGTCCCGATAGTCAAACATCAGCCGACTAACGCTGTAGCGCACCAAGGGGCCGTGGCCGACGGCAAACATCTTGATAGGATAAAGGGAAATTTTTTCTAGAACATCCTCAACCTGCTTGGTTTGAGCGGCGTGAATGCAATCGAAATAGTATTGCCGATCGTCCTGCAACGCCTTCCAGTTTTCATCCAAGATTTCATCGCCACAAACATGCGCCCCAAAGAGCTTGTCGGAAAAGAGCACACGGGTCGCTGCATCGTAGACACACAGCCCATCCGGGTGGCGCGGGGTCGGTTTAGTAATAAATTTCAGCTCGTGCCCTTCCCCTAGATCAATCACATCCCCTGCTCGGACGGTAATGATAGGTAATTCGTCATCAGGAAATGCGGCTTTCAGAATATTGGCCGCTGGCCGAGAGCAGACAATTTTTGCTCGATATGCAAGTGGTAACAGGGCTTTCAGCGTTTCAATCCGGTTGGGATTAACGTGGTTAAGAATGATGTAATCAATCTGCTGATAGTATTCATGCTGCTGTAACTCATCAATGAAAATATCAACAAACGAAGCTCCCGGCGGATCGATCAGCGCCACTTCCCGAGCTTGAATCAAATAGGTATTGACCGTGGTGCCTTTTTTACGCGCGTATTCTGCCTCAAAGCGCAACTGTTCCCAAATCCGCGATCGGAGAACCAGTGTCTTTTCGGCAATTTCAGCAACTTGGACATCCCGAGGACGGGTCGTTGTAGACATAGGAAAACTCCGATCGATAAATGGGGCAGGGACTTATCCCAAATTGATTGATCAATGCTACAGATCCGATCCCCCCTAGCCCCCGCGCTATGCGCCGCTGACGCTAGAAATAAGGGGAGAATTCAGTCAAATTGTTTCAAAGTCCCCCTTATTAAGGGGGATTTAGGGGGATCGTGATGGGTGGCAATCACAAGTTGATTTGCTATTAGTAATGGTTTCCGACTTTGCGGTGATGGACGGCGGTGAGGGAAGCAAGATTGGAGACCCGACCCACATCCACCGTTGCATAGACCAACCAGTGATCACTGCATTCCATGCGGGTTTGCACTTCGCATTCCAGGTACGCCAAGGCATCCGTCAGAATCGGCGATCCATTTTGAGCCGACTGGGTATTGATGCCTTCAAAACGATCAGCCCCTGGCGCAAAGCGCTTGAGGAAATGCTTCATCAATACCTGATAGTTGCCTTCTTCCAAGACATTCAGGACAAACTTATCGCCCACCCGCATTAGCGACTCGATCGCCCGATCCTTAGCCACCGCGATCGTTAAACCCAGGGGCTTAAAGCTCGCCTGCGACACCCAAGAGGCCAACATCGCACTTTTCACGTCGCCTTTCTGGGCTGTGATGATATACAGTCCACCGCTCAAGCGACCCAGGGCTTTATCCAAGTCGTGATTCAGCGCCTTCATTTGCTTCACCGCCCGATCTCGGGTCAGCCATTGGCCAATGTCAGTACCGGACTCTTCGCAGAGTTGGTAGACCCCTTTGCCCGTGCCATTGTCGAGCTTGATTGGCGGGAAGGCTTCCGTTAAGCCCGCTTCTTGGAAACGAGCCCGCAGGGTGTGCACAGGTTCGTCGTTGCCGCCGCCGGACTCGCACAACCCGTAGGCTTGTTTACTGTTGGCCGTGGCGAGGATGGTGCTGATGGCTGTGGCCGTGGTTTCGCTAATTTCACCGGATTGGGGCGGCATCAGAATAATAATGCCGTTGGCGATTTCCACGGCGTAGCGAACATCCGTTAATTCTGCGGTGCTGATGTCGATCGATTCAACCAAAACGTCGGTCTTAAGCACCCCATTGGCCAGGTAGCCGGACAGTTGATCGGCATCGCCATAACCCGACACGTAGAACACCACCACGTTTTTAGCGGCCTTGGCTTTTTCGCTGCTCCAGGTTTGGTAGCGTCCCACCAGTTCGGTTAGGTTGTGTTGAATCAATGGCCCGTGGCCTGTCGCGATCGTGGTGACTCCCGGTAGATCGCCCATGCGTTTAATCGCAGAGAGCACCGACTTGGCATTGGGAGCCATGAGGCACTCGTAATAAATGCGAAAATCCGTTTCGATCAGTTCCAAATCTTCGTCGTAGGTGTGATCGTCGCAGAAGTGCATACCAAAGGCATCACAGGTAAATAGGTGCTGCGTGGCGGGATCGTAGGTGAAGATGGTGTCCGGCCAGTGCAGGTTGGGCGCGGAGATGAATTCCAGCACGTGGCCCTTACCCAGATCCAACTTTTCGCCACTCTTGACGATGCGCTTGTTGTAAGGCTGGTGCACGAGGTCATCCAGGAATTGCAGGGCGACTTTGGCCGCTACGACGGTGATGTCGGGATTCAGTTGCAGAATGTCTTTAACCAGCCCGCTGTGATCCGGCTCGGTGTGGCTAACGATGAGATAGTCAATGTCCTTCGGGTCGATCAGGCTGGTTAAGGTCGCCAGATAGGTATCACGGAATTTTTCGTGGGAGGTGTCAATCAGCGCTGTTTTTTCTCCACGAATCAGGAAGGAGTTGTAGGTGGTGCCGTTTTGAAGCGCAAACTCGATGTCGAAGCGATCGCGATCCCAATCCAGCGATCGAATCACTGTGGTATCCAGCGCGATGTCTGAATGCTGAAGGGTTAGACGCTTTTTAGGACTGGACGTTTGGTTCGTGCGACTTATCGATGAGACCATCGGTCAACCTCCCTAACTGCTCGGTGGATCAGGCGTAATGCTTTACAGGATCTATTATGACTGCTTCCGCGCCAAATATTGCGATTTGTAACGTTTCAATGAGTAAAGTTACTGATTAGCCAGAGTTATTAATTTGAGTCCAGCCTATCATAGGTATTGTGAGTCCCACGGTTTTTAAACTAGGATTAAGCAGATTTCAACGAAATCTTAAATCATTCTCTATCAATGAAAATAGGCTCTTAAGCAAAGATAAATTAGGTTATTGAGCTTGTTTGTGAGAGATTGAATCTGTTGTTTACTGTTAATTTTTTCTAGTATTGCCAGCTACGTTTTTAATAATTGGTTTTTGAAATGTATTGATTTGCATTTTTAAATTTTTAATTGTGCTTGATTTGGTGTTTAACTTTGTACTTGATTGCATCCTTAATTCTGTATTGCCAGTTCTAAAGTCTCTATGCCTTCCGATCCCTATGCTTGGCTCGATCGATCCTTGGAAACATTGCACAAGGCGGGTTGGTATCGATCGACGAAAACGGTGACGGGAAAACCGGGCACGCGAATTTGCGTCGATGGCCAGGAGTTGCTCAATTTTGCTAGCAATGATTACCTGGGATTAGCGGGGGACAATCGCTTGATTGCCGCAGCGGTGGCAGCCACGCAAGCCTATGGCACAGGGACGACGGGTTCGCGCTTAATTACCGGCCATCGGGACTTGCATCGACAGTTGGAGCAGTCGATCGCAGAGTTGAAACAAACGGAAGATGCGATCGTCTTTAGCTCCGGTTATACCGCCAACTTGGGCACGATCGCGGCGCTGATAGGCCAGCGGGATTTGATTCTGTCCGATCAGTACAATCACTCCAGTCTGCGCAGTGGGGCGCTGGTGAGTGGGGCGCGGTTGTTGGAGTACCGCCATGGGGATATAGCCGAGGCGCGATCGCGGCTGGCGGCGGAACGGGCTAATTTTCCCCGTTGCTTAATCCTGACGGATAGTGTTTTCAGCATGGATGGGGATTTGGCTCCGTTGCCGGAACTGCTGGATTTGGCGGAGGAATTTAGCTGTATGGTGCTGGTGGATGAGGCCCATGGGACAGGGGTGATGGGCAAATCCGGTGCGGGCGGCGTGGAGCATTTTGGTTGCACGGGCCGATCGTTGATTCAGATGGGCACGCTGAGTAAGGCGCTGGGCAGCTTGGGGGGCTATGTGGCGGGGTCGGCGAAGTTGGTGGATTTTCTGCGTAACCGTGCTCCCAGTTGGATTTACACCACGGGCTTGACACCAGCGGATACAGCAGCGGCCTTAGCAGCATTGGAAATTGTGAAAACGGAACCCGATCGCCGCGATCGCCTCTGGGCCAATGTCGCTTATTTAAAAACGCAGTTAGAACGGCTTAGTAAACAGAATGAAACATTCAGGTTACTGCCCTCGGACTCGCCGATCGTCTGTTTGGGGCTACCCGATGTGGCAACAGCGATGCAGATGGGGCAAGCGCTTCAGGAGAGTGGCATCCTTGCTCCAGCCATTCGTCCGCCCACCGTTCCCACCAGCCGCATTCGCATGACTGTGATGGCAACCCATAGCGTCTCGGATATCGATCAGTTAGTGGATGCGATTCAGAGATCGATCGTGGCGATCGATCTCTGCCGTTAATTGTGTCACAGACCAAAAGAGAGAAGTTACGCGAACCGATAGAGAAGTTTATGAAGAGGGATGAGTCAGAAATGGAAGACGATCTGCGGACGGAGTATGACTTGAAGAGCCTCCGAGTCAGAAAGGTGGGTTCTGGAAGGCAAAGTTTTGCTGGAGTGACTGTACGGTTAGAACCTGATGTTGCAGAGATGTTTCCTAGTGCTGATGCCGTTAATGAAGCACTACGATTCTTGATCAGAGTGATGCGGGATAATCCAGCGATCGCTCCAATGGTAGAGTCTAAAAATTCAAATTTAGCGGACGATTGATAGCCACTGCTGTTGAGTTCAAGATTATCTATCGCCGCTCTGATTTGAGCCTTTATAGCTCCCGTGGAGACTCTTGAGAGGTTTCTCCTAGTTCAATTAGAGGTGTCCCTTCAGACGGGGGTGGATTTTCGGATAGACTTTCGGGGCTTTCTGAAACACTTGCGGTTGCAATTTCTGGCGTCATGATCGGATTTTCAACCGTTAACTTGGGATCGCCAATTTCCGCCTCATTCAGCGCTAAGTCTGGCAAGTCTGCAATTGCCTCTTCATTCTCTTTTACGGTATAAAATTCGGGTTTGATCCGCCGAATCGGTAAATTCGCCACCAAGGCCGTCACCCGATTATTATTTTCCAGCGCAAAATCCATCGAATCGGCATCCAAATCGACGTACTTCGAGACAACGGCCAAGATTTCCTGTCGCATCGCCTCGATCATCTGCGGTGTCAAATCCGATCGATCGTGAGCCAGAACCAGCTTAAGGCGATTTTTCACCTCCTGGCGACTCGTGTGATCGTTGAATTTTGGAAACATCCGTTCGAGAAGTTCGAGGATCATAACTCAGAGACAGGTGGGGGGACTAAGCGGTAGATGAAGAGGAATCTAGGACGTTAGATGCTGGGCTAGATGGCACGGAGATGATAGAGAATCTTAAGGATTCAGGACGTTTGGTTTAACCGATCGGTTTCGTAAAGAAAGTTTTCAGCTTGGCAAATAAGCCGTCTTTGACATTGAGATCCAAAAAGGGCACTTTTTCCCCTTCGATCCGACGGGCAATATTCTCAAACGCGGTACCTGCCAAAGTCGGGTTACCAGACAGGACGAGCGGTTCGCCCTTGTTCGTGGAAACGATCACCTTCTCATCATCGGGAACGACACCAATCAAGGGCACCGCCAAAATTTCCCGCACATCCTCCACGGACATCATGTCATTGACTTCCACCATCTTGGGCCGAATCCGGTTGATGATCAGGCTGGTGCGCTTAATGTTATTTGCCTCTAGCAGGCCAATGACCCGATCGGCATCCCGCACCGCTGCGATTTCCGGAGTCGTCACAATTAATGCTTCCTGGGCAGCGGAAATCGCATTTTGAAAGCCCATTTCAATCCCCGCCGGAGAATCGATCAACACAAAGTCATAGACCTTGGCGATCGCAGCGACCAACTGCCGCATCTGTGCTGGATTAACGGAATCCTTGGTTCGATTTTGCGCCGCTGGCAGCAGGACTAAATTGGCTCGACGTTTATCTTTGACCAGCGCCTGCTCTAGCCGACACTGTCCCGCCAACACATCCACTGCCGTATAGACAACCCGGTTTTCCAACCCCAGGAGCAAATCCAAATTTCGCAGACCAAAGTCCGCATCAATGACCGCAACCTTGCGATTGCGCTGTGCCAAGGCCATGCCTAAGTTGGCAGTTGTGGTGGTCTTGCCAACCCCACCTTTTCCAGACGTAACAACGATTACGCGACCCATTGCGTTGAAACCCAGTGCTTCAAATGCTTATAGACTATAACACTCCATTTTCGATTTACTTCAGGATAGGCCGGGAGAAATCCTCTGCACTGGCGATACTAATTTTGCCTTGGGCAGTGACGTAGGCGACTTCTGGAAAAATCTGGTTGGGAGGATTCGAGGGGCCACGGGCGACAAAATCGGCGATGCGAATTTGGGCAGGCTCCATTTTGAGCGCCATGACGATCGCGCTAGCATTGCCCGCTGATCCGGCATGGACAACCCCCCGCAGCCGTCCCCAGATCAAGATATCGCCCTCGGCCACGATCGAACTGCCGGGGTTCAAGTCTCCCATGACTACCACTGACCCGTTGTGGCGAATCTCAGCCCCCGATCGCAGGGTCATTTCTAAGTAAAGCGGTTCTGCCAGCGGTGATGTATTTTCTCCATTGGCAGGTTTAGTCATTTGCAGGCGGGGAATGGTTTGCTCCACGGAATAGCCTGCGGTGGCAGCGGCAACGGCGGTTTGGCGACGGGTGGTGTAGACGCGCTTTAGCCGCAGCTGGGCCTTGGTTAGCACTTCCGCCAGTTCCTGCAACTGGGTGCTGTTGAGTAGCCGATCGCGGGCCATGACTCGCACATTGCTGCCCGGTGCCCACGATCGGGCATCGCCATTCAAGCGTTGTTGGAGTTGCTGGATCAGTTCTGTCCAAGAGTAGCCGAGGGTTTTCTCTTTGTCCGTGGGTTCCGGCGGCAGGATGGCCCAGAGTTTGCCCTGCTCAGTTTTGATGCGAATTTGGGCATTGGGATCGATCGGGGCTTGGGGATCGCTTTGCACCATCACGCCCGCAGGCACTTGGGTCACATCCGTTTGGGGGTCATCGGTATCGGGAATGCCGGAGTTAGGTAAATCGCTATTCGGTAAGTCGCTATGGGGTAAGTCACTGGATACCGAATCTGGACTTAAGTTATTGGAGCTGGGGGATGGGGGGGTAGGAGAGTCTGGAATCGGAGCACTGGCCGAAGATAGCTCTGGTGAGGCTGGGGCACTAGATACTGGGTCGTCAACTGGGTCTTCGGGGGCGGAAGAGGCGGTCTCCGAGGGGGAAACAGGTGTAGATGCGGTACGCTCAGCGTTGGCGTCGGGGTGGGGAAGGTCGGCAGTCATGCTGAATGGGTAGATCGATAGGGGGCTCTATAGTAAGTCGCTAACTGTGAACTTTACCGTCCTGTTGAATCCGAGACAAGAGAGAATGATGGAATGAGCCGATCGGGGCTTGATTTTGAGAAGAACCTGTAACTTTAACACTGTCCTATGGGAACCTCTTTGGCGGTTAATCAACAATCGTTTGCTACGGAAGTTTTAGAAAAATCCTACGAAAAGCCAGTATTAGTTGATTTCTATGCAACTTGGTGTGGGCCTTGCCAAATGCTGAAGCCCATCTTGGAAACGATGGTGCAGGAGTATGATTTTGTCTTAGCCAAGGTGGACATTGACGAAAATCCGGATTTGGCCAATACCTATGGGGTGTCCGGGGTGCCGGATGTGCGGATTGTGACGGAGGGTGCGGTGAAGCCCGGATTTGTGGGGGTGTTGCCGGAGCACCAAATTCGGCAATTGCTGGAACAACTGAGTTTACGATCGCAGTTGAATGCGGAACTGGAGGCGCTGTATGCGGAAGCGGCAGAAGGACAGGTGGCAGAATCGACGGCCAAGTTACAGGCTTTGCTGGAGAAATATCCCAACGACTATGGGTTGATTTTGGAAGCAGCTAATTTTTATCTAGAAGCAGGAAATCACGAAAAGGCGGAGACGTTGTTGGGCATTATTCCGCAGTACGAGAAGGAATATGCGGCACGGGCGCGGGGGTTGCAGTCGTTGATTCAGTTTCAGCAAATTACGCAACTGGAAGTGCTGAGTGAGTTGGATGGGATGTATCAAACGGCAGCACAGGCGGCTTTGGATCAGGATTATGAAGCAGCGTTGCAGGGCTTTTTGGCGATCGTGCAGCGCGATCGGTTATATCGCAATGATGCTGCGCGGCGTGCAATGCTGTCACTGTTTGATTTGTTGGGGAATGATAACCCGTTAACCCATCAGTACCGCAAGCAACTGATGATGGCAATTTATTAATCCTGAACACCCGCGATCGAATTGAGTCGTTACAGTGGGGGTAGCGTGCTTGTGATACGATCACACTACTCTCTAGGTCAAGCGATCGGTAATGGGCAACGAAACACTCCAACCAGATGAACAAGATTCACCGTGGAAAAAGGTGCTGCGGCTGTATTTTCGGGAGGCGCTAGACTTCTTTTTCCCGGAGATTGCGCAGGTTGTCGATTGGACAAAGCCGATCGAATTTCTGGACAAGGAATTGTTGAAACTGGCACCCACCGCTGTCATGGGTAAGCGGTACGCCGATCAATTGGTCAAACTGCACCGCAATCAGGGGCCAGATATTTACCTATTGATTCACGTTGAGATTCAAGCTGTGCCTGAAAAAGGCTTTGCCAAGCGGATTTACACTTATTCGTTTCGAATTTTCGATTATTTCGATCACCATGCTACGAGTATTGCAATTCTGTGCGATGGGAAACCGCATTGGCGACCGTCGTGCTACAGCGTAACGCAGCCCGGAACCACCCTGAATTTTGAGTTTAGTACGGTGAAGTTGTTGGATTACCGCGATCGCTGGGCGGAGTTGGAACGCAGCCGAAATCCCTTTGCCTGGGTGGTGATGGCCCATTTAAAGATGCAGGAAACTCGGCGGGATAAGCTGAGTCGGAAGGACTGGAAGCTGCGGCTGATCCGGTCTTTGCATGAGTCTGGCTATAATAAAACAGATGTGCTGAATCTGTTCAACTTCATCGATTGGATTTTGGGATTACCCAAAGCGTTAGAGCGTAAGTT
>MUGG01000181.1 GCA_002148405.1 Alkalinema sp. CACIAM 70d | reverse complement strand
CCCCAGCGAGTGGGGGAGTGGAGCAAACATGAATACTTGTATGGATTTACCTGCAAACATTAGTACGTTTCCATTCAATTGGGTTCCCCAGCGAGTGGGGAGTTACGAAGCTGATTTCTAGCCAAGAGTAAACATAGTGCTAATATGGGTTTCCATTCAATTGGGTTCCCCAGCGAGTGGGGAGCACGCCTACATGTATTACAGCGATAACACGAAGCGGTTTCCATTCAATTGGGTTCCCCAGCGAGTGGGGAGGACGACGCGCGCAGATACGACACAGAGGAACCGTTAACCGATTCCAAGTTTCCATTCAATTGGGTTCCCCAGCGAGTGGGGAGGGTACCTCCATTAAACCCAATCTCCATCGGACTTTCAACCCCCATTTGCGAACCTCAGCCAAAATCCCCTCCCAAACCCCGATCGACCCTCCAAAAAAATCCCCGAAACCCTTACTCCACAACCCATCGAAGCTCCCAACGTAAAACCAACCTTTCAGCCCCCTTCCCCCCAGCGTCGCAACCCCAACCCCAGACAACGTAAAAAGTTGCATAGCTTCCGCAGCAACCCGAAATACCTTTGCCAAAATCAGCATACCGAACCGCATCACCCCAGCTGCTATGGCAAACCGATCGCAAGGCTTCCTCAAACTCGAATTCTACATCCGTAACGAACACCCCCAACTCCTCCAGGGCCTCGACCTCTGGCTCCAACTCGGCCTCCTCAGCGAAGCCCAAATCCAAAAATTCGCCCGCCAACAACTCACCTGCGATCGGCCCATCCCCGAACCCCAACCCACCCCCGATCTCAGCCGTATCCCCGCCGCCGACCTACGCGGCGAATTCATCCTCACCCCCTCACCCACCCAACCCCTCACCCCTCCCACCCCCAAACCCCCCAGACCCCAAACCGGCCTCAGCCAACTCCTCACCCGCCTCATGGCCGAAATCGCCGTCGTCTGGCTCCTCTTCCTCGGCGTCTTCCTCGTCGTCATCTCCTCCGCCGTCCTCGCCGCCTCCCAATGGCAAAACGTCACCCCGATCGGCCAATACGCCATCCTCTGGGCCTACACGATCGCCTTCGGAGCCGTCGGCTGGTACACCGCCCAAAACCCCAGCCTGCGCCTCACCAGCCGCATGCTCCAAATCACCACCCTCCTAATCATCCCCGTCAACTTCTGGATGATGGACGGCTTCCGCCTCTGGAATAGCCCCCCCGGCTGGGCCATGGTGCTTTTCTCCGCCATCACCCTCTCGTTATTGCAATTTCAACTCCTGCGTTCCAGTCCCCGCCTCACCTGGCTCAACAACAGCCTCCTCAGTTGGCTCAACTGGGGCTGGGCCATCCCCGGCATCCCCCTCACCGCCACCTACGCAGCCATCCTCGGCACCACCGCCCTCCAACTGCGCACCCTCCCCCCCTCACCCACTCCCTCACCCTCCACCCCCTCCACCCCCTCCACTCCCGACCTCGGCAAACTCACGATCGCCTTCGCCACCCTCCTTCTGATCGGACGCGCCACCCTCGCCGCCCACATCCCCCTCAGCCACTTCGGCCTCGGCCTAGGACTCTGCGGCTGGCTGCTGATCCAACAAAACCGTAGCCTCCCCCGACCCCTCTGGGCCCAGGCAGGCGCAGGACTCCTCAGCTTCGGCTGGCTCGTCGCCGTCACCGATGGCCAACTCTGGCAAGCCCTCGGCTGTAGCCTCCTAGGACTCCTCCTGCTCTGGCAACGCCTTGTGCGATCGTGGCGCAGCCAAGAAACCGTCGCCCTCATCATCGTCGGCCTGCAAACCTACAGCCTCCTGCGCGTCCTCTTCCCCCCCAGCCTGCGCAGTTCCATCATGGCGATCGTTGCCCGCTGGGCCAACCTCGAACTGGGAGCCTGGGAACTCACCGGCCTCGGCTTCTTCGTCACCCTCCTCGGCCTGATCGCCTTCGCCCAATACCTCCAACGCCAAAACCAACCTAATCTCGCCCAACTCACCGAAAAAATCACCCTCGCCTGGGGTATCGCCCTCGCCCTCCCCGGCCTCTTCAACCCCCTCGTCCGGGCCATCTACTTTACCCTCTCCGCCCTTCTCCTCGGCGTTTTACTCTACCAGCGATCGCGCCAAACCCGCCCCATCCCCCCCTGGAGAATCCACACCACCCACAGCATCAGCATTCTCGCGGGCCTCTCCTGGATCATCTGGGCCGCCCCCAATCTGGACAGCACCGTCTGGGCCACAATCTTCCTCGCAGGCATGGTCGTCGAGTGGGCGCTCTGCCTCCGCACCCAAGGCCCCTGGCAAACCAGCACCTGGTACATGGGCCTCGGCTTCGCCACGATCGGATACGTCTTGCTGAACATTGCCCTTTGGGGCGACGCCAGCAACCCCTACTGGAGCCTCAGTTGGTTAGCAGCTCCCATCATGCTCTGGCTCCTGGCCCGATCGCGCCGCTTCCCCCAACCCAGACAAGCCAGCGCCCTCAGCGTCCTCTCCCTCGTCCTCGCACCGGGACTGACTCGCTTCGACCTCGATCCCTTCCTCATCAGCACCGCGATCGTCACCCCCTTAATGGCCCTCAACGCCAAGCTCCTCCGCAACCTCCTTCCCGTCGCCCTCACCCTCGGCGCAGCCATGACCAGCCTCAGTGCAGGCTTCTTTAAACTGAATATCGTCTGGTTTAACGACTGGCTCTTCGTGTGGTGCACCGCATTGTCGATCGGGCTGTGGCTCCTGCGGCAACTCTGCCTGCGATCGACCAGACGCGATCCCTCCACTAGCACTTCCACTAGCACTTCCGCCAGCACTTCTCCCGGCAATCCCGCAAACAATCCTAACGGCACTTCTCCAAACGCCATTCTCACCGTTTTCCAAACACCCCCAGGCCAACCCTTACCCGTTCTCTACGCCAGAGCCGCTAATGGCTGGGCGATCGGCCTCACCGCCTCTGTCATCCTGATTTTGACCTTGATTGCGGCCTATGCCTTTACTGTGACCTACCCGCAAAGCATTCCCAACCAATTCCTCATTGCAACCGGATTAGTCCTCGTCGGCATCGGACTGCGCCTGACCCAGGGCATCACCACCCTGGCTCTCCTGGGGTTGGGTTGGACGATCGAACTCGCGATCGCCTTCCTCGCCGAAATCACAAAAGCTCCCTTAGAAATGCGGATTATTGCCAATCTCACGATCGCCTGGGTCACGCAAATTGCCGGGGATGGAACCCTAGCCCTCCGCCGCGATCGCATTGCCCAACTAGCTTGGCGATCGGCCTTCGCTTGGTTTCCCCTCGGCTTTGCCAGCTTTGCCCTACTCCTCATCCACCTGCAATTCACCGAATTCACCGGACTGTGGACGATCGTGGCCACCATCCCATTCCTCAGCGTGGGTCGTCGCCAATCTTCCCTCAAAGCGCTGAGCTATCTCGGCATCATTGGCTTTTCCGTTGGAGCCTACGAATTACTGCTCTATCAAATCTCCCAAGCCCCTCCCGGCGGCCAAATCGGAGACGCCGTCATTCTCCTCGCCGGACTCGCCACCACCCTGACGATCGGCTATCGACTCCTGCTGCGGCCCCTGGTCAACTACAGCCACCTCGGCAGCTCCGAAATCACCGCGCTAATGCATTTGCATTGGGGGCTAGGAACCCTACTAGCCATCCTGGCGCTGCCGTTACCCCACAGCGTCACCGCAGGCTACGGTTGGGCTGGCTTAATGGCCGCGCTGGCCGTCCAAGCCATCAGCCAAGGGCGGCAGGAACGGGACTGGACGTATCCCGGTGTCCTCCAGGCTTGGGCCGCGATCGGGTATCTCCTCTACCAGTGGTTGCCCGATGCCATCCTGTGGAATTGGGGCGGCGCGATCGCGACCCTCGTCGCTGCTGTGACCTATGCCATTCCCTGGCGGCGCTGGGGCTGGGACGATCGGCCATGGCAACACTGCACCTTGAGTTTACCCACCGCAGTTCCATTGCTCACTGCGTTAACCATTAACGTACCCAGCTTGTTAATCACCGGCGGTTTCTATGCCGGATTCGCCACTGTCACCCAGCAAATTCGCGTGAGTTATCTCGGCTTACTCTTTGCCATTTGGGGACTGTTTCAACTCTTCATGCAATGGCAATTCCAAGATCCGTTGTGGTACGTGTCTGTTTTGAGTTTGAGCCTGTTGTATATCGTGCAGGTAGACCCCAGTCTCCGATCGCAGGCGGACAAAGAAAAACGCCACTGGATTCGCTGTTTAGCCGTCGGCTTATTCTGTGCAACCGCCTTTTTGCAATCGGAACAAAGTTGGCTGCAAGGCTTACTGACGATCGGCCTAGGCCTAGGACTGATCTTCGCCGGACTGGGCTTGCGGGTCAGAGCCTACCTCTATGTGGGAACGGTAATGTTTATGCTAAAAGTCCTGCGGCAACTTTGGCTGTTCATTAGCGACTATTCCCTCCTCCTCTGGGGCTTGGGCATTCTGGTTGGGTTACTACTAATCTGGATTGCCGCCACCTTCGAAGCCCGTCGCAGCCAAGCGATCGCCTTTGTGCAATACTGGGTCAACGAACTCGATGCCTGGGAGTAGTCCATGATCCCCACCTTGCGTCTCTACGGTTTACTCATTTTTGGGGCAGCCATCACCACCCTATTCGCGCTACTTCGGCCGGGAAAAGCGGGATTGGGATTGGCGTTACTGTTGCTACTGCTATACGATGCAGCAATCCTGGCAGCCATGGTGATGGATGGTGTTCGCAGTCGATCGCGGCAGGTTAAGGTAATCCGTCAGCCAATCTCCCGGCTCTCGATCGGACGGGACAATCCCATTACCCTAACGGTTTGTGCTAAAAATAGCGACGCGATCGTACAAATTCGCGATGCCTATCCCCGTCAGCATTTCAGCGTGTCCCAGGAAACCCTAGAAGCCAGCCTCGTCCCCCAGGAAACCCTGGATCTCACCTACCAGGCCAAACCCACCTATCGCGGGTCTTACACCTGGGGCAAAATTGCTGTGCGACAACTGAGCGGCTGGAAATTGCTGTGGATGGATTGGACGGTGGCGGAATCGACCCCGGTGGAGGTCTTCCCGGATCTGATTGGGCTCAGATCGCTCTCAATTCGGCTGGCACTCCAGGCAACGGGCAACCTCCGGCAAAATCGCCGCATTGGCATGGGCACGGAATTTGCAGAACTGCGGGACTATGCCACGGGCGACGATCCCCGTTTGATCGACTGGAAAGCCACCGCACGGCGCGATCGACCCTTGGTGCGCGTCCTAGAACCGGAGCAGGAGCAAACGCTGATTATCCTGCTCGATCGAGGGCGGTTGATGACAGCCCAGGTGAATGGGTTACAACGCTTCGACTGGGGCTTAAATGCCACCCTATCCCTGGCGTTAACGGCCTTGAAACGGGGCGATCGGGTGGGCGTGGGGGTCTTCGATCGGGCCTTGCACACTTGGATTCCACCGCAACGGGGCGATCGGCAGCTCACGCAATTACTCGAACGACTCACCCCCATCCAACCGGATTTCATCGAACCCGATTATCTCGGCACCATCAACACCGTCACCCAACAACAACATCGCCGCGCCCTCGTGGTGATGATTACAGATATTGTCGATGAGATTGCATCAATGGAATTGCTCAATGCCATGGGACGGTTAGCCCCCCGATACTTACCCTTCTGCGTTGCACTGCGGGATAGCCAAATCGATCGCCAAGCCCACGAATTTAGCAGCGAAGTCGCAGAAAACTATGCCCGTGCCGTCGCATTAGATCTGATCAACCAGCGGCAAGTGGCCTTTGCAAAGTTGAAGCAAAAAGGCGTATTAGTCTTAGACGCCCCAGCGGATCAAATCACCGATCAACTCATCGATCGTTACCTACAACTCAAGCTCCGTAATCAGCTTTAGCGCGAATGACGGTATGCATTCCGCCCTTATCCCCTCCCCTTATTCTCCTAAAATTTGGGAGAAAGAGAACTAGCATTCTTGCGCCCTCGCCCAAATTGGGAGAGGGTTGGGGTGAGGGCAATCACCCCCTTTAACGAAGCAAAGATCCCTTCATTCAACAACACCCATCGCACAATCAAAATTAATCCTTACAATTCCTGCCGGATGGCTTGAAGATCAGAGTCAGTTCTGATATGCATGGATTACCAATTTAAGTGATTGCAGTGATTGCAGGAGTGTAGATCTCCATGAGTACCTTACGTGTTGGAGTCGCAGGCCCCGTCGGTTCCGGAAAAACCGCCCTCGTCGAAGTCCTGTGCAAACGATTGCGCGATCGCTACCAACTCGCCGTCGTCACCAACGATATCTACACCCAAGAAGACGCCCAATTCCTCGTCCGCAGCCAAGCCCTCAACGCCGATCGCATCCTCGGGGTCGAAACCGGAGGCTGCCCCCACACCGCCATCCGCGAAGACGCCTCCATGAACCTCGCCGCGATCGAAGACTTGGAACAGCGCTTTCAAACCCTCGACATTATCTTTGTCGAAAGTGGCGGTGACAACTTGGCAGCCACCTTCAGCCCCGAACTGGTTGACCTGACTATTTATGTTATCGATGTAGCAGGTGGTGACAAAATTCCCCGTAAAGGTGGCCCCGGCATTACCAAATCCGATCTCTTAGTCATTAACAAAATTGATCTCGCTCCCTACGTCGGAGCTAGCTTGGAAATCATGGATCGCGATGCCCGCCGGATGCGCGGCGATAACCCCTTTACATTTACCAACCTCAAAACCCAGGAAGGACTCGATCCCATCATTCACTTCATTACCACCCATCTGCATCCCCAAGCCCTCTCCCCAGCAACCCAGTGATCCCCTGATGAATTCCGAATGATCGCTGATTTTCCCCTAAATGCCTCTCGATCTTCCATTGTTGCAGTCTCTCCTGAAATATTGCAGCAAGTACCAATGTTTCAATAAATGCAAACAATGCTAGACAAAAATCCTCGTTTGCACACGGGCACAGATCACAAATTCTGCGCGATCTAGGTCGCATTTAATACCAAAAACCTAAGACTTTGGTGTATGAGGATACATTTTTGCGGGATATGCAGTTCTAGCATGTTGAAGATGCGAGCTCAGTCAGTTTCGTTCTGCATCTTGATTTCAATCCCCTTGTGAGGAGCAAGTTGAAACAATGACAAAGCAATTTGGGCGGCGTGAGTTTATCCTGTTTAGCTCCGCCACAGCAGGTAGTTTGCTGCTGAAAGCTTGTTCGGCCCCTTCCACCACGACAAGCTCTACCACCTCTCCAGGCGCTTCCCCCGCAGCCAGTGGCAGTGGCAATACCATTAAAGTCGGCATTCTCCACTCCCTCAGCGGCACGATGGCCATCTCCGAAAAGAGTGTTGTGGATGCTGAACTGCTAGCGATCGAAGAAATCAACAAAGCTGGTGGTGTGCTCGGTAAGCAAATTGAACCGATCACCGAAGACGGTCAATCCACTTGGCCCACCTTTGCTGAAAAAGCCAAGAAGTTAATCGACCAAGATAAAGTCGCCACCGTCTTTGGCTGCTGGACTTCCGCTAGCCGTAAAGCCGTGCTGCCCGTGTTCGAGTCCAAGAAGCACCTGTTGTGGTACCCGGTGCAATACGAAGGACAGGAATGCTCCAATAACGTGTTCTACACCGGAGCTGCCCCCAACCAACAGATCGAACCCTCCGTGGATTGGCTGCTGGAAAACAAGGGTAAAGACTTCTTCCTTGTCGGATCTGACTACGTCTTCCCCCAAACTGCCAACACCATTATCAAGGCGCAATTGGCGGCCAAGGGTGGCAAAACCGTGGGTGAAGACTACATTCCCCTCGGCAACACCGAAGTTAAGCCTGTAATCGCCAAAATCAAAGCGGCTCTTCCCAACGGGGGCGTGATTTACAACACCCTAAACGGCGACACCAACGTTGCCTTCTTTAAGGAAATGCAAGCCGCAGGCATGGGGCCAGATAAATATCCCACCATGTCCGTCAGTATCGCGGAAGAAGAAGTTCAAGCGATCGGGGTGCCCTACCTGAAGGGTCACTACGCTGCCTGGAACTACTTCCAAACCGTTGATACCCCCGCCAGCAAGAAGTTTGTGGAAGCGTTCAAGGCCAAGTACGGTGCAAACCGCGTGGTTAACGATCCCATGGAAGCGGCCTACATCATGGTCTACCTCTGGAAGCAGGCGGTGGAAAAAGCAGGCACCTTTGAAGATCTCGACAAAGTGAAGAAAGCAGCCTACGGTCAAACCTTTGATGCACCGGAAGGGAAGGTGACCCTGGAATCCAACCACCACCTGTCAAAGTTTGTGCGGATTGGGGAAGTGGCGGAAGATGGTCTGTTCAAGATCGTCTTCGAAACCAAGGAAGCTGTGAAACCCGTGCCCTGGAACCAGTTCGTTGCGGAAACGAAGGGCTTCTCCTGCGACTGGTCTGATCCGGCGAAGGGTGGCAAATTCAAGGCTGCCTAGTCGTCTGATGGGTTACCCCTGTGATGGGTTAGCCCTATGACAGGTTGAGCGATCGTCCTATTCGCTAGGCAGTAGTATTCGCTAAGCAAATGTATTGCAGGCATCTCTGCGATCGCTCAGATCCGTAAACAATAACGACTGATGCCTCTCTCCACTCAATTCCAAGCTAATTCGGAGTTGATATGGGAGGGGCATTCCAGTCTGCATCCAGTTCTTCCGTATCCAGTTCTTCCGTTTTGAGGAGGATAGGCTTTTGTTCTCTGGTTTGCTTGATGCAATTTTTGGTGGACTCAGTAATGGGTCAGTGTTGCTCCTAGCGGCACTGGGCTTAGCGATCGTCTTTGGCCTGATGGGTGTAATTAACATGGCCCACGGCGAACTGATGATGCTGGGAGCCTACACAACTGTGGTGGTTCAAAATGCATTGAAAGGAACCCCCTTGTTCGATTTCTATATCTTTCCCGCCATCCTTGCTGCATTCCTTGTTACCGCTTTATTTGGGTTGGTTCTGGAACGGGGCGTTGTGCGCTTTCTCTACGGGCGACCGCTGGAAACCTTGCTGGCCACTTGGGGCGTCAGCTTGATTTTGCAGCAGTTTGTCCGCAGTGTCAGTTGGCAATTTGTCATTGGCATTGGCGTTTTCTGCGCCGTTTTTTTTGGCATTCAACTGTTGTTCAGCAAAACCCCCCTCAGCGATCGAATACTGCAAAATCGCCTCCTGTCGATCGGATCGTTGGGACTAGATGCCTTGCTATCCGCCGCCGCTGTGTTTGTGGCGACCCAACTGACGGGCGTCCTTGGGCTTCAGATCCTGCTCGCGATCGGTGTCTTAGTTTTGTTAGGCTATCGCGGCTGGAAAAGCTTGGAGCAACGGAATGCAGATTGGATCGGTGAACGCTTAAGTCGTATTGCCTTCATTGCCGCCGCCGCTTTGGCGTGGAATATTAGTGATTACTGGGGCAAAGTCCAGACCACCTGGGTTCGTCCTTGGTTTGGCAACCAGGGGCAAAACGTGACGGCTCCCACTTGGTTGCGGGGGCGTTGGAATATCCAAATCGGCGATATCCAATCGGGCTTACCCTACCGCGATGCCTTTATCATTGTCCTATCCCTGGCAGCCTTAACAGCGGTTTATTTGTTTCTCAATAAAACCGATTGGGGTTTACGCATTCGATCGGTGACACAAAATCGGGGCATGAGTGCTTGCTTAGGAATTCCAACGGAGCGAGTGGATGCACTGACCTTTGCCTTGGGATCGGGCTTGGCTGGGATCGCCGGTTGTGCCGTCAGTTTGCTGGGTTCCGTCAGCGCCAACACTGGACAAACCTACATTGTGGATACCTTCATGGTGGTCGTTGTGGGGGGCGTTGGTAAGTTGGTTGGCAGTATTGTGGCAGCGCTGGTGCTCGGGGTGTCTAACTACATCATTGGTTCCGGTAGTTTGGTCACGTTGTTTAAACCGATCGCGCCTATTTCGGGATTCTTTGAGTTTTTCTCGACCATCAGTATGGCCAAAGTATTAGTCTTTGCCTTGATTATTGTCTTTCTGCAAATTCGTCCGGCGGGGCTCTTTCCCCAGAAGGGCCGAACGGTTGATGCTTAGACTGATGCTCAAACGTCTGTTGATTAATCCTTTGATGACTCCTTGGATGTAGCCGTGCAAACAATCGTTGAGAAATCACCTAAAACACCTCCCCCTAACAAGTCCCGATCGCGGCTTTGGGTGGAAGCAGCCATTGTGGCAGGACTAGCGATCGCGGTTTTAGTGTTGCTTCCAGGTCTATTAAATCTCACGGGCCAGTCCTTCCGGGTGGGATTGCTAGGGCGCTTCATGGCCTTGGCGATCGCGGCGCTGGGCATTGACCTGATCTGGGGCTATACCGGCATTCTGAGCCTGGGTCATGGGTTATTTTTTGCCCTAGGGGGTTATGCCCTAGCCATGTATTTGCAATTGCAAATTCCAGCAGGGCAGCTACCAGAGTTTATTACCCTGTACGGGGGCACGGAATTACCGCTGTTGTGGAAACCGTTTTATTCGCTACCGTTTACCATTTTTGCGGTGATGGTAATTCCCGCCCTGTTAGCTGCTGTGTTGGGCTACTTGGTTTTCCGTAACCGGATTCGGGGGGTTTATTTCTCGATCCTGACCCAGGCAGCCCTGATCGTTTTCTTCAATTTCTTTAACGGTCAGCAGAAACTGATCAACGGCACCAACGGCTTAAAAACGGATACCGCGACCCTGTTTGGCCAAGTAGTCAGTTCCGCTCCGGTACAAGGGACGTTCTATTTTCTAACCGTCGTCTTTTTAGTCGCCGCCTATGCCCTCTGCCGCTGGCTGACCAGTGGCCGCTTTGGCAAACTGCTGGTGGCGATTCGGGATGATGAGCCTCGGGTGCGCTTTTCGGGGTATAACCCCACGGCATTTAAGGTCTTGGTCTTTGCGGTCTCGGCAGCGTTGGCCGGAATTTCCGGGGCGTTGTATACCGTGCAGTCGGGGATCATTACGCCCAACGCCATGGACATTGGTTTTTCGATCGAAATGGTCATTTGGGTGGCCGTGGGCGGTCGTGCGACTTTAGTGGGCGCAATTTTAGGCGCATTAGTGGTCAACTTTGCCAAGAGTTTGCTGAGTGAACAGTTCTCGGCAGTGTGGCAATTTTTCCAAGGGGCATTGTTCCTCCTCGTGGTCACGGCCTTGCCCGATGGCATTGTTGGCTGGCTGATGACCCAAGGCCGGGATCTGCTGCGATCGCTGTTTGGCCGCAGCCAAATCATGACCTATCCCAGTTTAGAAACCGATCCGGAAGTGCAATATGAGCGGGAAACTCTTGGAAATCGAGAATCTGACGGTTAGTTTTGATGGCTTCAAAGCCTTGAATAACCTCAACTTCAGCATGGATGCTGGGGAACTGCGCGTAGTCATTGGGCCGAATGGGGCGGGTAAAACGACCTTTTTGGATGTGATCACGGGTAAAGTGCAGCCTACGGTCGGGAACGTCCGGTTTAAGGGGCGTGACCTACGCAAGATGCCGGAATTCGCGATCGCTCAGTTTGGGGTGGGCCGCAAGTTTCAAACGCCGCGCGTCTATCTCAACCTGTCCGTGCGGGACAACATGGAACTGGCCTACAACAAGCAAAAGGGCCTCTGGACAACGCTCTGGGGCAAACCCAAGACGGGCGATAAGGACGCGATCGCGCAACTGTTGGTAACCGTGGGGTTGCTCAGCAAAGCCAACAGTCCAGCGGCGTTACTGTCCCACGGGGAAAAGCAACGATTGGAAATTGGCATGTTGGTGGCGCAATCCCCCGATTTGCTGCTGGTGGATGAGCCCGTTGCAGGCTTGACCGACGAAGAAACAGAGAAGGTGGGTGATCTACTCTTGGCCCTCTCCGCCCACCATTCCATTTTGGTCATTGAACATGACATGGAATTTGTCCGTCAGATTGCCCGTAAAATCACGGTGCTCCATGAAGGGACGGTGCTCTGTGAAGGGACGATGGATGAGGTGCAATCTGATCCTCGGGTGATTGAGGTCTACCTAGGTCATCAAGAGGATGACGAGGACTAGGAGACGCCGGAACATCGTCAGACAGTTCAAGCATTCGATCGCAAAAGGTTCGATCGCACAAGGAGAATCACAATGCAAGCAGCGAGCTCGTTATCCAGCAATTTAGACTCTGTAGGCATTCCACCCACTCTGCAAGTGTCCAATCTGAATGTTTACTATGGCGAAAGTCACATTTTGCGCAGTGTGGATATGACGGTGCAACCGGGCCAAATGGTCTGTTTGATTGGCCGCAATGGCGTGGGCAAAACAACGCTGTTAAAAACGGTGATGGGGGTGCTGAAAGCTCGCAGCGGTTCTGTCCAGTTTAATGGCCAGACGATCGGGCAAGCCTCCCCCGATCGCCGTGCCAGGATGGGCATTGGCTATGTACCCCAGGGACGGGAAATTATTCCGAAGTTGACGGTGAAAGAAAATTTGCTGATCGGCTTAGAAGCGCTGGGCGATCGCTATCCCCGATCCAAGGAGATTCCCGACGATATTTTTGAGCTTTTTCCCGTGCTGAAAAAAATGCTTGGTCGTATGGGCGGGGACTTGAGCGGGGGTCAACAGCAGCAGTTAGCGATCGCGCGGGCGCTCATGGGCAGACCACAATTGCTGGTACTGGATGAACCCACGGAGGGCATTCAGCCATCGATTATTCTGGACATTGAGGATGCGGTGCGCCGAGTCGTGGAAACACGGGGAATTTCGGTCTTGCTCGTCGAGCAGCATTTGCACTTTGTCCGCAAGGCCGATTGGTACTACGCCATGCAGAAGGGCGGCATTGTGGCCTCTGGCTCCACCAGTGAACTGAGCAAGGCGGTGATTCAGCAGTTCCTCGCGGTGTAAGCCAACCACCTTGCCGACCGCAGACAATGCCGACCGCAGGCAATGCCGACCGCAGGCAATGACAAGCCGACGCAGGATGACGATCCGAGCCATCGAGCCAGCCAGCCAAACATCATAAAAAAAGCCGTGGGAGATTTTCCGTACTGCATAACTCAATCGCTGTAGGTAGTAGATGTAGATCGAAGTTCAGATTCAACCTTTATGAAACGTCTCCCTACCCACTTTCTCCCGACTAAATTGTTGGCTCTGCTGTCCTTGGCTATGATGGCGGTTACGGTGAGTGAAGCTGCGCTGGCTCAGTCGGGCACTACCGCACGTAAACCTCGCCCCTCCGCTGCCGTCGATCGTCCCTTCTGTTACATCGAAATTCCAGGCCAAGGGATTCGTAGCCTCGATCGGGAATGTAAGGTGGAGACGGGGTCGGTCAAGCCGATCGATTTAAGTATCGATCGCAACCGGGATGGCGTACCGGATGAATTACTCGCGGAAATGCGCAAGTTTGACCAAACCCTACGATCGGTCAAATCGCCGGAGGAGTTTGAGTCTGCTATGCAAAAGTTAGAAAGTCGCCTGCCCTATTCCAGCCAGGTACGTCAGTTACAAGCTCAGCAACGGCAGCTCCAACAGTATCTCGGAACCGTTCGGAGCGAAACCCAAATGCAGTTGGTATATCGTCAATTGGAATCGATTCAACAACGGATCTATCAAGACCCTAGCTACACCAGAGTGCAACAGGCAATGAACAAGGTTTATTCAGTCCTGAATAAGAATCGTTAATCCACAGATAGTTTGAATTGCAAGGATGGGAGCGACTAGAGTGCATTTTAACAGAGCGTACTTTGCTAGAGCGTACTTTAACTAGAGAACAAGCTGGTTGCTCCCTCTGATCAGATATCTGAACGGTCTTATGTACTTCGATCAAGCTGAATTTGACATTCGATGTGAATGGGGGGCAGAGGGGATTGCGCAACTCGCTCCGATTAGCGATGTCGTGATTGTTGTCGATATCCTGTCCTTTTCCACTTGCATTGAAATGGCGACTCAGCGAGGTGCAACGGTCTTTCCCTATGCGTGGAAGGATGAGTCGGCTCAGACCTTTGCCACCACGATCGGGGCAGAACTCGCTAGCAAACGGGGGAGTCCTGGATATTCCCTCTCCCCCACATCATTGCAAACCATTCCGTCAGGGGCTCGCCTCGTTCTGCCCTCCGCCAACGGAGCCCCCCTGAGTTTAGCGGCCCAACCCACCCCTACCTTGGCAGGCTGTTTTCGTAATGGCCGATCGGTGGCCCGCGCTGCCCTGACCTATGGAACGCGAATTGCCGTGATTCCTGCCGGAGAGCGTTGGCCCAATGGAAGTCTGCGTCCATCCTTTGAAGATTGGATGGGGGCAGGGGCGATCATTAGCCACTTACGGAGGGATTTGCAGGGGCAATTATCCCCCGAATCCCAAGCCGCCATGGTGGCCTATCAAAGCATCCGAAGCAACCTGAAGCCACTCCTACAGCAATGTGGATCTGGGAGAGAATTGATCCAACGCGGATTTGGCCACGATGTTGACTTATCCGCTGAATTGGACGTCAGCAACAACGTTCCTCGCTTGATCGATGGTGCATTTATCCAGCGTATGGATTAAGAGCACCTGAACCCTTTCTAAGCAGTGCCTTAGCCCTGGCTTTGGAAGGGAAGCTCGATCGTAAACAGTGTGCCTGTTGGATTGCTTTCCAATAAAACTCGTCCCCCCAGACGAGCCACCAATCGTTGCACCAGCGCTAGGCCCAGGCCTGTCCCCCCCTGTTTACGGATATCTAGCTTGGGAATTCGGTGAAATTTATCAAAGATTCGCGGAATTTCCTCTCTGGGAATTTCTACGCCAGAGTTAAATACCTGCAAATGCACACGAGATTCTTCATCGGCCTCGTTCTTCACTTGTTTCGCGGAAATCACGATTTGTTGGCCCACGGGAGTGTAGCGATAGGCATTACTTAACAGTTCCACCATAATACGAGACAGACTAATCTGGTCGCACATCAAGGGCGGCAACTCGGGTTCTATACTCACTTCACAACTTAAATCGTGTTCTAGAAAACGTTTGAGAAATGGATTTACCACATAGGGCAACCATTCATTTAAATCGATCACTGAAATCAGCAAGGACAGTGTATCAGTATCTAGCTGTTGCAAATCTAGGAGATCCTGAATTAACTTAGCTTCCCGATCGCAGTCTTTTTGCAACACTGCCAGATAGCGTTGCACCTTGCTAAACATTTCCGGCGAGAGCGTTAAAACTTCTTCCTCAGAAATCTCATTCGGCTTGAGGGCGAGGCTGATCATCTGAATAGCCATTTTCATGTTGGCTAAGGGAATCCGCAATTCGTAGGACACCGTACTCAGAAAGTTGTCCTGAAGTTGAGATAACCGCTTGAGTTCAACAGTCTGGGTCTGGACAATTTGATTCAAACGAATCCGGCGAATTGCGATCGCACATTCCGCTGCAATCTGTTCAATCCAATTTTGTTCTTCGGTTGTAAAAGCTTGATTAGTCGCGCGGACTAGGGTCATTTCGCCCAATTTTCCTGAGACATCTAGGATGGGCATGGTTAACCAGACTTGGTGGGTACTGGAGCCGGCAAGGGTAAAACCGGTTTGGGCCGTATCCAGTTCTGAGATCTTGCGCCCAACGGGAAAATCCACACGAACCACCCGACGGGAATGGGGTTCGGGAAACTGAGCGGGTGCCAAGTAGGAATACTGTGCAGTGACCAAGGTGCGATCGGTATTGCAGAGCAGAATTTCGCAGTTCACTAGTCCCAAGGCGTCCACACAAGTGAGTACGATCGTCTCACAAATTTTGAACTCATCTAAACTGTCTCGCACACAGAATATGACTTGTCTGAGATCACTCTGCATTTAGCAAACTTTATCCTTTGATCACGCAGCTAAAACGAAGTCCTGTGGCCTTGACAACAATCTTAAAAAATCTTGTATCCTGTGACCCATTCATTTTCTTAATGCTGAACCTAACAATTTAAATTAGATCAGCAATAAGATAACCATATAGTACGCTCCGCATTGTAGCAACTTCTTACGGTAGAAACCATAGAGCAGAATTATAGAGCAAGATTACATTGTCCCCGAGTTCGCGCCATTACCCTTTTCCTGACTTTGCCCCATCCAGACCTCAGCCCCATCCAGACCTCAGCCCCATCCAGACTTTAGTCCAATCTAGACGCTTCTGAATGAATCTGAGGCAAGCAGCGGCGATACCGCAGGGCAGCTTTCACCAAAGGGCAGCTTTCAGTAGACAGTTAGACGCCTAACATTTAACGAGTTATCTAGTACACTGCTAGTTTCTCAAACGCATCAGTTCAATCGGCAGTCCAATCGGCCTTAAAATTCTGCTTGGCGTACCGCAAATTGGACTTGAGGCATCCAAGGGTCTTCCACAATCCCCACCCCTTTAAAAGACCAGCGCTCCAGCAAGGCCGATAACTGATGGTTCAGCATTGACTCTACTGCCACTGTACTGCCCAACTCCGGCGCAAATCGATTGACATAGCTCAACGCATCCGCATGTTGGTTGAATAACAGCACATAACCATTTTCGGGCGATCGAGCCATTCCTTCTGCCACCTTGGGGTAAGCCGCTAAATACTGACCATCCCGTCGAGAGCGCATCACATACCAGATTCGATCGGACATGCATTACCTCAAATAGATTGGGTGAATGAAGGGGGATGAAGGGGTAGGTGGGTAAAAGGGTAGGTGGGTGAAGGGAGGATATTCAGCAGGTTACAGACGGTTCTGTCGATTGACTAGACCTGCAAAGGATTGATTTACCTACAAGATTGCTTGAAGCTGTCTTCATTGTGCCGTGAAGCCCTGAGATCCAGCCGAATCCTTTACATCCATTCACGATTTTGGACAAAAAGGGGGAACGACTATGATCCATTCCCCCTAAAGATTGCCCCGGAAGGGCTGGTTGTTCAGGCGACTGACTGGTGATGCCCGTAATTCGTGACGCTATGATTCTGAGGCTAGGACTCTGGCACTAGGACTCTGACACTATGATGCGTGACCCAAACGGGACATCGATCGCCTAGGGCCTCTAGTTCATATCAGAGAGTTGGATTCGCGGATCGACAAATTTCAGCAGGAGATCCGCCAGCAAATTCCCAAAAATCAGCATGACGGAACCCATCATCAGACTGGCGAGGACTAAATATAAATCCTGGGCCTGCACCGCTTGCAGGGTAAGCCGTCCCAATCCGGGCCAGTTGAAAAAGTTTTCCGTGATAAAGGCTCCGCTGAGCAGACTCGCAAACTCAAAGCCCAGCAGGGTAATCAACGGGTTGACGGCATTCCGCAGCGCATGGACGTAGATTACTTTATTTTCCGGTAGGCCCTTGGCGCGGGCAGTTTGAATATAGTCTTGGCGCAGCACATCCAGCATCTCCCCCCGCGTAATCCGCTGTAATCCCGCAAAACTGGTAATACTAAGAGCGATCGTCGGCAGCACCATATGCCACGCAATATCAATCACTTTGCCCAACAGCGTTAGGTCGTCGTAGTCAATGCTGGTCATGTCGCCCACGGGGAAAAGCGGCGAGGTATTTTGGGCAAAAACGAGCAGTAACAACCCAGCAATCAGGCTAGGTAACCCTTGGCCGATGTAGCTCAGGACTCGCAGCACCCGATCGATCCATTTTTGCTGATAGACCGCACCGACAATGCCCATGGGAATGGCGATCGCCCAGGTGACGATCAGGGAGCTAATCGCCAACAGCAACGTGGCCTGTACCCGTTCTCCTAAAAGCGAAATGACCGATCGGTTATAGACAAAGCTAGTGCCAAAATCCCCTTGGCTAATAATCCGCCACAACCATAGCCAATATTGCTGATCCCAGGGTTTATCTAAACCAAACTGCCGCTTGTACTCCTCCAACCGTTCCGGTGAGATGCGGGGATTTTCCCGCAGGGCATCCAGGTAATCCCCCGGTGCCAGTTGAATGATCAAAAAGCACAGCATGGAGGCCAGCAGTAAGGTCAGAGCGGCTTGCAGTAACCGTTTGATGATGTAAATGGTGGTATCACTGGTCAGCGCACCCGACGTGGCACGCAGGAAGCGATCGAAGGCGGTTGTAGAAGCGGACATGGATTACAGACTCTCGGACGAACTTCTCAGACGAACTTCTCAGACGAACTTTCGGAGGCCGGGGCTCCCTCAAGGGCACGATCGGGGATTTTTCTCGGATTTTGCCTCAGTTTGCCTTAATCAATGGCTGATCATCCCCAGGACAGGCAGCCCCGATCGTATTGCCCTCAGTCTAGTACTCAATCAGCGAGACGATCGGCACATCGGGTAGGTTCCTGCGACCATTCAGAAAGGTCAGTTCTGCCAGGAAGGCAAAGCCTACCAGATCGCCCCCACTTTGCTGCACCAGTTGGGCGGTGGCCGCTGCCGTTCCCCCCGTGGCAATGACATCATCCACAATCAGCACCTTGGCACCGGAGGGAATGGCATCTTGGTGCATTTCCAGGCGATCGGTCCCATATTCCAACTCATACTCAACGGAGTAGACGGCTGAGGGCAACTTACCGGGTTTGCGGACGGGAATGAAACCAGTCCCCAGGTGAACCGCCAAGGGCGTTCCGAACAGAAAACCACGGGATTCCATGCCGACAATGTAATCCGGCTCTAAGGGCGAACATTTTTCCGCCAGGGTGTTGATCGTATACTGCCAGCCTTGGGGATCGCGCAGGAGAGTTGTGATGTCGCGGAACAGGATTCCCGGCTTGGGGTAATCAGGAATATCGCGAATCAGGGCTTTAATATCCATGGAATTAGGCAATGGGTGGAGAATAAAACTTGGCTTAACAATACAGGCCCAACGGGACAGAGAGCATGCACTATTTTGAACCATATTGAAGATACCCGAAGGATTTCTTCCTAAAGGATTTGCGGCAAATCAATCATGCCTAGGCGTTGTCTAAAAAATAATACCCAGAAAGAGGAATACCTAGAAAACCTCTAGCGTCGCCGCACAAATCCTCCTCCAATGCCTTGCTGGGGATCTCGGAGATACACATCTTTGGGAATCTCGTAGGCACAGGGCAGGGGAGCCGCCCAACACATGTCTTTCTGCTGGTTGGGATCCTCGATGATATCGCCGCTTTTGGGTGCAAAGTACAGAATCCCGTTCATTTGCCGGACGACAATCTGAGAGTCATTTTTCATCTGGGGAGGCAGTAGGATTTGCCATCCGGCGGCATTTTTTAGACCGATCGTGGTGACGAAGGCGGCAATAAAGAGCACGATCGGGGCTGGATTGCTGAGGTTGGGGGGGAACGCCATCTGCCAAAACCGACCGGGCCAGCGGTGCAGCCAAACGGCACTGACCAAGGCCAGCAGCACCAAAATATAGGGCACACTGAACCGGAAAAAGGGCGAGGTAGCCATGATGAAAGCAATCCCCACGACACCCAAGGCACTGACCCAGAGTTCCGATCGCACGCTTTTGGGATCGGTGCGCTTCCAAAGATAGACCGCGCCTACTAAGGCCAGCACGATCGACAGGGCTGTCATCTGCTCCTTAGGCGAAGACATTACCCAGTTCCACAACGCCCAGAGCCAGGGATGCACGCCCGTCGGGGGAGGGCCATACCAGGTTGTCCAGCCGTGGGTTCCTTGGGCAACTTGAGTGAGTTTTTGTGCGGTGGGTGACCAGGGGACGTCTAGGCAAAGCAAGGAGGAGGGATAGAGTGGACAGCCGGAGGTGACTAGGCTGGCGGACAGTAACGGTAAGACGACGGCGACCATGGCGGCCAGTCCGACCCAGCGATCGGCCCAGCGGAAGGGACGCTGCCACAGGTAAAACATTAAACCGATCGCGAGGACGGGGAGGGCGGTGAGTTTCATCGTCACTGTACCCGCTGCCAGCACCAAGGCAACCAGGCGGGGATCGGAGTGATCGACTTTAGCGCGATCGACCCCAGAGGGATCGGAGGGGCGATCGGCCCAGGGATCGATCAGCAGGGGATCAGCAGCAGGGGCGATCGACTGCACGATCAGAGGTGGAGTGGCGGTTTGTAGCATGGCCCAGGCGACGATACCGATGAAGAATAGCATCATGCCGTCGGGGGATGGGGAAACGGTGATGGAGTGGAGGGGGCTGGTGAAACAGGCGATCAGGAGGGCCGCCAGCAGATACAGGGCGATGAAGTGATCGGCTAAGGTTCCGCGCCGCTGCCAGACCCGAGGCCACACCAGCACGGCATGACACAACCCTAACCAAAGAATAAAGCCATTGGTGACGGCGCTGGCTTGGGCATTTAAGGCAGCAGGGTTGAGGGGCGCACCCAGGGCAAACCAGGCGGAAGTGAAGGCGAGGTTGTTAAACAGCAGGGCAATGCCGGGAACGGAGCCGTATTGTCCTAACCATTGCAGAACACTGTAGTGGTAGTAGCCGGTATCGTGCCAGACGACTGGGCTGTTGGTGACGGTGGCAGCGATCGCGGCGAGTCCCAACCAGATCCAGCCCTTAGAACGGAGGAGTTGCCCCAATTGGCGCAGTTGCGATCGGGGGCCTTGTCTGAGGCAACTGACGCTGCACCAAAGGCCAGCTACGGCCAACCCCACCCAGGGCGTCAGGGGCAGTAGCAGGGAGATGGCCAGCAAGGTCACACTCAGGAGAACGACGCCGAGCCAAGTGGCGACGATCGCCCGATCGCTGAGTTTGGGAAAGGCTTGAAGGTTTAGGTCTGTTAGGAGTCCGGTTCCGATCGTGCAGCAGACGATCGCCAACAGAAACCACGTCACCATGAAGTAGAGCATCTGTGTCACCTCTCTAAGGTCAAAAACACGCTAAATGCATCCCCTACAAAATTTAGCTTTTAATGGCCCGATCGGATGGGTTAAGTTGTGGCGTTGCCTCAAACCTACGGGTGCTTAATGATACCTGAGCGTTTTTTGGAATACGATTGACAGGGGTGGGGGTTCCTCAGTAGTCTTGTTTTTCATAGCGATCGCCATGGACATCCTTCTTTTAACGGGTTGGCATGAAGCATGGGGTCGCTGGGTTCCCGAAAATTTAGGCCACTACTCGGGATTGGTGGCACAACCCCAAGTAGCTATTCCCCCTCGCTGGGTAAACAGCAAGGCGGCTTGATGAGGATTTTAACATCTGACCGAGCCACTCTTGTTTGTGATGTCAAACGGGGTGGCTCTAAATTTTTGGGCTTTCTTCGCCCTTATCCCCAGCCCTTCTCCCGCAGGAGAAGGGAATAGTTTGCAGTGGGAAGGGAATTCACTACAACCAAGGAGAAGCTCACAATATGGCGAAAGGTTCTAGCGATCGGGACGATCGTGAAGTTCAACATGAGAAACAACGCCTACAGATCCACTTAATCGGTCATCACGATTTCATTCAAGACACGATTAATCAATTGCATGCCCATCGGATTGCCGATCGGATTCATTGGAGCCAACCAATGCCGATCGTGCATTCGGACGAGCAATACATCAGCATCTTGAGTCGCGAACGTCAGCGTTAACAGTAATGCTTAAGTGTCCCGCAGGGTTTGTTTGTCTAGCAGTCTGCGAGCACCTCGACTAGCGCGATCGAGGATTTAGCAAAAGTAACTGGCTTACTCAACCTGCGTCCCATCCGCGAAAGCAGAGATGGTGGTAGTTGAGAGCGATCGTGCCTTTTCTCACCCATCTGTGTGATGCAAAGTTCGATCGGCTTTTCAGAATATTCCGTGGGCAGTCGTTTCGAGGCAAAAATCTAGAAAAATTTCATGATTGGCCTAGCCTAACCCGTCGTCGCACCTGACTGGCAATGCTAGACTATTTTCAGCAAAGTCAACTCATAGCAGGTGAACTTTGCGTTAGCCCGCTAATCTTCAAGAAGTACTCGGCTCTTCTGGGTCTGCGAAAAGCGAAAATGTAGCCTTATACACAAAGAGATGAGGTGGAAAATTCAGGGGTTTATGGATTTGAGGCTATGCTAATCAGGCATGATTGTAGAGATACGATTGCCAAATCTGATGTGATGAAAGATTGCTAGACACAAGCATTACTAATGACCCACGAAGAACTCCTACAAGTGATTGATCAAGCTGCCACAGACAAAGTAGCAGAATTAGATTTGTCTGATAGCAAGATTACTACACTACCATCTGAAATTGGTCAACTCACTGAATTGAGAAGACTTGATCTTAGCAATAATCGTCTTATAACTCTACCATCCGAGATTGGTCAACTTAGTAATCTTACCCATCTATATCTTTATCGTAATCGAATAACCAGTTTACCATTTGAAATCAAGCAACTCACTCAACTTGAAGAATTAGATTTAAGAGGTAATTTACTTCCAATTCCACCGGAAATTTTAGGTGGCGAGTCTTTGACAGAGGCTCAAATAGAACTTTATGCATGGTTAGTGGATTACATCCGTGAATATCAGCATGCTCCGTCAATCAGACAAATGATGCGGGCAATGGACCTTAAATCTCCAGCACCTATTCAAAGCAGATTAGAGCATTTAAGAGCGAAAGGATTTATTGACTGGTCTGAGGGAAGAGCCAGAACGATCCGACTATCTCGACTTGATTATGAAGTTCGGAAAAAAATCCCAGAAGCTGCGGCGATTCTTGACTACTACTTTCAGATCCAGCACGATCAAAATCTTTTCTTGCTACAGCCGCTCAATGAGGCAAAACTCCTATTAGTAGGGCAGGGAGGTGTTGGAAAAACCTCATTAGTCAAACGTTTGATAGAAGGAAATTACAATCCAAATGAGCGAAAAACTGAAGGAATTAACATTCAACCCTGGCTAATCCAAGTCAGTAATCAGTTTATTAGACTCAATATCTGGGATTTTGGTGGACAGGAGATTATGCATCATACTCACCAATTTTTCCTTACCAAGCGTAGCCTTTACCTATTAGTCTTAGATGCGCGCATAGATGAGCGGCAAAATGAGCTAGAGTATTGGCTGCAAATTATTCAAAGTTTTGGCAGTGATTCTCCAATTATTATCGTTGGTAACAAAGTTGATGAGCAACCTTTAGATATTGATAAACGAGGATTGGCAGAAAAGTATGAAAACGTGAAAGCAATTGTTGAAATATCCTGTGCAACAGGACGGGGATTGGGTGAATTGAGGTCAATTATTACCACACAAATTACTATGCTAAAGCACATCCAAGACCCGCTACCGCAGTCTTGGTTTTTGCTCAAGAAGCATATGGAGAATCTGGATCGGGATTATATTCTCTACAGTGAATATGAGGAAATATGTCGTTCTCAAGATATTACTGACCATGTAAGTCAGCGTACTCTAGTTGAACTGCTACATAGACTCGGTATTGTTCTCAACTTTGGTGACGATCCTCGTTTAGAAGATACTCATGTACTTAACCCAGAATGGGTTACAAATGGTGTTTATAAAATTCTAAATGATAATCGGCTAATGACCGAATTCTGTGGCATTTTAGATTGTTCCCAACTCAATCGAATTTTAGATAGTTCTCGTTATCCTCGCGCTAAACAACTTTTCATCATTGATATGATGCAAAGGTTCGAACTTTGTTTTTCATTGGAAGATGGTACAAGCAATCGTTGGCTTATTCCTGATTTGTTGCCCAAGCAAGAACCTTATACGGGTAAATGGGACGATGTTTTAGAATTCCAATACCACTACACCGTGCTCCCAAGCAGCATCATTTCTCGTTTTATTGTGCGTATGCACTATTATGCTGATCATCAAACTTGGTGGCGTAGCGGTATTGTTCTAGGTTATCGCAGTAATCGAGCATTAGTTAAGAGTGATCGAGAAGCTCGTAAGATTTCTATTTTCATCAATGGCCCATCATCAACACGACGAGAACTTCTAGCAATAATTCGTTCTCAGTTTGATACTATTCATTACAGTATTAAAGGAATTCTAGCTGAAGAAAAAGTTCCTCTTCCTAATCGCCCTGACATTGTAGTTGACTACAATCATTTGTTAACTTTGGAAGAGTTGGGAGAAGAAACTTTTATTCCGTCGGGTTTAAGAGAACGAACTAGTGTGCGACAGTTGCTTGATGGTATTGAATCAGAGGAAGATCGACGTAGCCGGTATAAGAATTCGAGATATGCACTAGAAAATCCTCAAGGAAATATCTCTATTATAATTAATAACAACAATACTCAGGAGAATCCTATGTCTACTGTTAATCAGAATCACTACGGCAAAGGCGACAATATTGCAGGCAATAAAACCCTTAACCAGTTCAACAACTCTCCCAACTTGGCACAAGCAGCTAGAGACATTAAAGAGCTACTTGATCAACTTTCAAAGGACTATCCTAGCGATACTGTAGCTGGTCAGGCGATGATTGGAGCTAAGGCTATTGAGCAGATTGAGAAGAATCCAACTCTTCGGCAGAGAGTTGTCAATGCGCTTAAAGAAGCCGGATCAACCGCTCTTGAAGAAGCAGTTGATCACCCAGCAGTCAAAATTGTAGTGGCTGGTACAAAGGGTTTTATAGATGCCTAAGATATAGTTTGGTATGTATGGGATCGGTATCATTGTGGCGAGGGCTAACATAGTCCCTTGTATGTTGAAAGAGTCAGGATAGACTGATAACAAACCCACCGGAGAATCTTG
>MUGG01000164.1 GCA_002148405.1 Alkalinema sp. CACIAM 70d | reverse complement strand
GGGGGGATTTTAGTGGGCCGGATGCGGGTTAACGGAAGTTGTTGAATTGCAGGGCGACGGGGAATTCTTCCTGCTTCATGCGTTGAATGACGGCTTGTAGTTCATCTTTGGATTTAGCCGACACGCGAACCGCATCCCCTTGGATCGAGCCTTGGACTTTTTAAACTCATCCCGGATCAGCTTAGTAATTTGCTTCCCGATTTCTTGGCTGATGCCTTTTTCAGGGTGATTTCCTGGCGAATCCGGTTGCCGCTGGCGGTTTCGATTTTGCCGTAGTCGAAGATTTTCAGCGAGAGGCCCCGCTTCGATGCCTTTTGCGCCAGAATATCCGTCACCGCTTGTAGGGTCATTTCGCTGGCGGTATTAACCACGATCGCTTGTTCGCCCAGTTCCAGCGTGGTGTTGGTATCCTTCAGGTCGTAGCGACTGTTGACTTCTCGGGTAACTTGATCGACGGTATTGACTAATTCCTGCCGATCGAAATCGCTCACGATATCAAATGAATAGGTTCCAGCCATAGGTCTAATCGTTACCTTAATCTTTGCAAAGGGGGACGCGCTTGTCCTTGAATCAACTCGGTGAATCAACTCGATGAATCAACTCGGTTGAGTAACCAGCCTGGTACAAATGATGACCCAAACTGGGGTTACTTCGATAAGCTCTGGAGAATACTTAAATACATCAGGCTGTAGCTGGCCAACGACCCGATCCCAAACATCAACGATCGCAGGGGTGGGATGTTGAAAATATAGAACAGGGGAAAGAGGGTGCGAGCGATCAAATGTAGCACCACAGCCCAACGAGCGCTATCGGAGTCTACCCCCGCAACGTAGGCCATCAGTGCAGCGGCTGTAAAAATCGCGAAGGCTTCCCAACCATTCTGGTGGGCCCAGGTGGCGCGTTTGCCCCAGTCTGGTAATTGGTCAAACATGGCGCGGGGAGCAGAGGTGTCGTAGCCTTTAGTGGCCCGTGCATAGCCCACCGCCATAAAGGGCAAATACACTAAAAAGGCTGCTGTGGCGATCGCCCCTAGCAGCACCGTTTGTATCGGTAATTGAGAAAGAAACATGATCTTGCCTAGTTTTGCCTAGTTTTGCCTAGCCTTGTCAGACAAGGATTATGCCATCAAAAAATCCACTCTCATCCAACAATTTTGAAGCTGCACAATAAACCCACACAGACAGAATGACCTGACTGAGTGGCTGGTTGATGCAGGATCGTTACTGTTGGCTCGCCAGAATGGTTTAGTCAAAATAAAAGATCGTGACGACCTTGCGTTGTTCTTCGGCTTCCTTGCAGGTTTGCAGCAGGGTGCGGCTGTCGTGGAAGGCGAAACAAATCAACTGCTGGCACCGCGAGATAATCTCTTGGTTGCACAGGGCGCTGGCTTCACCCAAGGACAAATCGTTGTTTTCGGGATGTTCCACCAAGTTCATAACACTCTCAAGCTGCTCACGGGATTCCGTGGGCTGGCGATCGAGGCTCTGGGGCAAAATCACGGTCAATAGAGATGGATCAGCTCGGAGTGCGCCCCGGATTGCGGCGAAGTTGGTGCCCGTTGACCCCGAAGTGATGACTCGGTTCCCTTCAGACACCAGTGCAAAGGTCATGAGTTCAATCAGCTTTTGATGCGTAATTGGTACATGACGCGACCCCAACATAGCAACCCGCTTCGAGCCTGTCTGCTGAATGGTTGCTAGCTCTTGTAGAAATTCGTCTACCTTAGGTAGATCAATCGACTGGCTCAACGTTCGATTTATCTAAAACGACATTCGGCATTGTACCAGACCTGTCTAGGTTAGGCACTAGGGTTAGGCATGATTACTTATCGAGAGCTTCGATCGCGGGGACAGGAGCCAGTTCATCTGACGGGATTGGAGGACGGATCTGGGCGGATCAAAGTTTTCTGCTAGGGTGGCAATGGTTGTCCTGTTGTTATCGATTTGTTATCGATCGAGTCCTATGGTGCTGAAGGCTGAGTCAAATCAAACTGGATCAAATCAAGCTGGGTCAAAAGCTTGGTCAGGGGCGGTGTTGCATACGGCCCAGGGGTTTGGGGAGCAGGGGTTGCCCGTGGTGGCAGGACAGGTACCGCCAGGGCTGCGGGGAACGCTCTATCGCAATGGGCCGGGGCGGCTGGAACGGGGCGATGGTCTTCGACCGACCGGAGGTCATCGCCGGGTGGGCCACTGGTTTGATGGGGATGGGGCGATTCTGGCGGTTAAGTTTGCGGCGGCGGGGGTGACGGCGACCTATCGCTATGTGGAAACGGCGGGCTACTTGGCGGAGGAGCAGGCGGGGCGGTTCCTGTATGGTGGCTATGGCAGCCACGGGTCAGACAGTTGGGTGCAGCGCTGGCGATCGCTGAAGAATGCGGCGAATACGTCGGTGTTGGCGCTGGACGATCGGCTGTTGGCGCTGTGGGAGGGGGGACTGCCCCACGGGTTAGATTTGCAGACGTTGGAGACGCGGGGGCTGGATCCACTGGGTGGGCTGTCCCCGCAGGCCAGTTATTCGGCGCACCCAAAGCGGGATGGACGGACGGGGGAGATTTTTAATTTTGGGGTGGCCTTTGGGCGGGAGACGATTTTGCATCTCTACCGCAGCGATCGGACGGGCCAGGTGCAGCAGCGGGGGCAGGTGAAGTTATCGGGGATTCCGTTGCTCCATGATTTTGTCTTGGCGGGGCGGTATTTGATTTTTTGCATTCCGCCGGTGCAGTTGAATTTGCCGCCGGTGTTGTTGAAGCTGAAGACGTTTTCTGAGGGGATGCAGTGGCAGCCGCAGTTGGGAACGGAGATTGTGGTCTGCGATCGGGAGTCCTTGGCATTAGTAGCGCGGTGGCGGGTGGAGCCTTGGTTCCAGTGGCATTTTGGCAATGGGGCGGAACTGGCGGATGGGACGGTGGTGCTGGATGTGGTGCGCTATGAGGATTTTGCGACGAATGAGTTCCTGCGGGAGGTGGCGACGGGGCGGGTGCAAACGGTGGCGGGGGCGCGGTTGTGGCGGTTGCGGTTGGATGTGGCCCGATCGCGGGTCTTAGAAGCGTTTCCGTTGGTCGATCGGCATTGTGAGTTTCCGGTGGTGGCTCCGCAATTAGTGGGGCAACCGTGGGGGGAAACGTTTGTGAATGTGCATCGATCGGGGGTGGATGAGACGATGGGTGAGTTGTTTGGGGCGATCGCGCGGGTGGATGGGGAGACGGGGGATCTGACGATCGCGGATTGTGGGGAGAATCGCTATCCGACGGAGCCGATCTATGCGCCCGATCGGGAGAATCTTGAGCGGGGTTGGGTTTTGACGGTGGTGTTTGACGGCGATCGGGGGTGTAGTGAGGTGTGGGTATATGGGGCCGAGCGGTTGGCAGAGGGGCCGATCTGTCGGTTGGGGTTGCCGGAGGTGATTCCGCCGAGTTTCCATGGGACTTGGCAGGGTGTTTGAGGGGGCAGGTGCTTGAGGGGTGGGGGGTGATCGATCGCACCTACCAATGCCTCCAGTAATCTACGCGATAATTGAGTTATCCTTCCGCTTCCCTTTCTGAACTTTCTATGACTGCTGCTGAAAAACTTTACGCTTTAATCAAGGTTCTTCCAGATGACCAAGTCAGCGAGGTTCTTGATTTTGCTGTTGTGCGACTTTGAATCAACTAGAGGCAATCATGACTCGCGATCATCAAGATTTTACTGAGTCGAGTATACCTGTCTATACTCCGATGGATTTGCTTGCTCAGTTGTGATTTTATGTCAGTCTCGCTTGATGTTGCTCATCCACACTGTTGCGAAGTGTCTCAGTACGGTTGACAGGTTAGTTGGTTTCTTAGTACTGTTGCTTCTCATAGCTGAGTACAACCGTGTTTTGAAGTTGTTTTAAAGTCCCGATTGAATCAGCTACGACCCCAAAAATTAAGGCGCTACCCAGCGTTGGTACCAAGCAACAAAGGGTAGCTAAACCCCAAGCTGGAGTTAGCAGCTAGGCGGTCTGACACGGATTTTAACATTCGATCGGGCCACCCTACTTGTCCTGCACAGAGGGTGGTCTTAATTTTTGGGATTTCTTCCCATCACCCCATTTAGGAGAAATCCCATGTTTACTGGCTTTGACGGCAGCGATCGCGCGATCGACGATAGCCGCAGACCGTTCCAAATCTACCTGCTCGGCACCCGCGAAGAGATCCAATCCACGATTAACCAACTACAAGTGGTGCGCTTTTGTGAACGCATTCGTTGGAGTCCACCGATTCCAGTCCTCGGTTCCGATTGGAAATACATCAGCATGATGGAGCGCGATCGAACTGTGGAGTAAGTCGCTTTAAAAACCGGGATTTTTAGAAAATCCCGGTTTTTTGAACACGCGCGATCGACGATCAATTGAATACGACACAGTCCCCCTTAAAAAGGGGAATCATTACGTGTTGCGATCAAAAATTGATTGGTATTAGCTCTTCTCTGGCAGATTTCTCGCAGGAATCGATCGACCGTGGTAAAACCGTTGTTCCAGTTGACCTAAACCGTACCACGCCGCGCCTAGCAATAGTGTTAAACCTGCCAATAACGCATTCTGCCAAAGCGCCGTTCCCACGATCGCCAATCCAGCGATCGCTACGCAACCTTGACGCAATTGCTGCACCCGTGCCAGCGCCGATCGACAGCTAGCGCAATGTTCTGTATGGGAGTGGTAGCGATCGAGCAAGGCTTCTCGATTTAAGCGGGGTGGCAGAGCTTCACCGGGAAAGGGTTCCGCTTCGTATTGGTTAAACCACTGACGATACTCAAACACAAAGCGATCGGCCTTGGTTGGCATGTAAAACGCGCGGGAAAACTGCTCGCTGCCCCCTTCTGTCGCTAAAATCCGTTCCTGCCAATGCAAAAAGATTTGGTCATCTTCCAAAATCGCGTTTTGTCCCAGGTGCGAGAACCAGCGCGGCGTTAGACTCATGGCCAAAGCTGGAAACTTGGAGGGGAACTTGAATGGGAACCGGGCAAATAATCGACATTCCCCTTTGCGAATGGGGGTTGCATAGACTGCCGTAATTGTGCGACCAAACTGCTTAGATGTGAGGTCATGCCACATTAAATTGGGCGCAATAAATGTCGTGTCCTGGGAACCCAATTTGCCGCGCCGAGGGCCTTCCTTCCAGGTTCCGGTAAAGCCCCATTTATCCGATGTGAGCAGTTCCAACTCCACCGGGGACGCATTACTGCGCTTGCCTACTGTGTTGTGGTGGGTGTAGGGCAGATGGCTTGGATCTAAGACGTTTTCCAGTAACGTTGCAGCATCGTAGGGGAGATCGCGGAAGATGTCCAAGCAAACCCAGCCTTCTGTGCCTTCTTCCCAGGCATCGATCGCGGGAACCGGAGCATTCTCAGCATTGTCTGGTTGTCCTGCGTAGACGAACAATAATCCTTGCTTTTCCGCCGTCGGGAACGATCGCACACAGGCCCGCCGCGAGGTTTCTGCCTGCCCCCCTTCATTTTGCTGGGGAATATTCTTGCAATCGCCCGAACCTGCAAAGCTCCAACCATGGTAGGGGCATTCCAATAACCCATCCTCATTAATCCGGCCTTCCGAGAGGGGGACGAGGCGATGGGGACAGCGATCGGCAAAGGCTCGCCAAGACTTGGCCCAACCGTCCCACCAAATCACCAAATCCATCCCCAGCAGCGTAAAGGGCATGGGTTTGGTTTTGTCCAGATCGGCCAGGTAAAAAACGGGATACCAGGCTTCCTTGACATCAAAGCGATCGGGATCGGCACCGCCGACGATGGAAGACGTGCTGCGGACTTGGGACACGGGCATCGTTACCATTCGTTACCTCTCGCAGGATTTCTTTACACTTATTTACATTCAGTTTAACCATAGCCAATTGGCCCGTGTCCAGTACGGAATTTACGATCGAATGGACTTACGAGCTCAACAAACTTTTGGATATTTTCCTCAATCAAAAAATATTTTCTCTTAACCGAGGGAGGATAATCTGTTGAAATTCAACTTGAAGTTCAACTTGAAATTTAATCGGATGCAATTCTTGTTCGTCCGTAGGTTAAACAGTAGGGTAGGCACCCAGGCTGCTTAGCCCATGGATCTTGTCCTGCAACCTGGGAACCTTGAAAGAGTTTGCTGCCCACTGTCCAGCCCACTGTCCTAGCCCACTGTCCACTTCCTGATTTGGATATCCCGCCCTTATGTCCCGTTCTCAAACCCGGTTTCACCATCCCCAGTTCAATCATCTCCAGCTCAATCGCCGCCAGTTTCTTCGATCGACCCTTTTTGCAGGAGCCAGCGCGGTGACGGCTTCCCTCGGAACCCCGCGATCGGGCTTGTCTGCTCCTGCTGTTATTCCCTCGGAACGGAGTCGGCCTCAAATTCCCTACGGGGTCATGGGTGGAGATGTGGGTGGCAGTCGGGCGGTGGTCTGGAGTCGGGCCGATCGGCTGAGTCGGATGCGGGTGGAACTCTCGCTAGAACCGGACTTCCGGCGATCGCGCTTGGTCTACGGCGAGGTCGCCCAGGCCAGCCAGGATTTCACCAGTCGCGTGGTCTTGTCTCAATTGCCCACCGATCGACCCATTTTCTACCGAGTGCAGTTCCAAGACCTGGATCAGCCCAAAATTCTCAGCGAACCCGCGATCGGGCAGTTACAAATCCCCAACAGTCGGCGGGATATCTTCTTTGCTTGGGGGGGCGATACGGCGGGGCAGGGCTGGGGCATCAATCCCGAGTTTGGCGGCATGAAAATCTATGAAACAATGCGCCAACTGAAACCGGATTTCTTCATCCACTCCGGTGACACGATCTATGCCGATAATCCCATCCAAGCGGAAGTGAAATTGGAGGATGGAAGAATTTGGAAAAATCTGACTACACCGGAAAAATCTAAGGTCGCAGAAACGCTTCAGGAATTTCGGGGCAATTTTATCTACAACCTGTTAGATGAAAATGTACGGCGCTTTAATGCGGAAGTCCCGGTACTGATGCAGTGGGATGATCATGAAGTGGTGAATAACTGGTATCCCACAGAAATTCTGGAGGATAGTCGCTACACCGTCAAAAACGTGGCAGTCCTGGCTCAACGGGCCAAGCAAGCGTTTTTGGAATATTCGCCCCTACGATCGGAGTTTGTACGGCAGCAAAAAATTGAGCGATCGTTCTCCTACGGTAAGCATTTAGAAATATTCATGCTGGATATGCGCAGTTATCGCGGTGCCAATAATCCCAACCGCCAAACCGTTATGGGGCCGGATACTGCCTTTCTAGGGAATTCACAAATTCAATGGCTCAAACAACGGTTGAAACAATCCCGTGCCACCTGGAAAGTCATTGCTGCTGACATGCCCTTGGGATTAGTGGTTGCTGATGGGAAAACGGATTTTGAAAATTTAGCCAATGGGTCTGGGCCTGCATTGGGTCGGGAATTAGAACTGGCGGATTTACTGAAATTTATCAAGCAGCAGAACATTCGCAATACCGTTTGGCTGACTGCCGATGTGCACTACGCTGCGGCCCATTACTATGACCCCGATCGGGCGCAGTTCCAGGATTTCCATGGTTTTTGGGAATTTGTGGCGGGGCCGTTGAACGCTGGCAATTTTGGCCCCAATCCGCTGGATAACACCTTTGGGCCACAGGTCAAGTTCCAAACTGCTGCACCCACCATCCAGCTCAATCAACCGCCCAGTCAGGGGCAACAATTTTTCGGCACCGTCAAAATTGCCCAGGATTCCGGCTTAATGACGGTTACGTTACGCAATCTCTGGGGTGAGACGTTATTCTCGATCGACCTGCCCCCGGCCTAGAATGAAGTCAGCGCGATTCTTGCCAGCCTGTATGGTGAAAGTTATTACAATCAACATCTTGTTCAAATTAGAGGACTGGGAACACCGCCGGGAACTCTTAGTCCAGGGGTTGGCCGCAGAACAGGCGGATTTGATTGCGCTCCAAGAAGTGAACTTGGTGCAGAATACGGGCGACTGGCTGGCGGAACAATTGGGAATGCCCTATGTTTCCACCGTTCCCTTTCCTGCGGCGGATCACGCTGGAATGACCTATGGCATTGCGATTTTAAGTCGCTATCCCTTTGTCCAACAGGCTGCGATCGATTTACAGAGCCAAGGCCGACTGGCCCAAGTTGTCACTGTGCTGATCAACCATCAACCCGTTGTCTTGTGCAATGGTCATTACTATTGGTATCCGGGTTCCCATCCGGAGCGCGATCGGCAAATTCAAATAGTGTTGGATTATTTAGAATTACAGGTCGGTGATCAACCCGTAATCGCAGTGGGGGACTTTAACGGAACACCGGAAACATCTGCGATCGAACGAATGCGACAACGCTTTACTTCCGCCTATGCAGCCTACCATGGCCAAGAACCAGACTATACCTGCCCCCCGCCGATCGCGCCTTGGGATTTACGTGAATGGCTATATCGCAGTCTACGCACATTCCTATTCAACCGCACCTTCATCCCCTGGAAAGGCACGCTAGATTACATCTTTGTCAGTTCTGCGTGGCAAGTCCACGACTGTCGGTTAATTCTCACCCAACCCGCCCAAGGCAGCAACCTCTACCCCTCCGATCACTTCGGGATTGTTGCTGATTTATCGATCGTGAATTTAGCTGTTACGAATTAATCCTCGACCATCGCCTTCTTCTCCTCTCAGCCTTCCCACGCCTTAAAATAGAAGCGATCGATCGTTCCCCATTGCCCATGCGACTCCTTTGCCTCAGTAACGGTCATGGTGAGGATGGCATTGCCCTCCGCATCCTGCAAGCCCTGCAAGCCCTGCCCCAGTCCTCTCCCCCAAAAAACACTGCCCAAACGCCCCCCACGATCGAAGTTTTGCCGATTGTCGGCGAAGGTCATGCCTATACCCAAGCCGGATTTCCGTTAATTGGCAAAGTAAAGCAAATGCCCTCCGGTGGATTTATCTACATGGACGGCAAACAACTGGCGCGGGATATCCAAGGAGGATTGCTAAAGTTAACACTAGAACAAATTCGATCGGTACAGCGTTGGGCCAAAGATAATCGCGGAGAACCCGCCCTGGTACTGGCAGTGGGAGATATTGTTCCCATGCTCTTTGCTTGGATGAGCGGCTTACCCTTTGCCTTCGTAGGAACGGCGAAATCGGAATATTATCTGCGGGATGAAACGGGTTGGTTACCGCGTAAATCCTGGTGGGACGATCGATTCGCCATTGCAACGGGTTCGGTCTACTATCCCTGGGAGCGCTGGTTGATGGCACGGCCCAACTGCGTCGCTGTCTTTCCCCGCGATCGCCTCACAGCGGAAACCCTACAGCGCTTTGGCATCCGAGCCTATGACTTGGGTAATCCCATGATGGATTTGGGAGAGGAGAAGAATGCGCCGGAACTCCTGGTAGCCAACGATCGCGAGACCTTGCAAGATCGCGAAACCTTGAAAATTCTACTCTTGCCGGGATCCCGTGCCCCCGAAGCCTACGCAAACTGGGAATTACTCCTCTCCGCTGCCAATGATGTCATGGCGAAACTGGGCCGATCGATCACCTTTTTAGCCGCGATCGCCCCCAGTTTGGATCGTCAGATCCTGGGCCAAACCCTCCAGCAAGCCCGCTGGCAAGCGATCGAAGACGACACCTTGGGCGACACCTTTACCGTCGGCTGGGGCGAGACCCAATCCACCCTGAAATTATCGGTCGGAAAATTTGCTGAGTACGCCCAGCGAGCCGATTGCGCGATCGCCCTTGCAGGGACGGCCACGGAACAATTTGTGGGGCTTGGGAAACCCGTCATCACCCTGCCCGGTGCGGGGCCCCAGTTCACCCCCGCCTTTGCCGAAGCCCAAACCCGGTTGCTGGGAGGGTCTGTCCAGTGCGTTGCCCATCCCCAGCAGGTCGGTGATGCGCTGTACCGCTTGCTCAATAATCCCGATGGTCTCCGCACGATCGCTGAAAATGGCCGTCGTCGCATGGGGGAACCGGGGGCAGCCCAGCGCATTGCCTGGAAATTAGTTGAAGGATTGGGAGGTGGGTAAAGCACCCCTCCGATCGAAAACGCTACGATCGGAAGCGCTACGTTCGAAAAACAACCCCCTCAACCAAACTAGAAAACTTGTACTCAGCCTATCCGCTGAACTCTCCCGACGGTCTGTAATTCGTTGGCCAAAGATGTCGATTTTGAAAGAAATGACTTGTAGAAATTTTTCCAGCAATGGGACTTTCAAACCATGAAGAGCAGCTATGGACAGCATTAGCGAATTCGATCGCAAGGCCATTCGAGATGTGGTGGAATGGCAGCTATCCGCGTTCCAGCAAGATGATGCGGTGCGTGCATTTGCTTTGGCTAGTCCTGGGATTCAAGCCATGTTTCGCAACCCCACCAACTTTATGAACATGGTGCGACAGTCCTATGAGCCTGTCTATCGTCCCCGATCGGTGATTTTTGAAGAGGTCATGGTTGTTGAAGGCAACCTGACCCAACCCGTTCTACTCCTCAGCCCCCAGGGCTTTCCAGTGCGAGCCCTGTATCTAATGGAACAGCTCTCCAATGGGCGGTGGGCGGTGAATGGCTGTTACCTAGTTGCGATCGAACGTCCCTCGGTTTAATGCATTCATTGCATCAAGCTTGCATTAATCTTGCATTGATCTTTCGTTAATCTTTCGGTTGGGACTTCGCTACCAAGAGTTTCTCAATCGTACTCACGAGATGTTTTAACAGAACCGGTTTAGCCATATATTCATTGGCCCCAGCGGCTAAACACTTTTCCCGATCGCCTAACATTGCCAACGCGGTCAGGGCGATAATCGGCAGTGTTGCAAAGTCTGGTATCGTACGAATAGCACGAATGGCGCTTAATCCGTCCAATCCCGGCATTTGAATATCCATCAAAATGATATCGGGACGTTGGGCTTGGGTGAGGTCGATGGCTTCTTGCCCATTACCCGCCAAAATTAAGCGATACCCCCGACTTTCGAGATAGGCTGTAAAGGTTTCAATATTGGCTAAGTTATCCTCTGCAAGAAGGATCAAAGGGCGATCGTCAGCGGGCATAGTCACTTGAATAGGTTGGACGGTGGTTGAGGAAGAAGATAGTTCATCCTGACTCCCAGTTAACTCTGCATCAATCTCAGAACGCTGACTAGGGGGAAATTCACTATCCATCTGTAAAGATAGATAATTCCGAGGAATATTACAGAATGCATCAGGAATCTGCACTGTAAAACAACTCCCCCGTCCGAGTTCACTCTGAACTGTAACATTGCCCCCATGCAACTCGGCAATGCGCCGCACGAGAGATAATCCTAGGCCTGTCCCACTATATTGACGGTTCAGGCTACTATCAATTTGAACAAAAGGTTGAAAGAGTCTATTAAAGTCTTCTTCTGCAATTCCAATGCCTGTATCCGTGACTGAGAATTCTACCCAATGGCCCAAATCACTACCACGGTGCTCTGCACTGGGTTGATACCGTACGGCCAGGGTCACAGTCCCTCCATTGGGCGTGAACTTGATCGCATTATCCAAAAGATTAATCAGAACTTGGCGCAATCGCCGTTCATCGGCTAGAAGTCGCCCCAGGTTGGGTAATAGATCACTCTCTAGTTGAATATTTTTCTTCGTGGCCATTTGGCGAACAAAGGTCAAACTCATATCGCAGAGACTACGAATACTGACGGGACTAATATCTAGCTCCAACTTACCAGACTCAATTTTGGCGAGATCGAGAATATCGTTAATCAATTCCAGCAGGTGATTTCCACTCCGATCGATCGTCGCGATCGCCTTAAGTTGTCGTTCGTTCAATGGGCCAAGAATTCCATCCTGTAGGCTCTGGGCCATTCCCAAGACTGCATTCAAAGGTGTGCGTAGCTCATGGCTCATATTGGCCAAAAACTCATCTTTCAGTCGGGTGGCGCGTTCCAGTTCTAGATTCGTATGGGCCAGTTGTTCATTCATTTGACGCAACTGAGCTTCTGACTGCTTCAAATCAGTAATATCTTCGTAGGTTCCCAAAACGCCTACAATTTCCCCTGAACTATTGGTCAACGGTACCTTGCTGGTCTGTAGCCAGTGCTGTTCCCCACTACTATTTTGCAGGAGTTCTTCGTAATTCAATTTCGGAATACCTTGGTTAATCACCTCTGTATCATCGGCTTGATATGCAGATGCAAAGTTGTCCCAAGGCATCTCGAAATCTGTTTTTCCTAAAATTTCCTGGGCATTAGGCAATCCCGCGTCTTGGGCGAAGGCTCGATTGCATCCCAGGTAGCGCGATTGCCGATCTTTCCAAAAAACCCGTTGGGGAATGGTGTCCAAAATAGACTGCAACATGGCGCGGGATTCTTGCAAGGCTTGTTCCGCTTGCTTGCGTTCTGTGATATCCGTTAATGTCCCGACATATCCCACTACGGTTCCATCTGCGTCCATTTCTGCAGCTACCTGACAATAGAACCAATTAATCGTTCCATCGGGACGCAAATGTCGCCCTTCCATGGCTCGAACAGGGGTATGAGCATAGATAAATTCATTGTCAAGAGCATTAGTACTAGTGGATACTTGACTAAATATCTCCCGATCGTCCGGGTGTAAGGCATTGAGCCAGCCTTGACCTAAGGCAAATTCTTTGGGTCTGCCAGTCATTTCGCTCCAGCGATCGTTGACATAAACGCAGTTTCCTGGCTGATCAAATTGAAAAATTGCCACAGGTGCAGCAGCAGCCAACGTTGCATAACGCCGTTCACTTTCCCGCAGCGCTTCTTCAATGCGTTTGAGGTGCGTCAGGTTGCGGGCACTGATGACGGCTCCAGAAATGGTCTGATCCGCTTCCCGATAGGGTGACAGGCTGAAGTTGACAAATTGGGGCTCGGGACTCCCCGGCAGCTCCAGCCACATACTGTATTGGTGGGTATGCCCTTGGAAACATTCATCTAACTGGGCTTTGAGGATTTGATCGAAGGCGGCCTGCCCCATCACATCACTAACCCTCGTCCCTACCATTTCCTGGCTAGATTTTCCGTGATCCTGTTCCGCAGACTGGTTTACGATTTGATAAACATAGTTGCGATCGATCAACAGCATGCCATCATCCGTTGCATTGACCATGCGTTCATAGCGTCGCAGAACCTGTTCCGCTTCTTTGCGATCGCTGATGTCAATCAATGTGCCCACATAGCCGATTAAGTGTCCCTGGGCGTCCGTTTCAGGAACGACATTGGTATAACACCAAATGATTTGACCATTGGAATGCACATGGCGGCTCTCAGTTTGGTAGCCTTCGCCCAGGCCCTCCCCCTGCTGAAATTTGCGAGCCCAATCTTGGAAGATGCGATTGCGATCTTCAGGATGAAGCGTGTCAAAGCAACCGATGCCTAGGGCCGACTCCAGCGATCGCCCCATCATCTTGCCCCATTGACTGTTGACATAAATGCATTGTCCCTGGGGATCTAATCGAAAAATGGCAACGGGAGCAGATTCCGTGAGCGTGGCATAACGATGTTCACTTTCCCGCAGGGCAATTTCTGCTTGTTTACGATCGGTGATGTCAATAGCCGTGGCGATCGCCATCTCCACTTGATCACCTTGCCAGATAGGGCCTGTTGTTACTTGATACCAGGTGGTGTTGCCCAAGTCATCAACGTAGCCTTCGACTTCATACTCCACGGTTGCTCCTCGCTCAAAGACTTGCATGAGTCCTTGATCCTGCTGGGCGTGATACTTCGGAAGAACACAGTTATGGTAATGAGTACCCAGAAAATCCTGGGGTGACTGTCCAGTCACAGCCCGGTTGATATAGGTAATGTAACCTTGGCGATTGTAGGTCACAATGATTCCAGGCGCATTCTCCACCGTAGCCTGCAACCGCGCTTCCGAGGTTTTGAGCGCTTGTTCAACCCGTTTGCGATCGGTGATTTCATAGTTAATCCCAATCATGCGAATAGGCTCACCCTGGTCATTGTGTTGAACCAATGCAGACGCTTTGATATCGTGAATCGTTTGATCGGGATGAACAATACGAAATTCCAAGTCAAAGTCCTGCTCACCTCGTGCCGCTTGATACAGGGCCGTCTCCACTCGGAACAAATCTTCGGGATGGATGCACTGAGCCCAGACTTGGCAGAGGTCTTCATCTTCCCTCGGTTGGACGGCGTACAGTTCATACATTCGGTCATCCCAGAAGCGACGGTTCTCCGCAATATGCCATTCCCACATCCCGATCGCGCCGGATTGTAGGGCCAGAGCGAGGCGATCAGAGAGATTATTGAGTGCTTCTTCTGCCTGTCTGCGTTGGGTGATATCCACATGGCAGCCCACCATTCGCACCGGCTGTCCATCACTATTCCATTCAATAATGTGTCCAGCACAAATGACCCAGACGATCGAACCATCCTTATGGCGGTACCGCACTTCGTTGTGATAGGGAATCTGTCCCTGGCTGCGGGCGTGCTGTTCAAAGGAGTTCAACAAAATTGGCAGGTCTTCAGGGAGTACCAACGTTTGCCAGGTTTGCGGCACATTGGGCAATTCGTGATCTTCATAGCCAAACATGCGCTTGAAGGTTGGGCTGAGATAGGTGGTGTTATCTGGAATATTCCAATCCCAATACCCTGCAATCGCCGATTCTAAAATGGTCTCCAAAATATTCAGTTCTGTCCGCAGCTCGGTCGTTTGCCGTCGATCGAGTTCCGCCTGCCGTAGATCAGTAATGTCGTGAGCAGATCCCACCACCCGATAGATCGTTCCGGCCTCATCCTGGACGGGAAAACCGTGGACAATGACCCAGCGCAATTCTCCACTAGGGCGCAGGATCCGAAATTCGGTATGACAAATCTCGCCATTCATCACCTGCTGGATTTCTGCCACAACCCGATTGCGATCGTCAGGATGGACGTACTCTTGCCAGATGGACGGCTCCCGATATAGTGCTTCACAGGGACGATGCCAGATTCGTTCATACCCCGGACTGATATAGAGGGTCTGACTAAAATCAGCGGTTTGAATCACAAAGGCTTCTTCAACTGTTTCTGCCAATTGGCGGAAAATTTCTTCCCGCTCCCGTAGTCGTCTTTCTGTTTGTTTGTAAGGCGTAATGTCGCGAGTAATGCAAACAAGGCCGATTGGCTGTTGTTGCTCGTTCCGGCAAAGACTTTTGGTTGTCAGGAAATAGCGTTGTTCTCCGGCGATCGTGACAGTATATTCGGTTTCTCGCGCTTCCCCCGTTTGCCAAATCTCCAATTCCTCATTATGGATCCGTTGAGCCTCCTCCGGTTCCATGAAATCTTGGGCCGATCGTCCAATCATTTGGCTGGGTTGCAGCTTGAGCCCCTGGGCGGCGGTCTGGTTGACAATCAGGTACTGCCCCTGGGCATCTTTGACATAAATGGCTTCGTTCGCCGCATCGATGATGTTATGCAGGACGGTTTGGCGTTTCCGTAGCTGCCCCAGCCCCTGCCACAGTAGGCCATACAATCCAACAGCTGTCATGGCCACAAAGCCCCATTCCTTGATCAGTTGGAGCTGGGCAGACGATAATCCTGTTCCTACCCCAAGGGCCAAGAGGCGATCGGCCCAGGTCATCCACAGCCATCCCAAAAGGCTATAGAGTAGCGTAATGCCCCCAGCAAAGTAGGGTGATTCGAGCGAGGACTGGCGTGATGATTGGGGAGGCAGCCATTGCCAAACTCGCCATTTATCCTCGGAAAAAGCCACAACATATCCCCCCATCAACAGAGTCTTTCCGGTTAGCTGAGAACCCGCTTCAATTCGACATCCATAAAGAAGAAATCATTATTCTAGGATGGCGATCGAAATCGATCTATACCCTGCATTCCTCTGATCACCAAAATTCCCGATCAGTCTTCAGGAATAACGGGAGTGATAGGATCAAGCAACATATCCTAATGGTAGTTCTAAAACACTATGCAGGCTTTGGCATCTCTTTCCAATCCAGAACCCCGCGATTGGCAGCCTATTATCCAGCGCTTCAGGGACATTGTAGGAGATCGGGGTGTGGTGCAACGGCGGGAAGAACTGTTGGTCTACGAATGTGACGGGTTAACCAGTTACCGTCAGCGGCCAGCGGTTGTGGTGCTACCGAGAACGACGGAAGAGGTGGCTGCGGTGGTCAAGGTCTGCCACGAGTTTCAGGTGCCTTTTGTGCCACGGGGATCGGGGACGGGACTGTCCGGTGGGGCGCTACCGATCGAACATTGTGTGCTGATCACCACGGCACTGATGCGGCAAATTATAGACATTGACCTGGATAATCAACGGGTCACGGTACAACCAGGGGTCATCAACAATTGGGTGACCCAGGCGGTTAGTGGAGCCGGGTTCTACTACGCGCCCGATCCTTCTAGCCAAATTATTTGCTCGATCGGGGGCAACGTGGCGGAAAATTCCGGCGGGGTTCATTGCCTGAAATACGGTGTCACAACGAACCATGTTCTGGGCATGACGATCGTAACCCCAACGGGAGAGGTGGTGACGATCGGGGGAGCGGTGCCGGAAATGCCTGGTTATGATCTGACCGGCTTGTTTGTCGGTTCGGAAGGCACCCTCGGCATTGCCACGGAAATCACCCTGCGCATTCTCAAGACTCCGGAGTCAATCAAAGTGCTGCTGGCGGATTTCACCAGTGTGGAAGCGGCGGGGGCAACGGTCGCCGATATTATTGGTGCGGGGATTATTCCCGGTGGCATTGAAATGATGGATAACTTCAGCATCAATGCCGTGGAAGATGTGGTGAAGACCAACTGCTATCCCCGTGATGCAGAGGCGATTTTGCTGGTGGAAGTGGATGGCCTGGAAGTGGAAGCGGCGGGCAATGCCCAACGGGTAGCGGATCTGTGCAAAAAGAATGGGGCGCGCAATGTCACCGTCGCCACGGAGGCGGACGATCGCCTGACCCTTTGGAAAGGGCGCAAGGCAGCCTTCGCGGCCATGGGCAAAATCAGTCCCGACTACTATGTGCAGGATGGCGTGATTCCCCGGACAAAGTTGGAATTTGTCCTCGGTGAAATTGCGCGGCTGGGTAAAGAGTACGGCTATCCCGTGGCTAATGTCTTCCATGCCGGGGATGGCAACTTGCATCCGTTGATTTTGTATAACAATGCGATTCCTGGCGAGTTGGAAAAGGTGGAAGCCCTAGGCGGGGAAATCCTCAAGCTCTGTGTGAAAGTGGGGGGCAGCATTTCCGGCGAACATGGGATTGGCGCGGAGAAGCGCTGCTACATGCCCGACATGTTTTCCGAGGCGGATTTAGAAACAATGCAATGGGTGCGACGGGCGATCGATCCCCAGGGCATTGCCAATCCGACGAAGATTTTCCCAACGCCTAAAACTTGCGGTGAAGCCGCCCGATCGATCTCCGCCCAGGAATTTCCTAACGTTGAGCGGTTCTAAGCAGTCTCCTTACGGGGTTCTCGCTGACCCTGCCCGTTCCCGCCGTTCAAGTTCCAAGCGATCGTGTTCACGGATTTCTTCCAGGGTTTTCCAACCGGGGAACCAGCGGCGACGATCCTTGAGTACCTTGGCATTCACCCAAAATCGCACTGGGGGATTACCACAGGAGGATTCCAATTCTGCAAAAACCCATTCCCCTTCATTTTTGCGATTGACGACCTGAAAATGCCGCCAGCCAAAGGTTTCCTCCCGCGCTGTCCATTTGGAACCCACCAAATGCGGGAACTTTTGTTTGTTTGACATGATCTAGTCCTCCAAACACAAAGTAACATGGAGTGTCCTAACGGACATCCTGCTGGTTCTGGATGGCATCCTATGAAGTCCCTAAAATTAACCACGATCGCGGTACTGATGACGCTAACCGGGGCAACGGCTGCGGTTGCCGAAAATTTGGAGCATACCCGTCAACTGTTGGCAACGAAGCAATGTGCGGGCTGTGACTTGAGTGGGGCGGGATTGGTTCTCTCCCAACTGCAAGGGGCGAACCTATCGGGAGCCAATCTCATGGGAGCAAACCTGAGTCAATCTAATTTAACCGGGGCTGACCTCAGCAATGCTCAACTGGCAGGCAGCAGTCTGGCCGGGGCAAACCTATCTGGGGCGAATTTAGGCGGTGCTGACCTCCGGGGGGTAGATTTACGGGGAGCTTTTTTAGGCGGAGCGAATCTACAAAATGCTCGCCTAGAGGGAACCAGTTTGGAGTCGGCGATCGCGATTCCAGAGGGCATTGTTAACTATCAAGAGTACTATCGCTGGGCCATGGCCGCAGGGGAAGCCAAACGGTTTGAGGTGGCAATTAATCACTTCGACCAAGCGATCGCTCAAAAATCTGACTATGCTCCGGCGTGGCTAGGGCGGGGAGCCGCAAAGGTGGAACTGGGACAAAATAAAGCGGCGATCGAAGATTTGGAAAAAGCGATCGCGCTATTTGATACCCAGGGGGATAAGACCAGCGCAGAGTCTACGCAAAAAGTGGTACATGCCCTCAAGAATCCGCCGAAGGAAAAGAATTACTCTGGCATTGGCCAAAGTGTTCTCGGCTTGATGGGAATGCTGCTGCGATATTTTGTTGCGTTCTAGTTGACGTTCTAAGTCGCGTTCTAGACTCACAAAATTGGCTAGGACGCTTGATTTTGACTCGTGCAGTAATGCGTGATCGATTTAACTTTTAGTTGCTAGATCAGTGATTTCTGAAAGTATGCGTTCGTTGTCGGGGTGGTCGATCGCCCATTGGCTTCAGCGATCGGCTGAATTGATCTGAGTCTGTATGGCTTCCAGTTGTTCTAGCGAATATTCTGTAATCCGCGCGATCGTCTCCAGGGATAAGCCTTCCTGCAACATCTTCATCGCCAGGATCCGCCGTTCCTCTTCCTGCCCTTCCGCGCGACCTTCGGCCTTAAGTTCCGTTTCCCACTCTTGATAAATCACCGATTCCCGCATCACTTCCCTCCTGAGAATTCGCTGAATCACCGTCTTCTCCAATGATAACCCAGCTATCACGGCACTGCTGACGGTCAGATTACTCCGCTCCGTCCGATCGGGAATCTCATCCAACCGCCGCGCCACTTCCCGTAACAAGGCTTCCCGATCGTTCGTTTGCGTCAACACCGCATAGGGCAATAAACCGGGTCGTTGCAAAAATGCTTCCGGTGACTGCTCCCACAGCCGCACCACTTGAAACTCATGGCGGAGTTGATTGCCTGCAAACTGCGTTATGTAGACCCACTCCGAAGTCGTTTCCCGTAAATACACAACCACTTGCACTAAGGTACGATCGGGGTATTTGCGATAAATGCGTAGGGCATAATCCGCCATACGAAAGGGCAAATCCCGATCGGGATTGGTTTGAAATTCACAATGGACAATTACCTGTTGCGATTTCAATAAAATCACAGAATCGGCTCGAATCGGCTCGATCGAGAGTTCTGTCGGTTTTAACTCAGTTAACGAGATCGGTTCTCCCAGCAACCAGGCTGCAAAATCCTGGGAGTATTGCTGGATCAGGAATTTAGAAAGGTTGTCAAACATAGTGCAATTTTACTATGTGCAATTTTACTATGTTGAGCAATGCTGAAGTAGACAAGCAAATATCATTCTAGTAATTCCTGCATCAGACCATGATCAACTCAGAGGAGTTAAATTCGCGTTTGGTTCTGGATTCAATGATTTCTACAACGGTTCGATCGTTCTTTGCAAAGATATGAGATTAACTTTTACCTGTGTACAACTAATCGTACAGACAAAAAAGTAGCCCTAATGGCTACAACATCTCACTAGCTGATGTTACACACCCTTAGAACTACGCAAGGAAAATTACTAACCAATACACTCCCTCCATGGATACTGAATGGAGGAAAGATGTATATGACAAGACTTAATTAGCAATCTGCAATTAATAACTATCTGCACCTGGAATAGAATCCGGCTCTAGGTCAAACTGCTCCAGGGAAGCATCACGGATTGCCTGCCAGCAATAGAACAGTTCTTCACCTTGTAGATCTTTTGTTCTAAATTCTTGGATGGCTTGATCGAGTTCTTGTAAGGTATGTAGGGTTTTAGGTGTAGCGGTGGATTTTGATGTGTCAGCCATGAGAACTACCTCCGGGGATGAGTGACAAGACTAAATGGTATGAATCAGACTAGCGTTGCTAGTAATGTTGCGAACCAAGTATTGCGAACCACGAATGTCCAGGGAACTCACAGGAGTGTATTAAAAAAATTTAATGCGACCCCCTTGGGCCTCAGTATAGCTAAAAAAGTCTTTCGGTGAAGTATTAAAAATAACGTCCGTATTGTTGAATTCCAACTTACGGTTGATTTTAGGGGGATCTCCCTGGGGTTCAGTATTGAAAGATACAAAAATCAAAGAAACTTGTCGATCGGTAATTTTTTAATATTAGACAAAACAAATGATAGATACTCCGTAAATACAGAAGGGATCTCACTCAAAATCGGTAGAATCTGGGGCATATCGGCGATCCCTGCCTGCCTTGGGGGGGCCTCCTACGGGTTCCCCGATGGTGTACCGTTATGAATGGATAGACTCAAAGACCTAATAGATATGTCACCCGCCTGGAACCGTCGGCACGTCCTTTCACTCTCGGATTTTGCCCCTTGGGAGTACAACACTGTCCTACAAACCGCCAACAGCTTTCGTGAAGTCCTGTCGCGGCGCACGAAGAAAGTTCCCACCCTTCAGGGACAGGTGGTTACGAATTTATTCTTTGAGCCGTCCACCCGTACCCGCAGTAGCTTTGAACTGGCCGCCAAACGGCTGTCTGCGGATACGCTCAACTTTGCGCCAGGGAGTTCTTCCCTGACCAAAGGGGAAACGATTCTGGATACGGCGAAAACCTACCTGGCTATGGGTACCGATCTCATGGTGATCCGCCATAAAGAAGCGGGAGTACCCCACGCGATCGCGGCGGAAATGGATCGCCTCAATTCGGGAGTAGGTGTGTTGAATGCGGGGGATGGACAGCACGAACACCCGTCCCAAGCGTTATTAGATCTCTTTACGATCTGCGCCCTCCTTGATCCCGCTAATCCACGTTTGGAACTGCTGCAAGGCAAGAAGATCGCGATCGTGGGCGATATTTTGCATTCGCGGGTGGCGCGATCGAACCTGTGGAGCCTGACTGCGAGTGGAGCCGAAGTGCATCTGGCTGCACCCCCCACCTTGCTGCCCAAACAGTTCGCCGATTACGTGAAAGCATCTGATACAGAGGCTTCATCTGATGGCATCGATCGTAAATTATTCATCCACTGGGAACTGGAACCAGCCCTGCAAGCCGCTGATTTTGTTATGACGTTGCGACTGCAAAAGGAACGGATGACGAGCCATCTCCTGCCCAGTTTACGGGAGTATTACCAACACTTTGGCATTACGCGGGAACGGTTACAGCAATGCCAACCCCATGTGAAAGTGATGCATCCTGGGCCAACCAATCGAGGCGTAGAGATTACGTCGGATATTATGGATGATCCGGACATGAGTTTGATTGCGGAACAGGTAACCAATGGGGTGGCGGTGCGGATGGCGTTGTTGTATCTCATGGGGGGCGGCAAAGCGTAGATAAATCGCATAGTTGCAGGGATTGCTTCGGATTACTGGCGTCTGTTTGAATTTCTGTGTCTGTTTACATTTCAAGGTTGGACGATCGAACCTATGCAGCAATTGACTATCACTCGTCCGGACGACTGGCACCTGCATTTGCGGGATGGGGATGCGCTGAAGGCGGTATTGCCCCATACGGTGCGGCAGTTTGCGCGGGCGATCGTTATGCCGAATTTGAAGCCTCCGGTACGGACGGTGGAGGAAGCTGCGGCCTATCGCGATCGCATTGTGGCTGCGATTCCGGCGGGACAGTCGTTTGAACCGCTGATGACGTTATATTTAACGGATAATACGACGCCGGAGGACATTGTTAACGCCAAGGAATCACAGTTTGTCAAAGCGGTGAAATATTATCCCGCCGGGGCCACGACGAATTCTGATTCTGGGGTGACGGATATTCGCAAGTGCGATCGGGTGTTTGAGGCGATGCAGGATGTGGATTTGCCGCTGTTGCTGCATGGCGAAGTGACGGATAAAAGTGTGGATGTGTTCGATCGGGAAAAGGAGTTTATCGATCGTTACTTGCAACCGCTACGTCAACGCTTTCCGAAATTGCGGATTGTCTTTGAACACATCACAACGGCCAATGCGGTGGAGTTCGTACTTGCAACGGATAAGATTGCTGCGACGATTACGCCGCAGCACTTGCTGTTTAATCGCAGTGATATTTTTCAAGGTGGTATTCGGCCCCATTGGTATTGTTTACCGATTTTGAAACGGGAGGAGCATCGGTTGGCACTGCTGAAGGCGGCGACTTCGGGAAATCCTAAGTTTTTCCTGGGAACGGATAGTGCGCCCCATGGCCGCGATCGTAAGGAAAGTGACTGTGGTTGTGCGGGCTGTTATTCGGCGTTGCACGCGCTGGAACTGTATGCGGAAGCCTTTGAAAGCGTGGGTGCCTTGGATAAGTTGGAGGCTTTTGCCAGTTTCTATGGCCCGGATTTTTACCAATTACCGCGCAATACGGACAAAATCACCTTGAGTAAAACTGCTTGGAAAATTCCGGCGGAAGTTCCGTTCCCCGACTCGAATTTGGTGCCGCTGCGCGCGGGTGAAGAAATGTCCTGGAAAGTGTTGTAATCAGTGTTCGTGTTTGCGTTGCGATGGCAATCCACTCTCAATACCAGAGTGCTTTATCAATGCTACAGATCCGATTCCCCCTAGCCCCCCTTATTAAGGGGGGAATTCAGCCAAGTTCTTTCAAAGTCCCCCTTATTAAGGGGGATTTAGGGGGATCGTGATGGGTTGTAATCACAAGTTGATTTGCTATTACGTTACTGTTGGGTTTTGAGTGTGATGGGGGTTGCAAATATTGAGAACAGAGCGGTTATTTTGCCTAAAATGTGCATGGCAAAGTCGAGGGGGCTAGTAGAGTAGAATGGCTTCTAGCCTCCAGAATGGCGATGTTAGGCTTGGGGTCAACTAATTTGTGTTGATGTTGTTTATGACAAGATGACCGACTCCGAACTGATTACGGTTTCGGAAGCTTCTGAGTTATCCGGGTATACACCTCAGATCGCAGAACAGAGCCAAATAAGGTAAACTTGATGATTTGCCAGCGATCGCAAAATTGTTGAATTTGTTCGATCGGTAACTCAATCGTTTTAAGTTTCATACTCTACCATCGATTTTCATTTCTCCTTCAATCAAGCCATTTAACTTCCTCAACAACGCCATTGGTTAACGATCGCTCTGTCTCTCTTCCGAAGGTTCGATCGTTAGTTTAGAATTTTCAAATCTATAAATTCTTAGATTATGTAAATGCTTTAGACATGACACATCTATCCCCGCAGCTTACGTGGGAAGATGCGGCAGAATGTGGAGGAGCATCTGGAGTGGTTGGAAGAACGCATCCGAGAACTAGATCACGAAATTGAGCAACTGAGTCAAACCCAAGACGATTGGCGATCGCGGATCGTACTGCTCAAAAGTGCGCCGGGAGTTGGAAACGTGATTTCAACAACCCTCGTCGCGGCGTTGCCGGAACTTGGCAAAGTCAGCGACAAACGCATTAGTACATTGGTTGGTGTAGCTCCATTTAATCGAGATAGTGGTAAATATCGGGGGACTTGCACGATTTGGGGTGGACGAGCCAGAGTTCGTGCGGTGTTGTACCTGGGTGCGTTCGTTGCAGTACAGCATAACCCTGTCCTGAAAGCATTTTATACTCGGCTTTTGGCGCAAGGTAAAGCTAAGACAGTGGCACTCATTGCGTGTGTACACAAGCTGCTGAGAATTCTCAACGCCATGCTCCGAGATGGTAAACCTTGGGATGCTACAACTTTAGTCATTGAAGGTAATTAGAACTTAACGCTGCTTTCACATTTACATTTACATCAAGCGAAGCGTTCTCGCAGCGATTCACTGCGGCTCTAATGACAGTGTAAGTTCGATGTACTCTGCTGGCTTTTTAAGATTGCTTTTTGCTGCGCTCATACTTGACGTTTAAGATAATCGCTCTTAGCCCCTTGTCCGAATTTTGAGGGCCATTTCAATTGAGTTCTGCATTAGAAGTTGAGTTCTGTACAGGGGATCTCCTTCGATTCACAGACTGCGCAAAAGCACAATTGAAAATCACCAAGACTTCCCAAAGAGCTTGTGCCTATTTATTAAGATATTGCTTCTCCATGCTGAATATCAAACACAATTTCCTCATAAAATTGCTCGATCGGTAACCTTAAACCAATGCTTTTCAGCTCTACGAGATCGCCCGATCGATAACTCAAAATCAGCCAATCCTCCGCCTCGTTTTTATGGTAAATATCGATCGCGATTTCTTCCGAACTTACTAAAACATAATCAACTAAATTCGGGTTGCGACGATACTTTTCAAACTTTTTGCCTCGATCGTACGCTTCAGTACTACTCGACAAAACCTCCACAATTAAGCAGGGATAAGTAATATAAAAGGCATTCTCCCGATCACGATCGTCACAAGTCACACTGAGATCAGGATAAGTATAGTTAGG
>MUGG01000025.1 GCA_002148405.1 Alkalinema sp. CACIAM 70d | reverse complement strand
GTAAGTTTTGGCAAGAGTTGCAAGCCTACGAGGAGGAGCGCAAAGTGCCTTACATTACCAGCGTGGAACGAATTGGCTACGATCGGGGCAAAGTTGAAGGCCGACAGGAAGGTCGGCTGGAAGGTCAGATCGAAGAAGCCCAACGATCGCTGGAACGGGAACGATCGCTGATCCTACGCTTACTTAGCCGTAAAGTTGGCTCCATCGACGATCTCATACTCGATCGCATCAACGCTCTCTCAATTGAACACCTTGAATCCCTCGGTGAAGCGTTGCTGGATTTTGAATCGATCGATGACCTTACCAATTGGTTAAACAATCAGGATTAGACAGTAATTGTGGTTTCTCAGAATGTGGCAGACGAATAGCCCGATCGAATTTTCAACCATTCTGCTTTTCTGAAATGGAGAAATATTGCTGAATATCACAGGATTGCAACAGGATGACAAAATTTCGGAATACGGTTGACAGAACCTGAGTTTGTCCGTAGGCTTGTTTGTCATAGCTGATTACAACCGTGTTTAACTTCCCGATTCGATCAGCTTGTTTCCCAAAAATTAAGGCGCTACCCAATGTTGATTGAGCCCAACAAAGGGCAGCTAAACCCCCAAGCTGAAGCGACCAGCGAGGCGGTCTGACACGGATTGTAACATTCGATCGGGCCACCCTACTTGTCCTGCGCAAAAGGGTGGCTTTAATTTTTGGGGTTTCTTCCCGTCTTAACAATCAGGAGAAATCCCATGTTCATTGGCATGAGCGACCACGATCGCCCGATCGACGACGCCCGCAGACCGCTCCAATTCTACCTTCTCGGCACCCGCGAAGAAATCCAATCCACGATTAACCAACTGCAAGTAGTGCGGTTTTGCGAACGCACTCGCTGGAGTACTCCCATTCCCGTCCTCGGCTCCGATTGGAAATATATCAGCATGATGGAATGAGATCGGAGAGATCCCCCTAGCCCCCTTAAAAAGGGGAGAACAAGAGTAAATAGAATAAAATAGGAGGAAGACATTTAAAATCTGCACGCCTAATCTGTTTTTACTCAAATTCCCCCTTATTTCTAGCGCAGCGGCGCGTAGCGCGGGGATTTAGGGGGATCCTCATGAATCGCAAGTACAAATTGATTTGTTATGAGATGACCGAAGGAACTTTCTCGTGAAAATCGGCGGTTGGAGTGAAATAATTGAGGAAATTGCACGACCTCTTTTAATTTCTATGCCACAGACGAAAATTTACGGCCAAGCGGAGTTCCTTCGTCAAAATCGATCGCGCCTTTCTGACATCATTCACGCTTGTATTGTTGAAACATTCGCCTATCCGATCGAAAAACGGTTTCAGCGCTTTTTCCCCATGGAACCTGAGGATTTTATTTATCCCGCCGATCGATCGCCGCAATACATTGTGATTGAAATTAGCTTCTTTGCCGGACGCACAGTGGAAACCAAGAAAACGCTGATTCGATTGCTATACAAACGGTTGAGTCAAGAATTAGAAATGGCTGTCAATGACATTGAAATCATCCTCTACGAAATTCCCAAGGAACACTGGGGTGTACGCGGTGTTCCTGGAGATGAATTGAATTTGGGCTATCAGGTCAACGTTTAGCGATCGGATTGTTGATTTGGATTCATCACACTTCTATCCAGTCCCAAAGGCTTCAAACAAACTGACCAGCACAACATTGGAAAACAGAAAGCCCTCCGGTTCCGACAGGTTAATTCGATCGATCTCCTCCCAAGACACATCGGGGGGTAACCGTTTTCCCGTAGCATCCCAAGCCTCAAGCCAGCCGGGAGCTTGGTAACGTTTCAGGCATTGCCAAACCCGTTCGATCGCTGAGTTGCCAAACTGTTGACGCAGGTCTTCGATCGCCACCCCTTTTGCTAATCGCAAGCCAACCATGAGCGTTTCCACGAGAAGATCGGAGGTGTGATCGATTTCACTTGCTAGCAATTCTGAGGGGATTTCAGGATTTTCCAACCATTGATAATACGCCTCCCGCGTGCGGGGTCGGGCAAAACGCTGGCCGTTGACGTAACTGGTTGCGCCCATGCCAAAGCCATAGAACGATCGATTTTTCCAATAGGTCAAATTATGGCGACAGGCATAACCGGGCTGAGCATAGTTGGAAATTTCGTAATGCTCATAACCCGCTGCTTGCAACGTGCGTGAGGCAAGGCGATACATGTCTGCGGTGGTTTCGTCCGTGGGCAGGGGGCGATCGCCCGGTTGGTAGCGCTTACCAAAAACCGTGCCTGGTTCCAAGGTGAGATCGTAGGTGGAAAGGTGGGTGGGTCGCAGGTCGATCGCGGCCTCTAACGACGCTTGCCACTGCTGCACCGTCTGGCTGGGCAACCCGGAAATCAAGTCCAGACTATAGTTGGTGATGCCGACCTCGTGAATTAATTCGACAGAATAGTAAATATCGCCCACCTGATGGGTGCGGCCACAGACTTGCAGCAGTTCCGGTTGAAAGGCTTGGGACCCCAGACTGACCCGCGTAATCCCCGCCGATCGATAGCCTTGGAGTTGTGCTCGATCGAAGGTGCCAGGGTCAATTTCGATCGAGATTTCGGCCTCTGGTGCAATGCCAAAGGTTTGATCCAGCGTCGTCAGCAGCCGATCGAGTTGTTGCGGCGTTAACAACGACGGTGTTCCCCCCCCGAAGAAGATGGTTTGCAACTGGGTTTGGTAAGGCTGCGTCGATCGCTGTGCAGTGCCACGGATTTCCCCACACAGCTTCTCCACGTAGGTCTGAATCATGCCAGAGTTGTGCCCCGTTTTGCGATCGCCCACCACAGAAATGGGAAAATCACAGTAGTAACAGCGCCGCCGACAAAAGGGGATGTGTAAATAGGCAGCGGTAATTGCGTCGTTATGCAACACGATCGTTATTAATTTTTAACGAAGCTCTATATTTGTAACATTTGGTTGGGTTATCTACACTCACCCAACATTACAATTCCATAAACCCGATAAACTCCCAAGATATAATGTTGCCTAAATACGCCCAAATCAGGGGTTTTCGCCTTTCCTAAACTCCTTCGACCCTTCATTTGATCCTTCATCTGATGGGTCTAGCTCACCACCCGCCAGACGAGACCTATCAGACCTAGACCTATGCTTGATGCAATTATCATCTTGGCTCTCATCCTAGCAGGCGCAGGGATCGGTTTCCATGGGATCGAAGCCCTGCCGATCAACCTTCAGGATCAAGTCACCAATCCGGAAGGGTTGCGGTTTGTGGTGGGCGGATTTGGCGCACTGATTGGCACGGTGTTTGGGCTGCTGGTGCAAACCAGCTACCGACGGCTAGAAAAGCAAATTAAGGACATGCCCGCCCATGTGTTGCTGGCCCGATCGGTGGGGTTGGTTCTGGGCTTGCTGGTGGCCAACCTGATGCTGGCTCCCATCTTTCTGTTGCCGATTCCGCCGGAGTTTGCCTTTATTAAGCCGCTGACGGCCATTCTGGGTAGCATTCTCTTCTCGGTGTCCGGGATGTCCTTGGCCGATACCCACGGTCGATCGCTGCTGCGGTTGATTAATCCCAACAGTGTGGAATCGGTCTTGCTGGCAGAAGGGACGCTGAAACCGGCATCGGCCAAGGTCTTGGATACCAGCAGCATTATTGACGGGCGGATTGCTGAAATTTTGGCGACGGGTTTTTTGGAAGGGCAGTTGTTGGTGCCCCACTTTGTCCTGCAAGAGCTGCAACAGGTGGCCGATGCGTCGAATGACCAAAAGCGGGCACGGGGACGGCGGGGGTTGGATATTCTGAACCAGATGCGATCGAAATATCCCGATCGGGTCGTGATTCACCCAGCGGACTACGAGGATATTCCTACAGTGGATGCAAAATTAGTGCGGCTGGCGATGGACATTAATGGGGCCTTGGTGACGACGGACTATAACTTGAACAAAGTAGCGCGGGTGCAGCAGGTGGCGGTGCTGAACTTGAACGATCTTTCCCAGGCGATTCGCCCCAGTTACCTCCCCGGCGACAGTTTGGATTTAAAAATCCTCAAGGAAGGTAAGGAACCCGCCCAGGGAATCGGTTACCTGGACGATGGCACGATGGTGGTCGTGGAAGATGGCCGCAGCTATGTGGGCGGGGAGTTGGAAGTGGTGGTGACCAGTGCGCTGCAAACTTCGGCAGGTCGCATGATTTTCGCCAAACCCAAATCCCTCGCCATGTCTTAATGAGTCATTAACAACGTGATTCGTCAATAACCCATCCTGAGTCCCAGCGGGTTTGCTCGCTGGGATTTTGTGTTCTATTCCCCCAGATAAATCCCGAGTCCCTTCGCGGTTTTCACCAGCGTACTGACCGGGTCAACGGCGTGGTAGTGGGCGATCCCATCCATAATCGGCACATCAATCACCGATCGCTGTTGCCATGCCACCATGCGATCGAATTTGCCCTCGGCCAGCAAGTCCACAGCGGCTACCCCAAAGGCCGAAGCTAGCAAGCGATCCAACGGCGAAGGGGTGCCCCCCCGCTGCACATGGCCCAGGACGGTAACCCGCGTTTCGGCCCCACTACAGGCGGAGATACGATCGGCCAGGTATTGTCCAATTCCCCCGTAGCGGCATTGGCCGAGGGCGTTGGTGGAACTGATGGTGTCCCCGGTTTCGGTGCGCACCGCTTCGGACACAATGATGAGGGAATAGTTTTTGCCCTTCGCCTGCCGCTCCCGGATTTTGTCGCAGACTTTGTTGATTGAGTAGGGAATTTCCGGGATCAGGATGACATCGGCTCCCCCAGCAATTCCGGCACTGATGGCAATGTGTCCCGCATCCCGACCCATCACTTCCAAAATCATGACGCGGGAGTGGCTGGCGGCGGTGAATTGCAGCCGATCGAGGGCTTCGGTGGCAATGTTCACAGCGGTGTCAAAGCCGATCGATCGCTCGGTGACGTCCACATCGTTGTCAATGGTTTTGGGAATGGCGACGAAGGGAATGTTGCCCAGTTGCATCAATTTGCGCAAAATCGCAATGCTGCCGTCCCCCCCAATGCCAATCAGTGCGTCTAGATTCAGCGATCGGTAATTTTCGATAATTTCATCGGAACGATCAATCACGGATCCGTCTTGCATGGGATAAGCAAAGGGATTGCCTTGATTGGTGGTGCCGAGAAAGGTGCCGCCCCCGGTGAGCCAGCGATCGACCTGTTCGATCGTTAGCTCCATGACATCAGGCGGACTGCACATCAAGCCTTGGGTGGCGCGGCAGATGCCCACCACTTCCCAATCGTAGGTGCCGATCGCGCGATAGACTACGGCCCGAATCACGGCATTCAGACCGGCGCAGTCGCCACCACTGGTTAAGATGCCAATGCGTTTAATTCCCATAAGCCACTATCTCATACCCCAAATACACTACAATTTTTGAGTTGCAGCGCATTGATTGCCACTGAAATCACTAAATGAATGCAGATTTGCCAGCGTTTGATGACCTATCTGACGACCGTTCTCTTGATCCTCTCGCCCTAGATAACCTGTCACTAGGATTAGGCGGGGTTCCGATCGCGCCTCCAGACTTTCGATCGGGGTTTGTCGGGATCATTGGTCGTCCGAATGTGGGCAAGTCCACGCTGATGAATGCGTTGGTGGGCCAGAAGATTGCAATTACGTCACCTACGGCTCAAACCACGCGCAACCGCCTTAAGGGCATTCTAACGACGCCGGAAGCCCAAATTATTTTCGTGGACACGCCGGGAATTCACAAACCCCACCACAAGTTGGGGGAAGTGTTAGTAAAAAATGCTCAGATGGCGATCCATGCGGTGGATCTGTTGGTGTTTGTGGTGGATGCCTCCACGGAATTGGGCGGGGGCGATCGGTTTATTGCGGATCTGCTGAATCAGGCGGATGTTCCAATCATTTTGGGCTTAAATAAAGCGGATCAGCAAGCGGAGTCGAAGCAAACCTACGATCGGGGCTATTTGGAACTCGCAGCGACCCGAGGCTGGCACACGGCCAAGTTTTCGGCGCTGACGGGTGCGGGGTTGGAGACGCTCCAGACGCAACTGATCGCGAATCTGGAAGAAGGGCCGTACTATTACCCGCCGGATCTGATTACCGATCAGCCGGAGCGATTCATTATGGGGGAATTAATCCGGGAGCAAATTTTGCACCTGACCCGTGAGGAGGTTCCGCATTCGGTGGCGATCGCGATCGAGAAGGTGTCGGAAGAGGAAAAAATTACCCGTGTGTTTGCCACGATTCATGTGGAACGGGATTCACAAAAGGGAATCATTATTGGTAAAAAAGGCGCAATGCTGAAGACGATCGGAACGGAAGCCCGTAAGCAAATGCAAAAGTTAATTGAAGGTAAAATCGATTTGCAATTGTTTGTGAAAGTGCAACCGAAGTGGCGACAGTCGCGGACTCGTTTGGCAGAATTAGGATATCAGGTAGAAACAGAGTAGTTGGAAACAGTGTGTAGTCGGGAATAGCGTATGGTTCAGACATCTGAAACCTCGATCGACTAAATTCTGGAAAAACGAGCGGATCAATGTTGCAAAAGTCTCGATCGACCAGTCCGCGCCGAATCTCGAATGACATTGATGATACGATTATGGGAGCGATCGTAATTACCACAATCCTGAAACGTAAGCTGAAATGCTGGAAAGACAGAGAATAGAAGGGCTTTTTTCTCTCTGGGCAGTCAGCATAACGACCCTGGTCAGCGGCTCCAAAGCCACGTATCACCATTATGATCAATCTTGCGAGTCCGCTTCACCAGGCTTGTTATCTCGGCAATTCTACTTGAGTTACGCCGAAACTTAAGCTCTTTCATCCCACATGATGTTTCTAGCCACAACATCTATTTAACTAATCAAAATGGGTTATTTCAACTACGACAACACCAGCTTCTAGCATACGATTCTCCACCTCTCTCGCAACCATATCATCCTCAATTATCAACGCTGAACCATTTTCATCCACTGGCAAATAGCCGCTTTGATCGTCTTCAACCACTGATGCACGAAGTCCCAACTGTTGTGCTTGCTTCATCAACGAATGCATTTCTAAATTCGATAAATTTCGAGGTAATAGATAGGCTGCCTGACTACGGAGCCTACTAAAAACCACATTGACTGGCATATCGTGAAATTCATCTAATAAACAACGTAAGCTGGAAATTTCCTTAAGAGACGGCCCACTTTCTGCAAACGTAAACGTTAATCGCCATGTTTGCCTCTCAACCCGTATTAACTTCCAGCCAGATTCGCTACCATCCCAGAGATGCTGGAAATCATTCAATGCCATTTTCTATTCATAAGTGAAATGAAATCAACAGTTGATAGAGAGATAACTAGTATTTATATGGATCTGGGCGGATAACTACCTGAATGGGGGTGTTATCCAACTTAATCCGTATAAATCCGAGATAACGACATTATCCGGATTGAGGCGGATAATTCCGGTTTGGGTACATTATCCGGTAGTTCACGGTTTCCAACAGCTAACTTTTGGGAAATCTTAAGATCAGAGATCGTGCTGCCCAGTCCACTTCATTCCTGGTTAGCGTCATGGATGACTGATTCTCCCAAATTATTCGATCGCATCCATCAAACCTTCCAACTCAAGCACCTCAGTCCCAACTGCAGCGACAAAAGCGATGAGTTTGCCCGGGAACTAAGGGAATGTAATTTTGTGACCTGGCCGATACCCTGTTGCCAGATGCCACGTTACCAAACATCACGACATTGTAAACAATCGCAAAACAGTTGACAGCGCCCCAGTTTACCCCTAGGCTTGTTTCTCATAGCTGACTGCAACCGTGTTTTCATAAGCCCCGATCGCATCAGCTACGACCCCAGAAATTAAAGCGCTGCCCCAGTTGCGTCCAACAACGTAAGGCAGCTAAACCCCAAGCTGAGACGACCAGCTAGGAGGTCTGACACGGATTGTAACATTCGATCGGGCCACCCTACTTGTCCTGCGCAAAAGGGTGGCTTTAATTTTTGGGATTTCCTCCCATCACCCCATTTAGGAGAAATCCCATGTTTACTGGCTTTGGCGGCACCGATCGCCCAGAAACTTCGATCGACGATTCCCGCAGACCCTTCCAGATCTACCTCCTCGGCACCCGCGAAGAAATCCAATCCACGATCAACCAATTGCAAGTGGTGCGGTTTTGCGAACGCATTCGTTGGAGTCCGCCCATCCCCGTCCTCGGCTCCGACTGGAAATACATCAGCATGATGGAACGCGATCGGGCAGCGGAGTAAGGGCGATCGATCGGTTTTCCCAAGGGTTGTAAAAACCGGGATTTTCAAAAAATCCTGGTTTTTAGGCAAGGCACGATCGACGACCTTGGTCATTCCCTAGATTTGAGCAATAGGGCGATCTTCGTGCAGAAACACCCGCGCACAATTGCGTCCCGGCATTCCTGAAATTGACCCGCATGGGTTCCAGCCCCGTCAGATAGAGCCCCATGATAGATTGCTTCAAGTTAGGCGCGTAATCCACCAACTGATCAATCACCCGATTCAGTAATGCGAGAGTGTGTAGATCAAGAATGTGTGGATAATGGATTTGGAATATCAACTATTTGGGCATTATTTTCGTAATGAAATAATCGACATGAAATAATCGACATAGTTAAAGCAAAGATTGAACAAGCATTGATCACAAATAAGCTTCCCCGATCGCCAGCTTAGCCGCCATTTCTCCTTCAGCCTGTTAGCAAAGCCTGCAAACTTGACCAAAGCGTGCGGAGAGGACTCTACTTTGACGTAGCCTCCCCCTTTCAACATCACTAATTGGATACAAGAACTTACTTACAAAAAATGTTTCAATAACCCTATTCAATTCCACTATCAGTACTAATTATTGTGAATGAACTCATTGTTGCGGCTGAGTGGAGTCTCGATCGTTTCCCCCAACTGAGACATGCTCCCGAATGGCAGGATGTATTCAACCGATCGCTAGAAGTGGCTGAATTCTGCACCGAAAACGCAGCTGCCATCGATCGTAATGGGGTCTTTCCAAAAGCGGAATTTGAGCGATTACGAGACGCTAACCTCCTAGCAATTCCACTCCCACGACAATGGGGCGGCCTAGGCATCGGCATCCAATCAGAGACGATCGCCAACTTGCTGACCATCCTCAAACAGATTGGCTATGGCAACTTAGCCGTCGGTCGAATCTACGAAGGGCATATTAACGCTTTACAGTTGATTCAAACCTTTGGCACCGAGGCGCAAATTAACCGCTACTCAGAAGACGTAGCAGTCCACCACAAAGTATTCGGTATCTGGAACGCAGAAGCCAAAGATGGCGTTAAAATTGTGCCTCTGGGCAGCGATCGCTATCGCTTAGAAGGTGCTAAAACCTTTACCTCGGGATATGGCTGCGTAGAACGTCCCTTCGTGAATGGAGCATTACCCGATGGCAGTTGGCAAATGTGCATTGTGCCATTGGATCAAGTCACCGTTAAAGTTGATCCGGACTGGTGGCAGCCTAGTGGTATGCGAGCCTCCGCCAGCTACAAAGTTGATTTCACCGGAGTAGAAGTCACTGCCGCAGACTTGATTGGACAACCCGGCGATTATTTTCGCCAACCTTGGCTCACCTCAGGAGTCGCGCGATTTGCAGCCGTGCAACTCGGTGGCGCAGAAGCCTTATTTGATACAACTTGCCAATATTTACGGGAACTGAACTATACCAATCATCCCTACCAAGAAGAGCGAGTTGCTCGCATGGCGATCGCCCTAGAGAGTGGCAATTTGTGGTTGCAGGGAATTGCAAACCGTCTCATCGCCTATTCTCCTCTGTTTGCAGGCAAAGCCCAGGACACCCCCCAGCCTCAAGCCACCACGCTTGTTACCTATGCCAACATGGTTCGGACTGCCATTGAGCAAATTTGCATAGATGTTATGCAGTTGAGTGAGCGTTGCATTGGCACAAGGGGACTATTGCCACCCTATCCCATGGAACGGATCATCCGAGATTTGACACTCTACTTAAGGCAACCTGTTTTTGATATTGCCTTAGCCAGCGCAGGGCAATACGCCCTTGCAACTGAAAAACCTGTTCGCTCCCTCTGGACGATCGAGTAGGGTGAGCTTATGAGTTCTTCGTCCACTGATCCTGCTATTCCTGATCTGTCCTCCTTAGAAATCGTATCCCCCTGGACAGAGTTATCCACCGGAACGCTGCAAGCCTTACAACTTGAAGCACCCACCCAGGGCTGTATTTTAGTCGTTGCACCCCATCCTGACGACGAAACCCTAGGCTGTGGCGGTGCGATCGCCCTCTGCCGAGCTCAAGACTGGCCAGTCCAAGTATTAGTCGTCTCCGACGGTAGCCAATCCCATCCCAACTCGATCGCCTATCCAGCTCCTGCCCTACGCGCTCTACGAGAACAGGAATCGATCGCCGGTCTTGCCACCTTGGGAGTTGCTGCCCCAGACGTAACCTTCTGGCGACTGTCGGATGGCCGTCTGCCGCTGAACACAACTAGCCCAGCCTTCAAGCAAGCCGTCAGCCGTTGCCAAGCGTATTTGGCCCTTGTCCAGCCAAGCACAATCCTGCTACCCTGGCGCGCAGATCCCCATGCCGATCACCGGGCAACTTGGCAAATCTTCAAAGCCGCTCTAGCCGACGTTGGACAGCGGCCTCGCTTGCTGGAATACCCGATCTGGGATTGGGATCCTGCTCAACGGCGAACGTTGCCCAAAGAAACTGCAATCCAACCTTGGTTCCTAGATATCTCCGCTGTGGTTCAGCAAAAGTATCAAGCCATCTGTCACTATCGCTCCCAGACCACGAATCTAATTGAAGACGACCCCCAAGGATTTCGCCTTACGGCTGAAATGTTAGCCCACTTCCAGAATCCTTGGGAATTTTACCTAGAGGAACGTTAACCCTATGTCCAGTCACTCCCTGCCTCCCAACTTCTTTGAAACCCTCTACGCAAAGAATGCTGACCCCTGGAATTTTTTGACCAGTGAGTATGAAGCGCAGAAATATACAACGACCTTGGCCGCCCTGCCACGGCCTTACTATGATTCTGTCTTAGAAATTGGTGGCTCGATCGGGGTCTTCACGGCTCAATTGGCTCCGCGTTGCCATTCAATACTTTCGATCGACGTTTCTGCGGCGGCACAGGAACAAGCCAAAATTCGCTGTCAAGCATGGCAAGGTGTTCGCTTTCAACTCATGCAAATTCCCCAGGAATTCCCCCCCGAAACCTTCGATTTAGTAGTCCTCTCAGAAGTAGGTTACTACTGGAGTCTGCCTGATTTGCAGCGCGCTAAAGCTGGAATTCTAGAGCACTTACGCCCGCAAGGTCAGATCATCCTGGTTCATTGGACGGTAGATGCTGAAAACCTACCCCTGACGGGTGAGCAGGTGCATGATTCTTTTATGGAATTGGTTCCCACTGCATTAACCCATTTACAGGGGTACCGTACCCCGCAGTATCGTTTAGATTTATTTGAACTCGTTTGAGGCCAAGGTACTAATCGTACACCAATTGCAATTCGACCCATTGATCTACTTCAGTGCCCCCTTTGTCCAAATATGGACAAAGGGGAAAAGAGACAGATAATTAGTTAGTAACTCATGCCAAATCAACTTGTGATTGCAACAGATAACGATCCCCCTAAATCTCCCTTAATAAGGAGGACTTTGAAACAATTTGGCTGAATTCCCTCCTTAATAAGGGGGAAGGGGGGATCGGATTTGTAGCATTAATAAATCAATTTGGTATCAGTTGGCTAACAACTTATCGATCGAATAGGATTGCTATCGGTTTAAAAGACTCTAGATCATTAGCAATTGCAGGAACTGTACTTTTTGGCATACGACGATGCAATGCCACTAATTGGCGTAACTCTTCGATCGATTGTTCGATCGAGGTTAAGGGCCAATGTAATTGCCAGATTCCTTCCTGCTGCTGTCGCTGCTCAATTTGCTCAAACAAACTCCAAAAGGTGCTCGCTTGAGCAATCTCTTGCACCAGCCATTGCCCGGAAATACAAAGCATCCTGGCCACAGCAGCAACTTCCCTCCAGGCCACCTCCTGTCCCTGCTCATACTGAGACCACAGGCCCCTCAACTGACACCGAGCTTTCAAGGCAGTAGATATCGCCCCTGCCGACTCAACTAAGAAGGGCAGTTTGGTTTTTCCCATTTCAGTCCACTTGAGAATTTGGTCGGCTAGCCCTTGAGCAGCGCGTCCCCTAGGCCGAGCAGAAGTTAACACTTTCACATGGGGACTATGACGAAAGCGAGCGTTGGCCTTAAGGAGTGCTCGATAGAATGCCACATCCTCTGAAATAGGAATTGGAGGCATTCCCCCCACAGCCTTATACATTTGCGCGGTTACCGCTAAGCTAGCCCCGTAATGTTGATAATGGCGCGGCAATCCATCGTAGGGATCGGGATCTAAGTAACTCTCCAGTTCAGCAATCAGATAACGATAGCCCACTTCCCGTAAATGACAGGCTCTCGCATAGTCGTTCATTGCTGTGCGATCCGCAGGCTGAGTCATAATTCGCCCACCTACAGCATCTGCCCCTTGATCCATTTCATGCAAAATTGCTGCAATCCAAGTGGAACTGGCTTGGGAATCCCCATCGGTCGAAGCAATAATTCCACGGGGCCGATCGAGGGAATAGAGCCGATCGCAAGCTTCATTCATCATTAAACGCCGAACCAGCCCAACATTAGCAATTTCTGCTGGCAAGGTCATCTCAACGATATGCAGCGCAAAACTTGGATTTTCTGCGGCAAATTGACGACCAATTTCTGCTGAGCGATCGCTACAATTGTTCGCGAGCACAATTACTTCGTAACAGGCTTTGGCTAAAGGAGTACCGTCTAAATTTTCTTGAGAGGCCAGAGCCTGCAAGGTCTGGGTCAGCAAGGCAGCTTCATTACGTACAGGGACAATTACACAGACTGTACAATCTGGATGGGGCGCTGTTCTGATTAAAGGTATCTCAGGAGCCCATTGCGCAATGGATTCACCGGAATACCTTCTAGGAAAGGGCTGTGAGCGTAGCATGTTCATCTTTTAAACACTAATTTTTTAGGAATTGACCTCCTCAAAGACTCCAGAAATTCACTAAGTTCCTTTATTTCCTGCCAGATTGATGCAATATATAGCCCCCCTATTCCTCAACTTCACGCTTTGTCCCGTTTCGGCAGAAGGACATTGAATTTCAATTCCTTTCTTCCCAACTAGGAGAGGATGAAGATCAGGGCAGTTCGTTAGGAACTCATTGGTTTAATAGGATTGCGGTATAGAACTTAGTGGTTTCTAGGAGAACTTTCACCTATGTCCAATATTGTTTGATTTTTAATCAATATTCCTGACTGTCAATAGTAGTATTTTGTATGAAGCAAAATAGAGGTTTTTATCCTTGTAGCTAGTGCGATATAGGAGTGGATGCAATATATGAGTAATTGCAGTATATGAGTAATTGTGATATGGATTTGTGATTAAAATACATAACAATCCTATAAAGCCCTACCCCAATGGAAAGGATATACCAGGAAATAGGAAGACTTTAAGGGACAATGATTAAATCCCCCTTGTCTCGCATTCGTCGCGTAGCGTGAGCTAGGGGGATCGCATCGTGTAGCATTGATCAATCAACTTGATATTAGCCCCTGAAAAGGGATTCGATCGCGGCTTGGAAAGAATCTCCTGCATCCTTCAGGGTTTGAGCGATAGGGCGATCTTCATGCAGAAACACCCGCGCACAATTGCGTCCCGGCATTCCTGAAATTGACCCGCCTGGATGGGTTCCAGCCCCCGTCAGATAGAGCCCCTTGATAGGCGTTTTGTAGTTGGCCAGCTCCGGCAGCGGTCGGAAGAAAATCATCTGCTCTAGGGTCATATCAATGTGGTAGTAATTCCCTTTGTAGGAACCGAGTCGATCGCCCAATTCCGCAGGACTTTCAACATGACGGGCAATGATGGATTGCTTCAAGTTAGGCGCGTAATCTGCTAACTTATCAAGCACCCGATCGGCCACCTGATTTTTTAGGGTATCCGTCCAGCCAGTCCCATTGAGGCCATCCTGACGATTTTCAATTTGATAGGGCGCAAAAAACTCAATCCACAGCGTATGGCATCCCGGCGGAGCCATGGACGGGTCGCGTACCGTGGGTACCACAGCATAAATGGATGGATCTGCATCCGGAATGCGTCCAATGGCCGGATCGCTGTGGGCAATCTCCACTTGTTTGACGGAATCAGCAATCAAGAGTGAGCCAATTAAGTATTCGTCTTTGTGCTCATGGTTCGTGAATTTTGGAGCTTCGGAAAGCGCACAATCGATTTTCAAAATCGTCTCATTATTGTTAACAATTCTTCGATCGAGCCGTTCTCGGAGATTATTGTCTGCATCATCTACTTCTGATGGCTCTAACAATTGTAGAAAGACTCGTTTCGCGTCAATATTGGAAATAATTCCCTTCGTCGCGCGGTATTCCTGCCCCCCAGTCACTCGGATACCCACTGCCCGATCGTCGTCAATGAGAATCTTTTCAACGGATTGATCGGTAAAGATTTTTCCGCCTAAGCTGGTTACTAGATTCACCAGCGCTTGGGTTAGGGCACCTGTTCCGCCTCTCGGACGGGCCATCCCCGGATCATGGCGCATACCCAACATAATCGCACCGAGTGCTAGGTTTTTTTGGCTGGGGGGCGCTCCCATTTCTGCGGCCAAACGCGCTAAGGGGGCTTTAACAAATTCCGAATCAAAATATTCATTTAAAATATCTTCACTGCTGGAGAGCAAGGTGCGGAAAAAGTCTAGGGTTCGCCCCGGAACAGCCATGACCGAGAGCAAGTCCTTCAGTTTAGATAAATCGTAATTTCCCAAAATATCAATTACAGACTTAGGTGGCGCATTGAACATGGGCGTAATCCCTTTCAACAAGCGCTGCCAGAAATCAATAAATTCTGCGTACTTTTTTGCGTCCCGTGGACTGAAGCGGGCGATTTCTGCACAGGTGGCTTCGACGGATTTGCGGGCCAGAAAATATTTGCCGTCGGGATGGGGACAGAACACTACAGGATCACAATAGAGATATTCCAATCCGTACTTCTCTAATTCCAGTTCTTTGACGACGGGGCCAAGATGAATAAATTCATGATCGATCGCGCAACGATTAAACTGAAAACCGGGCGCATCTTGGGGCATCAGCTCCTCTGTGGTGGCTCCGCCGCCGGGGACGGGGCGTTTTTCGAGAAGTGCGACGGTGTAACCTTCTTTGAGAAGATAAGCTGCGCAGGTTAGACCGTTGTGGCCTGCACCAATGATAAGGATATCGTAGGAGTGCATTGTTGAATTACTGTAGAGAAACGAACTGGATACCAAATCAATTTGTGATCGCAACACACCCCGATCCCTAAATTCCCTTTAATAAAGGAGAATTTGAAACAATTTCGCTAAATTTGCCCCTTATTAAGGGAGGATCGGGTCTGTGGCATTGATAAATCAATTTTGTCTGAGCAATGATGGATGAACTGCTAGGTGATTATTTCAAGCCCGGTGGGGCTGCTTGTACAATTTCTCATGTTCAGACTATTCCCCGTTCTATCAAAGGTAATGCTTTAGCTGATTTGGAAGGACTCTATAGGCAGATGTCCTAAGTGAATTCTCGGGCTAATGAGGCTACGTAGGTAGTGCCTATCAGAATGAACGATCGGCCTTGACTGACTTGAGTGAATTCTATCTACGGACTGTAGCATCTGAAGCTGACTAGCTGTGTCCTGTATGAATTTTGAACGATTAATCCAGTGGAGCTATCACTGTTGGAGGCTATGTTCGATCGAGTGATTACCGCGATCGCTAGAATCTTTCACCATAATATGAGCATCTCCTGTTGGGAATTGGAAGAAAGCCCAAAATTTTGAGCCACCCCATTGGACATCACAAACAAGAGAGGCTCGATCGAATATTACAACTCTCAACAAGCATCCCTGCCGCTGACTCAGTGAGGGAGATAAGGAAGCACGATTAAATGAGTACTCCCAAAGAATAGCCAGCGATGCGGCCTCCTCCATCAACATTCTAGGCATTAGCATTCTAGGCATTAGCATTCTAGACAAATAATAGCCCCCCCTTGTAGTCTAAAGTGTAGTCTAAAGCTCTCCCTTACCCGTAACCACCCATGTTCCAAGCTTTCCAAGCCGCCCCTAGCCCCGAACATCTGGGTTGGACGCTCGATCAACGTGATCCCGACTATATTCGATCGCTCATGCCCCTGTGGGACTGGGCCTATCACCATTATTTTCGCGTCAATACCGCAGGCTGGGAGAACATTGCCCTCGACCAACCCGTGCTGTTTGTCGGTTCCCACAACGGCGGACTCGCAGCCCCCGACATGCACATGATGATGTACGACTGGTTCCGACGCTTTGGCATCGATCGACCTGTCTACGGCTTAATGCATCCCCGTTTGCACCATGGCTTACCCACCATTGCTGAAATGGCCGTCAGAACTGGAGCCGTCATGGCCCACCCTAAAATGGCGATCGCGGCTCTGCGATCGGGAGCCAGCGTCTTAGTGTATCCCGGCGGCATCCATGACGTATTCCGTCCCTACACCCAACGGGATCAGATTTGTCTTGCAGGAAATACCGCCTTTATCAAACTTGCCCTACGGGAAAAAGTCCCGATCGTCCCTGCGATTTCTTGGGGGGCCCACGATAGTTTAATTGTGCTCGGTGACTTGTACCCCGTCGTCAAACAACTGCATCAAATGGGTATGCCCTGGCTCTTTGGCCTTGATCCAGAAGTTTGTCCCCTCTACCTCGGATGGCCCTGGGGAATCGCCCTCGGCCCCCTACCCAACATCCCTTTTCCCACCAAGATTTACACAAGAGTTCTCCCGACGATTACCTTTGATTGGTATGGACGCGATGCCGCCAACGATCGTGCCTACGTTTACGAATGCTATGAAACCGTTCGTCGTAGCATGCAAACGGCTCTCGATCAGTTGATTCAGGAAACAAAATCACAACCAGAGCAAATCATCAACCAAATGTTTAATCATTTAATGCATCTTAGACAAATAAATGAATAAATAGGTTCTTGAATAGCTTAACACTATCAAAACTGAAGTGAAAGCCAAGTGAAAGTAAATGAAAAGTAGAACTTAACTCAGAAATCGAGAAAATGAAAGATGCACTCTGTTCTTAATGAGTTAATCTACGCTTTTGATACAAGATCTAACACTTTAGTGAAACTTAAGTAGCACCTGCGCACAACATCAGCCAACTCTGAGTGAAACACATCAGCAAAACCTGAGTGAATCAACCAGCACTCACAACTTGCCTAGCAACGGCTAGCGGGTGGTGAAAAAGAGAGACGATCGGGCTGGGAATGGGCAGCTATGGTTGAGGTTTGTTGTAGGTTAAGTGTCTTTTCCTCATCTTCCGGCCAATGGGTCATCTGTACCGTTTCATGAACTACCAGAACTGAACAAGGCGCATGTTGCAGAATGTACTGACTAACACTATTGAGACCAACCTGTCGCACTCCTTGATTTTCGCGATGGCCGATGACGATCAAATCAGCTTTCCATTGATCGGCTAACTGGCAAATTTTCAACTCAGGACTGCCCATTTGGCAAGCGACTTGCGTAGAAATGCCCTTCGCGATCGCGAGCTGAAGATAGGAATCAATCCATTCGCGAGCTTTTTTGAGTTCATGCTCCAAACGGTGGTGTTGTACCCGTCGCAGGGTGTCGTACATAGACTGCGCATCTTGGGCATGGCGAATATCGAGAGACGTTGGCATCGTAGCTTGGACATCCCGATCGTTTTTAACGGTATGGGTGATTAACAGATGGCTGGAACGAGGATGAACTTGATTCAAAGCACGCCCAAAAACCCAGTCATCCTTACTAGAGTGGTCTAAGCCTACTAAAATACGGCGAAAGCTCATAATTTAACCCCTTGCATACAGCATCGCATCGGGCAAAGCCGGAGAACAAGTCTTTTCGGAACGGTTTATGGAAGGAACTGAGTTAGCAAGTAGGCGAGAGAGATGCAACCCAGAGACTGGGACGGTTTAGCATGATTGCCCCAGCACCTAACACAAAAGTTTGCTCATTCCACTCTGGAACAATCACGCTAGAACTATCACTGTTGTGGAAATTAGCAATGGAGATGAACGATGAATATGAACGATCGATGAAAATGAGAAACCGTTGAAACCAAAAACTGAGAATGAGGGAACGCACTGATTATCTGGCAAACTGAGCCTATAAATAAGCCTGCAATCTGCATGTTATGTCCACGAAGCGAATATACGCGAAGCCAAGATGCTTGAAGCTGATGTGCTTCAACGTAATGCTCGCGAGATTTAGACACTAGCTTTAGAAAGGCTAGCAATTTAGTCTAATTCAAGCCTACTGAGAAGCGCATTAGAAATCCAGGGAGATTCCAAGATTGACAACAAACAATACAAAAGTTGACAAGATCTAACAATTTCCGTTAACAACAGTTGCATTCTCAATCACGACCTTTCTTCGATCGCAAGCCATTTATCAGACCGTTCCAACCAGGCGATACCGCATACCTGGGTCTTGATGCAGTAGGCCCATGAGTTCCAATTGTAAAAGGGCACTGGTGATGTCCCCCGTAGGTAATCCCGTTTGCTGAACCAAGCGATCGACAGGAACGGAACCACCGATCGCAATCAGCGTTTCCATGACCGTTTTCAGGGTTGGCTCTAGGCTGTTAAGATCGATCGTCGCAGCGGTGAGCATGGCCGCATCCGTGGCCGAAACCGATGATTTTTGACCGATCAAGAGGGGGGTGAAATCCGTTCCAGGTAATGCGCCTAAGAGGGTGAGTAGCTTTTCCGGCTTGGGCATAATCTGCGCCCCTTGGGTAATCAAGTTAATACATCCTTCGGCTTGGGGATTGTCGAGACTCCCCGCCAAGGCATAGACTTCGCGCCCATACTCATTGCCTAAACGAGCAGTAATCAGCGCTCCGGATTTTTCTCCCGCTTCCATGACTAAAATTGCGCGGCTCAATCCGGCCACAATCCGATTGCGGCGGGGAAAATGGGCCTTGTCGGGTTTGGTGCCCTGGGGATATTCACTTAAAAGCAAACCCCGATCGCGGATCTGCCGATACAGTTGGCGATTGCTCGGCGGATAGATCTGATCGACCCCGGTTCCCAGCACTGCGATCGTGGCTCCCTGGGCGTCTAGGCAAGCCTGATGGGCGATCGCGTCAATGCCATCGGCCAGACCGGACAGAATCGTAAAATTGCTTTGGCTGAGGATTTGGCTGATGCGTTGTGTCCAGCGCTTGCCATAGTCCGACGGGTTGCGAGTGCCAACGATGGCAATTCCCGGCATCGTCGCCAGGTTTTCCAGCAGTTTAGGATTGCCTAAATAATGCAATACGGCTGGTTTATCGGGAATTTCCTGTAACAGGGAGGGGTAGTCTGGATCGCTGGGTGTCCAGAACTGGGGATTTTTTTCCTCATAGGCGCGGAGGATTTCGATCGGCGGACGATCGCGGCGCTCTTGGACAATGCGATCGGCGGTCAGCAGGCCAATACCCTCCACATTCAACAATTCCGCTGCTGTGGCATCCCAGGCCGTCTGCAAATCCCCAAAATACTCGCGCAGCCGATGGATTAGCACATCGCCCACCCCAGAAATTCCCGTCCAAGCCAACCAATACGCCCGTTCCTGCACCGTGAGTTTTCCTACCTACTGCGATTCAGTTAAGTGAATTAGAAAAATTTGATTTTCCGGGATGCATACAGACACATCTTGAGCAAAACCAAGCCCTCTTGGAAATGGGCAATATTGGATTCGCCATAGGTACGGGGTTGATAACGTACCGGGACATCCACAATATGCAGTCCTAACTTCGTTGCACCAAACAGTAAATCAAAATCCCCAAAGGGATCGAAATCACCAAAGTAAGTACGCCCCTCAACAATTTTGTAATAGTCTTCTCGCCGCAAAACCTTCGTGCCACAAAGCGTATCTTTAATCGGCTGACCCAGCAAAAAGGAAAACGCCAGACTGAAAAACTTATTGGCCCAGTTATTCAACCAAGGCATTGCTTTCCCCGATCGGGGATAGACCAACCGCGATCCATTGGCAAATTCCCCCCGTCCCGAGGCAATCACTTCAAAAAAGTGAACCAAATCCTCTGCTTCCACGGTCAAATCCGCGTCCAAAATCATCAAAATATCGCCCCCTGCCCGTTCAAAGCCCAACCGTACGGCATCGGCTTTGCCCTTGCCCTTTTGTTGATAGGCTTTCAGCTTGAAATTCGGGTGCCCCTGTTGGGCGAGATAGGCAATTTCCTTCCAGGTGTTGTCCTGGGAATGGCCCTCCACGAAAATCACTTCCATATGCCGCCCCAGCTTCGGTAGCCGATCGATAATGTTGGCGATATTCCCCGCCTCATTGCGGGCCGGAATGACGACAGAACAGGTCAGGGAGGATTGCTCCGCTGAGGCTTGGTGGGCAGGCACCAGACGCTGGGGACGGGCAATGATGTAGTTCGTGAGGCCCAGGTGAGTGATTCCCGGCAGATGGGCTAAAAACCGATTACACAGCGGCGCAAGACCCGGAATGGGCTTAGGAAAGAGGAAGCGTCGTCCGGTCTTAACCGTCGTGTATCCCGTAATCGTTAGCAAATTTTCCACATCATCCATGGACAACCAACTCTGGGGTGGTTGGGGACGGCGTTGGCCAATTTTTTCGGCCAAATTTAAAATCGGCTGCCACAGAAAGTTATGGAACGTCAAGATCAGCCGCGTCCGCGCATGGCAAAAGGGCTGCAACTGCTGCAATACCCGCTGAATATCGCCCAAGTGACCTAGGGTTCCGGACAGAATGATGAAATCAAAGGGTTGAAAACTAAACCCCAAATCCTTGGGCGTCAGGGTTTCCGCATCAAGGCAATGGAAGGTGAGATAGGGAAATTTCGATCGGGCAATCTCGACGATCGGCGCAGCGAAGTCAATGCCCACCCCCACCGCAGGCTGCAAACTGGCGAGTAACTCCCCTGTTCCGCAGCCAATTTCCAACACCCGACTGCCCACCGGGATAAAAAACTGATGGAAGCGTTCTAAGTCTTCGTAGTAGTAGCGGTTCCGACGACTCCAGCGATCGAGATCCGGGGCGATCTGCTCAAAATAAGCCCGCACAGTTTCTTTAAAGGCATCCTTGCCGATCGGCGTGGGGACACTCGGCTGAGAAGGGTGGATCAGTGCCATGGGCTGGAACCGTGGAGAGTACAAAAGTATAGGGTACAGGATGGGCGGGGCCAAGATGTAGAGTTGACAGCGGATAAATTTCTTCTGCACGGACGCGCTACACCGGAAAAAGCCTTAAATTTTTGGTACAAGGCGGGATTCTTTTGACAGAATGAACTGCAAACGATCCGATCCCTGTTTTTGCTAGCTCGCGATCGCGCATTTTTTCGGGTTCGGGCGCGCGTAAGCCAAGCAGGGTGGTATGCAAAACACAATTTCCTACGTGCGTAGGGTGAATCGTATGGTGCAAAAAAATATCCTTTCCCCGAAGCAAATGGGGTTGATGGTTGCGTTGATGGCGGCGGCGACCCCCCTCACAACCTCTTTGAGTTTGACCACTCTCAGCTTGTTAACGCCCGTTGAGTTAGCTCAGGCTGCGGCAGTGCCGTTTCCGTTGCCCAGTGGCATTCCCCAGGGCACAGCGGTGCGTATCGCCAGTGCCAGCAGCATGGCCGGGGTCAACCAGGCCCTGAAGCAACAGTTTGAAAAAGAGTTTGCCAAGTCCAAAGCGACGGTGAATGTCAATACCACTAGCGCCCAATCAGCCTTGAAAGCAGTGCTGGAAGGCAAGGCCGACCTAGCTGGGATCGGACGTCCGTTGACGGAAGCGGAAGTGGCCCAAGGCTTAGTGGCGATCCCCGTCGGTCGGGACAAAATCGCGATCGTGGTGGGTAGCGGCAATCCCTTTAAAAAAGATTTGAGCATTCCCAAATTTGCCAAAATCTTTCGCGGCGAATTGAAAAACTGGTCGGAGTTGGGGGGCCAAAAAGCAGGCATTCAAGTCATCGATCGGGTCAATAGCGACACCCGCCAAGCCTTCCCGACCTATCCTGCCTTCCAGTCCGGCAAATTTAACTCTGGGGCTACGGCGGTCAAGCTGGAAGATACCAGCATGAAAGCGGTGTTGGGCAAGTTGGGCAATAGCGGGGTCAGCTTTGTGCCGGCCAACCAACTGAAGAACCAGAGCGGGTTCCGGGTTCTATCGATGGATGGGGTGGATCCTAGCAATCCCAAATATCCTTTCTCCCAGCCGTTGTTCTACGTCTTTAAAGGCCCCAAGCCGAGTCCTGCTGTGCAAGCGTTTCTAGGGGTGGCGGGAACCACTGCTGGCCAAAAGGCGATCCAACAGTCGGGTATTGCTCAAGCGATCGACTTCAATCAACCGGGCGAGATTGCCAAGGCCCAGGCTGCCAGTGCCGCTGCCAATGCTGCAAATAAAGCAGTTTCTGCCAACGCACCCAAGGACAAAGGCCAGCCCGGTGCCGTTAGCAATGCCGATCGTCCCTCCAGCATTGCTGCTAATAATGCACCGAATCCCGGTGTGACCGGAGAACAGGTCAACCCCGCCCCGAATAATCCCGCCCCCGCTGCGGAGGATGGAGGCCTTCTAGGCAATGATTTCCCTGATTGGCTGAAGTGGTTGCTGCCGTTGGGGCTGTTGGGGCTGGGGCTGATGCTGCTATTGCTGCCCCGAAAGGCTGATGAGTCTATCGATGGGGCGGCTCCCATGGGCGATCGGGCGGCTCCGGTGCCCACCCCCTCGTTCTCGGACTCGGGCAATGAATCCAACGCATCGGCAACTTGGGCACCCTTCCAAACCGAAGCCAATGATGAGGTGGATGTCTCGGGAGACGCTTGGAGCGATCGTTCGGGTGAGGTGACGGATGATCGCGATGCTCTAGGCATCCCTCCAGTTAGTGGTGGGACGATCGCCGGGGGCATGGCTGCTACCGGAGCTGCCGGAGCCGCTGCTTGGTCGTTCCTGCAAGGGCAAGAGGATGCTACGGAGGTAACGGATAGTTCTACGGATGCTTCTACCGAAGCGGAGTTTATACCCGCTTCGGAATGGGAGTTTGAGTCCTCAAATTTAGATGAGTTGCCACCCGATACCCGAGGTCGATTAGATGATGTGGCCTTGGATACCAGTAACGTGTCCCCGATCGATGAAGGGGACAGCAGCGGCAGTGGGACGAATTCACCCAGCTTTTTGGGCAATTTGCAGAACTCGGCCTCGACATTGATGACGAATGCGGGGGCTGCTGCGGAGAATGCAGTGGAAGGCGTGACTCATGCGGGCGGTGAAACCCTGGCAGCGGGGGCGGCGTTTGTCGGTGGAACGGCGGCGGCGGCTCGGACGCGCATTCTGGGCGATCGGGCCAAGATTGTCCTGATTCCGCAAACCTCTAAGGAGGCGGTGGTGCGTTGGCAGTTGACCGATGACCAAAAGGCCGATGCCCACAACCGGGGCGGGATTGATCTGGCTCTGCGGCTCTATGATGTGACGGGGGTTGATCCCAATCAGTCGGTCTTAGAAAACTTCTACCAGTACGATTGCAGTGAGTTGACCCAGGAGCTGCGAATTGAGGTTCCGGTACCCGATCGGGATTACGTGGTGGAAGTGGGCTATCTCGATCGATCGGGTGAGTGGATTGATGTGGCGCGATCGATGTCGGTGCACATTCCTCCGGCTTAGTTAGCGGGATGTTCTGATCCCCCCTCACCCCTTTTAGATCCCCCCTCACCCCCCTTAAAAAGGGGGGAATAAAAGGAAAGAGGGGAATAAAGAAACCCTCTTCTCTGGTGGATAGCTGGGGAAGAGGGTTTTCAATTCAGGATTATGGGGAAAGGGTGGGGAAGAACAAGTTGAGATAGCCAGAAATTAAGGCGTTGCCCCAGAAGACGGCAATCAGTGCGCCGAGGGCGAGAAAGGGGCCGAAGGGGATGGGCTTTTGCCGATCGAGCAGGCGGAGGGCGATCGCGCCACCCCCGACAAACGCTCCTAGGGCGCAGGCGAGGAAGCCAGAGAGAAGCATGTTTTGCCAGCCGAGCCATGCGCCTAACATGGCGAAGAGTTTAGCGTCTCCGCCCCCCATGGCGGGTTTACCAAAGGCGATCGCGCCGAGCCAGGTGATTATATCCAGCAACCAAATGCCCAACACTGCGGCGATCATCCCTGTCATTAAGCCGTGAATGCCTCCGGTGAGGGTTTGGGTGGTGGCAACGCCGATCGTGGTTTGGAATGCTAGACCGAATACTAAACCGGATTGGGTGAGGACGTTGGGTAATGTGAGGGTATCTAGATCGATTAATGCAAGGGACAATAGCCAACTGATTAAGACCCAATAGCCGAGGGTCTGCCAAGTCCAACCGAAGTGGAGAAAGGTGGCGAGGAAAAGCAGTCCGGTAATCAGTTCTACGAGGGGATAGCGGGCTGCGATCGGGGCTTGGCAGTGGGCACATTTGCCGCGTAGCAGGAGCCAGCCGATGACGGGGAGATTTTCGCGTTTGCGGAGGGGGGTGAGGCAGTGGGGGCAGCGGGAGGGCGGGTGGATGAGGGATAGCCCTGCGGGTAAGCGATAGATGACGACGTTGAGGAAGCTTCCGATCGATGCGCCCAGGAATAGGACGAAGGCGAAAATAGGGAGTTCAAATAGGAAATCCATGGCGGAGGGTAGTGCGCGAAATTGATTGATCAATGCCGCAGATCCGATCCCCCCTAGCCCCCCTTAAAAAGGGGGGGATTTAGCCAAATTCTTGCAAAGTCCCCCTTTTTCTTGGCGTAGCCTCTCCGTAGGAGATAGGGGGATTTAGGGGGATCGTTATGGGTTGGAATCACAAGTTGATTGGGTATTACTCATATTGCCCGAGGGGATGGTCAAACAGTTCAAAGGGAATAAAACATTCCTGGGGCAACAAGATTGGTTTGCCGCTGAAGATGAGTTTGCCCCGGTGGGTGAAGCGGTTGATGGCGACGCCGAGGGGGAGGTCGGTGACTTCGGGGTGGACGGTGTAGAAGGTTTCGTAAATTACCCGAGCAGACCGCACAAGAGCCGGATCGATGCCCAATTCAAATGCTTCGTTATCCACATCCGTCTCCATTGGCGCTGCTAGAACTTGAATCACGAACTCAACCCTTTTTTTGGAAGCTTCGTTTGGATTCTACTTCAGAAATTTCTAATGGAACGAAAATCTTTGTTGCTAAGGGGTGTGGCTAATACCAAATTGATTGATCAATGCTACAGATCCGA
>MUGG01000208.1 GCA_002148405.1 Alkalinema sp. CACIAM 70d | reverse complement strand
GGTTTAAATCTCGCCATGCTGTTCTTTTGCGGTACCAAATCCAGCGGGATAAATCTTGATCCACTGAACTGCCGAGGTGAGGACAGCGACCACAGGTTTGTTGGTAGCGATCGCAGCTTTGACTGTAGTGACAGCCCCCCGTGAAGGCCCACATATCCCGCAATGTCCAGACAATGGGCTGACGCAGTTGCCCGATCGCTTCCACGGTGAGATAGCCACTGCAAATCCAATTGAGATGCAGAATATCAGGCTGCAACCGACGAATTTGCTTCACGGTTCTGTTAGGAAACCACTGGCTAGAAAATAACCCCACTTGGCGATCGGGATAGCGCAACAGTGGGAGATTGTCCATGCGTCGGGAGATTTTGGTCAACAGGGTGCGATGGGATAACACACCGGGATCATCCGTGCATTGGTAGCGAACCAGCATGTTGGTATGAACCCCCACCTGCTGCAACCCCTGATAGAGGCGATGGGCTCCTCGGGCAGCTCCCCCCTGGTTATCGGAGTCATTGAGTAGCAGAACTTTCATGAAATTGTGAGTGTAGATAACGGTAGATTCCTATGTGACGCATCTCCCTGATAGAGTTCCTAGCAATCAATAGATTGCAGCAATCGTCCATTAGCCTGACCTAGCAATGAGTTCAGAGTAAAGAATTAGCATTCAGGCCAATAGATCCGACAGGGCTGAAAGTCATAGTTTGAAGCCATACTCCAGCCCAAAACCACCTTGGCAAATCGATCGCGCAGCCTAGATGAATAGGGGCTCAAGATTGAGTAGATGCAGGCAATCACAGGTCAGTCACAATCCGAATCCCTGTTTTTCTAGGCTTGGCGAGGGGCCGAGGAGGAATTGAGAACAACTTCCTCATAGGTGCCTGACTTCACCACTTGCCCCCGTTCCATCATGTAGATGCGATCGCAGTGTTCCACCGTTGTCAGTCGGTGGGCAATGATAATCATCGTTTTTAAGCCGCCTAGGGCTTTCACCGCTTCACTAACTAAGCTTTCAGTTTCGTTGTCGAGGGCTGCAGTGGCTTCGTCAAACACTAAAATTTCGCGATCGTGGTAAATCGTGCGAGCTATGCCCACCCGTTGGCGTTGTCCCCCGGAGAGGCGCATACCCCGTTCACCCAAAACAGTATGAATTCCCTGGGGTAATCGCTCTACAAGTTCTGTCAGTTGGGCAATTTCGATCGCTTTCTGTAACCGATTTTGATCAATCAAGGGATCGGGCACCCCAAAGGCAATGTTTCTCTCCAAGGTATCGTCGGTCAGAAAAATCGTTTGTGGCACATAGCCAATTAAATGTTGCCAGGAGGCAAGATCGTCATAAATGGAAACGCCATCGACACTGATCTGTCCTGCCTCCAGTTCCAGTAAACCTAAAATGACATCGACTAGCGTAGTCTTTCCTGCACCCGATCGACCAATTAAGCCAATGGATTCTCCTTTCTTGAGATTTAAGGAAACGCCTTTGAGGGCATATTCGGCGGATCCGGGATAGCGATAGGTAACTTGGTCTAAAGTGACTTCCCGATCGAAGTGCATGGGAGAAATCTCTTTGTCTTTACCCACCCAGTCGGGATTGTAGGGTAAGAGTTTGGATTGACCTGCAATTTTTTCCAGCTCCTGAAGGCTCAGATAAATTCGATCCAGGGCTGAGGTGGCATAGCGAATATCACTCACGCCATTAATCACCATGGTGACGGCAGGCAGCATCCGAATAGAGGCCATGGCAAAAATACCCAGAATCGCATTGAGATTCTCAGGTTTATCCCCGCTAAGTTGCAGAAATAGGAAGGTAAAAACGACCAAAAACGTTACCAAAAATGCCTCCATGGTGTACCGAGGCAAGTTGGTAAAGGCAAAAAAGGAAGACGCAGAATTGGCGTAGCGCATCATCTGGGTATTAGCCTGACGCTCAAAGTAAGGCTCACAGCCAATTACCCGAATCTCCTTCAGTCCTCCGAAGCTATGATTAATAATTCGAATCATTTCTTCGTAGGCTTGCGATCGATCTCGTCCCCAACCCGAAACGCGCCCTTTAAAGCGATTAATCAGCAAAAAGGAGACAAAAAAGACTCCCCCAACAATCACCACTGCAATGGCATTGGTAACGACTAGCAGAATCACAATCGCGGTAATAACTGCGATATTGGCCCCTAGGAAGAGCAGCGGCAGCAATACCCGGTTCGTGAACAATTCCGTCTCACTAATCATATTCTGCGTCAATTCCGCAGAATTATGGTGGAGGTGGTAGGTATAGGGGGCGCGGGAATAGGCATACATCAACCGCGAGCAAAGTAGCCCTTGTTGCCGATAGCCGTACTGAAAAATGTAGCGCTGGACGCAAAAACTGACAAACGTCTTGATATAGAAAACCACAACAACCGCTAGTCCCAAGCAAAGAACTATCTGTTGCGCAGGCCAGCTAAAACGCTGCTGGAACCAACTCAAAATTGGCGACTCAGGGTTGGTTGCCACTGCAATAAATGGCCCCACCATTCCAATCCCAAATGCTTCCAGAATGGATGCCATGGTAGCTAGCGCTGTAAGAAGTCCTAGTTCCTTCTTGCGCCCTGATAGAACGTAAAAAAACTTGGATAAATATCCTTTCATCCAGATCATTCCTCTGCGAGTCGATAGCAAGATTGTGTCTTACAAGAACCAGGCTTGGCAAAGACACAAATCCAAGAGAATTAGCTTCTCTCCAAAAGTATACTCAGGCCAGACCTATCTAAAATCCTACGCTAAATGAAAAACAACGGATCGAATCTCGTTGACTCTTACGGCGTTGAAGGGGCTTCAATATAGTTCAAACAAGTTCAAATAAATTCAAACAAGCAAAAATAGAGTTAGAACAAGCAAGGAGACCTTCAATTACAGCGGCGGCTTCGACATCAGGGACAGAAACCGTCCAGGGGTTGAATTTTGTCTTTAAAGAGGATAAGACCTGATCGTTAATTCTTAGGTTGCAGGTTCCTGGTGTCAGGGCTTCTTCTTTGAGTGACACTGCAAATCAAATTCGCCCTATATCCCAGACAGAATCTGATTTCCAGAATCTGGTGCAGAACCCTAGCGCTGACATAACCTGACATCAGTTAAATCCACTCTAGTAAAATCAATTTTTTCGATCGTGTTGGAGTTTTACTGCCCGTTCGATCGACGGATGACTTAGGTGACGAGATGACTCAGGTGATGACTGGCAATACAATAGCTGAAACATTCTTACGATATTCGTTAGTACAGGAGATCTTTTTTCAAGCAGGTTAAAATATTCGTTTTCTACACCAGTATATTCACTCAGAGGAAGGCTGAGAAAGCTTTATTTAATCTTCAATTTTGTGCAGGATTCATTCTCTAGTCAGTGAGCAGTGAACATTTTAGCCAGATAAAACCTGCAAATTAGTCAGAAACGGGGGGGTGCTAAGAACCTTGAATGTCAAGCTGCTCGAATTCTAGGGGCTGTCATCATTGAGATGTCAGACGCTCTTGCAGTCGAGGTTTCAACCCTTCGCTTAGGAAGGGGGAATGGGGCGCGGTAACGCTCATCCCTTAAGGCTTCTAGGATGAATTGATGACGCGCCCTTAGGGGGAGGGGAATATTTTGTTTTAGTGAAGAGACAATTGAAGGGCTGGTAATTGTGCATATCCCTTTGGTACTAGTATTAGGAACTACAGTGGAACAAACATTTTTAAGTTTTCTACATAAGTTAAATGGGCATTAGACTGCTTAGGAAATAAGCACTAGAGTATCGCTTCTCGATTTTCTGCTCGATCGTCTTCAGATTGTGCGTACAATTAACCCCATTTTTATGAGTATTGGAAGTGCTGAACTATGTCAGAAGCCTTACCCCGTGTCAGTATTGGCATTCCCGTCTATAACGGTGAAGCTTTTCTAAGAGATTGTTTGGATTCTCTGTTAAACCAAACCTTTTCCGATTTTGAACTCGTCATTTCAGATAATGCCTCAACGGATAGTACAGAAGCTATTTGTCGAGAGTATGCAGCTCGAGATGGCCGAATTCGCTATTACCGAAATGAGCAAAACATTGGGCCGATCGTCAATTTCGATCGAGTTTTTCGTCTGGCGCGGGGAGAATATTTCAAATGGGCCGCCCACGATGATGTCTGTGCTCCGGAATGGCTTGAACGCTGTGTCACCGTTCTGGATCAGAATCCTCAGGTTTCTTTGTGTTACACCCAAATGTGTGTGATTAATCCTGACGGAGAAATCCTCGACCATTATCACTACGATATTCATGCCGATGAGCCGAATCGAGCAAAGCGTTTCCGAAATTTGATGTGTGTGGATCATCGTCGCCATTCTGCGATCGAAATTTTTGGGTTGATGCGGCGCGAAATGATGCTCAAAATTCCCCCGCAGGGAAAATATGCCCGAGGCGATAGTGTTTTTCTAGCTAGGGTGGCGTTGTTTGGCAAATTCCACGAAATTCCAGAATTTTTATTCTTCAACCGAGAACACGGCAATCGATCGTCGCGGGTTGCCTCGATCACCATTCGCAGCCAAACCCAAGTCTCTAAATGGTTAGGGGTCGGCCCCTTGCCGCCAACGGAGTGGTTTGATCCTGCCAAGCTGGGTAAATTAACCTTTCCCGAATGGAATCTTGTGCGGGAATATGCCTCTTCTGTGAATTTATTACCCCTAAGTTTCTCAGAACGTTTAGCTTGCTATGGGGCTGTTGGGTATTGGTTCATTCGTCATATTCCCAAACTGGTACGTGACCTTTTGATTGCAGGTGAGTTAATTTTAAGAGCAGCCTTACGAGGCGGTAGCAATCGTAAACTCGCCTCCTCGTAAACCAACGAATTCAGGAATCAATCCTACAGGAACCGTTTATGAAAGTTGGAATTTTGGCGGGAGGGTTAGGTTCTCGGTTAGCGGAAGAAACCGAAACTAGACCCAAACCCATGGTGGAAATTGGTGGCAAGCCTATTCTCTGGCATATCATGAAGCACTATGCCACCTATGGAATGAAGGACTTTGTCATTGCCCTTGGGTATAAGGGTGAATACATCAAAAAATACATGGTTGATTACTGTTCCTTGGATGGACACCTTAAGGTTGACTTGAAAGCAGGCCAAGTTGAACAGCATGGCGGCTCTAAGCCTGATTGGACCCTGGAACTGATTGAAACGGGTCTCAAAACCCAAACCGGTGGACGAATCAAACGCTTAGCACCCTATCTTGGGAAAGAAACCTTCATGTTGACTTGGGGAGACGGGGTTTCTAACATCAATTTGAATGATCTACTCGCTTTCCACAAATCCCACGGCAAGCTAGCCACCTTAACGGCGGTTCGTCCCCCGGCTCGATTTGGTCATTTGCAGTTAGAGGGTGATCAAATTACTGAATTTACCGAAAAGCCTCAAATCGGTGAAGGCTGGATTAACGGTGCTTTCTTTGTTCTAGAACCCAAAGTTTTTGACTACATTGACGAAGATTCGACCCATTGGGAGAAAGAACCCTTAGAGCGGCTGGCTGCCGATGGGCAATTAATGGCCTATAAACACAATTCTTTCTGGCAGTGTATGGATACCATCCGGGAAAAGAAACTCCTGGAAGGGCTGTGGGAAAGTGGCAAGGCACCTTGGAAAACTTGGGAGGACTAGGCAATGCGCGTTTTATTAACAGGGCATCGTGGCTACATTGGAACGATCATGACTCCTATGCTGTTGGCGGCTGGGCATGATGTGGTGGGGATGGATACGGATCTATACGAGCGTTGCACTTTCGGGGATAGCATTCCCGAGATTCCCACAGTTCGCAAAGATATTCGGGAAGCAGTAGCATCGGATCTGCAAGGCTTTGATGCGGTGATTCACCTAGCGGGATTATCAAATGATCCCCTCGGTGATTTGAATCCCCAACTAACCTACGATATTAACCACTTGGCCTCCGTCCGGTTGGCTGAACTGGCTAAGGCTGCTGGGGTACAGCGGTTTATTTTCTCCTCTTCCTGTAGTAATTACGGGGCAGCCGGGGAAACGCCGGTGGATGAAACCTCAGAACTCAATCCCGTCACGCCCTATGGAACTTCCAAGGTTTTAACGGAGCGGGATGTGGCTCCCATGGCGGATGATAATTTTACACCCACCTTTTTGCGCAGTGCCACGGCCTACGGCGTGTCTCCCCGCTTACGGTTTGACTTGGTGCTGAATAACTTGGTGGCTTGGGCTTTTACTACTGGAAAAGTGCATATCAAGAGCGATGGTACCCCTTGGCGTCCGATCGTTCATATTGAAGATATCTCCCGTGCTTTCCTAGCGGTGCTCCATGCGCCTCGCGAAGTGGTGCATAACCAAGCCTTTAACGTAGGCCGATCGACGGAAAACTACCGGGTCTCGGAAATTGCAGATATTGTTAAAGCTGTGGTTCCTGGCTGCGAGATTGACTTTGCGGCAGATGCTGGCCCCGATAAGCGCTGCTATCGGGTAAGCTGCGAAAAAATTGCCAATGCCTTGCCGGAATATCAACCCCAGTGGACAGCTCGCAAAGGCGCAGAAGAACTGTACAACACCTACAAGAAAATTGGCCTGACCCTAGATGAGTTTGAAGGGGAGCGGTACAAGCGGATTGCCCACATCAAACTGCTAATGCGCGATGGCTTAATTGATACTAATCTGCGCTGGCAAACGGCGGTTCTGCCCACGGTTGAAGTCTAGGAAGCATCACCATGACCTACGAAAATATTCAGGGCTGTCGAGCCTGCGGCAGTCCCAACTTGCAGACGATCGTTGAATTTGGGATTACGCCCCTCGCGGATGCCCTTGTGCGAGAAGACAAGCTCAATGAACCCGAAATCATGGTGCCGCTCACTCTGGCCTTTTGCCCGGAAAGCGGATTGGTGCAGATTTTAGAAACCGTTCCCCCGGAAATTCTGTTTTGCCGTGATTATCCCTATTTTTCCTCGGTGTCTCCCATGTTGATGGAGCACTTTGGCAGCAGTGCCCGATCGTTGATCGATCGTCGGGGCTTGAACGAAAAAAGCTTGGTCATTGAAGCCGCTAGCAACGATGGCTACATGCTGAAAAACTTCGTTGAGAAAGGAATTCCTGTTCTCGGCATCGACCCGGCGGAAGGGCCTGCTAAGTCTGCGTTGGAGAAGGGTGTGAATACCCTGAATACCTTCTTTACCCAAGAACTAGCCACGCAGTTACGGTCAGAGGGCAAACAAGCGGATGTCTTCCTGGCCAACAATGTGTTAGCCCACGTACCGGATTTGAACGGCTTTGTGGCAGGGATTAAAATCCTGCTGAAAGAAGATGGCGTAGCGGTGATTGAATGTCCCTACGTGGTAGATCTAGTCGATCACGGGGAGTTCGACACAATCTATCACCAGCACCTCTGTTATTTCTCAGTGACGGCCCTCGATCGGCTGTTCCGTAGCCATGGATTGTACCTGAATGACATTGTTCGCACTCAAATTCACGGCGGTTCCCTGCGCCTGTTTGTCGAACCCCAGGAAAATGTGCAGGACTCGGTTAAGCAACTGCTAGCCATGGAAGTGGAGCGCAAGGTCGATCGGATTGATTATTACCTCACCTTTGCGGAGCGGGTCAATCAGATTAAAACGGATCTACTAGCGATCCTCAAAGATCTTAAAGCGCAAGGCAAACGGATTGTGGGTTATGGCGCGGCGGCCAAGGCGACAACCTTGTTAGCCTACTTCGGGATTGACACCAGCTTGCTAGACTACGTGGCAGATTTGAATCAGTTCAAGCAGGGACGCTACATGGGTGGCAACCATTTACCGATCGTGCCCCCCAGTCGCTTACTGGAAGATCAACCAGACTACGTGTTGATTTTGGCTTGGAACTTTGCGGATGAAATCATTAAGCAGCAAGCAGAATACCAAAGCCGAGGGGGTAAATTCATTGTGCCGATTCCAACACCCAAGATTGTTGGTTAACTTGTCCGGTAGACCATTCTGAATTGGATTATCTGTGGCTAGCTAACATTACAATTTTGAGTTGTGTTTTTGAATGCAGACCTATCGAGTTGTTGTTTGAGGAATGCTGGCAATTAACAGCAGTCACTCATTTGAGTGATTTCTCAAGCAATTTTTCGATAGGTCTCTTTCATTCGCAACACCACAAAATTTTGAGGGTATGGTGGTTGGCTAATCTAAACTGTGTCTACAAGGTTTAGTCTGAGACTTAAATATTGACAAAACGAGGATCAATTATTTCATGTGAGCTCACGGTTGCAAATTGACGGATGTTATGGGTTTATGTAGTTGTCATGACAAGGATTTTTTAAGAAGCCGAGTTATCTTGGTTGAGACAATTCAACAGTTTACGTTTTCATTCAACATAAAATCGTTCATATTTTTATGAAAGTTGCCATTGTGAACCAACCTTGGGGTGATTTAAACCCAGAAAATCCATCGGGTTCTATCCCAATTTTGATCCATGAAACTGCTCAAAGATTAGCCAGTCTTGGCCACCAAATTTGTATTTTTAATCGCGGTAAGTGGTTGCAACAAACGAAGCAGCATAAAAATATTACCTATCGCTATTTACCGATAGTTGTAGATAAATTGGTCTTGAAGGTTCTTTCTAAGTTGCCAATCTGGTCACCCACCAATCCGCTTTTCGCATCAAAACTGGCTTATTTTTTCTACGGTCTGCAATTGGCAATAGATTTGAAAAGAATGGGTTGCGAGATTGTTCACCTCCATAACTTCTCCCAATTTGTTCCCATCATTCGCTGGTTTAATCCCAATATCAAAATCGTGCTACAGATGCACTGTGAATGGTTGGCAAAACTGGATCAGAAACTTCTATCGAGACGCCTGCATCAAACTAATCTAATCATTGGCTGTAGTGACTTTATTACCAATGGGGTTCGTCAGCAATTTCCAGAGATTGCCGATCGCTGCCATACAGTCCTTAACGGCGTCAATACGACTTATTTTAAGCCAATCAACGATCGAACTGTCCCATCTACCAATCCCCTGAAAATTTTGTATGTGGGGCGTATCTCCCCGGAAAAAGGAATTCACGTTCTGTTAGAAGCCTTTGAACAAGTACATCAGCAATTTCCTGACGTGCAACTGGATTTGGTGGGGCCTCAGGAAGTATTGCCCATGGGGTTTCTCATTGATATGGACGACGATCCACAAGTACTTGCCTTAGAGCGGTTCTATCCTGAAACGGAGTGGCAACAATACTTACGCCAATGGCAGCAATCTCGTCCCGCAGGTCAACAGGTGAATTTCTTAGGTAACGTAAAGTTCTACGATTTACCTGAGCATTATCACAATGCTGATCTATTCGTGTTTCCATCCGTTTGTAACGAAGCCTTTGGTATGCCCGTCGCTGAAGCTATGGCGACAGGACTACCTGTCATCGTTTCTGATAAAGGCGCTTTACCTGAGCTGGCGCAACACCATGCCCAAGGTCAAGTTGTGCCAGCCCACGATGCTAATGCACTCGCAAAGGCCATGATCAATCTGGTAAAACAATCCCAATTACGGCAAACCATGGCAACGGAAAATCGTCAACGCGCTGTGGTAGATTTTGATTGGCAACCTGTGATTTTTAAGCTAGAGCAACTCTATCAAAGGGCAGTTGTCCGATCTGTATCTGCGACTATTTTGCCTGATTCATTCATTTCCAATTGATTCGACTCATCCAAATATGACCAAGCGTTTTTCCTTGCGCAGTTGGAGAAAAGCCCAACTACGGCGACAATTGCAAGCTCAGTTGTTGTCGATGCAGACAGCAGACTATTCCCAGTCTGCGATCGTCTTTGCCCCCCACGAAGATGATGAAACGCTGGGCTGTGGTGGGACGATTATCCAGAAACAACGGGCTGGGGCTGCCATTCACTTGGTTTTTATGACCGATGGACAGGCATCCCATGCCCACTTAATTTCCCCGCAGCAGTTAGCTGAAATGCGTACCCAGGAAGCGATCGCGGCGGCACAAACCCTGGGTTTACCTCAGTCGCAGGTGCAGTTCCTAGGGTTCCCCGATGGCCATTTGGGGAGCCATCAGGAATCAGCGATCGCCCAAGTTGAACAACTTCTTTTAAAACTCCAGCCGCAACAGATTTTTATTCCCTACTTCCGAGAACCTGATTTTATTCCCGATCATCGATCGACCCACCAAATCGTCACCACCGCGTTGCGACGAACTTCGCTTAAGGTCACGGTCTATGAATATCCCATTTGGTTTTGGTGCCATTGGCCTTGGATGCGATTAGATTGGCTCCAGGTGGGCACGATCGGTCGTCTCAAGCTAGGAATTAAATCTCTGATTCGGACTGTCCAACAGGGTTGGTATCCTTGGAAGGATTTCACCGTGGCCGTGGATATTTCCCCTGTTTTGAGCCAAAAGCGACGAGCCTTAGCCTGCCACAAATCCCAAATGGAGCAGTTGTTTGAGATGCCCCAATGGACGACCTTAGCGGAGGTGTCTGAGGGAGATTTTCTAGATTGCTTGTTGCAACCCCAAGAAATCTTCTATCGTTGGGAATCCAACAAGACACGCTAATTAAATGACAGTTAAATGACAATCTCGTTGAATGCTCATTCCACGAAACTATTCTGTTTGCAGTTCTGTCCTCAGTTGCTGCTGCATTAGCCCATCGTTTAATTTACCACTGCGATAACCCTCTAAGTCTAGGGTGACATAGAGAAAGCCATACTGTTGAAAGGCATTAATCAACTTGGGTAAATCAGTCTCGATCACAAACTGTTTGACTTGCTCTGGCAGAACCTCAATCCGAGCAGTATCGCCCTCCGATCGCACGCGAATATTTTGCCAACCTAATTTACGCAAATACAATTCTGCCCGACCGACTCGCTGTAATTTGGGAATCGTAATTTCTTCGCCATAGGGAAATCGAGAACTTAAACAAGGTTGCGCGGGCTTATCCCACCATGGCAGGCCCAATGCCTTCGATAATTCCCGCACTTCCAGTTTGGTAATCCCCAATTCTGCCAACGGCGACCGGGCACCTCGTTCTTTAGCCGCTTGAATACCTGGCCGATAATCCCGCAAATCATCGCCATTGACGCCATCTACCACATAGGGATACCCCCATTGCAGCGCCAAGGGTTTGAGAGTATCGTGCAGTTCACTTTTGCAGAAATAACACCGATTAATGGGATTAGCGGTGTAGTTAGGATTGTCCATCTCGTGGGTTTGAACCACTTGGTGGGGAATGCCAATGTAGGCAGCCTGAATCCGAGCATCTTCCAAATCTTCCGGAAGCAGGGAGGGGGACTCTGCGGTGATCGCCAAGGCACGATCGCCTAGAACATCATAGGCCACCTTGGCCACTAACGTACTGTCAATGCCACCAGAGTAAGCAATCAAGGCTTTATCCATTTCCGCAAACAAGTTGCACAGACGATCGAGCATCGGTCGGCGATCGACGATATTCATCAGCTTAAAACCCTCTCAACGGCAAACTAAGGACAAACTTACAAACACAAAACCAATCACAATCAAGCTCATTAGTAGCTACGTTAAATTAGTTACTAGACATCAGATCAGGTTACATAAAGATAAACGCACCCCAGCAATTCCATATTTCAGCATTTTAACAAGTCAATCTATTATCCAGCCACATTAATCCAGGATGCCTTACCAGAACTCTAGGGTGCCTTACCAGAGATGTTTTGGGAGATATATTGTGCAATTAAAAGCGCGAGTTTTTTCAAATCGATCGGTTTCGCTACATAATCCGTCGCGCCTGCGGTGAGACAGGTTTCTCGATCACCTGACATCGCCATGGCCGTTTGGGCAATAATGGGGAGTTCTTGGTAGCATGCCTGCGATCGTAACTGACGAATCAACGTTAACCCATCCACTTCCGGCAAATTAATATCCATCAAAATCATCTGCGGCAAACTATGCGCCAGGAATTGCCACATTTCCTCAGAATCCTTTGCCCAAGACACTTGATAGCCTAATTTTCCTAAATAGGTCATGAGCAACTGAGCGTTAAACAAGTTATCTTCTACTAGAAGAATTTCACCATAAACCAGTTTACTCTCCGGTTGACGATCGATTTGATTTCCAGCTTGATTTTCAACCTGATTTCCGGTTTGATTCTCTATTTGCCGTGCTGATTGCCTTGAATAATTTTCTGTAAGAGTTTTGGATTTAGGGGGTGTAGAGACCGGAGACGGAGGAACACCTGCAGGCCGAACTTGAGTATTGAACGGCAATCTTAGCGGCGCAGAATCACTCCGATCTAAAGCCTCACGACTAATCAGATCTGAAGTAGGGGATGGAGAAATTGGGATGACTACCGTAAATGCTGAACCCCGATTTAATTCCGATTGCAACTCCACCCAGCCCCCATGGAGTTCGGCCAATTTTTGGGTCAAAGCCAAGCCTAAACCTGTTCCTTCCGTAGAACTAGTCACGGTGTTAGGCAACTGTTGGTAGGGTTTGAACAGTAAATTCTGCTGTTCTAGAGGAATCCCGGTTCCGGTATCCCAAACCGTTAGCCGCGTCAAATCATCCTCCTGAGCCACTCGTAGTCCCACAGTCCCCTCTGAGGTGAATTTCAGGGCATTGGATAGCAAGTTAAACAAGATTTGCTTGAGGCGGAGTGGATCAGCCATGATCGCACCGAGGTGATCCGGAATTTCTAATTTTAGGGATAGCCCCCGATCGTTGGCCTTTTCCTGCACCAAGGTTAATACTGTGCGACACAGCGGTTCTAGCTCAACCCACTCCCAATTCAAATCCAGTTGATTCGCTTCAATTTTAGACAGATCGAGAATGTCATTAATCAGGGCTAAAAGGTGCTGACCACTGGTGAGAATAATTTTGAGATATTCTTGGTGGCGCAAACTTCCAGGATTAAAGCCCTGTTCCCGCAGAAGATGGGTAAACCCCAAAATGGAACTTAACGGTGTTCGGATTTCGTGGCTCGTATTGGCTAAAAACTCACTTTTGAGTTGACTAATTTGCTGTAGTTCCTGATTTTTCGTTTGCAGTATTTGGGTTTGGACTTGGAATTGACTGTACGATCGTGCATGGCTTAAATATCGACCTACCAACGCCGCAACCCGTTGAATAACAGCCGTTCTAGCTGGCTGGAGAATTGCTTCTAAAAGGGCCGCATCCTTCACCTGCGGACGCACAATCAGCCAACCCATTTCCTGGTTACGCAGCCCGAGTCGCCAAGCCCAGCAGCAATTTTGAGCTTCCCACTGAAGCAACATTGCAGCATCGATCGCCTGATTCAAACCCAAGGGAGGATTCGCCAGGAGACAGCTTCCGACATAGGCATCAAGGGTGTAACTAGTCGAGGTATCACTAGTTGAGGCATCACTAGTTGTCCCAAGTTCCTGCCCCCTGGAATGGGTTATCAACGGTGCAGAGGGCAAATTATTTGAACTAGAATCAACCGAACTACAATTATTGACAAAAAGATAGTTCGCTCCCAAAATATTTCGAAATATAGGGTTTAGGGCGATCGCCACTTCTTCTCCCACCAAGAGACGGGCGATCGCCTGCACCAATTTTTGGAGAGGCGGCTCCTGGGAACTCTCCCATGGCGGCAAGCGTGGACTATTCTGATCGGCTGAATCGGTTCTTCCCTGGGCGGTGCAGCATTCTAGCCAATCATCCAACTCATCCCGAAAGGCATGCAGCTTGTGATCCACTGTAGCGATCCCCAAGCCAGCCGTCCGATCGTGATGCCTCAGCTTGCTATCTGTATCCCCTGGAAACCCATGGACGACTCCGTGAGCAACTTCACCGGTAAACTCCTGGTTGCAGTCCACTGGAATGAGGGCTGTCGCCCAATAACACTGAGTCGAAGAGTTCATAGGGACACAATCAGACACATCAGCTCTGTTCAACAGGACGATCGAGCCATGGGTGCTATTAAAACTCTCGCCGCTCAAAAATCAACGAAGCCAGAGCCAAGACAAGAACTATATACAGTAAACCATATCCAGCATTCGCTAAAAGAACATCCGTGCCAGGGATGAGGTTGTAGTTCAGTTGGTTTTTCAAATCAAGCCGAGAGAGATCGGGCAAAACCATGTAGAGATAGCGGGTAACTTGCTCGATCGTCGGATTCTTCGACACTTTGCCCAACGTAACCAAGTCACGGCTCAGCGCTCCCATCAAGTACACCGCAAAGCTCATGAGCACAGCAAGCAGGGAACTGGTAAACACCCCAAACCCGATGGCGATTGCAGTCATCAGCGAAAGTTGGAGCCAGAGAAAGGCAGAATGGCACAACAGAGCAAGTCCATTGAAATCAATTCTTCCCAAGGTGAGGACGCCCGCATAAAGCGCAGTCATGGCCGCAATCAGTACCGCTAAGACGCCGGATAATCCTAAATGCTTGCCGATCACAAATTCCGATCGACTGACGGGTTTAGCAATCAGAACAAAAACTGTGCGTTTTTCAATTTCCTTATTAACCAGGCCCGTTCCCACAAAAATCGTCAGCAGCAAACCCAGAACTTGCATCGTCGCCAAGCCGAGATCGGGCAAAATCTTTTGTTCAGTGGAAGCGGCAATTTCCGGCAACAGTCGTTGGGCCAGAATTAAGGTGATGCCATAGAAACCGACCAAATACAGAACCCGATCGCGAATGACCTCCCGAAAGACGTTCGATGCAATGACTGTAACTCTGGCGATGGAACCGAACATAGACGTGGTGAGCTGAGAAACGGCTGAACTTAAGAACTCAATTGAGAAAACGGCTAAATAGTGGATCTTCTCCTATCCGCAAAGCCTTCCCCATCCATAAACTGAAGGAGCACTGCAAAGGGAGAATAACACAGTCTAGCGCCTGTGATTCAGTTCCTCGGCATGTATCCCCTTTCTAAGCTCCCACGGGTTTGGAATCTGGCTTAATTTCGATCGGTCTGCTGACTTCGGTGCATTTGAGACGACCGATCGTTCGGCTGCTGGGGAGAGTTGCACCCGCCTTGCGATAAAACTGGCGACTGGGAGTGACTTCGCAGTTTTTTGTCAGGTAGTACCCTGCTTGCTGAGAACTGGGGCCTTGCCAAACGGCGTCTAACCGCACGTTATACATGGCTCCCGTATCAAAGCGATCGGTGGTGACTTTGCCCTGTAGATCCCACAGTTGACCTTCAAACAATCGCCAACGCTGGGTTAATTGTTTATTCACATCGGATTCCAAATCGTTGACCCACTGTTTTTGGGCTTTGTTTTCAAAGAACCACCGTTCAATTTCACCCCAAGTCTGCTTCTCGATCCGACTGCGCAGTTGAGATTCCGCCGTATTTAAAACATCTTTCCCCAAGGGCGATCCTCGATCGAAGTTCGAGACCCGCACAACAAACGAACTACCCGTAAAGTCATCGGATAGCAAGCTGGGATAGACGCTCAGCCAACCTTGCAAGAGAAAATAAAATTGGAACCAGCAGGCCACAAGCACATGACTTAGCAGAAAAAGTACCATCCCTTGGCGTTTGTCTTTTCCAGGCCAAGTCAATTCTGGGGTTTTGCTATCACCATTGGTCTTAATGAAGTTGGGGATCAGACCAATGACAGCGGATAAAAGGGGCCAGACAATAAAAGCAGGGGGAGTAATGCCTCTCAGTTGACCATAGTTCCCCCAACTGCCAAACAGGAAGAGACAAATCAACGCAGCAACAATCCAAGGCCCAATAAAAATTTGGGTAAAAATGCCCGGAAACGTCAGTGCTTTTTTAATGGGAGGTTCATACACAAACCACCAAGCCGCCAAAATCAAGAAAATCCAGCCACCGGATGAAATGATGTTTTGCGCGATCGAGGTGGTGAAAAACGCAATGAATGACGAAAACAAACTTAGCAGCAACAAAGTTTGCCAAGATGCAGGCTGTTTAGGGGTGAGAAAGTCACGAATTTCTTGAATAAACTCTTTCATAGCAGCATGTTCATGGCAACTTTGTTGAGGAGAGCTGGCGGTAAGGGGAGCCAGACGATCGGGGGATGTGACGATTTCTTTTACAGGCCCCAGCGTTCCTTAGGGAATTATGAATGGGGACTCATGAACTCGAAAGTGGGTTGACTGGGAGCGGATTAATTAGGAACTAAATGAATTCAGAAATGTAGCTAGGAACTCAATGGGTCAGATACTAGAGCTACCGAGGCACGGGCAACGGGGGCACCAGAATGCGAATGGCCAAAATAATGCTAATCGCCGTAAAGCTAAAGGCATTAGCCCACAGCACTGCTAAGGGACGATTCGCTTCAATCTCAAATACAGGATTTTGCTGTTGCCGACGCCCTTTAAATTTAGGAGGCTCATCGCTCTTTTTCTCTGCAACCTTATTTTTTTCCAGGAGCAACTCTAGCCATTCAATGCCCTGTAATTTGAGTAAAAACGTGGCTAGGAAAATGGCAAACCCAACGCCAATCATGATTGTGGGGATTGACTTGATCCCGAAAAAGACATATTCAATGACCATTCTGCGGGAGGGCTCCGGCAGCAAAGGTTCCACTACAAAGAAAACTATCCATCCTAGTACTGTCGTAAATAGGTTGATAGTAGCAGCGTACTGCATGCTGACTTTCCGTCCCAAATCCAGGCGGACATTCAAAACCGCAGCTTCAATCGCGATCGCTAGAATCAGAAAGAGTAACTGAAAGGCGATCGCCCGCAGGGGCAAAACATCGGTATAGGTGGTGATCGGTGGCATTTCGACCCAACTTAGCGCTCTGTTCCCACGATTTTACGCGCGTTCTCTGCATTTGGAACGGAAACTTTGGTCGGGAAATTTGGCCGGGGAGTTTGGCCGGGAAGTTTGATCGGGAAACTCAAGATCCCCCACGGACAATCCGGCAGTCAGGTTAATTCGTCACCGAGCCTGCAATGCGGGTAGCGGGATTGGGAAAAAGGGCTTGGAAACCCGCGAGGCGATCGGTCAAGGGATCGGGCGACTGATCCCATAACGTTTCGTAATAGAAGAAAGAGACCCCTAAGCCAGCCTGCTGCGCTGCCCAGACTTGGGATTGAATTTGCTGGATAGCAACGGGTTTATTGCGCAGACCTGCCAGAATGCCGATCGCGGTGGGAATCTTTTGCTGAGTTTCTTGCACTTCTGGACGAGACAGTTTGGCCGCAAAGCTTTGTAAGTCCGATCGATAGACTTGCATCACCAGTTCATCCACGATCCCCTTACGCACCCAGTTCAGCCAGTCTTGGAGATGGAACTTGTAGGCGTGGTCGTAGTAGTTGGGGGATACGGAGAAGATGGCTTGGGGCTTCTTCCCTTTGACCGCTTGGTTCAACTGGGTCATGAAAGCGGTGATCTTATCAGCCCGCCACTTGACCCAAGCTTCGTCAGCGGGATTGGCGGGAGGCGTTTTTTTCGTTTCTTTTTTGTACAGTTCAACGGTGTAGCGATCGTAGCCAAACTCGCGGGGCAAGCTCATATTGTCGTCAAACTGGATGCCATCGATGTCGTACTGCTCCATGACTTCCAAGACCAGTTTGGTAATGAACTGCTGCACTTCGGGATGGAAGGGATTGAGCCACGCCACTTCCCCAGCAGGCCCGACGGAAGTTTGGCTGCCATCACGTTTCTGAGTCAGCCAATCGGGGTGGGCCATTGCCAGTTCGGACGTTTCCGGCGTCATAAAGCCAAACTCAAACCAGGGAATCACCAGCAAACCTTGACGATGGGCTTGGTTTACGACATCTTGCAAGATATCGTGGCCGTCGGATCCTCGGTATTGGAAGGGTTGGATCCCCATTTGTTGGGCGAGGGGACTGGAATACATGACATAGCCCGAGTTCCAAATGACGGGATAGATCGTATTGAAGTGGAGGCTGCTGAGTTGACCCATGGCCTCCTGGGTACGCTGGCGATCCTGCATAACATCCATGTCGTTCAGGGTCATCCAGACGCCCCGAATTTCCTGGCGGAGGGCTTGGGGGACTGGGGACACCGGCAAGCTGTCGAATTGGGCGATCGCAGGAATGCCGGATAGAAGCACCATTCCCCAGGTCAGGACAGCCAGAATCGGCCAGACCCAAGAAGACCGGCGGAATTGCCCCGATCGTCGCTTCCAGCCTAAAGCAGGGAGCAGGGATGGGTTGGGATTCTGGGTAGAAGACTGAAGGTGACGATGGGGAAAGAGGCTCATGGGTATCTGCGGGATTACGCGATCGATAAAATATAGGAACTAGATCTGGAATCCTGGCTCGGAGCAATGGGCAATCAGAGATGTTGACCCGTTTGAATTGCTCTCCAGTCTACAAGGATCCTTTTTCTCTGCATGAGAACACCTTATGCTTAAGCAGCTTGAGTCACTGAAGCTGCTCAACAGGTACGTTTAACAGACAAGCTTAACCAGCACGCTCAACAAGTGCACTCCATCCCTTGAAAGCTCTAGGAAAAAATTGTTCCTCAAAGAGGATATTTCAGAGGATGGAACGCCGCTGGAAATGGGCATCCTGCTTGGCTTAATCACGGATATGAACTTGCTGGTATGGGGGAGGATGGAACCTGTTCAAGGTTTTCACCGATCGGGGTTTAGCGTCAGGATAAACCGTCACCCCCTTAGGATTGGTAATTCAACGGGCTCAGACCCATCCCTGGGACGGGTTCCCCCTAGAGGATCGGGTCTAACGCTATATCTAGTGTCCGATCCAAGAAAATCCTGTTCTAAAACCCAAAAGTTCGCTAAGATATGCTCACATTTCCAATCACCCTTGCTTCAGTCGGTTCGGTTGAATGTGCTGGATAGGCCGACGATCGGATGGAATATCTGGCGGATGGGATATCTGGGTCGATCTGACTGAGCAATCTTTCTTGGCGCGGGATGTTTAGGAATAGGGTGCTTCTGAATTCCCCCTCTGATTAAATTAGCCCTTCTCATTGACAGACCTATGGTTCGGACAGGCATTGGCATTCGTACAGCACAGGATCGGACGGAACGACTAGTCGGGCAGATCCATGTCTATGATGGTGCGGGCAAGGGGAAGTCCCAAGCGGCGTTGGGGGTTGTGCTGCGATCGATCGGGTTAGGAATTCAGACTTTTTCCCAAACGCGGGTGTTGTTGCTACGGTTTTTGAAGGGACCGGGGCGAACCTATGACGAAGATGCGGCGATCGAGGCCCTGCAACGGGGCTTTCCCCACTTGATCGATCAGGTGCGGACGGGACGGGCAGAATTTTTCGGAGCGGAGGAGATTACCAAGTTCGATCGCTTGGAAGCGCAACGGGGCTGGGATGTGGCTAAGGGGGCGATCGCGTCGGGGCTGTATTCCGTGGTGGTGATGGATGAACTGAATCCGGTGTTGGATTTGGGACTGCTGCCCGTGGATGAGGTGGTGCGGACGCTGAAACGCAAACCGGAGCATATGGAAATTATTGCGACGGGTCGGGGGGCACCCCAGGCGTTGGTGGATATTGCCGATCTGCATTCGGAAATGAAGCCGCACTATCACACGCTACCGGAAGGCCAAGGCATTACGGGCATTGAGATCTATACCGGGGAAGGCAAGGGAAAATCGACGAGTGCGTTGGGTAAGGCATTGCAGGCGATCGGTCGGGGCATCAGCCAGGACAAGTCCCACCGGGTGCTAATTATGCAGTGGCTCAAGGGTGGCGTGGGTTACACAGAGGACAGCGCGATTCAAGCCCTGCGCCAGAGTTACCCCAATTTAGTAGACCATCAACGATCGGGCCGGGATGCGATCGTTTGGCGGGGGCAGCAGCAGGATATTGATTATGTAGAGGCGGAGCGGGGCTGGGAAATTGCCAAGTCGGCGATCGCGTCGGGGATGTATAAGACGATTATTTTGGATGAGTTAAATCCGACGATCGATCTGGAGTTATTGCCGGAGGAACCGATCGTGCAGGCGCTGCTGCGAAAGCCGAAGGATACGGAGGTGATTATCACTGGGCGTTGCAAAAACCATCCGGCTTATTTTGACTTGGCCAGTGTGCATTCGGAAATGGTGTGCCACAAGCACTATGCAGCGCGCGGGGTGGATTTGAAGCGGGGCGTGGATTTTTAGGTCATTGGTGCTGTCAGAACAATAGTTACTCTGATAACCAAGCGAACAAATCTGCGATCGTCAACTGCAATTCGCTGGCAAACGGGGGCGTGGGAATAGCGCGATCAGGTTCATCTAAGCCTTCGATTTCTTGCTTTGGACGATAGATAAACACCGTTTGTTCATCTGGGTCAATTGATGGCGGATATGAGTGCTCCTTGAATTACACTATGTTTTTCTTGAGGCATTGCCTTCTGAATAATTTGACCATCAATGTACTCACTCGCAGGTTTAGTTTCTGGCAATTGCAAAAACTCTGTTAGAGGCAATCTTTTAGAGGGTGCTTGTACCATTGAAGGGATTTCTCTATCAGCTAGGTCAGATATTAACTTCTATCAAAAGGGGCTGTGGGTGTACCTTGGTGAAAAATCATTTGCCAACCCGATGAATCCAGTCGCCAAATCGACGATCGATTCGTGTGACGAAACAATTCTCCTGATGGGTTGATATTAGCCTCACGATAGGTCAGTAGCGCGATCGAGTCTGAAAGCATCTGCACAGCAAAGTCTTGAGCATGGATCTTTGGAGGGTCTATATCTGTCGGTAACCGCATCAGCATGTCATCGAGGGTGTAGGATGCGCCCGATCGACCGAATTCCCTAAAGTCAGGTGCAAGCAACTGTGCCAAACGTGCTCGGTTCCCTCTGCACTGCGGTTGGTGCAGCTCACACTCTAATTCACGAAGCATGGACAGCAGCGACATGTTATCCATAGGGGGCTGTGACGAGTTTGGGTGACAAGTTTGCTATGGCCCTAGTTTATACAATTCCATCAGGTAAACCTTGAAAGGATGGAATGCCTTCGTAGGGTTCATGCCAAGGGGCTTTGGACTCCAGATTGACGTGGGCTGCTGGTTGGAAGTCGATGGGGGTATCTACTGTAGAAAGAACGATCGCGAGATACAGCGATTTATCTTGCGGGTAATTCATCAGCCTTGTTCCGCAGTTTGAGCAAAATGCTCTGTAGCCATTCAAAGCGTTTTTATATTCTTTGAGCAAATTTTCGCCTTTTGTGATTTTGAGGGTATCCCCTTTTGCAAGGGTTACGGTCACAAAAGCAGAGCCGTGAGCCTTTCGACAGAAGGAACAGTGGCAGTTGAAGGTCTTCTCTGGTATGAGTTCTACTTCGTATGCAATCTGACCGCAAAGACAGCTGCCTGTTACCATATCATTTTCCTCAAGGTAAACGATTCAAATTCAAGTGTAACAGCTCAAATCAGGGGCAGTTTATGTCCTTTACGTTCTCTTCTACGTTGTTATTTAAGTCGTTGATAGAGTGTATGAAGAATTAGAAACTCGATATTGCCATTCCGTAATGTCGGCACAGATAACGGTGAAATTGTGCGGCGGTAGATGACTTTTTCATCACAACCAACATCTCTCATCCGTCCGCTCCAGCGCGTTATGCCGCGTCGTGATCGCCTCGACTAAGGGTTTTGAATCAATTCTTGGACTAAAGATTCAGCACCTTTATTCATCTTTTCCTCATCTTCGTTCCTCAAGCGTGAATAAAGCCAGTCCATAATTAGCGGACTGCGCCGACGGTTATCAAAAATCTGCGTTTGCAGGCTATACGATTCTCTTTCAAGGTCTTGCGGAGTATACCTTCTATTGATTATTTCCTGAACAAGAGCTTCTGCGTTTTCTCGCAACCGATCCAATCTGACAGCAGCTTCGTTATGTTCAGTATATTGACGCAATCCAAAGACAAAGGCTGGAGTTAATGGGGCTAGAACAGCTAATAGGAACTTTTCAAGAGTCAACCCTCCAATTAAACCAATCAGAAGAACAATAATTGTTAGGGCAAATAAGACGAAAACTATCCATTTAGAATAACGGCGACGTAATTGAGCATCCCACCAAACATTTGACCTTTGACAGATAATTCGTGCTTGGTGGATTGGCAATTTACTAACACTAGTTGGATACCAATTTGGGAGTTTTGCAAGATTTCGTTTTTTACGCTTGAATCTATTAGAAGCATCAACGATTGTCTCTGGTTCAATACGGACTCCACAGTTTAGACTTGCCCAATTGAACTGTAGAACCTCGCAGTCAAATATTTGCTGAATTTTTGCGGCTTTCTCCTGAGTGAATTTTTGTAACCGTGAGAAGAAAATAAGTTCTAGGAGCGTAGCAATAATACCCCATAAAGCAGCATAAACAGCAAGTGGAGGAAATAGAGCAACTAGAATTGACCATGCAATCACCACCGGAACGCTCATGATCACACTGACCATTTGTAAGCCTTTCGCGTCAGAATATAGTTGGCGCTGAGCAGCTAATAGATCCAAGCTCCGTTGAGTATTTTGTTCTTGAGAAATGTTATTCATGGATACTCATCTCGTTCTTGAATTTGAGATAGTTGCTCAAGTATAGGCTGGAAAATTCCATCCAAAGATTTCGCTCCACTTTGCAATAGATAACTTATGTTCGCCTTTCTCTTCTAAAGCTCTGGCTTCCAACGATCTCAAATAATCTGAATATGCTCTCTTAGATATTTTATCTTGTTCTTCACGGCTCAGGTGATTAATGTTGCCTTGCATTCCTTTCGGATCATTGACTGGATGGAAGATCGAAGACTGAATATATTGCAACACTTTGGGAACTTCTAAATCTACATATCCAGATGCTTTCGTATACTGCGTGGAATAGAAGTCTAGAATCATGTTCTCAATCAGGTATGAGTATATTGACGGCATGGTTGGCCTTCTATTCCAATATTTCATTAACCTGATGACACTTAGCACGTTGCCATCGTGAAGCTGGTTAATATCATTGACTCGCTGGCGATCAATCCTTGGATCGGTTTTTTTCCAATGTCCTTGACCATCAGGAATCAGGTAGTAATCTCTGTTAAGCCAGTCCTTCTGCGTGAAAAAGCAAGGCACAAGATCAAATGTCCAGGGATAGCTCTTTAAGTTAAGAGTTGCAGCTTCCATATTGCGCTTGATGTCGGCTTTTTCATACTGTGGAACTTGCTTGAGTAGGCTGATGAACTTATTGATTACTTTTCGAGAACTGAGGGTAGTTGTGTTGTCAAAGCAGAGCGCTTTCAGTTTATAAGCAGACTCGGAAACGTAAATCTCGATTCTATCGGTGAACTCGTGATAAATCCCGCTTTCGGCACTCAGGACAATCATCATGTCAATGTCATCAAGCGGTCTTTTTTTGGTACGTCTGGCGAAAGAACCAAAGGATATGTCTTTTTCTGAGTACAGCCTCGGGAAGTTCGTGTCTTTATCGGAAAATAGATGAATTTGGGATAGCAACCAATCACGGCTACTTCTAGCTCGTTGAGTCTCGTGTGGATCAAGGTTTACATAGTCTCTCAAGAAAATGCTGAAGGCTTCGTTAACCGTTTTAACCATATTTCTCCAGGTGTGTTGTAACTCAGAGGCAATTCCACATTTAGCGTTTTACTTATACGCCTTAACGCTAAGTGTAGTATTTTTGAGATCCTAGCACCCGAATGCATTCATGTGTACTATTTAGAAGTAGGGATAGCCGTACCTTTCACAGGTTGTCTCACAAATAGCTTTCAGGTTGCATCCCTACTAAGGACTAGCGACACAACGCCAAGTTCACCTGCTGTGAGTTGACTTTGCTGAAAATTAGTGTGGCATTGCCAGTCAGGTGTGATGACGGGTTAGACTGGGCTAATCATGAAGTTTTTCTAGATTTTTTGCCGGAAAATGACTGCCCACAAAGCAATTTAAAAGGCCCATCGAACTTTGCATCACACAGATGGGTGAGAAACCACCCGATCGCTCTCAACTCACTCGATCGCTGCTTTCGCGGACGAGTTTTTGGGCAAATGAGCCAGTTACTTTTGCTAAAACCTTGATCTCCCTAGTTGGGATGCCCACAGACTGCTAAACAAAACTATGGACAATGATGCTTAAAATGTTACCTTTGCCGTTTACAACTGAGGATACTGATGTATTGCCCGTCGGAATGCACGATCTCCAGCGGTTGACTGCAATGAACTCTGTCCGCAATCCGATGGGCGTGGAATTGATTAATCGTATCCTGCACAAAGTTTTTACGACTAATTAAGTGGATCTGTAAGTGTTGTTTCTCAGGTTGAACCTCACGATCGCTGCCGTCGCTAGAACCTGTAAATATATTGAGCTTCTCCTGTTGTGAATCGAAAAGAAACCCAAAAATTTAGAGCCACCTCATTTAACATCACAAACAAGAGTGACTCTCGTTCAGATGTTAAAATCCTCGACCTCCCAGGCAACCCTTTATCCTACTCAGCCAGCTATAACGCCTTGTCATACTCAATTTGACCATAGTCCAACTTGATAATCCGATCGCCCAGATGGAAATAACGATCGTCATGGCTGATCACCAGAACCGTTTTGCCCCGTTGCTTCAGATCAAACAAAATGTGGTTGTAGAACAAATCGCGAAATACCGGATCTTGATCCGAAGCCCATTCATCGAATAAATAAACCGGTCGATCGTCCAAATAGGCATGGAGCAAAGCCAACCGCTTCCGTTGTCCCGTTGACAATGCCGTTGTCGATAGCAATCCATCCTGCACTTGCACCTTGTGGGCAATTTGCAATTTTTCTAAATAATCCTGGGCTTGGCGATCGAGATCGTGACTCTCCTGCCCCACCACCCGTTCAAACAAATGAAAATCTGCAAACACAACGGAAAAATTTTCCCGATAGGCACTCAGCGTTTCCGGCGTAATGGTTGCGCCACCATACTTCACCGCACCCGTTTCCGCCCGATACAATCCCACTAGTAATTTCGCCAGCGTTGACTTCCCACTCCCATTCCCCCCCACAATAAACACCATTTGTCCCGCAGGAATGGTCAAATCTGGAATCATTAAACGGAACGGCTCTTCATCCCGATCGGTGCGGTAGGTATGGACAATGTGGTCAAGCTGAATCTCCTGGGGGGCAAGCTGTCGGGTCGGGACAAAGGTGTCGCGGGCGACTGGAATTTCCTTATTACTTTCCAGCGTCAACCCCATATATTCCACCTTCTGTAACGCCACATTTGCCTTAAACAACAACGGCAGACGTTCCAATAAATTCCGAAACGGCAACATCAAAAACGTCAATGTCAAGATAAAAGCAGCCAGAGTATTGGATGGAATATTGATCAACTTTGGCAATGCAAACAGCACCATGCCAATAATCATAAAAAAGAGTAAATTTCCCCAACCCGTCGCCAAGGAAAATAGCGTCAATGCCTGCACATTGTAGCGTTTGGAATTCAGCGCACTGGCTTCTAAATCCTGTTTGATAAACGATCGCCGTCGTTCATAGCTCAGTTTCAGTTCCTTAATGCCATCGGTCAAGGTACGGAAATGCTTAAATAGAAAATCATCCTCCGCCCGTGCCAGTTTTAAATACTTCCTCGCTCGCCCCAGGAAATACTGAACACTCACGATCGACAATGCCATGAAGACCAAAAGCCCCAGAAAAACAGGAATCGAAATGAATCCCAAATAAATCATGCAGGACACAATAATGGAAATGTCCACGCAGAGAAAGGGAATCGCAAAAACGGTATTGGCGATCGTTTGTACATCCTCCGTCAGCGCAGCCAGAAGCTTGCTGGGGCCGAGGGCTTCCAGTTGGGAAAGGGGCGTCGTCAGAATGGCATGGCTCAACCGGAGTCGCAGCCGATAAATGGAAGTTTGCGCCAACCGGATCAGCAAAAACTGCGCCATCACCGTGGTCAACAGGGACAGTAGCGTGAGGACAATAAACAGCCCAATCGACACGGACTTTCCCGCGATCGCTTGGTTAATCAAGGCAATTAACTGCGCACTGCAACCGCCACTAATTAAACCCGTCAGGATCGCGATCGTGACGTTTTGCCAGGAGGCTTTGAGCAGAAGCCAGAGAATGTTCATGGAGGATGCAACAGGTGACAGGGAGTGAAGGCGTGAAGAATCTCGATCGACGAAGTTTACTTATACCAAATTGATTTACTACCGCTACAGATCCGA
>MUGG01000053.1 GCA_002148405.1 Alkalinema sp. CACIAM 70d | reverse complement strand
AGTCCTGAAAAGCCTACATCTGTTAGCACAAAATTTATTCGCGTCTCAGCATCATGAACCACCAATCTTCAAATCTCCAGTCGGCTGATTGATCACAATTTGATCTCGCCCGTAGTTGGTATAGTTCGATTGACTTTGCGACTGGTTTTGAATTTGGATGATCTGCTGCGCCAGCCCTTGCAACGCTTGCTGGAACTCCTCATCCTCCACAAACTCCGCCTCCAACACCGTCTCCACCTGCTTCAGTGCCGCCGGAGCCTCGCCCTTTTCCGCCGCGATCGTCGCCAAATTTTCCGCCGTCTTCTTCCGTCCCGCAAATCGCGCCGCGATCGACTCCCACAACCGTTCGATCAACTTCTCCGCCGCCTTGCCCGCCGCACCCTCCGCAAACTTCTGCGCCGCCAACCCGAGAATAACCGCCGCCGTAATGGGTTCCGTCATCGCGATTTCTCCTACCAGAGACTTTACCAACTCCATTATGGCAACATCACCCAAAAACCGACCCATTCCTCAAACCCAATCAGCCCAGAAGCCTCGATCGCGATTCCGCTGCTACGCCATCGCCTGATTCTCCGTCCAGAAGCCCAGTTGGATGGTTTAAATATCAATGCTGTGATTCAAGGGTTACTGAATCAAGTGACGGTGCCTCGTTAGCCCAGCATCAAATTAAACAGCTCGCTCAGCCAACAATTGTGGTGAGTCAGAAGGCTAGTGGTGTTGTTCACTTAGCAGATCGATTACCCCCTGGAGGGAGTTTGAGATTATCAATTCGGATAACAATTTGAAAAGCCCAAAGCAGTAGGAGAACTTCATAGATAATTTCGAGTCTGATTCGCCATTGAGGAACCTTTTCAGTGTGGCGACGTTGAACCAGTGCGATTAATTCCGCTATGACTTCTTCTGGAAAAATCAGATAGCCCGACCAAAAGAAGGGAAAAGGATTGCGCAAACGAAGATTGATCAAGAGGAGGCTTAGACTCGTCAAACCCACAAGACCCAAAAATCCGGCTTCGATGTAAAAGAACCATTGAGTGCGTTGTTGAGCGATTGGATCTGAAGTGGCAGATTGATTGATTTGGCGAATCAATTTGGCAATTTGAAAACGGCTTCCAGGACTTTTATACTGCTCCCAGATTTTGCTAATAGACATCAAAATAGGTAACGCAGCCTGACGATCGGTGTCTGTAAGAAGATTACGATCGGCTAAAAGCTGGAGTATCTGAAGTCCTTCAGATCTGATACGGTCATTGTTATAATCAGTAGTATGAGTGATTTTTCCAGCGAGGCCTTCTGGTAGTTTACGTAAACTACTTTGGTACCAATCTTCTACAGGAATATCTTTGTTAACATTCAGAGATCTCAACTGTGAAATTATCAGTGGAGCAATCCGAGAATCTTGTAGTGCATCCTTGGAAATAAGAGTTGCGATAATTTCCAGGTCATCGGATAAAACTTTAATTTGTGATTTCTGTGACTTTTCAAGTAGCTTCAAAATATAAGATTTTTGATAGCTAATCTTTTTCAATAATCCTTTATGGGCATGGAGCTTGACGTATTTATTTTCATCATTGAGGGCATCTGCCAGGGCCTGCTCGATTTCAGGATCACTTCCACCACTGGTGTTCAGAGCGTTACTCAGATAAAATGCTGCCATTGAGCGAACAAACTCATCAGGGTCTTTGAGGGCCTTGATTAAATTGCTAGTATAGATTGTAGGAAGCGCCCCTTGTCCTGTCCAAGCAAAAAGTGATGCTCGTCTAACTTCAACATCTGGATTTTGAAGAGCGTAGGTTCGCAATAAATTTAATATATACACACTATGGTCACTTGAATCGAGGAAGCTCTTAAAAACCCAGTCTAGTTGACTAATTTTGTATCCTGGATGGAACATTGTATATACAGATGGCAAGGATATCTCCAGTTTGAGATGAGCGGCATAATCCTTAGCTTTTGCAAAACATTGATCTAAATAGTCTGAAATACCAAGGTCAGCTAACGCAGATGCCAACCGACAGTAACCAATATATGCACGAGAATTGTCTATGTTGGCGCGCGGCGGATCGGGTTGGTCTAACGCTTTTTTAAGGATAACGATCGCATCCTGTTTTTCTTGGTCATTCCAAGTATCTGCAAGGGTTGCACTATAGCCTAATTCTCGTAGCACCTTCAAAAATAGTTTATAAGATTTTCCATCAACAAATAAGTCTGGATCTAAAGTATTCTCTAAAGGTGCATCGTTGAAGGAATAACGTGGGAGCTTTTTGAATGCCTGAAGTACTGCTGGAATTGCACTGGGATCACCAATAAAACCTAATGCAGAGACTGCACTATTTCTAATAGCAGAATTACGATCGCTGAGTAGTGAAGTTAGTTGATTCACCAAAACATTGACTGGAAAATCACCTTTACACGATTTCATCCCATCATTAAATTCTGGAAAACTTCCAGAATTGACTCGTTTTAATAGTAATTCACTTGCGATTTGGCCTGTTTGGTCAGCGGCAAGAGCTACACAGTAAAGGTTGGTAAAATCATTATCTTGAAAGTTTTGAGATCTAAGAAATTTTAGAATTGATGGCCTAAATTGAGGAATAGCAGAGAGTCCCAACATCCTATTTAGGATAGATTGTCTAGTGCTTTTCTCAAATGGAGTTAACGTTTGAGTTGATTTCGGGAGTAAGGACAGCAAAGTCTCAAATGCTTTTAAATTACTCTTGCTAGCATATTGTGCAGCTATATCGAGAAAAGTATCTTGCTGATTTTGAAACAACAACTGTGCAAAATTACTCACGAACAACTCTTCTACCAGCTGTTCTTTTTGTTGCTTTGTCAAGGCTTTTGATTCTAATTGTTGATATTTCTGTACTCGATTTTCATCGACTGCGCCTGGACTCTGTAGCGATCGAATAATTTTCTGATTGGTCGTATCATACTCTGACGGCCCCAGAAACATCGGGAAGGGACTTTTCAGAAGTGCTACATTTTGTTTGTCATTCCAACTAAAAGTTGGCTGTTTGAGAATTAGACGGTCTCTTCGATGAAACTCTCTTTGCAAATTAAGTATTAGTGATGAGGGAAGGCTGGCTAATGATTGCTTTAAATAGGAGAATGTATTTTCATCCTGAAAGTTACTTAATGCTGAAGCGGCTGCCAGATAAATACTTTTATTGAGGACATTACCACCACAATTTTTCACATGGTTCATTTCATCTTCCATCAGTTTTTTGAGCTCAGGAATTGCACGGCGATCGCCAAGGGAACCCAGTAGGTCAATGCTGCTACAAGTTTGATTTTTTTTGAAATCATCCGTTTCCCAAAAAATTGGCTGATTGGGAATCCCTTGCCTAATTTCCTGAATCAACTCCTGGTAAACTTTGTCTGGCAAGTCTCGACTTTCTTGGACTAAGACATCATCATAACGGGCCTGTACTGAACTAATTCGCCAAGCCGCAATGCCTAATGTTCCGATCGCGGCTATTCCTAACCACAGTTTTCTGCGCCAAAATTTTGCTAATTGTTTCCGATTTTCATCATCTATTTGCATCGTAATGACCCACTCAATTTTGTTAATTTCAAAACTCTGTACTGTTAAGCTGCAAGCCTCAGAGCACTAAACCAGCTCCGGCGGCGGCCCTTTGTGCCAGCGCCATCCGGTAGCTCTGGACTGCGTTGAGCGCTGTTGCCCCCAAGCCCGTCACTTTGTAATACTTGCGGCGCGCGCCCCCTGATTCGTCCACTTCGTCGCCCCAGCGCCAACTCACAAAGCCTTTTTTCTCTAAGCGGTTGAGGGCAGGGTACAAGCTGCCAAACCGTAATGGCGTTGGACGCCCCGGATTCAGCTCATCCAAGATCTCCAACCCATACAACTCTCGTCCCAATAAGACCGTCAGCACGTCCTCATCGATCGCGGATAACCGCGCAATATCAGGCTCTTGATCTTCTTTCTTCGACTTCGGCATAGGAATCTCAAGATCTCTACAAGATCATAGTATTGTAAAAACATATAATTGTCTAGAGCATTCAAGTATAGCTATCGCCAGCATTGTTAGGACGCGGTCTGATTGAGAACAGCGGAAGAAACACGGCTCACCCAGCTCGGGTTTTGAGAATTTGTGATGCGCTTACCCTGTCTACCGAGGTTGCGCCATTCCGGTGATTTGGTCGGTGTTGGAGCATGGTAGCAGCAGTGTTAAATTGTCGGTTTATCAGGACTTATTAGACAAAGCGGCCCGGTTGCTGCCCACAGGAAAAAGTGGTGTTTCTAGCCAACCGAGGCTTTGGCGATCATCAATTGATGAATTATCTGCGCAACACATTAAAGTGGGAATTCCGGATTCGCCTGAAGCCCAAATGTCTGTTCTATGGCCCTCGGTGTGGCTGGCAAATGAAGTTGTGATGATTAATTAAATCGAGCTTTAAACGCTTAGACTGTGTTCGATCGAACGACCGCATCGATCGCGAACTCCTGTCGCTATAGAAGTTTCAGCAAGGGGCAGTTACCCACGGATTATGACGGCAAATTGGGGTAGTGCCTTCAATTTCCGAGAACCCAAAGGCCCCTTGCTTCCTACCAAACCATCAAAACATCTCTAAACTGGATCAACCCCAAAGACCTTAACACCATTGTCATAGACCGTGATGTTGCGGACTTTAATCGGCTGACTCCCCGTTCCCGCAACACCTTGGAACGACCAATCATTGCTGGAACCCCAAGCCAACGGACTATTGATGCGGAATTGTACTTCCTTCCGGAAGGTGGGTTTCCCGGCGGCATCATACCCCCCAGGAAAAATCTTGGTTCCCGTTAAATTAATGTCTGCGTAGTAGATATTGTCACGGTATTGGCGAATTTGGCTCGTTACCGCCGCTTCCGAATAGGGAATTGTGACTGTTAAATTGGCAGGATTCACGCCATTATCCAAGGTGAAATAATAGCGGAAAGACAGCTTATCAGTCACCTTGGCAGGCCAACCAGATTGGTTATTCACCCAAGCCTTAATTTCTACAAAATTACTGCCCGTTGCATTCACACTGGCTTCCACAAAGAACTGATCACTGCGGGTTTCCGGTGCTGGGAAACTGGCTAAAGGATTGCCCCCGTAAAGGCTATACAACCGAGCCAAGGCTCCTGTCAGTCCCGCATTGTAGTCGATCGCGACCTCGTTAGTCTGGTAGTTGGTCATATCTTCCGTAAAGCCGTCCTGCTGGTTTGGCCCCCCCAGCAATGCGCCATAGAGAATGTGGCGCGGTTTTGTGCTGGATGTGAACTGGTTCCAGCCCGCCCAAGGCCCGTTGGCGGTGGAGTGGTGCACCGAGGTCATGGGATTGGCTCCAAAGCCCAGCATATAACTGCGACCATAGGGATTATCGCCCAAGGCATAATTCACCTGCCGCACCGCAAAGTTCTCATAGCGGGATTTCACAGCCGTGTCAGACACTAAATCGCTGTAGGCCAAGGCGACAAAGGCTTGGGTCGTGGCATAGCGCAGGGAGCCCCAGGCATCCCGCCAAGCCAAGCCACCGGGGGTGTAGGCAATGCGCTGACCGTTATAACCTACCGTCCAGTAATCCAAATAGTTTTGTACTTCTGTGCGATAGACCGTTTTATTGGTCAATTCCGCTAGCAATACCTTGGCTCCTTTATCCACCCATTGCCAGCTTTGCTCGGATGTATAATTTCCCCGAATCGATCCAGCAGCACCATCGTTGTAAATTTGTTCCGCCTGGGTGAGATAACTATTGCCGTAGGCATTGTTTTGGGCCAGTTTTGCCTTGTGTAACCAGGTTGCGCCCCAGAGCAATTCATCGTAGAAACTGACATCTTGGTAGGGCGATGACGTATCTCGACTCCCGTTGGGCGCAATCTGGGCGTTCATGCCGCGATAGGTATTGGCAAAGTCAAACAGGCGTTCTGCTTTGCTTAGGAGTGTATTGGCATAGGTGGCGTTGCCATTTTGCCGGAAGACGATCGAGGCCGAAGCCAAGGCCGCCGCTGCCTGTCCCGCGATCGCAGAGTCGGGGGTTTGGATATTAATTTTGTAGGAGGGTCGATCGGTCACTTCATGGATGACTTCCGCAGGCACCCAGTTTTGGTGATCATCACGACGACCGCTGCCCATACTGCCGACTTGGGTGTAGAACTCATACTGCCCCGGCGTGTCGTTGGTAAAGGCTTTCAGCAGGTAATCCGTGGCCCATTGAATATCACTGAGCAAAAAGGAGGACTGTCCGGTTGTCTGATAGGCCGTTGGCGTTTCCAGCCAGCCCCAAGACAACATCGCAGCAGAATAGGCGATCGTGCGGCTGAATTTAATGCGATCGCCCGCATCGTAGAAGCCGCCGGTCAGATCCCGCCCGACATCGGAACCGTCCAGCAAGGCTGAATCTCCCCGCCACTCCACGCGATTATTACTCGGCAAACGGCCCGATCGTTGGGCATCGTAGAAATAAATCGACTTTTGTAACGCTTCCCCGTAGTTGAACCGTCCCGGAGTCACCGTGGGAACATTGACCGAAAATGTACCTAAGGTTGCTGCTGCTGCCCAATTGCCGTTAATATCCCGTACCTGATTGGCTTGTAGCGCGATCGTGTAGGTGCCGTTATCTGCGCTGTCCCAGCCTCCCCCCGGCGGGGTAATCCGGTAGGTCACGGTGCGGGGGGTGCCGTTGGTCGTGTTATTGACGGCATCACGAGTGGCCAGTTGGCTGTATCCATTCGGCCCTGTGACGCGGATGTCGCTACTATCTAAACTGCTAACGTCAATGCCTGCATTATCGCTGTAGGTTACGGTGAAGGTATAGCCATTGGCAGTAGCGGTTGTAATGTTTGTGACCGCTGCGGTGGCCGTGGGTGCAATCGTATCTGCAACAGGAACGGTGTTGAACAGTTGCGCCTGGGGGATAATTTGCTTGACTAGACTGGCGCTAGACCAAGCCAGTCTAGCCACTGCATTGCCGCCATTTTCGTAGTATTCCAGCCGAATGTTATATTTCTGTCCCGCTTGCAGGGCGATCGTCCCTCTATATTCCGTGGCGCTTTGGTTTTTCCAGCCATTGATTAACTGCTGGCCATTCACCCACAACCGAATGCCATCATCTCCTGTTGTGTAGAAGGTGTAGGTTTCCGAATGGAGCGCTTGGACTTGTCCCGTCCAACGCACGGAAAAGGTATCCGCCCCGATCGTTGATGCGGGGGCTCCCGAACCCCAATTGAAATTCACCGTCGCATCCGTTCGGGTCAGTTTCAAATTGGTGAAATCGGAATTATCGTAATAGTCGGCTTTGAGGCCCGTGCCGCCCCCTAAACTCAGGGACGACGATGTTACCGATGCAGTGGATAGCATGGCCGAATCTCCTTACACAAGTAGCAGAAAGAACATGGGGCAATCTGCGAGCAATGCGCAGCACAGAACAGCTCAGCACACAGTGGCTCAGCAGCAATGTCTTACGCAGGCTCAGCAATGTCTTAGTACGCAGGCTCAGTACGCAGGCTCAGCAAATCATTACGATTCAGCACCGAATGACGAGTTAGCGTGAGTAGAAAAGATTCAGCACAGAATGGATGGTCTTAGCACAGATACGGTCTCAGCACAGATACAGTCTCAGCACAGAATGGATAGTCAATAGGTAATCCAACGACAACGAGCACAGCAAGCAACAGGAAACAACTGACCGATCAAAGATGACCGATCAGGGATCACTGGCCATCAATGACGGGTCACTCATCACTAGTCACTGATTACTAATCATGATTGACTTATCACTTAGGTATCCCAAATTTTCCGTTAAATACCGGATTTTCTTTTTAAAGAAATATTAAAGCACCGGCGGTAATCACGGGCGTCAGGGGGGATTCACGGAGTTGATCCCCTGAGATTAATCTTGCCAAGCCCTACTCCAGTCAGCGATCGCCTCGCTCAGCAACCGCCCCAGCCCCTTTCCAAAGGTGCAGGATTCAGAGACAATCAAGGGCGATATCCTCCTTCATTCGGTGCTTGGCAATGGAGCAACTGGTTCAACCGATCGTCAACGGCCTGTCCCTCGGCAGCATCATGGCACTGTCTGCGGTGGGACTGACCCTGACCTATGGCATTTTGCGGCTCTCCAACTTTGCCCACGGGGATTTGATGACCCTGGCTGCTTACTTAACCTTTTTGTTCAATAGCCTCGGGTTGAACATCTGGTTAGCTATGGGCCTGTCTACGATCGTGGTAATTGGGTTTGCCTTGGTCACTGACAAGTTTCTCTGGGCACCCATGCGCAAGCAACGGACAACCCCCACCACACTGATCATTATTTCGATCGGGCTTGCCTTGGCCATTCGCAATACGGTCATTATGGTCTGGGGTGCGAGTCCCCAAAATTATGATCTGCCTGTGGCGGAGACGCTCAATTTTGCTGGGGTGCGGGTGCCGTTTAACAGTTTGTTGGTGATGGGGATGGCGATCGCGGCGATCGGGGGATTGCACTACCTGTTGCAAAATACCAAAATCGGTAAAGCGATGCGGGCGGTGGCTGATGATATCGATCTGGCTCGCGTGACGGGGATTAAGGTCGATCGGGTCATCCTGTGGACGTGGGTGATTGCGGCAGGGCTGACGGCGGTTTCCGGCAGTATGTTAGGGCTGATTGAAAAAATTAATCCCAATATGGGCTGGTTTTTAATTCTGCCGTTATTTGCTTCGGTGATTCTGGGAGGCATTGGCAATCCCTACGGCGCGATCGTGGGCGCTTTCGTCATTGGTTTAGCCCAGGAAGTAGGTGCTGGAATGCGACAAATTCTGGGAGATGCCTATCTAACATTGTTACAAAATCCTGTCCTAGCCCCGATCGTCAAGTTAATGAGTCCAGATTACAAAATTGGCATTGCACTATTAATTATGATGCTGGTCTTGCTATTCCGACCCCAAGGACTGTTTCGTGGCACAATGTAGTAATTGTGCGTTGTAGTAATGTGTATTGTGATGATGTGTACGAATTTAATCTAATCGATCGACTATAGATCGATGGCCGATCGACATCATTCACAACCCCTTCACAATATCTGCCCAAACCTCATAACATTCGTCAGTGAAACCCTAGCCGTAACAGCATTCAGCAAACTTACAACATCCAAACGCGGGGCAGTTCATTCCAGGTGCGGTCTTGATGCGATCGAATCCATTGCCAAATCTGAATGAAGCTCTGTCGTACTGCCGTACTGGAATGGCCTCGGTAGCGACAGAGCAAGCCTTGGGGTAAGCGGGTGACGCCCAATTGATCCCCAGGATAATGGGCCGTGATCGGTTCCCAGAGTTGCCGAATCGCTTCCACATCGGCTTTTTCCAACGATTGTCCTATCCAAGCGAAGGTACCAACGATCGGACAGTGGTTCAATCCGTGGGGACTGTCGAGCATTTCTGGGGATGCGGGGAGCCATTGCCGATCGATCCAGAGGGGCGTTCCGGCTTGCCAAACTTCGGTGTGCGATCGCCAATCCCCTTGGGTAAAGTGCTCGCCCCGTGCCGTACGCCCAAACCGTGTGACTTCCCACAGGATGACCTGCGCCCCCGGTGCCAGTTCAATCTGCAAATCCTGACGATATTGGGCACGATCGAAGACGATCGTTTCCTGGGGGAGCCATTCCAACCAAGCATTGGGAGCGACGGTGATATGAACGGTCTGCTGGGTGAGGTTTCCGGTGGATTTATAAATTTTGGCGGCAGCGGCAGTGGTTAGGAGAACATTGGCTTGCTCCCCAATCGTCACCTCGGTGGTCAAGCGATCACCTCCAACCATGCCTCCAGCGGTATGTAGCATCACGACTTGGCAGGTGCCATCACGATGGGCAAACGATCGCTGAACTTTGTACGGTGCGATCGCTTGGCTATGGGTGAGCCGCGTTTGACCGTTGTTCACCTGAAATTGCAGGTTCAATCGCCCCTGCCAGTTGGAACTCGCAGTTGGTGGATTGATGAGGGATTCGATCGCAGACACAGAGATCACCTAGGGCCAAAACATTCCATTTGCATCCTTGCACTGGACGCATCATCACCATACCATCCCCACCGATTTTCCCCACCGATTTCCCTCGACGTTTATCGGCACGTTTTGTCCCGCCAGCCCGCGATCGAAGCATAGTAGCAGCTTGATTTCTATGATCCATTCAGTACAATCATGAACCCAGCCTAATACCAAATCAACCTGTGATTGAAACACATGACAATTCCCCTAAATCCCCGCGCTGACGCGCCGCTGCGCTAGAAAAAAGGGGAGGTCAAATTCCTTTAAGATCCCCCATTTGAAGGGGGATTTAGGAACGCTATAAATTGCAATCACCAGTTGATTGGGTTCTAGGGAATCGCTTGAATCACTTCTTTAACAAAATCGTCAGTGAGAATATCCCCGTTTTGGTAGCGGCGCTTGATGCTGGACAGCGCTGCCAGTTTTGTCACCGCGTCATTGGGAGCCACGGCTGGGGGTGTGGTCGATCCGCCGGTTGTAGGTTTTCCAGCCAACTTTCTGGCTTCGTCATTCAGTTGCCGTTGAATCGCTGGTGTGGCAATTCCAGTGATCGGCAAACCCTTGGCTTTTTGGTATTCTTTGACACCCTGGAAAGTTTGGATCCCGTAATAGCCCGTTAGTGGCAAGTCATTTTTTTTCAGGACTAGTTTCAAGTTGTTTTGTAAATTGCGGACTATGCCATCCACCTGCGTCAAGAGATCCGCACTGAACTTGCCATCGGCGGTCAGTTGCCGATCGCGCTGAAATTGATAAATTGCCGATCGGGTATAGGCATCCAGAACCTTAATACTCCGCATGGAATTATTGGCAGTAATGCTGCCGCCGCCCAACGCTGTCGCATCAAAGGCATTTTGCTCATTGCCAATGCCAAACAGACCGCGAGGCCCCATGGGATAGCCCAAGCCGTCTAGATTATCGCGAAGTCTTGTGAGCTGGTCTGCGGTAAAAGTCATCGTTTCTTCCCTAATTTCCTATGGCTTCAAAGTAGATACAGTAATGACGATGGTTAGAGGATGGCTAGAGACGATCGCAAGTCTCCCAGGAGATCCTCTGTGAGGGCTAACTACCCACCCAATTCTTGTAACTCCTGATTTACGTACCATTTTGCAACGCAGTTTCTGGGATGGGCCGAGAAACTCAGAAAATCTTCGCAACCGTAAATTTTGTTCACCCTCGATCGGGGCCTTTTTCGCAGAATATTCGGCAAGGCACGGGATAATGGCAGATGATTAAACTCTTCTGATATAGATTGTGGCTGTTGGTCAGTTGACTGTCTGGCTTCGGTGGCTTCAGTCTGGCGATCTAGAAGCAGCAGAAACCCCAGACTCAGGAATCCGACAGTGTTGTTAGGTTAAATTATGGCGAATAACCCCAATTCATCAACTTCAGACCGGACTAACCGTTGGAAGTCCGTTTGGGAAAATATTCAGATTGTCGTGATCGCGCTGATTGTGGCGTTATTGGTACGCACCTTTATTGCAGAACCGCGCTTCATTCCCTCTGATTCCATGGTGCCAACGTTGCTGAAGGACGATCGCTTGATTGTTGAGAAAGTTTCCTACTGGTTCCGCCCCCCTCAAACTGGGGATATTGTGGTCTTTAGTGCCCCGGAACCCTTGCAGCGCCAAGGCTACGACAAAAGCCAAGCCCTGATCAAACGCATCATCGGCCAACCGGGCCATCGCGTGGGCGTTTACCAAGGCAAAGTGTCGATCGATGATCAGCCGATCGAGGAACCCTACATTGCCGAGCCTCCCGCCTACAACTGTCCGAGTCAAGTTCCCTTAGTTCCGCGTGGCCAGGATTTTTGTTCCTTCTTATTTTCCAAAGGATTGAAGGAAGGCGAGAGTTTCCAAGTACCGGACAACTATTACTTCGTCATGGGGGATAACCGTAACAACAGTAATGATTCCCATGCCTGGGGATTTTTACCACGACAGAATATTATCGGGCGAGCTTGGGTGCGCTTCTTCCCCTTCAATCGGCTGGGTGACATTTACAGCAAATAGAGGGGGTGGGAGAGTGGATGGGATAGCAACTTCTACGGCACAGACCCTGGCTTCCTACCTGGCTTCCTAGAAGAGGGGCTTACTTCTCCCGAAAAATCCCAAATACTGAAGTGAACCCGTGCAGGTAACTGGTCGCACCAACAGGGCCGATTTCGCCGTTGCAGAAAAAACCACCGATCGGGATCTGATCCACATAGCGGCTGAACAGTTGGGAATCAAAATTCGGCTCACCGTAGAGCGCTTCTCCGCGCCCCAGACAGGCAAACATCAGCGCCCCGTGCGGTTTGGGGTGACTCATCCCATTGAGTTGATACTTCCGTAGTAACGTTTCTAAGTCCTCTTCAGACGTGGCGGCATCCCGTAGGTGGAATTGGATGCGTTGACCGGGACGAATCCGATCGCCGATCGCCAAAGCCCCTTCGCGGGGATCAAAGCCCAACAGATTACGAATCAGAAAGTCCCCCGACTCCAGACACTGCTTAAATTCCGTTTGCGCCACCCCCACAAACAAAGCCGACTGGGCCAAAACTTTGTCTTCCTCACTGAGGGTTTGGATCAGATCCCGCAGCATTTCTAGGGGACTGCCTTGAGCAGGGGAGCCCTCCGCTTCCGATTCCATTTTGAGAATAATGTTGCGTTCGCTCTCCACTACGCAGTAGGGCTGCCCGATCGGGCGACAACCTTGGGCCACGATCGTATCAATTACAATATTTCCCGTCAGCGCGATGCCCACCGCACCACTGCGGTAAAACCGATCACCACAAAAGAGGCCACTACTGCCATTAGTCAACCCTGAACTGGCAATGCCCCCCACCTTAGGCGACTGGGGAAAGGCATAGTCTAAGCCCGCTAAAAGATCGTTAATGCCCGTGGAAAACGGATCCACTAGCAGGACAAATTGCGGTTGCCCCGACTCCGGTAAACCCACCAAATCAGCCCAAGCGCTAGGGGCACTATCGAGATCAGGTAGGGTTTCCAGACTGAGGTAGAAGGGATGAACATCCACTCCTGGCAGGCTACCGAGCACTAGGTTAATGGCAACTTCATCTTCAACTTCCCGCACCGTGCCTCGGGTGTTGATGCCAACAATGCCACTCCCGTTACACCCGATCAGGGGAACATTGGGGAGATGGGACTGGAGCAGGGGTAAAATTCGAGCATACTCGCTCGTAAAGGCCGATGAAACAAACAAGAAACCGACATCCGCCGGCACTCCTAGCTGGGCTTGGGCTTGTTCAACGACTTCCGCGATCGCCGCTTCCAGAGAAGGACGGGTTGACAAGGCACTAGACCATTTCATGGCGCAAGCATTTGTTTCCACTCTCACCAGATCCCTTAGCAGATTCCATGGGCTTGAATGTACCCACCCTAACATGACCGTTGGCCTAACATGTCTGATGAAGAGAATTCGTGTTAAGGGTGGGAGATTACCGTTCCTTAAAAAGATCCTGAAGGTCGCTACAGCATCGCTACAATCCTCAAAGTCAGGGGATAACCCAACCCCTGGATGCTAGGGGTGCCTTGCTGCGGGAATGAAGCAAGTTACAATAGGGGCAGGTTCAGTCAAGGAGTTCCACTGTTTCGTTTAACCACCCAGCCTAACCGCTGTGAATTTTAACTACTGTGGACTTGTATCCTTTCTCTGTCCCTACTCTCTCCCATGATTTACATCGGTGGTCGTCTGCGATCGTCGGAACCAACTTTATAGAAGAGTGACGGAAAAAACTATGAGCGACATTCAAAACCAAATCGAGCAAGAGCGCGACAACGCTCGCACCGTCTGTGACGTCAGTGGTGCGAATTCTAAGGAATGTGCAGCCGCTTGGGATGCAGTTGAAGAGCTGCAAGCTGAAGCTGCTCATCAACGCCAAGTCAAGCCTCAAACCACGTTTGAAAAATACTGTGATGAAAATCCGGAAGCCGCAGAATGCCGGATTTACGAGGACTAAGGGATTCATTCCCACGGAAAAGATCCTCTAAAGTTAGCAGCACCCATGGGTTGTACCTCTTTTTTGTTGAATCCGTGGGTGCTGCTTATGGCATCTATAGATGCTTTTCAATGGAGTCATGTTCGATCGCGAAGTTGTCCCTTGGCTTCGCGATCGATAAGTAATTTTGAAGCCCCGTCTAGAAGAGTTCAGCAGAATTTCTCTGCCTGCTCCCTCCCTACCCTTGGGATGGTGTTATCGTAGGGAGTTGATATCACGTCGGTAGATTATGGCACCTTGGGTTACTTCACTGATCTGGATGGACTATCGCCTCGCTGTCTTGTTTGCAGTGGTGATTCCATTGGTCTTGTTGATTGGGGCATTCATCCAACAAGCAGATGCGATTCAACGTCTGATGGTGATCTATTGGCGAGTGGCCAGCCTCTTACTGATTAGCACCTATTTACTCATTGGCGTGATCCCTCTAGGCTTCATTTCGGGCTGGTTTGCACGCATTTTGATCCCCATTTCGCTGTGGTTTTGGGTGGATTTGAATGATGAAGTGCGGGATCAGCCCAACAATGTCTTGAAGTTAGGATTTACGGCTTGGCGATGGGCTGTGTCAGTTTACTGCCTAGTAGGTGCAGTCTTGCAATTGCCTGTTGTACAATGTGCGTTCATGTCCAGCGACGCGATCGTGGCAGGCTCAGCCGGACAGTCTCTCTGTCTTGCGTGGCTGCAACCCCCGATCGCCTACAAAGCTCTGCTCCATCCCACTACTCGGGAATGGTTTTTGGGCATTCTGGGCTTAATTGGTTTAGGGATTTACGTTGTTTATCTCGGGTATTTTATTTTCTTTCGACTTAACAAGCGGAAACGCTCGGCAATTGGTTAGCTCAACCCATTGGGGTAGCTCAGCTAATTCGTCATAGCATCTTCACAAATTGAGTTTTTAGGGCTATTAGAATCTTTCCCGCTGTGATTGATTTTTAGGCACACTAGAAAGGAATCGGCATGACAGCTTCTATCGCACGTCGCCTGGAGCAGTACACAGTTAAGCGTCCAGGAGAAGTTTTGCTAGTCAGCGTAGATCTGAACGGTCAACCAGACCAAATTGCGATCTTTAAAGGGTTTTCCAGCTCATTGATGTGTCCGACTGCATTCGATCCTGATGTTCCTATCATTTCGGATGATACGCGAATTCACAAGATCGATCGCTTGGAAAGTCCTTACAATCCCAAAGCGCCACGCTATATCGCTCAGGGTTTGTCTTGGGATGTCTTTGAAGCGGTGATGGCGGAAGCTGGCGTGTAGACCAGCAAATTGTTTTAATGAGCTAATAACCCCTGGGGATAGCATCTCTGGGGGTTTTCGATCGAGGGGGTAGTTTTTGCACTGGAGCCGTGCCACTAAAACGCCACAATTCGTTGCTTTGATGATGATTACTAGGATTGATCATTGCGGGCCATGGAATCGTGTTAGTAAAGGGCAGAGAGTGAAAGCTGATCCCCCAATTGACCTAAGCTTAACCAAAATCAGCTTGACAAAGTGAAAATCTCAGCCTAAACAAGTTCTGGGTCTGTATTCTGAGCCCGTATCAGTGAGGAGTTAAAGAGTATGGTTGCGTCCTTGAATCAGCGGGAAAGTCGGTCTTGGGGCATGGTGCGTTTGCCCGATGGCGCATTGTTTGGAACCGATGGCATTCGGGGCAAGGCGGGTGAACTGCTGACGGCTCCCTTGGCAATGCAGGTGGGTTACTGGGCCGGTCAAGTCCTGCGGGATGTAGCTGGGGATCATGCCCCGATCGTCCTCGGACGGGACTCCCGTAACTCCAGTGATATGTTGGCGACGGCACTCTCGGCGGGTTTGACATCGGCGGGCTTGGATGTCTGGGATTTAGGGATGTGCCCAACCCCGGTAGTGGCTCACTCGACCCAAGGCACCGGGGCGATCGGCGGGGTGATGATTTCCGCCAGCCACAATCCCCCGGAGGACAATGGCATTAAGTTTTTTGGGGCTTCCGGCAGTAAGTTGGCTCCAGAATTGCAGCAAACCGTGGAAGCAGCCCTGCGGGGACGGTTGTGTCATCTGGAAATGGAGCCGCACCAGTGGGGCCAGCATTTCTATCGGCCTGAACTGGTCGATCGGTACCTGCAAGATCTCCAAATGCCGCTCCTCAATCAAGCGCACCATCCTCTGACAGGCTTGAAAATTGTGCTGGATTTGGCCTGGGGGGCTGCCACCCGAACCGCCGCGATCGCCTTTCGGCAACTGGGGGCGGAGGTGATTTGTCTGCATGAACAGCCGGACGGCAACCGCATCAATGTCAACTGCGGTTCGACCCATTTGGCGACGCTGCGGGAAGCGGTACAACAGCATCAAGCTTGTGTGGGCTTTGCCTTTGATGGGGATGCCGATCGGGTGTTGGCGGTGGATGGCCAGGGGCGCACGGTGGATGGAGACTATATTCTCTACCTCTGGGGCAAGGAACTGATGGCCTTGGGGCAATTGCCAGACCAGACGATCGTGGCGACGGTGATGTCCAACCTAGGCTTCGAGCGGGCTTGGCAAAAACTGGGTGGCCAGTTGATTCGGGCGGCGGTGGGCGATCAGTACGTCCATGCGGAAATGGTGAAAACGGGAGCGATGTTGGGCGGGGAGCAATCCGGCCACATTCTGTGTCCCCACTACGGTGTGAGCGGCGATGGGCTGATGACGGCATTGCATTTAGCCAGCTTGATCCAGCAATCGGGGGGCACCTTGGCGGATTTAATCGACACCAGTTTCCAGACCTATCCCCAGGTGTTGCGTAATGTGCGGGTGGAAAATCGCGATCGCCGGTTAAATTGGCAGGATTGCGAACCGGTGCAGACCGCGATCGCTAAAGCTGAGTCGGCCATGGGCGATCGGGGGCGGATTTTAGTGCGGGCTTCGGGGACGGAGCCGGTGATCCGGGTGATGGTGGAAGCGGAAACGGTGGATCTGGTGGAGTCCTGGACGACTTACTTGGTGGCTGCGGTGGAAACTCACCTGGCAGATTAGTTCGCTGGATAACCCCGCCGAATTAACCAGTCAAAAACGCCAATCCCTTCTAGACTGGGGATATGGGCGCTGTGATTCGATCGTTACCATCCGATGTGATTAACCTGATTGCCGCTGGGGAAGTGATTGATTCCCTGGCGGCGGTAGTGCGGGAATTGGCGGAAAATGCGATCGATGCGGGGGCGACGCGGATTACGATTACCCTTTGGCCAGAACAATGGCGCGTGCGGGTGGCGGACAATGGGCGGGGTATGGCGCTAGCAGATTTGCAGCAAGCCGCAGCGCCCCACAGTACCAGCAAAATTCACGATCGGGATGACTTAGGCCAGATCCAAACCCTGGGATTCCGGGGGGAGGCGCTGCATAGTTTAGCGCAGTTGTCCCGCTTGGAAATCCTCAGTTGTCCCGCAGAGACGAATCAAGACACAAGTCAAGGCCATCGGGTGTTGTACGATGGGCTGGGGCAGGTGCAGCATGTGGATGCGATCGCGATCGCTCCGGGAACGATCGTCACGATCGAGGATTTATTTGGCAATTGGCCCGCTCGCCGTCAAAGTTTACCGATTCTCAGCCAACAACTCCGCACGATTCAACAAACGATTTATCACATTGCCCTCAGCCATCCGCGCATCACTTGGCAAGTGTATCAAGGCGATCGAGAATGGATCACGTTATGGGGCGGTAAGAATTTTCAAACGATGCTGCCGCAAATTCTGCCGCAAATTCGTCCGGAGGATTTGCGCTATACTCTCCAACAGATTACCGAATTGCCCGAAGATGATAACGTTGGTGATTCTCTGACCGTAGGCGATCGTGAAGCTGTAGCGTTGGCTTCTGATGAGTTACCAGATTCGTCCCCTAAAGTCATTTCCGTTGAACTGCTACTGGGATTGCCCGATCGTTGCCATCGCCATCGCCCCGACTGGATGAAGGTTGCCATCAATGGAAGGTTTGTCAAATTTCCTGAATTAGAAAATACCTTGTTTGCCAGTCTACGGCGAACGGTTCCCCGCGATCGCTATCCCATTTGTTTAGTGCATCTCCACGTCCCTGCACAGTGGATTGATTGGAACCGTCATCCTGCTAAAGAAGAAATTTACTTACAGCATTTAGAACAGTGTCAGCAATGGATGAATCAAGCGATCGAACAGGTGTTAAAACTAGAGAGTGAACATACTAGCGCTTCCAGTCGAACTCAAGGTGTGATTAAGGCAGCGGAAATGGCTGGAAATTATGCTGCGAATCGTCGTGTCAATCCAACGGACTCAGGTACGAATACGCTAAATCTAAAAGCGATCGCTCAAGTTCACAATATGTATATTCTGGCAGAACATGCAACCGGACTCTGGTTGATTGAACAGCATATTGCCCATGAGCGGGTGTTGTTTGAACAATTGTGCGATCGTTGGCAGTTGGTGGATTTGGAACCGCCTGTGATTCTCAAGCAACTCACGATCGCTCAGATAGAGCAGTTGCAGCAAATTGGCATTACGGTGGAAGAATTCGGGGAAGAGCTCTGGGCAGTGCGCCATGCCCCGGCATTACTAGCGGAACGGGACGATCTAGCCGATGCCCTTTGGGAACTGAGCTTGGGGGGAAGTTTGGAAACGGCCCAGGTGGCTACAGCCTGTCGATCGGCGATTCGCAATGGAATGCCGCTAACCTTAGTGGAAATGCAAACACTAATTAATCAGTGGCAACAAACTCGCAATCCCAACACCTGTCCCCACGGTCGTCCCATCTATCTCTCCTTGGAAGAGTCCGCATTATCGCGCTTTTTCCGTCGCCATTGGGTGATTGGTAAAAGTCATGGGTTATAAGTTACATCGCGTTTTGATTTAAGAATCCTTACAAATTTAAATTGCACTATCGAAACCTTGTAAGCCTTGTATGACGGGCACAGTATTTAAGAAGTTACTCAAGTTATTTTTATAAGGATCCTAACAATCCCTCGATCGTAGTTATAGGTATCATTATGCAGTCAAGGAAGAAATCTCTGTGGCACCTAAAATCAAATATTTTATGTTCTATGACTTGTCTCCAATGGATTGCTTTGGGAGTGACTATTGGTGTTAGTGGCAGCGTCATTTTGATAGTCGATCGCGGCCTAGCTGAATCTTCACCATCCCAATCCGTTGCTTGTCCAGCAGGACAAATGACCAAAACAGAATTGTTTTTTGGATTATCTAAACCCAAGGGAGATCGAGTTTCGTTAATCGACTGGCATCAGTTTCTACAAACGACGGTGACACCTCGGTTTCGCGAGGGCTTGACGGTGGTAGACGGGTTTGGGCAATATCTCGATCGATCGGGCAAGCTGATCATCGAACCCAGCAAAGTAGTGCTGCTCCTGCACGACAATAGCGCTGAAAAACAACAAGCGATCGTAGAAATTACTCAAACGTATAAGCGCAACTTCCAGCAAGAATCCGTTTTACGCCTGACCAGTTGCGTCTACCTTTCATTTGATTAAATCCTAGCCATCAACTTCGAGTCAGTTCAACCAGTCCAGACACTAGCGATCGACTGGCCTCCTTGGCATACTCTAGCGGGGAATCCCCCCAGTGGACGCAGAGATAGGAGCGTATCGGTTGGCAAATTATTCATTTGCCGAGTTCTCCTCAGGTTCTTAGCCCGATCGCTTGCCAAAAACAAGAAACTCCTGCTCCCTTCTACGGCTACCACTCAACCAAGCAACTCATCGAACACCTCACGTACCCGCCACACTACCGTGATCGGTCAACTCGATACCACCCTCCAGCAGAATCCAAAGGATGTTGCAGCCAAGCAGTTCAACTCCAGCCCAAGAACGCTAAAAGCTATCACGATCGTGGGCAAGTCTATCTCACTTTTCTAGACTGCATCCGTCGTCCCTTTATATGAATCAGAGATTTATAAAAAAACGAGTGATGGTAGTAAAGGTGATAGATTCTATGCAAAAAGTACGACCTTATCCCTCTTTTATCACACTCGTAGAATAAAAAGCTGGAATGCTGGTATTGCAAGGGTTTTGCTCTTTTGTCATTTTCAGAGTCCTAAAACTAGAAACTGCTACTACGCAAGGGTTTCAGAATTTACTTCACAGGGAGCAACAAAAGAGGGATTAGATACAATTGTTCAGTCCTTAGATCAACGCAACATTGACACAACAGAACTATAAGAAGGGACTGCAACAATTCTCAACAATGGTGTCATTGTTGCGGGTGGATCAGTGGAGGCTCACAATTTAACTGTTGGGGAGAAAGTAAAGTCAGTCATCAATACCATGACCCAAGCAATGGGGGCAAAATCTAGCGAGCCGAAGAAACAGACTGCTCTAAAACAGACTGCTCTAAAGTAGATGCTAGGCCAAAGGCTTTAGCTTCAGAAGACTTTAGCTGCAAGACTACATCGCACGATCGCCCCATGCGGTAGGATCATGCTGATTTACTTTGCGGTAATTACCGTTCTCAGGAGGATTTCAGCGTGACAACCCGCGTCATCATTGTGCGGCATGGCGAGAGTACCTACAACGTCGAGCGGCGCGTCCAAGGCCACTGCGACAAATCAACCCTCACCGAAAAAGGTCGATCGATGGCCGTTCAAGTAGGGGCTGCGCTGAAGGAACTGACCTTTGATGCCATCTATGCCAGTCCCCTGCAACGGGCCAGCCAAACCGCTGCACTCATTGCCGAACAACTGCCCAACGCTCCCACCATCACCACCACCGAGCAGCTCAAAGAAATCAACCTACCCTGGTGGGAAGAACTGCTGTTTGATGATGTGATCAGCAAATTCCCAGAAGAGTACCGCCAGTGGCGCGATGCTCCCCACCAGTTGAAAATGACGATCGACGATCGCGACTTTTTCCCGGTGGCTGACCTCTACGAGCAGGCCAAACGCTTCTGGAACCAGACCCTACCGCAACATGCCAATCAAACCCTGCTTGTCGTGGCCCACAGTGGCATTAACCGAGCGCTGATCAACACCGCGATCGGGCTGAAGCCGGAAGACTACCAACGGCTGGATCAGTCCAACTGCGGCATTACCGTGCTCAACTTCTCCGGCGGGCTGAGCGATCAAGTCCAAATCGAATCCCTCAACCTCACCGCGCACCTGGGCACCCCCATTCCCAAGCCGAAAAGTGATGATGTCGTGCGGTTGCTCCTTGTCCGTCATGGCGAAACCCAATGGAACCGGGAAGGCCGCTTCCAAGGCCAAATCGATGTGCCCTTGAACGAAAACGGCCAACGCCAAGGCGATCAAGCCGGAGAATTCCTCAAATCCGTCAAAATTGACGCCGCTGTCAGTAGCTCCATGGCCCGCCCCAAGGAAACCGCCGATCGAATTTTGCAGCACCATGCTGGCATCAGCCTGCAACTGCGGGATGACCTGCGGGAAATCAGCCACGGCACCTGGGAAGGCAAACTGGAAGCGGAAATCCGGGCAGACTATCCAGGCTTATTAGATCAGTGGCAATCCCACCCAGAAACGGTGCAAATGCCGGAAGGCGAAAACTTAAATGACGTGTGGACGCGGGCGATCGCTGGTTGGCAAGCGATCGTTGAACAGGCCCAGCCCGGAACAACCACGCTCGTCGTAGCCCACGATGCCATCAACAAAGCGATTTTGTGCCACGTTGCAGGCTTGGGGCCGGAGTCCTTCTGGAGCTTCAAGCAAGGCAACGGGGCCGTCAGCGTCATCGACTATCCCCAAGGGGCCAAGGCCGATCCGATTCTGCGGGCTGGTAATATCACCGTTCACCTCGGTGGTGTCCTGGATAAAACGGCAGCAGGCGCGCTGTAAGCCCGTCTTGGCACGGAGCACTCTCGGCAGGACAAGCCCAGTGCTCTTGTTTAGATTTTCTGGGTTGGCTCGATCGAACCAATCCAGAGAAAATTACTGAGTTTGACAAGGTTATGGCGATTGAAGTTTTGCAACAGGTGCGAGTGATCGATGCGGTGGCAGGCACCGATCGTACCGCTGATGTCCTCCTAGACGACGGCATGATTCAAGCCATTGAGTCACAAATCACGCCACCGGAGGGCTCCCAAACCCGATCGGGACAGGGACTGATTCTTGGGCCAGGACTGGTGGATCTCTACAGTCGATCGGGGGAACCGGGCCACGAAGAGCGGGAAACCTTGGATTCCTTCATGGCAGCGGCGATCGCGGGCGGCTTCACCCAGGTTAACGTCCTGCCCAACACCACCCCAGCGATCGACAATCCCGCCACCATTAGTTGGATTCGGGAACAGGTGCAAGCCCGTCTACTCTCCAGCCTGTCTGCCATGCCCACCTTGCCTCGGTTGCAGTTTTGGGGCGCATTGACCCTGGAAACCGCAGGGCAGCAAATGGTGGAGTTGGGTGACTTGGCTCCCCACGTCGTTGGATTTGCCGATGGTAAAGCCATCACGAACCTCGCCATGCTGCGACGGATGTTGGAATATCTCCAGCCGTTGCAAAAGCCGTTGATGCTGTGGGCCTACGATCCCAGTTTGGCTGGCCATGGCATCGCGCGGGAGGGGGTGAATGCCCTGAAGTTTGGCTTGCCGGGGATTGCCGTGATGGCGGAAAGTGCCCCCCTCGCTGCCATTTTAGAACTGCTGCAAGAGATTCCCGTGCCCGTCCATTTCATGCGAATTTCCACGGCGCGGGGCGTGGAACTGGTTCAAACCGCCAAGGCCCAGGGTTTACCCATCACCGCCAGTACCACTTGGTTACACCTGTTGCTAGATACCAACGACCTAGGCACCTACGATCCCAACCTACGCCTATCGCCGCCCCTAGGCAATCCCAGCGATCGCCATGCGCTGATACAAGCGGTCAAATCCGGGATCATTGATGCCATTGCCGTGGATCACCAAGCCTACACCTACGAAGAAAAAACCGTAGCCTTTGGGGAAGCGCCGACAGGGGCGATCGGGTTAGAGCTGGCATTCCCGACCCTGTGGCATCATCTGGTGGAAGCTGGGCAGCTCACTGCGGTGGAACTGTGGCGTGCCCTCAGTAGCCAACCCCTAGCCTGCTTGGGCAAACCGAATTCGGCTCTGGGAACGGAAACCAGCCGTTGGATTTTGTTCCAGCCGGATTACGCCTGGGCCGTCAATGGACAAACGCTCAAATCCCGATCGCTCAACACTCACTACTTAAACCAAACCCTTCAAGGGCGCGTTGTACAGGTCGGCTAATCAGCTAGGCCCACCCTAGGCCCGTTCCACAGAAAGCTGGCCATACAAAAACCCTTCAGCAATTGACCAAGAGGGTTTGACCAAAGTCTGCGGAAGGGTTTCTGTTGGTTGAAGATTGACCTTATTAAGCAGCCAGAATTGAGCAGCCCGCTACTTTTGCGCTTGCTGGTAGTCCGGTTCCGGCGTAATTTCACCCACCCGATTGGGGGGCCAAAAGCGCACCACCGCCCGACCAATGATTTTTTCCTTCGGCACAAATCCCCAATAATGGCTGTCGTAGCTGTTATTGCGGTTGTCCCCTAGGACAAGGTACTGACCTTCAGGCACGATCGTGGGGGGCAATTCGTACTGGGGATCTTCTTGGATATAGTTTTCCCGCAGAGCCTGGTCGTTGATGTAAACCCGTCCACCTTTCACTTCCACCTTATCACCGGGCAGCCCAATCACCCGCTTGATAAATGCGTCGTGGAAATTCTGCTGTTCCAGGGCCTGGGTGGGATTAAACACCACAATATCGCCCCGTTGCGGCGAATTGAACTTGTAGCTCACCTTATCCACAATCAATCGATCGTTGATCTGAAGGGTTGGCAGCATGGAGCCGGAAGGAATGTAGCGAGCTTCAGCCACAAACTGTCGAATCCCGATCGCGAGAAAGGCACTCAGACCAATGGTTTTTAAACCTTCTAACCAATGATTTTCGTTATTACCGGACATAGGCTCCCAATTTGGCTCAAAAATTATCAAGATTCAGACGATGGGCGCAAAGCATTCTGGGCAAAAGATACCACTCGTTAAAAGACATGAATGGGCGAAAACACCCCTTAATGTTCAGGCAACGACATGTTCAGGCAATGACCTTCCCCCTCTTCCAAACAATACAGATATTCTCCCAACGAATGCCACCAACGGATCAACAAACCAGATCTAGATATAGATAAGGATCCCAACGATCAGACCCTAGTTTTAATATAGTGACCTGATTAAGATACAGACTCTATTAAAGATTCATATCTAGTTATACACATCCTCGATCGAGTTATGCACAAGAGTTTACGCCCAGCACAGGGGGAAATTACCGTACCATTGACTGTTATGATTCCCCCTAGAGTTCCCCAGTTGAGACAACTTGCGCCTTCTTGCGCCGTCAGAATTCAAGGGTGATCGTAACGATCGTAGGTAGGTGGGTAGGTCATCCACGATCGCGGTACAATTAATACAAATGTACGAGGAGGTAGACTGAGGAAGACGTTAACTTTTCCTGTCTAGTTTTTGACTTTCCCTTGTACGCTGTCCCTTGTAACCTGTTATAGTTGCTGCCCTACTAGGTTTCTCTCCCCATGGCTCAGGAAGCTCCCAAAGAAGAACTGAATTTTCAGGCCATTAGCGATCGTCTACCCCCCCAAAATTTGGAAGCGGAGGAAGCGATCCTGGGTGGGATCTTAATGGATCCAGAGGCGATCGGTCGCATCACTGATATTTTGACCGTTGAGGGGTTTTATCTGTCGGCCCATCGCAGGATTTATGAAGCAGCCTTGGTATTGCACCAGCAGGGTAAGCCAACGGATTTGATGAATGTGGCCACTTGGCTCCAGGATCACGGCCAACTGGACAAAGTGGGGGGCCAAAGTCGATTGGTGGAACTGTGCGATCGGACCGTTAGCGCGGTGAATATCGACCAGTACGCCCAACTGGTGATGGATAAGTATCTGCGCCGTCGCTTAATTCGAGTCGGCAACGAAATTTCGGCCCTCGGCCACGACACGACCCAGGATCTGGTGGATGTGCTGGACAATGCGGAACAAAAAGTCTTCAACGTGACGCAAACCCGGCCCCAGGAAGGGTTAATGTCTACGGCGGATGTCCTAACGCAGACGTTTGCAGAGATCGAAAGTCGCGCGGTAGGGATGGCATTACCCGGTTTAGCCTGTGGTTTTTACGATCTCGATGCCATGACCCAAGGCTTTCAGCGTAGCGATTTAATTATCGTTGCAGGTCGTCCGTCCATGGGGAAAACGAGTATCGTTCTCAATATTGCTCGTAACATTGCGTCTTACCATAAGCTTCCCGTTGCAGTTTTCAGTTTAGAAATGTCACGGGAGCAATTAGTTCAGCGTTTACTATCCAGTGAAGTTCGCATTGAAAGTAGTCGCTTGCGGGCAGGTCGCATTAGTAATCAGGAGTGGGAACCGTTGGGTCATGCCATTAGTACCCTATCGCAAATGCCGATTTTCATTGACGATAGCCCCAACTTAAGCGTGACGGAGATGAGATCGCGGGCAAGACGGCTCCAGGCGGAAAATGGTGGAGCGTTAGGGCTGATTCTGATCGACTATTTGCAGCTAATGGGCAGCGGGGGCAATGACAACCGGGTGCAGGCGTTGTCGAATATCACCCGATCGCTCAAGGCGCTAGCACGAGAGTTAACAGTCCCTGTCATTGCGCTGTCACAGCTTAGCCGCAGTGTGGAATCCAGAACAGACAAGCGGCCTATGATGTCTGACCTGAGAGAATGCGTTACCGGGGATACGTTGGTTCTGTTGGCAGATGGTCGTTGTTTACCGATTCGCGATCTAGTTGGTCAACAACCCCAGGTTTTAGCAATGACGCCGGATGAAAAAATCACGATCGCCCAGAGTGATTTGATTTGGAGTGTTGGAACTAAGCCAGTTTTTGCAATGAAACTTGCGAGTGGTCGAGTATTAAAAGCCACTGCCAATCATCGCATCTATTCAGCCCAGGGATGGCAAGAGCTACAACACCTACATTCAGGCGATCGTGTTGCGATTGCCCGTAATCTTCCTGAGCCAATCGAATCCACTGATTCCAGTGAATCTCATTTTTTACAAGACGCCCAATTGATTTTACTGAGTCATTTGATTGGAGATGGGAGCTATCTTAAAGGCCAGCCCCTACGTTACACAACAGCATCCGAAGAGAATAGCCAAATTGTTACCGAAGCAGCCCAAACTTTTGGGGTAACAGTGAATCGTCATCCTGGAAAAGGCAATTGGCATCAACTAGTTTTCAGCGGTAACGGAGATCGTTGGCATCCAAAAGGGATTAATTTATGGCTTCGGGAATTAGGAATCTTTAATCAACGTTCCCATGAAAAGCATTTACCAGAGCCAGTATTTACGTTGGGTAATCGACAAATCGCTATCGTACTTGCTCATCTTTGGGCAACGGATGGAACCTATCATGTTCCCAAATCAAAAAATACGAGCAGTCGAATTCACTTTTCCACCTGTAGTATTAGGCTCGCTTGTGAAGTGGCAACGCTTCTTCTACGGTTTGGGATTGTTGCAAGACTCCGTACTGTTCAACAAGCAGATTTTCGTCCCGTCTATATAGTGGAAATTTCTGGGAAAATGATGCAGATGGCATTTCTAGATCAAGTGGGTGCCGTTGGCTGCAAAGTAGAAGATGCCAAGCGTTTAAGGAATTACTTAGAGAGCATTACAGCAAATCCTAACCGCGATACATTACCGCAAGAAATCTTTTCAGAGATTCGTGTACGAATGCAAGAGCAGGGTATTACAACCCGTCAAATGGCCGCCTTGCGCGGCACATCCTATGGCGGATCAGCTCACTTTAATTTTGCGCCTTCTCGAGAAGTGGTTTCTGACTACGCATCCCTCCTCAAGGATTCATTTTTGCTACAAAAGGCAACTTCAGATCTATTCTGGGATGAGATTATCAGCATTACTCCGATCGGGGAAGAAGAAGTCTTTGACTTAACCGTGCCGGGGCCAGCATCATGGCTTGCCAATGGCATTATCAGTCACAACTCCGGTGCGATCGAGCAGGATGCAGACTTAATTATGATGTTGTACCGCGATGAGTACTACAACAAAGACACCGTCGATCGGGGGGTAGCTGAAGTCATTATCAGTAAACATCGTAATGGCCCCACGGGAACCGTTAAACTGTTGTTTGAACCGCAATATACTCAGTTCAGAAACTTGGCAGCCCCCAACCGAGAATAGTTATACCAATATTGATTTATTAATGCTACAAATCCGA
>MUGG01000201.1 GCA_002148405.1 Alkalinema sp. CACIAM 70d | reverse complement strand
AATTTTTTAATATCTCTTAAGCCTGTTGTGCCTAAGACAATCACAATATGATTCCCATGCCCCAGATTCCCATGCCCCATTAGTTAGAGGCTCTAGTGATACCAGTTTCACCTTAGCAGTGATCTTAATCTCCCTCTTGAACGAGTCATACAAGATATAGTCTTACTAAATAATGAAAATCTTCTAACTTTATGATGATTTCGCCCAACCGAGGTTAAAGCTAGACTTGAGCTAATTCAGAAGCTATCTACAATAAGTTGGGCAAAAATAAAAATATCTTTTCTAAGGAAAAGTTTCCTTAAATGAAGAGATTGTCCCGATTTAATAAGGGTCAATTAAGTTTAAAGCTTATTCAAATGGGTTATTCAGAGTTAGTAATGGCCGTTCTATTGTTTTTGCTATGACTCGAAGAGTAATAGAAGAAGTGCGGTTTAATCTTTGTACAAGATGATGTGTTCCTTAGCAATCTATCCCGGTTATCTGCTGTAGAGAGAGTTCAATTGTCATGAAAATTGCTGCGGTCGTCACTTGTTACAACCGAAAAGAAAAGACCTTGCGGTTCTTGAGATCCATACAACAGCAGACTTATCAAAGCCTGGATGTGATTCTCGTTGACGCCAGCTCGATCGATGGAACTGCGGAGGCCGTTCGTCGGCATTTTCCCAAGGTTAAAATTCTACAAGTCGACGATCAATGCTATTGGGCCGCTGCCACCAATCATGGGGTAAAAGCAGCGCTAGACGCAGGCTACGACGCTATTCTTACCATTAATGATGACTGTACGATCGTCCCTAATTATGTAGAGCGCCTTGCAGAAATCGCCCAACGGAATGATGTCAAAATTCTCGCTAGCCGCATTGATTACCTAGGTCATCCCGGCTTGATTTGGGCATTGGGCACCCAAGTGTCCTGGGGCATCCGAATTTTGCAATTAGCATGGCACGATGTCCAAGAGACAGATTTACCTGCTGCAATCCGGACTGCTGAAGTCATTGATGTAGAGGCTGCTGCTGGAGATGGCGTCCTAATCCATCGGTCTGTCTTTGAACAGATTGGCCTATATGCTGAGAAACTTCTGCCGCACTACCATGCCGATTCTGAGTTGATCCTGCGAGCTAGAAAAGCGGGAATTCGGGCCTGCGTAACCCCTCAAGTGGTTGTGTATGACGATTCGCCCAGTCCTGAAACACAGCGGCATAACGCTCAGCAAGCATTTGCCCGTCCATGGTTGCCAGAGTTTATTTACACATTTTTCCATCAACGATCGAGTTGGTTTTTGCCGACCCGTGTTTATTTGACCTGGCAATACTGTCCCCTACCTTGGAAAATCGCCACCCTATTACAAGTCACGATCGTGGCCATGCTGGGATGGTTGGCCAAACGACAACTTAAACTTCTAACGATGACCCTGATCTCCCTGAAATCCAATTCCAACAAGGTCGTTGCCAAATTGTTAGGCCTCGTCTAGTTCTGGTTTCACTGTTTTATAATCCTGTTGCAGATCTATAAATCCTGTTCCAAATCCAAATTCCTGTGGAACGATAGAAGGGTCATGGGTTGAGATGGCTGCTGTGGATTATTCTATTCGTGATTTAGGCGCTGATGTTCTACTGATTGAAAATCTGTTGGAACCGGAACTCTGCACACAAATCATTGATGTTGCAGAGTTTTGTCATTTTGAGTCCGCCACAATTTTACTCAGTGCGATCGATACTGACGTGCGGAATAATGGAATTTTGCCGCTGGATCTGCGTAATTCTGTACAAAAATCAACCAATGACTTGTTAGTCAAAAAAATTGGGATTGTCCAAGAAGCCCTGTACAAGACCTATGGTATCCGGTTTCCCCATGCTGAGACCTGTTCCATTTTGCGTTATTCTCCCAGTCAACAATACAAACGCCATGTGGATAACATCCTGTTGGCAAGTCGGTTTCAAGAAGTCGATCAGGGCATTCCTACTCGCGATGTCAGTATTGTGGGTTATTTAAACGAGGATTTTCAGGGAGGAGAAACCTTTTTCGATCGTCAAAATCTCAAGGTTAAGCCTAAAATGGGCAGCGCGATCGTCTTTCCTGCCTACTATACCCACCCGCACCAATCCCTCCCCGTCACCCATGGGCGCAAGTACGCTTGGACAAGCTGGCTTTATCATTAATTCGATCGTTAACCCACTCTCCTGAACAGACCAAAACTACTGAATCTCTGTTCAGTGTTTAATCAAGTATGCAGTCACAAGGCTAAATCTCGTAGTAAAGCGGAAAAGATTTGGCATCCTTTGGTTTAACGTGAATGCGTTGGTTTTCCGTTATATTCAGTTGGTCAAACCGTTCCCGGGTCAGGTGTGCCACCATTTCCTGGCCATCATCTAAAACCAGTTCCGCCTGGATTTCCCACCCTAAATGAATCAAGCGGCTCACTCGAGCAGGCACTGTTGAAGCATTGGGCTGGAGCTCCACTTGAATATCATGGGGCCGCAGGAACATCTCAGGATTAGCGGAATCAAATCCACTTTCTTGAAAAATTCGCGAATTGGTCGGCAAGACATTCACCGGCCCGATGAAACTCATAACAAAGGCACTGGCCGGATGATCATAGACTTGGGCCGGAGTCCCCACTTGCTCAACCCGGCCTTTATTCATCACAACAATCTGATCCGAGACTTCCATGGCCTCTTCTTGGTCATGGGTGACAAATACGGTTGTGACATGAACTTCATCATGCAGGCGGCGTAACCAGGCTCGCAAATCCTTACGTACCTTCGCATCCAATGCGCCAAACGGTTCATCCAGCAGCAAGACCTTGGGTTCCACCGCCAGCGCCCTTGCCAGCGCGACCCGCTGCCGTTGCCCCCCAGATAGCTGGGACGGATAACGATCGCCCAAGCCAGCCAGTTGCACAAGATCCAGCAATTCTTCTACCCGCCGCTGAATTTTGGCCGCTGGCATTTTACGAATTTCCATGCCGAAGGCAATATTGCGCCGCACCGTCATATGCTTAAACAGCGCATAATGCTGAAAGACAAAGCCAATGTTGCGAGCCTGCACACTTTGGTAAGTCGCATCTTTGCCCGTCAAAAAAATCTTGCCGTTATCAGGCGTTTCCAGTCCTGCAATCAACCGCAGCAGAGTCGATTTGCCAGATCCCGATGGGCCTAACAATGCCACTAGTGAACCACTTTCAATCGCAACATTGACTTGGTCGAGGGCCTGGAAACTGCCAAATCGTTTAGAGACTTCTTGAACCGTAATACCCATAAATGCAAGGGAAAAAGCAGAAAAACGAGGAAACAGAGGGAGCGGTCAATATAAATCCCCGGTTTCTCGATGGACTTACTGTAGATTACAGTACCACATTCCCCCCCCCATCTCACCGATTTCCAGCCCCCCGTCCAAATTATTCACTGCCAAGCATTCCCCAAACATTCCAAGTTTTAGAACGTTCAACCTTTCTTACCAGAAAGTTTAAAATCCGCAAAATAACGGAGCTAACTCGCAATTTAGATGGGAACCCTAGCGGTATATTGTCACCTTTCAGAGTGCTCCTCATGGGAGATGTTTCCGAGATCGCGCGTCGGCTAGCCCAAGCGCCCCACGCAACTCGAATCCTTAAGCTGCTCGTTTATCTCTGTCGAAACGTGTGGCCAACTCAACCTGAGCAATATCAAGGCTTAGAAATAGCTGTGCTGCTGAGAGAACTCAGGCAGTCCTATCCTCGTTTTTCATCCCTCCAAAGTCGAGTCCATCAGGTCGTTAATACCCTCAGTAAGCCGATCGAATATTCTCAGGTCGCAGAATTTTTTTTGGACTGCATTCAAGACCTCTATGTCTCACAGGTCACCACTTTAGAAGTCGAGGAAACCACGGTGGGAATACAAGGTCAGTTGTCGGCATCTTCCAGCAGTCCGATCGAGCTCTTTCAAACCCAAGCCAAAATTGGGCAACTGCTCGATCGTCATCCCCAACACCTGCGCTTGAAAAAGCTGATGCTCTGCGTGATTCATCACACCTGGGAAACCGATCCAAACAAGTTAGCAGAAGCCCAATTTACGCGCATCGTGGATGATCTGTGGCGACTTCATAACACCTTTCCTGAACTCCAAGCAGCCTTCCATCGCATTGTCCAGCGCCTCAGTAAACCCGTTGAATACCAGCCCATCGCTGAAACAGCCTTACAACATCTCTCAGCGCTGTATGGGGATATGTTAACGGTTGAAGCTTTAGAACAACATAGTTCCCTAGGACAGCCGAGTTTCCTGGAAGCATCGAGTTCAACGGCAACCTCTACTAATCTTCACCGCCCGATTCCCAATCCTCCCACCAGCCTACTTTTTTATGATCTGCGCCAGGAGATTCTGAAGGTAGCGAATCCCCTGCGGACTAAGATCCTCTTAACAGCCTTACTCCACTCCGATCGTCTAGAGGTAGCAGCTAGTTCGAGCGCTGACTATGCTCCCTTGCGGGCTTTGAGCCTCGGCCACCTTTTAGAACAGCTCTTTAATGGCTATAAGCATCGCCTCGATTTTCTCGCCATTAAGTTACGCAACGAAGCAGAAAAATTATCGGATACTGCCGAATACGAAGCCATTATTGAAGTCTTAGTCAAGCAGTTACAACGGGATCAATCCCAATCAGACATCGTTGCACCCATTGCTCAGACCATTCTCTCGACCGCAGGTTTATTGCCTACGAACCTCCCCTCCACCCGTCAACCGGCCCCTAGTAGCCAGAAAGCAGCGGATAGCCAGAAAGCACCAGCCCCACCACCGATCGATAACGCCCAACCAGCCGATAGCAATAGCGAACCAGAAATACTCAGAACCGTCATGATAGCCAGAGATTAGGGGGAGATGCCGATGAATGCCCAGGAATTACTCGATCGCTATCAAGCTGGAGATATTCAATTTGCCGGATTGAATGGCAGCAACTGGAATTTAGCAGGCGCAGACTTGATCGGCGCAGACTTTAAAGGCGCTGATTTTCACCATGCCAACTTGACCTTTGCTTACCTGAACCGGGCCGATCTGAGCCAAGCAAACCTGCGACATACCAAACTTTGTGGAGCCAACCTGAGTCAAGCAGATCTCCTAAATGCTCACCTACGGGATGGTGATTTACAGGGGGCAACCCTTGCCAGAACCGATCTGCGTGGCGCGGACTTATCCCTCGCCATTCTTGTAGACGCGAACCTGATGGGGGCTGACTTACGGGGGGCTGACTTGAGTGGTGCCAATCTCCAGGGCGCTTGTCTGCGGGGGGCTAACTTGCGGGAAGAGGGCCGTATTCAAGCCGGAGCCAATTTGCGGGGAGCAGACCTACGGGAAGCCGACCTACGGGGCGCTAACCTCACGGGCGTGGATTTAAGTCGCGCAAATCTTTCCGGCGCAATCTTGAGTGAGGCCAGCTTAAAGGGAGCCAATCTGAGTGAGGCAATGCTCACGGGAGCCATCCTAGTCCACACCTTCCTCAGCGATGTGATCGCAACCCAAGCCAATTTTCAACGGGCCTTTCTCCAGGAAGCCAAAATGAACCGCATCGATCTGACGGGTAGCGACCTCAGCAACGCCGTTTTAATCGATGCCACACTCAATGGCGCAAAACTCAACAAAACCAATTTTCAAAACGCCAGAATGGAGCGAGTGCGCCTCAGCAAAGCAGAATTGGGGCGAGCCAATCTTCAGGGGGCCATCCTGACGGAAGCGAATTTAATCGAAGCCTACCTAGGGCGGGCCGACCTGCGGGGAGCTGATTTACGGGGAGCCAACTTAATTCGTGCAGAGGTCAGCAGTACCATGCTGGCGGGCACCCAACTGAAGGGAGCAACCCTATCCGATGGGAGCGTGCACGATTAAGTTGAAAGTTAGCTAGACGTTAAACCGGAAGAGCATGACATCGCCTTCTTGGACGACGTATTCTTTCCCTTCGCTGCGGACTAGGCCCTTTTCCTTAGCTGCATTCATCGCGCCGCAGTCCACCAAATCTTGGTAGGCAACGGTTTCTGCTCGAATAAAGCCGCGTTCAAAGTCCGTGTGGATGACGCCAGCAGCTTGGGGGGCAACCATGCCTTTGCGAATCGTCCAGGCGCGGGTTTCCTTGGGCCCAGTAGTGAAGTAGGTTTGTAGTCCCAGGAGATTGTAGGTGGCACGGATGAGGGATTGCAGCCCACCTTCTGTCACGCCTAGGGACTCCAAAAATTCGGCCCGTTCCTCTTCCGGCAATTCGATCAGTTCCGATTCCACTTGAGCGGAAATCACGACCACCTGCGCGCCTTCGTCCGCCGCGATCGCCCGCACTTTGTCCACAAAGGCGTTCCCCGTCGCCAAGTCATCCTCTGAAACGTTGGTGGCGTAGATGACGGGTTTGCGGGTCAGGAAGCCCATGGCCTTGATGGCGAGTTCTTCCTCTTCATTGAGCTCGACCGATCGAGCGGATTTCCCAGCGTTCAGTGCCGCAATAATTTTGTCCAAGGCATCGACTTCCACTTGGATTTCTTTCTTGGTGCGGGCATCTTTGCGGGCGCGTTCAATCCGTTTTTCGGCCTGGGCTAAGTCCGCTAAACCCAGTTCTAGGTTAATCACGTCCACATCGCGCAGGGGATCCACAGAGCCGGAAACGTGGATGATGTCGTCGTTTTCAAAGCATCGCACCACATGGACGATCGCATCCACTTCACGAATGTTCGCGAGGAACTGGTTGCCCAAGCCTTCCCCTTGGCTTGCGCCTTTGACCAAGCCCGCAATGTCCACAAATTCCACCCGCGCAGGCACAATTTCTGACGAGCCGGAAATTTTGGCTAGGACGTTGAGACGGGGATCGGGAACGGCCACAATGCCGACGTTGGGTTCGATCGTACAAAAGGGAAAGTTCGCCGCTTGGGCTTTAGCATTTCCCACGATCGCATTAAAAAGCGTAGATTTTCCAACGTTGGGTAGTCCGACGATTCCGGCTCTCAGCATAGTGATTGATAGTGATTTGGGATGGACAGGCTTGGATGGATAGGCTTAGACAGACGATTAATCATCCTATTACATTTCGTTTTACATTTTGTTGCAGGTTTCAAGTTTGTTGCAGGTTTCAAGTTGTTCAGATTTGTTATTGATTTCAAGCTGTTGCGAGTGTTGAGGGTAGTTGGTCTGGGGTGGCGAAGGGTTGGCTGCATCGCTTGGCATGAAAAAAGGGGCGATCGTAGGATCGCCCCTTTATTTGGAGGTATAAATCTAAAAATTACAGAACCTGAGAATTACAGGGTTTTAGAATTACACATCCCCACGAATTTCTTCCACAATGCCGTCGCGCAGCACGATTTCCACATTCATCTTGCCGATCAGGTTATCGCCTTTTTCAATCTTGAAAACACTGACCACTTGGCCTTGATTTACTTCTTGGTTCAATTCCAAGGTTTGGACTTGCTGAAGCTGTTGCAGAACTTGGTTTTTTTGTTCTAGCAACTCACTTTTGCCTTGGTTGAACTGGATTTTGATATTTTCGATCTGCTGAACCGTTTCTGGCCCCGGTGGTTGCAGGCTTTGCTTTTGAACTTCGGTCAGCACTTGTTGCAATTGCAGATCTAACTGCTGAAGCTGACCGTCCACTTGGTTCAGTTGACTTTGCAGTTGCTGTTGGGCTTCGTCTTTCCATCGGGGGGTGACGATCGCAGTAACGGCAACGTTACGCTGAATTAATAGATGAGAATTAGAAACTTCCATAGAAACCTGTGGGGGAGACTAATTGTAAATGTGATGTTGGGGGGACATTGGTTCATTCACGATCGAACCGGACGATCCGGCGGAATCTGTTTAGCAATTGAGTGCAATCACAGCTGAGTGCAATCACAGCAACAGAACTTGCCCCCAGTTAGCTAAACATCTCGTCAATGATACCCGCATAGCGATCGGATACAACATTGCGGCGAATTTTCAAAGTCTGGGTTAACAAACCGTTGTCGATCGTAAAGGGTTCTTCTAGGAGCCGGAAAACACGAATTTGGTCATCTGGCCGGTAGCCGGGTCGATCTTTAACGCGCTGGGTTAACTCCGCTTTAAACAAATCTTGAATCGGTTTACTGTTGAGATCAGCATCCGCATATCCTTGTTCCGCAGACCAAGTTGCCAGCGCATCTAGATTCGGTACAATCAGCGCTCCCAGCACTTTTTGATCCTGACCCACCAGCATAATTTGGTCGATATAAGGACTACAGAGGCAGACATCTTCGATCGGTTGGGGTTCAATGTTTTCGCCATTGGTTAGGACGATCGTATCCTTAGCGCGTCCGGTAATGACCAGATCTCCCGTCGCAGTCAGGTAGCCCAAATCTCCAGAATCAAACCAGCCATCGGGATCGATCGCCTTGCGGGTTGCTTCCGGGTTATTGAAATAGCCCTGCATAATCTGCGGCCCTCGCAACAGGACGATCCCCTGTTTCCCGGCGGGCAAGGGTTGGCGGCTTTCCAGATCGACAATTTTGGTTTCCGTATCGACGAGCGCTTCACCATCGGATCCGCGAATATTGCGCCAGGGGCGTCGCACATGGGTAATCGGGGCCGTTTCCGTCAAGCCATAGCCACCCAGAATATCAATGCCGACAATTTCAAAAAAGTCTTCTAGGTGATCGGCGATCGAGCCACCCCCACTGACCACAAATTTTAAATTCCCCCCCGTGCCTGCTCGGACTTTGGCATACACCAAGCGATCGCCAATTTTATGTAGGATCCAGAGAATGGGAATTTGTAGAGCAGCGGACAGTTTTTGGCCTGCGGAAGGGGTGAGATTTTCCAAGCTCAGGTTTTGCAGAATCCGTTTGGCTTTGATGTAGCGATCGCTTTGGGTCAGGAAAAAATTGACCAGCTTTTGTTTATCCGCAGGTTGGGAGCGGAACTGCTTTTGGATCCCTTCGTAGATCGATTCCCACAGTCGGGGTACGCCCACCATGTAATGGGGATGATAATCTTTCAGATCCTGTTTTACATAACGGATATTGGTGTAGATCTGCGTACAGCCCCGCGAAAAGATGAAGTATTCGAAGGTGCGTTCGTAGCAATGCCAAATCGGCAGAATGCTCATCACCCGTTCCCCCGGCATGGGTTGGGCGACCCCAGAAGCCGCCACGACCTGATGTAGCAGATTGCCATGGGTCAGCATTACGCCCTTTGGCATGCCCGAAGTCCCGGAGGTGTACATTAGTGTAGCTAAGGTATCGCGGGTCTGCTGCACAGGTTTGAGGGTCGCGATCGAGCCTTGACCCAGGACTTGACTGAAGGTCAACACTTTGAACTCAGGATCCTCCGGCAAGACTTCATCCGACAGCAGAATAATAAAGGCCAGGGCACTATCTTCCAAGCCGGAACGCAGTTTTTTATAAGTGGCTAAATCTTCCACAATTAGCCCGATCGCGCCACTGTGCCGCAGGATATAGAGCAATTCCTCGGTATCCGCTTGGGAACTGCGCACCACATCCACTGCGCCTGCTTGCATAATGCCTTGGTCGGCCACGGGCCAACGGGGACAGTTGTCCGAGAATAGGGCTACTCGCGGCGGAATGGGATCTCGAGTGGGTTGGATGCCAAGGGCTTGCAATCCGGCGGCGAACTGCTGCATTTGTTGGTAGAGCGCTTGGTAGGTGATTTGAACCACCGGTTTGGCATGGGGGTCGATCAGCGCGGTGATATTGGCAAACTTCTGACTGGCGATCGCCCACATGGTGGGAATCGACTGTGCTTGTATATAGTCCTGCGATCGCGCTAAGTTCTGACGTTCCTGCTCAGCTAATCCCCCACCCATGGGCTTTCCTCCTAACACAACACGATACTCAAACACTCTAAACCACTCTATGTGAGAACCATTATTGCCAAAAATTCCAGGCTTGGACGGAAGAATTCCAAGTCTGAAAGCTGGGAAAATGGCGGTTGGCGTTGAGTGAATGCTGGTTCTAGCCTATCGCCAAGGGAACATGCCTGGGGGAGAGCACAGGACAGTGGCGCAAGTGGGTCGAAATCCTGGAAGCTACTTGATGGGCAGGATAGGCAATACCGTTTTGAGAAACTTACGGAGCTTGAGCAAGCTTACAGTTTGGCGCACCTTAGGGGAGACTTGGGGGTCTACCTGGTTGGCTTGGTCAATTTCCACCAACAGTTCAGCATACTCCTGGGCGGTCATGGGTTTCCCGTCAATGGGCGATCGGGCTTCGGTGAAAATCTCCGTCCGCAAAACTTCTTCTGGTAAATCATCTTCCGGCAACTGGTCTGTAGCGTTCAATTCGATCGTTTTCGGTTGGACAGGCTGAGAAGCACTACTGGATAGGGATACAGGGGGAAGGGGAGCAGCGATCGTGAGGGAAGGGAATAGGCCCGCAGACAGCAGCGCAAAAAAACTCATCCGTATAAAGATCTGCCAGGATAAGGGGTACCGGCCCGCCGCAGGGATGGGCCGGATGGCCGAGGAAGAGGAATGAAATCTAGCCATTGTCAACCGTGTGAACGTCTGCATTCCCATCTATTTGCATCTAGGGTAGGCTGTGCTGGGGCTTTTCTTATTTCTATCCTACTGATGATTTGGGGGCTGAGCAGGGGAATATTGAAGGAGTTTGCGAAATCACAACTCTGCACTAATCAATTCGTACTAATCAATCTGCACTAATCAGCCATGAGTCATCTACACAACTCCTACTGTGATCTAGATCAGTTGATCACAGTAGTGATATCACAATAATCAATAGGGAAATATCCCTCGGAAATCATTCTATTGCGCTCCAGGAAAATCACAAGAGAGTAATGGAGAGGAAGGTTGAAAATAAACTATTGAGAGCTGACTCGAAAATCAAAGAATCTAAAATTTGGCTTAATTCAAGATTAGCCAATATTTCATTAATCTAATATTTCGCAGCACCTCTTTCTCGAAGTGATTAAGATCACTAAAATAAAAAATTTCAATCACCAAAAATAGAAAATAAAACGCCTTAAGGAGTACGTCTTGAGGAGTAGTTCTTTACTTAAAGCGGCAATAAAATGCGAACCATAGACTTCAATTGAAAAGAAGTCTGAAGCTCTTTTATTACAGGCGATCGGGAGATCAATCTACCTATTTACTAAGATACCCAAATTGAGTCGATCGGCTATCACCGATCTTTAATTTATTTGAGTGAATCCTGAGCAAATCAGAAAATCAAAAAAATAGATGAATTTCACTTCATTTCACAACTTTTTCACCTTTAAAGTTTTAACTAAATTTAGAGCAGCAAAACACAGTCGAAATCACGAACGAGTTGAGACTTACTTTTAACCGTAGCCAATGATTCGATGAGATTCTCAACCTGCTTTCAAGATGACTAAAGTTAAGCGCAAGTCATCCTAGTTACGAAATAAAGCACTCATAATTTTGAGTCGCTTAACCCGATTGTTCAATTTTTGAAGTCACGCATCTCAGCCTTAATACAGAGGAATCTACCACCATGTCTAAGTCTTTCATTCGCTCTATTGCTATCGCTTCTGGTTTGGTTCTGGGCGTGATTGCAGGGGCTTCCGCTGCTTCCGCTGGGACTGCAACCGCCAACTTGGGAACCTCCGCTTCAGTTACCGCCAACTGCACCATCAGCACCGCCCCCATTGCATTTGGTGCTTACGATCCCATTGTTGCCAACGCCTCAGCTAATCTCGATCAAACAGGTACCGTGACGGTCGCCTGCACCAATGGTGCTTCTGTCGCAGTGACTCTTGGGCAAGGGGCAAATGCAGGTGCGGGTTCTAGCGATGCTGCTCCTGTTCGTCAGATGTCTAATGGAACCGACATGATGAGCTATAGTCTGTACGCAGATTCCGGTCGCACCACCGTATGGGGCAATACAGCAGGTACTGGTGTCGCTCGAACTGGTACAGGTGTTGCAGATGCCTTAACTGTCTATGGTCGTGTTGGTTCTGGTCAAACTTCTGTTAAAGCTGGAAACTACAGTGACACGGTGGTTGCTACAGTCACTTTCTAGAGCTATCTACTAGAAATCACTGATAGATAGTGAAGTGATAAAGCATGAGTTGCATAACTAATCATTCTAAGATTAATCAGCTTGGTGTTAGTTATGTAACTCTAATCAAACCTCCCGTGAAATCTATATAAGCAGGAAATCTCTTTCCTGCTTATCTCATGCATAGCTGCTTATGTTTCATCTACCTGTTTCCTGGAAATTTTCGACAGTCCTAGCTTCATTGCTGGGATTAGGGCTTTTAGGGCCAATCAGCTCCGCAGTTGCTAGTAACTTTAGTGTGAGCCCGATCCAAATTTATCTGTCTCCAAAAGCCGATCGATCTGCATCCAGTAAAATACTTTCGATTCGGAACGATAGTCCTCAGCCGTTACGGTTTCAAGTCAGTGCCTTTACTTGGTCACAAACTGCAACCAGCCCTGTCCAACTGGAGCCAACGGAAGATGTTGTTTTTTTCCCAAATATGCTGAGTTTGGCTCCAGGAGAAAGTCGTAATGTTCGTATTGGAATTACGGCTGATCCTAGCGAACAAGAAAAAACCTATCGTATTGTGGTTGAAGAGTTGCCACCGCTGAAAACCGCTCAAGCCACTAACTCAGCGCTACAAGTTCAAGTGCTCACTAAAATGAGCATCCCAATTTTTATTCAGCCGACCCAATCTAAAATTAGTGGTGAAATTCAGGCAATTCAAGCACAGAGTGGGAAGATTGCTTTTCAGGTAAAGAATACGGGAAATACCCATTTCACGGCGCAACAAGTTCGGGTGAAAGCATTTGGAGCAACATTAGATAAACCTATCTTCGATCGCTCTACCGCTGGATGGTACATCTTATCCAACAGTACCCGCAACTTTGATTTAGAGGTTCCTAAAACGGATTGTGCCAAGGTTAAAGCCATCACGATCGAAGTAGAATACGGCAAAAATCAACGCCTCACTCAAAATGCACAAATCCCTAATGGTCTGTGTTCCGCGACTTCTCATTGATTAGAGTCGTCAATTAATTTTGCTAATTCAACCTGTGTACCCTTGCAAACTAATTCGCTAGAATTCGTTTTTCAAATCATTCTTTACTTTCTAACTCCTAGGAATCACTTATGGAGTGGCCCCTTCGTTGCAGCCCCCTGCTTGCCTCCATTGCACTACCAACCATTACTACGGTCTTCATTGCAGCTTCTCCCGCGATCGTTCGTGCATCAGATCAACGCGCAATTTTTGATTTAGTTGTTAACCTGGTCAAAAAACAGGAAATTCCCGTTCGCCTACGATCGGGAGATGCACTCGTACGGCTGGCAGATCTGCAACAGGCGGGTATTAGCAATTTGCCCACTGCCCAGGAAACGCTGAATGGGGAAGGTTATGTGCGTTTAAGTGCTTTGGCACCCGCCATTCGCTATGAACTGGATGAAAACGCTACCACCATCAAACTCACCGTTCCGCCTGAACAATTAGCAACAACGGTGGTCAGTATAGCGAACCGCAATCGTCCTACCAAACTGGTTTATAGCAAAGATACCAGTCTATTTCTCAACTATGCAGTCAATGCCCAAGACTTTCAGCGCTTCAGTTTCTTTGGCGAAATGGGCCTCAGCTTTGGCAACCAATTGTTCTACAGTAGTCTCAATCGTGGGCAGAATGGCAAACTGGTACGCGGTCAGACTAATTTAACGATCGACAATCCTGGAACCATGACCCGTTGGGTGGTGGGTGATCACTTTGCCAACACGGATGAATTGGGCGGATCGGCGTTTTTTGCGGGGATTAGCTACGGGCGAGAATTTAGCTTAGATCCCTACTTTTTACGATCGCCTACTCTGGGCCTCTCCGGCGCGGCCCTGACGCCTTCCACCGTGGATGTTTATGTCAACGACGCCTTGGTAAAGCGAGAAGCATTACCGCCGGGGCCGTTTCGGATTAAGGACTTGCCTGTGGTGTCTGGCAGTGGGGCAGCGCGGTTAGTCCTGCGGGATGCCTTTGGGCGAGAACAACAAATTAATTATCCTTACTATTACTCCGCAGGCTTGTTGGCCCCTGGGCTATCGGAATTTAGCTACAACGTGGGATTTCGCCGCAATAATCTCAACACTGAAAGTTTTGACTATGGGTCGCCTGTATTTCTAGCTCGCCATCGCTTCGGGATTACGAATTCCCTGACGGCGGGGTTGCGTTTAGAAGCGTCTTCGGGCTTGATGAGTGGAGGGGCAAACCTAGCGACTCGATTGCCCTTTGGAGAAGTGGGATTGGCGATCGCGGCGAGCCATGCTGACGGTCGCTCTGGGAGTGCCGCAGCCTTGTCCTACACCTACTCTGGGAAGAAGTTCGGCTTTGGTTTTTCTGCCCGCGCCATGAGTCCGTTCTATGCGACGACAAGTTTGAACCCGACGGACGATCGGGCCACCTTAGACTGCAATGCTTTTACCAGTATTTCTGTTAGTCGCAATATCAGCCTCTTTGGTCGCTATGCCTATGCCCATTGGCGGGATCAAGGCACCACTACGAATGTGACCCTAGGCAGTACCCTCCGACTGAATTCTCAGATCAACCTTTCCCTCTCGGTCAGTCGAAACCAACGGCAAGGCAGCAATCCCAGTAACGAGTTATACGTCGGACTTAATTACGCCTTAGGGGATGGCCGCACTGCCAGCCTTTCCCATCAACGCACGGGTGAAACGCAGTCCACCACGGCCCAAATCCAGAAACCGATTGCTAGCTACACTGGATTGGGCTACCGCTTACAAGGTCAAACGGGCGATTTCAGTAATAGTTCTGGAGCGATGTTCCAATACTACGCACCTTTTGGCCGTTATGAACTCGCTCACGATCGCTTTAATGATCAACGTTCTACTACCCTAAGTGCTTCCGGTAGCATTGTCGCAATTGGTGGAAAGGTCTTATTTTCCCAACCCTTGACGGGAAGCTTCGCACTCATTGATGTTCCCGGTATCCAAGGAGTAGAGGGTCTGTTGAACAATCAAGTGATCGGGAAAACCGATCGTAAGGGCAGTTTGCTGATTCCGAATCTGTTGCCCTACTACGGTAATCACTTGGGCATTACCACAGATGACATACCGGCCAACTATGAGGTTGGTGGGACGGAACAGGTGGTTGCACCGCCCTATCGAGGAGGGGCGATCGTCCGGTTTGCGGTGGAAAAAGCCCAAGCGATTATTGGCAATCTGTCGATCGATCGGGCAGGCAAGTCGGAAATCCCCAGCTATGGTCAAATGACTGTTGAGGTGCAGGATCGTTCGATCGTGTCGCCGATCGGCAAACAGGGGGAATTTTATTTAGAGAATCTCCCTGCTGGTACCTATGGAGCAGCGGTGGAGTATGAGGGGGGAGTTTGTCAGTTTTCGATCACGGTGCCCCAGTCCAAGGAGTCGTTTATTAAGCTAGGTCAGTTGCGTTGTGTGATGGCAATCCAGGAGGCAAAACATCCATGAAGTTGCAATGGCTGAACTGGAGTAGGGTACGTTGGCTCTCCTGTTGGTTGATCTTCAGCACGGTGGGGATAGCAACGCCCGGTTTTGCGGTTCCCAGTTGCTCGATCGAATCGACGGTGGGGGTGAATTTTGGGGCCTATGATGTGTTTAACAGTGCGCACAATGATTCGACGGGAAGTATCACCTATCGCTGCACTGAGGTCGCTCCTGGGACGATCACGATCGACATCAGTCAAGGCAACAGTGGCAGTTTTGCCACCCGCCAAATGCGTCAAGGTTCAGATTCGTTAAATTACAATTTCTATCTCGATCCGACGCGAACAACGATCTGGGGGGATGGTTCTGGTGGAACGTCGCAGTATGGCCCGGTGGCTCCGGCGGAGAATGTGAGTACGTCAATTCCGGTCTATGGCAGAATTCCGGCGCAGCAAACCTCTGTTCCGGTGGGAAACTATAGCGATACGGTGTCGATTACGATTAATTTTTAGGGAAAGATTTCTGAGAAATACGGGTGCGAAATGATACTTGGGGAATTTTTTCCTACGGATTGACAGCCACAGTGGTTTATTCGTAGTGTGTTTCTCAGAGCGATCGCCATGGACATCCTTCTTTCAACGGGTCGGTATGAAGCATGGGGTCGCTGGGTTCCAAAAATTTAGGCCACTACCCACAGTCGCTTGCAACAACTATGGGTAGCTATTCCCCCTCGCTGGAGAAGCAGCAAGGAGGCTTGTTGAGAATTGTAACATTCGATCGAGCCACTCTTGTTTGTGATGTCAAACGGGGTGGCTCTAAATTTTTGGGCTTCTTATACCAAATCAACCTGTGATTGCAACACATAGACGATCCCCTAACTACCCCCTAAAAAGGGGGACTTTGAAGGAATTTGACTAAATTCCCCCCTTTTTTCTAGCGCAGCGGCGCGTAGCGCGGGGGTAGGGGGGATCGGATCTGTAGCATTGATAAATCAATTTGGTATTACCACCTCTCAACAGGAGAAGCTCAATTATGGCGAAAGGTTCTAGCGATCGCAGCGATCGTTCAATTCAACATGAGAAGCAACGCTTACAGCTCCACTTAATCGGTCATTATGATTTCATACAGGACACGATTAATCAATTCCATGCATTACACTACGCTGATCGGATTCATTGGAGTCAACCAATGCCGATCGTGCATTCCGACGGGCAATACATCAGCATTCTTAGTCGCGAACGAGATTGGTAACAGTTAGAATCCAGGGCTTCCGTAGGTTATATTCGCTGTTTAATACTCTGCGGAAGCCTCACCCGAATGAAGTATATGAGTGTGAATTATGACTAGTCTCTAGTCACTGCGACTTTTCGGTCAACCTGGAGATTTGCTCTAATCGATTTATTGGAAATACTGTTCCATACTAATCTCCATAAATGACCCATACTCGATCGAAATAAGGTACCCGTACGGGTGATTGCAATGTCCAGTGGGATTATCTACGATCAGAAGTGTGCTAACCCGGTAAAGATCGAACGGCTAAAAGAGTAATCCTATTGGTAATAAAAGTCTCGAATTAGGTTGGTTTGAGCGAGAAATAGCCCTATTAAGGTCATTCGCTCGGTGAAGTTTGGTCAGTCGAATTTTCAACAAAGAGCCTCTCAATTGAATCGATTCCCAATCAATTGAGAGACAAAGCGTCTAGACTGGAAAATTTTGTATTTACGATTTTTCAGTTTGTCAGCTTTGCTTCTCTTTTATTTTGATCACCTAAAAATTTTAAGAGTAGCAACCTATGCACAAGAAAACTCGATACTCACCTTCTGTTTTGGCAACAGTTTTACTTTTTTCTTCCTTACTTTCTGGCTGCCCTTCGGGAGGGATAGCATCCCAGGGATCAAGATTAGCTCCTAAGGCAGCACCGGCCGCTGACGATGCAGGACGTGCAATTGCTCGTAAGGTAGCACCTGCTGCTGACGATGCGGAGCGTACCATTGCTCGCAAGGCAGCGGGCGCTGCTGACGACGCGGAGCGTGCAGGTGGGCAAGTTACTCAATCAGTAGTCCGATCGGAAGGTGAGATTGCTACAGCATTTGGTGTGGATCTGTCGGCAGCAAAAGCCGCAAAAGATGAATATCCACAAGTCTTCGACGAGGCACAAAGACTTTATGCAGAAATGGTTCAGCAATCAGGCGAGCAAGCCCTTGCTAAAGCCCAAGATGCTGTACAACAAGCTGCTGACCAAAGCAATACACAGATTCCTCCTGAAGCAGCCTATGCGTTAGCTGGCGGAATTGTGGTTACCTATGCTGCGGCAAATCAGTAGAAGAATGAGATAGGCTCTCCCATACTTACTGCCATAATTTCATAAGCGAAGGGGAGCCCGTATACTTTCGACCTGCATTGATTGACTTCCTCCACAATTCAGATGTTAAAAATTCATCTAGGGAGAATAAAATATGGATCCGATTACTACAGCGATCGTAGCAGCTCTAGCTAGCCTGAGTAAGGACATTATCAAAGATAGCTATAGCGCACTTAAGGCTGGCTTAAAGAAAAAGCTCGGTGACAACAGTGACTTGATTGATGCTGTCGATCAATTAGAAAAGAAGCCAAACTCGGAGGCTCGTAAAGCCACATTACAAGAAGAAGTTAAAACGGCTCAGGTCAGTAGTGATCCTGATATTCTGAAGTTAGTTCAAAATTTATTGGACAAAATTAGTGAGCAACCTGGTGGAAAAGAAATCATCAGTCAAACTCAAACCAACACCGTCAGCAATGTGAATGTTGGGGGCAACTTTGAATTTAAGCCAATTCAGGAAGGCAAGACGCATTAGTCCTATTTTTTCATTCAATTGCTTTCTCATTCACAGATCGAGCCGTGTTGACTGTAATGAGATTAGACCGTGGAGCGAAACTAGCGTTTATTGATCTCGATCGCTAAAAGAGGAATTCCAGCAGTATGGATCAGAGACAAGATAACAATATTACTAACACCACCGTTTCAGGCAATTTAAATTACAATCCTATCCAAGTTAATAATAATTATGGGCCTAAAGATCCTCTTGATAACAAATCTGATCAAGAAAAGGCAGAGTATTATAACAGGGAAGGTAATGCCAAAATTGGCATCTCTGACAAGGAAGCGATAGAAAATTTTAATCAATCGATTCTTTGTGATGGGTCTCTGCCAGCTCCATATATTGGCTTAGGAACTATTGAATATCGCCAAGGGAATCTGAATGCAGCACTGGGACATTTTAGGAAAGCCGAATTTCTCTATGCAAAGTTTCCCACTCTGGCGGCTCAACGCGCAGAAGTAAATAAGTTGATTCAGAAGATCTCCAATCAGATTAATTCAAAACAAAAAAAATCATGGTTCAGGCAGTTCTTTTGAAGCATGGCCATTCTCTGAATCCATCACTCTGGATATCAGGAGTAGAGATATTGAATTATGAAGATTGTTGAGTTACACAATGAGCAATTTACCTTAGATGAGATCATCACTTTAGCGAAAGGCGAAGCGATCGTATTACGAAACTCGGATGGTAATCTGTTTGCCCTTGCGTCGATCGATGATTTCGATGTTGAAATAGAGTTACTGAAGAAAAACCCTGATTTTATGGCATTACTGAAAGAACTCTCTCAAGAGAAAGCAACCATTTCTCTCAAATCATTACGAGGAGAGCTAGGGTCGTAGAGTAGTGAAATAACCCAATTGCAAAGGACTAGCGCAGTCGATCGATTTAATCCATTTACGTTTAAGCTCAAATGAGCAAAAAGTTGAAGAGGCGATTTATATTTCCAGTTGTTTTACTGATTGCTCTAGCGTCATATCTTTTTGTTCTCTATCCATATTCAGCAACTAGTAGTGCAATCGTTCTTGCGTCCTATCGTACATTGAGAATGGAGTGGATTCTATCCAGCTATGCGCACCAGCTAGAAATTAAGCGTCGCTTTTTGAGAGAACTCGGAGGAACCCCGAGGGGGATTCCTAGAAACTTAGATGATGGATTGATCCGCATTTTACAGAGTAATGGCCCTGCGCGCGATCGAGAAGCAATCCTCAAGTTCTACATTAAAGCTTTGCCATGGACTCAGTGTTGCTGGCAAATTGCTTACTCTGAGGACAAAACGATCATTGACGATACGTTGCGACTGGCCCGCAGCATGAGCGATCGCGAAAAGTATGGCGCATTGAAATTAGTAGAAAGTTTACGGCGCGATCGTAACAAGGAGATGGCCAAGGAGTCGTTAAATCTAAAGCGGATTGAAGATATTCAGGTTGTTTTTAAGTTGTACGAAAATTGGTGGGAGTCAGCGTTACCACTGTCGGAAAAGTTGAAATTACATCCACTCGAAAAATCACCCTATGCCTGGAGTCCCCCTGGATGAATGCCACCTCCCGCCCAGCTTTCTGCTCCATCAGGCTTTCCCGACAAAGAAGCACAGAAAAAGCATTCAAATTTAACGAGAGTGCGACAAGCAAAATTGTCCCTCACAAATCCCCTGTCCTGGAACGCAGAATTTACTTTCGGGGGGTGTCGGGGGAGTAGAATCCCCTGACATAGCAGGGGGGCGGGGAGAAGTTCCCCGATCTTCGCTGCGGAGCAGCCCCGACGATCGAACCGCACCACGAATTCATTGAACCCACGTCAGGTTAGGCAGCTAACCTAGCCGCCTAACCCAAGATTGATTCAACCCAACAATCCCTTAACCCTGTTGGTTAATCGCATGTAAGCCACATTCCTTCTTACCCGCATCTTCCCACCACCAGCGGCCTTCCCGCTCATGCTGGTTCGGCAGCACCGGACGGGTGCAAGGCTCACAACCAATACTGACAAAACCCCGCTCGTGCAGCGGATTAAACGGCACATCATAGGTACGGATATACATCCACACATCCGCCGAAGACCAATAGGACAACGGATTGAACTTAATCAACTGATTATCCGGCGTCGAAAACCCATTATCCACCTGCACCACAGGCACCTTGCCCCGCGTTGCCGGGTTCTGATCCTGCCGTTGCCCCGTAATCCACGCTTCCACCGTGCTCAACTTGCGACGCAGCGGCTCCACCTTGCGGATATCGCAGCACTCCTTATGCCCATCTTCGTAAAAGCTAAACAGCCCCTTCTCCCGCACAAACTCCTCCAACTTCGCAGTGTCAGGAGCCATGATTTCGATCGCAATCCCGTAATGCTTGCGCACCCGATCGATAAACTGATAGGTCTCAGGATGCAGCCGCCCCGTATCCAGGCTAAAAACCTTAATGTCCTTCTTGATCTTGTGGGCCATGTCAATCAGGACAACATCCTCCGCCCCACTAAAGGAAATATAAATGTTGTCAAACAAACCCAGGGCGCGTTCCAGAATTTTTTGAGGACTTTGTTGGGATAGCTCCGCCTCAAGACTGGCAATATCCAGTCCAGTTGCCTGTGCCATGGTGTGTTCTCCAGAAACGATCGTTCAATTAGCAGGATCCCATTCTACCAAGCAGAATTACCTACTAACTTGGCCCCACAGAGATCTTGCTAACGTTGGATGGAGAATTCCCGCGATCGCGCCACACCCCAGATTTACCGTACTTGCACCTCATTACGGTTGAGCAATCCGAGATCGACCAATATTGTTGTTTTGGTTATTCTGATTCGGTGAATTATTGGAGTCCGGCGACGCTGGAGAATCTGGTGTTCCAGAACTCTCCGGAGCCGGAGCCACCGCCTGGGACTGATTAAACATCTGATAACTCAGCTTCGAAATTTGCTGAATCAACGTCTCCGCCCGATCGTCATCCCGAGGCCGCTTCACCAACACCGCCGCCACATAGCGGTTACCATTCGCCGTATCAATCAACCCCACATCTCCCAACAGTTCCCCGATCGTCCCCGTCTTGTGCGCGATCGACGCCCCTTCTCCCAAGCCCTTCGGCAGCAAACTATGGGCCTGACTCTTGCGCATAATGTCCAAAATGCGATCGCGAGACTTCATCGACACCAACTTGCCCTCATTCACCAACGCAAACAGCGTCGCCATATCCTTCGGGCTCGTCGTATTCGTCCCCTTCACATCCGGCAACCAATTGCGGATCTGTGTACTCGTCAATCCCCAACTTGCAAACCGTTGGTTCAATGCCGCCGCGCCCCCTACCCGATTGATGATCAGATTTGTCGCCGTATTGTCACTAATCATCATCATGTCGGTCACGGTTTTAATCGCCGAAAACTTCGTACCGACGGGCTGGAACTGCATTTCCCCCGCCTCATCCGCCACCAGTTCCTTCGTCATCGTCAGCATTTCATTCAGCGTCGCCCGCCCCGCATCCACTTCCTGGAAAAAGGCAACTAACACCGGAAACTTAATCGTACTGGCCGCTGCAAAGGTTTCTGACGCATTGATATCCACATAGGCTTGGGTATCCAAATCCGCCAACATCACCCCAGCGGTGAGTTTCTCGTTTTGGGCTAAGACCGATTGAATTTGCGCCTTCAGCGTAGCCGCCTCTTGGCCTAAGGGCAAAGCAGGTGTTTCCTGCGTTTTTTCTGGCTGATTGGCCGTCTGCTCCCCAGAGTTCGCCCCAGCCATATGCGCCGTGGGATCCCAAACCGAGAACACCGTCCCCACAATCACCCCCAACCCCACACCCAGGATCAGCAATCGCACTCCCACCAGTAAAGCTTTTCCCGATCGCGATCGCGGTGTAGGGAGCGGAATTGGATTCTCCGGCGGCGCAAACATCGAATTTCTGTCTACCCGCTGGCGATCGCCCAACGATCGTCCCTCCGCCGATCCCCGACGACGACGACGGCTGCGTAATTCTTCCAAAGTCGGGCGATTGGAGGTCGATCGGGGTGATCCCGATGCTGAATTGGAGGAGGAGTGGTTGGAACCAGGGGGATTAGACACGGCTGCAAAGGTAGACACAACTTGATTGGATGGCTGAGCCCGCTTGGGAGGACGCAAGGGAACCACGGAACCTTTACGCTTAGCTTTAGATTTGTCCATTCTGAGGGTGCGGGAACTCTCTGTGGACAGGATAACAGGCGTTGACGGCTGATCCAGTTTGGGATCCCCCTTGCCGCTGGGTTTTCCCTGGCTAGTCGGCTGGGGACGGGTCGAACGTTGTCCCGTCGCTTGGCTCCGGGTTCCTTTCAACTTTGCAGAGGATTGGAGCCGAGAAAGCCAGTCCAATGAGGACGATTTTGCTGAAACAGTAGACGATTTTGTCATTTCCCGAAGCTTCCGGCGGCCCAAAAGTTCCCGAGAATTACGATCGTCGGTCAACCCATCTCGAGGGGAAGGGGAAAAATCTACCCGAGGGGTTCGAGTTGCAGAACGCTGCCGTTGAGGTTCTCGGGAGGAACGAGGTTGTTCGCGAGGTTTTTGGAACCCAGTCAGAAACGTAAACCGAAATAAACCACGCGATTTTTTCATATCCTTATCCGTACTAAACCGTCATGCAAGCGACTCAAACACCGACGGAGAACCCACATTATTAATCAATTCATGACTCCTGTAACCTGGAGTTCCAGGGATTTTACCCCAAACTCTCCCAGATCAGAGATAGATTCTTGCATAAGTTTGCGGTTCTTAGTTTTGAGTTTTAAATCAATTGAGAGGAATCCAAACCTACGGGGTTATCCTCCCTCGATCAGTTGATGGATCGTCTGATGGATCAGCCGTTGCATCCTCTGCTAGTGGACAGGCTGATGGAGACTGGCTTGATCGCCCAGGCCCCAAGGCCCAATGCGCCTGCCGTAGGATCCCGCGCAGCATCGAAACTTCCGCCGCCGAAGGTTGCGATCGGTTCAGCAAATGGCGAAATTTCTGCATCCGACTGAAGGCAGTTTTAGGATAGAGATAACCAATTTGCAGCAATAGGGCTTCCAATCCTTGATAAAACGCCTCCAATGCCTGGAACGGAGCAGGGGGTTCTTGCGGTGAAGGTGCTGACTCCCTAGAGACAGCAACGATCGCCTCTGCAATGCTCTCCTGAGACTGAAACAGCTCGTAACAGACAATCCCCACGGCCTGGGCCAGATTGAGCGATGGATAGGCGGGATTGCTTGGAATCGTCACCAGACGCTGGGCATATTGCAACTCTTCATTACTCAAGCCATGATCCTCGCGACCAAAAATGATCGCCACCAGACAGTCTGAGGTCTGATTGTCGCCCCTTGCAGATCCTCGATCGAGCAACCAGGGCAGTACCGATCGCAAAGGTTCCACCCATTTGCTCGAGTCCCGGCCTACGGTCGCAATCGATCGACCACAGCCCTGGAGCGCCGCTGGCAAGCTATCGACAATCTGTGCCGAGGCCAAAATCTCCTTCGCATGAACGGCCATATGCTGCGCCTCTACCCCCTGAGGATCGCACTCCGGCTTGACGATCCAAAGCTGTTGCAGCCCCATGTTTTTCATCACCCGTGCGATCGACCCTATGTTGCGTGCCCCCGCCGGTTCCACCAAAACAATCCGGATACAATCTAGAGATATCATTTCGGCTTTATCTATCCCAGTTTTGTCTATTGATCCCCATGGCTAAACAGCGCAAGAAATCCGACTTTCCCAGCAAACCTTGTGCTGTCTGTGGCCTCCCCATGACCTGGCGCAAAAAGTGGGCCGACTGCTGGGACGAGGTAAAGTATTGCTCCGATCGCTGCCGCCGCCGCAAAACCCACACCACGGAACCCTCGGAGTAATCTTTCACTGTCCCAACGGCCCTTCGGTTTCTCAAAGCACACTGACTCAGCGCTGACCTATTCTGCCGAAGTTGCCCCCTGACGCAGCCACTTGGGTCGCCAACCGGGCTTCACCACCTGTTTTGCCCGAGCGATCGCCAAGCAATCGTTAGGCAAATCTTCCACAATTGTGGAACCCGCCGCCGTGGTGACATCGGAGCCGATCGTCAAGGGGGCCACGAGGGAACTGTTAGAGCCAATCCGGGTGCGATCGCCAATCACGGTGCGGTGCTTAAATTTGCCGTCGTAGTTCACCGTAATCGTCCCCGCGCCTACATTCACCTGCTGCCCCAGGGTTGCGTCACCAATATAGGAAAGATGGGAAACATTGGTGCGATCGCCAATTTGGGAATTCTTCACTTCCACAAAGTTCCCAATCCGGCAGCCAGCCCCTACCGCAGCCTGCGCCCGCAGATGGGCATAGGGGCCAACGGTAGTTCCTACAGCAACACTGCTATCAGTGACGACAGAATAGAGGATTGTCGTATTTTCGCCGATCGTGCTGTTTTCAATCAGGCTCCCTGGCCCAATCCGGCAGCCTGCACTAATTTTGGTATTGCCCCGCAGATGGGTTTGCGGCTCAATCACCACATTCGGCTGTAGTTCCACTGTGTCATCGATCGTCACACTCGCGGGATCAACGATCGTCACCCCCCGGATCAGCCAATCAGTTTTGATCCGAGTTTGCAAAATTTGATAGGCATCGGCCAACTGACGGCGATCGTTAATCCCCCAAATTTCTTGGTAGTCCGGCACATCCATCACCATCACCGGCTTGAGAAAATTCACTGCATCAGTCAGGTAATACTCGTTTTGATCATTCTCCGTCGTCAGATTCGGCAACACTGCTGCCAAATCCGGCCAGCGGAAGCAATAAATTCCTGCATTCACCCGACAATTTTGTCGCTGTTCCGGCGTGCAGTCCCGATCTTCAATGATTGCCGTCAGGTAGCCCGCCTCATCGCAAAAGACCCGACCGTAGCCTTTGGGATTGGGCAACTGCGCCGTCAGAATCGTGGCGGCATTCTGGTTGTCCCGGTGGGTTTTCAGTAAGTTTTCTAGGGTTTCGGGACGCAGCAACGGCACATCCCCATTCAGCACCAGCAAATCGCCTTGGAAATCCATAAGGTGCGGCAACAGTTGCTGTACTGCATGCCCCGTTCCCAATTGCTCGGTCTGTTCCACAAATTCTACCGATCGATGGCTCAGAGCCTCCCGCACCAGCTCACTGCGGTATCCCACGATCGCAATTTGGCGTTCTGGATTCAACGTAGCACCCGTATCCAGTACCCGCTCTACTAAAGATCGATTCCCCAACGAATGCAGCACCTTCGGCAAATCCGACTTCATCCTGGTTCCTTTGCCTGCTGCCAAAATTGCGATCGCGACCATGAACTCTACTCCGCCAAATTCCATAAGGGAGTATAGAGGAGCAAGGGGGCACCCGAGCAAGGGCGGAAGCCGGAAAATTTCAGAAACCGTCCCATTTCAAAGGGACTGCCCCACTAAGACACGCTGCGGTGGAAGGAAGACCGTTTGACGTACCGTCCCATCCAGACATCCCGCGAAGGCTTATGAATTTCTGTCGCGTGGATAAATTCAGAAAATAACTTGACCAAATCGGGATTGCGCCATCCCTTAGACGTTTCTTCCTGGAGAATGCCGAGGGCTTCCTCAGGAGTGAATGCATGTTTGTAGGGACGTTCACTGGTCAACGCATCGTAGATATCAATGATCTGGAAGACCTGGGCCAAAAAGGGGATTTCCCCACCCTTGAGGCGATCGGGATAGCCAGACCCATCCCAGCGCTCATGGTGATGCCGAATAATTGGGATGACGCCTCGCATGGTTCGCAGCGGTTGGCAAATGCGCTCTCCAATCAGCACATGCTGCTTCATGATCTCCACTTCCTCCGGCGTAAACTTGCCCGGTTTTAGCAAGATCGCGTCAGGAATACCTACTTTACCAATGTCGTGGAGGTAACCACCCCACATCAGATCGCGAATCTCCGATCGCGACATCTTCAGGAACTCCCCAAAGGCATTGCCCCGCTGCACCAACCGCTCACAATGATCCCCCGTATTAGGATCGCGGCTTTCTACGGTGCGAGCGATGGAAAACAGCACTTTCTCGGCATGGTCTAAATCTTGATTAAGCCGCCGCTGCCGCACCAGAGAACGAACCCGCGCCGACAGCTCCAGTTGATCGAAGGGCTTAGTAATAAAGTCATCGCCCCCAGCTTCAATGCCCCGGAGGCGGGCACGTCGATCGTCCAACGCAGTCACAAAAACGATCGGGATGAGCCTAGTATGATCATCAGCCTTGAGCCGCCGACAGACCTCATAGCCATCCATTCCAGGCATCATCACATCTAGTAGGATGAGATCTGGATCTTCCTCTAAAACTTTGTTAATGGCCGCAGGGCCACTCTCCGCTTGCAATAAATCGTATCCTTCCACAGCCAATAGAGAAACAGCAGCCATCCGGCTTGATGGATGATCATCGACAACAAGGACTTTGGGACGTTCCAGATCAAGGCTATTCACGGCAAGCAAAAAACCTATAAAACCGATTTATACAACACAAGCTTCAGACTTTCTAGCAACTTGTAAGGCGTTCCTAGGCAAGCAGTCTTGAGTATGAACTGGACAATTATGAACGGATAGGGATGAACTAGATAATCGTAGGGACCATCGAATCCACTCTCTTGGTAACATTGTTCAGACTCAAGCTTGTCATGATTCGCTTTTTGAGAACCTCCACTGACTCAGTACATGAGGAACAAGAACTTGAATTATTAGGCAGCTTATCATTCGATCAGGGAAAACTTGGGAATGATCTACAATTCCTGACGAAATTCACTACCCAAATTCACCTCAGGAATTCACCCCTAAAAGAACTGACCCCAGGAATCAAGCATTCAGTATCATCCCCAGCATTCCGTGAACCACTAGAACAGGGCTGTAACAAAGCCATTCCATGAGTAAAACAGCAGAGTTAAATAACTATTCTCAGTATGGGCAAAGCCGTGTTGTAATCAATCAGGTTTTTTACGGATCTGTAGAGGCTATCTCCTCGATCACCAAGGAATCAGAAGTGTATGAATGGATCGATGCCCCAGTTACTCAAGATCTTCACTAACGGGGAATCGATCGATCAATTGCTTCGCCCGTAAAGCATTTGCCACCAAGGCAGAAGACGCATGGGGTACATGGGGAAGCTGGGACAGCAGATCCAGCGTACGGCGTAGCATTCTCACCACATCCCCTTCA
>MUGG01000171.1 GCA_002148405.1 Alkalinema sp. CACIAM 70d | reverse complement strand
AATGGGCAGCTTGTCTGTGCCAATGAAGTGAAGCGTTTGGGGGTCACTCTGGAAATGCGACCCAACCGAAAAGCGACTGCTGGATTCTGCACATTCTGGGTTCAGCCTCCCAATCAACGTGAATTTGCACCAATTCAAGGAAACTGATCCACTGTCCAAAAATTGAAGGGATTTACCAATGGGAACTTGTGAAACGATTCAATTCTGGACAGTCCTGATGTTAATCGGGTTAATTGCCGTGGGTTGTACGCCTCGCACAACCACCGGGACTGGCAATGAAGCCTCTCAAGCACAAAATTCTGCAATCCCAGACTATCCACCGCTGTACAACGTGGATGTGAAGGTCTGCGGCAACATTATTGCGCCCTTGAAGGATGGAAAACGTTGCATTACGACTCAGCTTCAACTTTGGGGGCCAGTCAGAGAAGCTAAGCTGGTTCAAACTGGGGTTTCTCTACCATCGGTATCTGCTGTGCAGCATAAGGTCGCAATTGCCTCCGCAGGCTGCTACCCAGCCTACTCCCAACCTTCACAGCAGCAGTTTTACTGGGCGGACACTATTATCCAGGTGAACCGAGGAGGGGAAACAACGATCGAAGTAAAATCCATTCAACTCTCCAACCAGCAAATTAATGACTTGATTACTAGGAAGCTTACAAATCAAAGGGTTTCAACGTTCAGCGGCGTTAGTTGTGAACTTGCACCCATCAATTAACATTAAGCGTCCTACTCAGTTGTCCAAGCGGTCTTGGACAAATAAGGGCTGGATGAATTCATACCTTGGTTTTCCCTCCCGATCCCGCGAATCATCGAACCAATCGCACGGTATAGTAGAGTCTAGATTAGGCTCTCTGTACTGGTTTGTGAAAGGCATGGCAAGTAATTTGTCTCCAGATAGCTACGATCGTTTTCTGGACGATCTCAAGGAATGGATTCAGAGTGCCCAGCTACGAGCCGCGACGGCTGTTAACCGGGAGCTCGTCATGTTGTATTGGAGAATTGGACGTGCCATCCTGGCTAAACAACAGCAGGAAGGTTGGGGCACGAAAGTCATTGAGCGCTTATCAAAAGATTTAAAACACGTCTTTCCTGAGATGAAAGGCTTCTCCCGTTCTAATTTGCTCTATATGCGAGCTTTTGCCCAGTCTTTTCCGGATGACACCGTGATTCTGGCGGTCATGGGACAAATTACCTGGTACCACAACATTGCTTTGCTAGACAAGCTCAAAACCAATGAAGAACGGCTATGGTACGCCCAGAAGACGATCGAACATGGCTGGAGCCGCAATGCCCTGGTGCACCAAATTGAGAGCGGGTTATATCAGCGGGTTGGGAATGCCGTTAATAACTTTGACCATACCTTGCCCCAGAGCCAATCGGATCTAGCCCGCCAGATTTTGAAAAGTCCCTACAATTTTGAATTTTTGGAACTGGCAGAAGCGGCCCAAGAGCGGGATTTTGAACGAGCACTCGTGGATCATATCCGGGATTTCTTGCTGGAATTGGGTGTGGGCTTTTCTTTTCTGGGCAGCCAGTATTCCCTGGAGGTGGGTGGCAAGGAATATAAACTTGACCTGCTCTTCTACCACGTCAAACTGCATTGCTATGTGGTCATTGATCTAAAAATGGTGGAGTTTGAGCCGGAGTTTTCGGGCAAGATGAGTTTCTACATTGCGGCTGTGGATGACCTATTGCGCAGTGAGATGGATAATCCAACGATCGGGATTGTCCTATGTAAGTCTAAAAACAAGGCAACCGTTGAATATGCTTTACGTTACATTCAACACCCGGTGGGTGTAGCCACCTATCGGCTGAAGGACACATTACCAGAACCGCTCCAGGGAAGTTTGCCGAGCATTGAGCAACTTGAAATGGAGTTAAACACCTTATCCGTAGAGGCTCGCGCAGACTTAGCAGAGTGAGACAATTAAACCTCAAGAGAAAGAAATAATTGTCCAAGATCGCTTGGACAATTAGCAGGTCTTGGGCTTAACTGGATGGAATTCCAGCAGTGTTTGAGCAGCTTTGATTCTGGAAGTTTCCCCGATCAGAATGCAATCTGACAGCACTTTGAGATCGATCGAGGCAAGCCCCGGAATCAGACTGCGGTTCACTTTTTCGGGGTTGCCAGGCTGGAGGTGGTAAACCGTCAGGACGTCCTCTTCCCACAGCCGTACTTCATGGACTCCTAGTGCTCCATAGCGCTTTAATTTTGAAGCATCACCACTGGTGAAATTGACCTCGATCGCCAGTTTAAACCCTTGGTACTGTATATCATATCTATCGGGGCCGCGATCGGTTCCTCCGTAGGGGAATTGCCTCAGATTCAGAGGCGTTCATTGTGTTCAACTAGGTTGATAGTTGCGTTACTTGCATGATTCATCAGGCGATGCCTTTGTTACCTCCCAGCTTGTCATGGTGGGAAAAAAGAACCCTGCATGAATTGAACTGATGCAGGGTAAACATCCTAGCCGTTAGCAAGCTTAGTGGTGCAGAAAAGAGTTGAAAGGGTTGCTATAGGTGAAGTCTCATTTGAGACAGGGATGGTTGAAGGGGGTATTTCTATGGGTGTTGCTTCGAGTTGGGGAACTTAAGCGTCTCATGAAATGCCCCTGTTATATCGTCAACTGCAAGACCAGCTACGTCAATGGGTTGAGCCCAAAGACCAACGACACCTACAAGGATTTGCCGAAATGCTGGCCGCCATCTTGCAATCCAGCAGTGCCTGCATGGGGCAATGGATTCCTTATCTGAGTCATCGAGATTGCCAAGCCCGTGCCCACCTAGAACGGTTCAGTTACTTCCTGCACAATCGCCAGATTGGTGCAGAACAGTTTTACGAACCGATGCTCCAGCAGGTTCTGGCAGCGTTTGCAGGGGAGTCAGTCTTGTTAACGCTCGATACCAGTGTCCTGTGGGATCAATTTTGTCTAATAGCAGTGTGCTTGGTGTGGGGTAGACGGTCTATCACCCTGGCTCAGACTGTCATTGAGCATGGTAGTGCCAGCGTGGGCTTTAACCAGTATCAAAGCGTCCTTGATTGCGCTCAACGAGTCTTGCCGCCCCAATGCCAAGTCACCTTGCTAGCAGATCGAGGCTTTGAGCACAGCAAGTTGATTCATTGGCTACGACAACACCATTGGTCTTGGGCGATTCGGGCCAAATCGGATTTAAACATCACCCTCTCCAACGGTGCGACTCAATCGGTTGCACAACTGTTGCCCCCTGAAGGCTAAGCCTATCTGTTTGACAACGTGCAGGTGCTCGATGGCATTGATTGCCATCTGGTCACCGCTAAGCTGCCAGAGGTTAAAGAGGCTTGGGCTGTGTTGTCTGACCAGACACCGTCCCTGCAAACCTTTGCACTCTATGGTAAGCGGTTTGGGGGCATTGAACCCCACGAGGCCGTCGTAAGGGTCAAGGGCACCCGCGTTAACCATCGTAGCCCAGACAACCGTTGCAGATTCTCCTCGCTGTAAAGCGCTGAATCTGCAACATACAAACCCTCAAAGTTCCATTGTTCCTTAAACGCCTGCATCAACCCAGCAAAGCGACTTTTATCCGATTGATTCCCGTCAGCCAACTCAATAAAGGCAGGAATATCTCCATCGTTCCAACACACCAAGTTCATGACAAATTGTTTGAGGTCAGGCCGATGGTCCCGTGAATACCCATAGGTGACGTCAGTTCGGGTTAAGCCGCAGGCTGTAAAGCCCAGTCAATCTGGAGAGCAGGCTTTTTGGGCTGGTGAGAATAGGCGATCAACCCACAAATCACGTTGACGAAACAATTGACAGGACTGCGATGGCGAGAATGCTCGATTTGAGAGATATTCTTAAGTTGGTCAATAATGGTCTCGATGATCGATCGCTTGCGAGACAATAACTTGTCATTGAGCCGCATCAAGCGATTTTTCATATTCCGGCGAGGTTTGGCAAAGAATTCAATGCCACAGCTCGCGAGTCAGTCTTCCGCTAGCTTCTGAGAGACATAACCACGATCGGCAAAGACTTTACCAAAGAGTCCTTGCAACAAAGCTCGCACGGGTTTGCGGTCATCCGTATTGCCAGGGGTCAGTTGAATATTGAGCAACTCACCCAATTCATTGACGACCAAATGCAATTTGAAGCCAAAGAACCAATCCACCGATGTCTTACCCCGAGCGGCCAAGTCGGCAAAGACCCGATGCTGGCCAATCCGACGATTGTGGCAGACTTTGAGGCTGGTGGCATCGACAAAGCTGATGCCTGTGCAAGCGCCAAAACAGTGTTTCAGGTAGGCACACAGGGGAGCAAAGCTGAGGGCATCCATTCGACAAAGCGTCCATAACTGACCAAACCAGGAAAGGCTTTGCCCCAGTCTGCTTGGACTTTCTCGGTGTAGTAGGCTTTGAAGTGTCGGTAGCTCGATTGATGGAAGGCAATCAGAATCGTCATGATTTCGCTGAGCACCAAGCTGCGCTCGCGTTGACGGCAACCCAGCCCATGGCTCAGCAGTTGCTGGTGCCACTGGGGCTCAAAGCTTTGGCAAAAGTCATCGACGTGGCAAAACAAGTCTTCTAAACTCAACATAGGACGAGTAAAGCTATGTATGACAACACTTTTAGCTTATTAACTCGTCCTTTTCTTATCCCGAACTGACGTTAATAAAGATCAATAGAAATTAAAATTGTTGAAATCACTAGCGGATTACTAAACTATCAACAATCATAAGAAAAGCCTCCAGCATGAGCAGTGGAGGCCAGACTGTGAAAATTGATAAGTGTGAATCGAGCTAACTGGCAGGCAGGGACGCTTCGGGTACCCATACCGAGACAGAGCCACCATTGCATCTAAAATCTGCCCATCCTTCTTCGTTAGTTGTGATGGGTTCGCTGATGTGTTCTGTTAGATCGACATAGGTTGTATTGGGTTGTCCCACTTCCATCCATTTGCTGCCGTCCGAACCATTACTCAAGACAACGGCCATGCCACCGGGATATTCTTCAGTGCCTAGGCGAGTCCACCCGATTGTATTGGCATGGTCAAAGTAATCGTACTGTTCACCAAACGCTAAGTTTTGACGAGCGAACAGGAACTTGTCAATCAACCATTTGTGAGAATCAATCCAAATCTCGTACTCGTTGCCATCATTGGCCGTGTCCTTGTAGTGAGCGCCATAGTAGTCTGCATAGAAAATGCAGGGATACCCCTCCCGACGGAGCAGAATCAAAGCATAGGCTAAAGGCTTAAACCATCCTTCAACCACCGACTCTAAAGATTGTAGGGGCTGAGAATCATGATTTTCTACTAAGGTAACAGCAAGGGCAGGCTGATCTTTTACCAAAGTGTTATCAAAAATCTGCCGCAGGTCGTAGTCCGCTCCGGACTGGCTGGCTACATGGAAGTTATAGTGCAAAGGGGCATCAAATAACGTCACCCGTCCATTTGTGGTTTCTAAGAAGGCGTGCAGCGCTTCCACATCGTAGGACCAATATTCACCCACTGCGAACAGATCCCGTTCTACTTGATGACTGACGTGGTTCAACCAATCCCGGAAGAAATCTGCTTTGACGTGCTTCACGGCATCAAACCGGAAACCATCTACTCCAGTTGTGTTAACGTACCATTCGCCCCAGTATTGCAGTTCTCCCATTACTTCGGGATGATCCATATCTAGATCACAGCCCATTAAATAATCAAAGTTGCCCTTTTCTAAATCAACGTTGTAATCAAATTCTTTACCTTTAAGAAGATAAACAGCGTTTTCACCTTCGTTGTAGGCATTGTAGTCGATCGCGTCAAAATGCCACCAATGCCATTCCATGCTGGAGTATTTACCGTTCCGTCCTGGAAATGTGAAGTGAGTCCAAGCTTTGATAGTTTGATATTCACCAATGGCTTCGTTGCGATTATCAGGGTTCAATGGAGTTGCTTGAGCTTCTTCCTCAGCGTCGGCCCCTAACTTATGATTGAAAACCGCATCAGCATAGATCCGAATTCCCGCCTTTTGAGCTGCTTTAATGGCGGCTAAATATTCATCCTTGGTTCCGTATTTCGTCCGTACAGACCCCTTCTGGTCGAACTCACCTAAGTCAAATAGATCGTAGACCCCGTAACCCACGTCGTAGCCGCCCCCAGTTCCTTTGTAAGCGGGAGGTAGCCATAGGGAGGTTACCCCAAGTGCTGCCAATTCTTCCGCTGAATCTGCCACCTGCTTCCATAGCATTCCATCTGGCTCGTTATACCAGTGGAAATATTGCATCATTACACCATTAAATTCAGTCATTTCGAAGCTCCTTAGAGCAATAAATTAGAAAGTTTATTTTTGGACAGGAAAACGAAGTTAGTATCAGCAATCATCTTTTGCAATGAGCAAAACGATCGTGATTAGAATGACCAGAGGTTAAAGCAGGGAGGGCTAAAATTCTCTACTGGCAAGTATCAATTACTGTAGAGTAGGTGTCATCTGTATTTAGAGAGTGGGGACTTGCCCATTTTCTCTACCTTAAGGAAGAGCCATAGATTACGCTTCCTGCTTTTTCCATTTTTCCTCAGTTATCTAGCTAATTTATCTAGCCAGTCATTCAGCAAGTCATTCAATCAGTAATCCAGTCCGATATGACCGATTCAGAATTTGAGACTTATAAATTAAGCAGCTTGAGGCTGTTGCCCCTCTTCTGCTGTATAGGTTAGAGATTGATAGGCCTCTTGTGTTGGGACGAGTTCCCAATTGGCTAAGCGTAGCGTTTGGTAGGTGGCCCAACCTTTAGATCCTCGGGGGACACGGTAATCAGGTACTGAGAAGGTTCGTAGGGCTGTATAGGGTTGCCACGGATCGGAGGATTTTAACCGTAGATGTAAGAGCATTTCATCTGAGCCGAATGGTCTGAGCCAACACATTTGTCCACTCATTGTAAACTCCTGAAGAAGAGTAAAGGATAAAGGTTGAGATCGAAGGACTTACACAATGAACTCGACCTCGTTAATTAATTGCTAGGGGGCATTTTCTTAGAATAGATTAGGCTGCTTAATTGGAATTAGTGGGAGAATCAGTCTGAGAAGGGGTAGATGAATTAGAAGGAGAAGTGCTGGAATTGTTAGAGGGGCTAGAAGAACTTTGAGGGGTGGTCTGAGAGCTGGAGGGAGCGGTGTTAGTCGGTGCAGCAGGAACGGGAACAGGAACAGGAACTGCTCTCGGTACTTCAATCACCTTGACTTCAGGAGGAGCTGCAGGAGTCACTTTCTCAATGGTTCGATCGATGATCGTCGTTTGCTTAGCGGCAGGGGAAGGACTAGAACTAGGACTCGTCGTTGGTTTAACAATTACCGATCGCTGTACAGGAACTTGAGGACGATTGTAGTAAGAGATCGCGGCTGCTCCTAAACCGACAATAAGAGCTAGTACACCCCCGATAATAATGCCATTGGCTACGCCATTGCTTTCAGCTACTTTTTCGCGCTGATACTGCGTCCGTTGTTCCAGAGTGCGACCTTCAACATATCCATCCCGGTAGGCTTTTTCGTCTGTAGTAATGGGACGACCATGGACATCGTTTATTGTTGTAGGTTGATTTAAATCAGAGTTATTAGGACGATTCATCATTTCACCTCGTTACTATTGCTTGAGAAAATCTTTTACTTGCCAACTATCATAGTGAATCAAGATGATATCCCTGATCTATTAAAAGGAATAATCTCTCGTCGAATTATCTTGCTCTAAATAGGTATACTTATACAAAATCGACTTGTGATTGCAACCCATAATGATCCCTAAACTCCCCTACCCTAAGGGAAGCCAATCTACAAAAGGGGGGACTTTGAAAGAATTTGGCTGCATCTCCTTTTATAAGGGAAGTTAGGGGTAATTAGATCGAGTGCATCCCAGTTTTGCAAATTTTCCCCTTTTCCCAAATACCTGAATAGCCCGCCCCACTGATTGCCATAGTCCTAGTAGAAGATGGCGTAGTGGAGCGGGCTAATAAGTCCCTGAATAACTTTCCGAACGGAAGACTGCTACAAAAAACAACCAGTTTACTTCCGTTGCTAAAAGAGTTGGTTGCCTACCCTAGATCTGGTTGTTTAAACAAATCTATTGGAGAGGTTGAAGATTTTCCTGCAAGATTGTAAGAACGAGTTGTGGATCAGTCATTTCTTTCATGGTGTCGGCTTCTGCATCCTTACGATCGATGACGTCCGGTAAATCAGCGCGTAATTCTTCAAGAAGTGCAATAATTTTTGCGATTTTTTGTTCGGTTAATAAATCTAGCTGTAGCATCAGGTGTGATTGTTGGTTTGCTAGGTTATCTTGACGGTTTTGTCGAATTAAAAGGGTGGTGGAGAGAAGCAAGGCAACCGTGTCTAGCAACTGCTCATGCAACTGATAATCTGGAATGCCCAAATTAAGAATGCCCATGCGGTGGAGCTTACTGATCAGCCACCACAGAAAGAAAAAGATGATTAAGGCGTAAAGGAAAATGGGCTTACTACTCAGCATTGCCAAGCGATCGAGAAACTTTAGGTGAATCGTCTCTTGTTCTTCGTACTCATTATAGAGTTTGATGACGGATTCAACATTTTTAATAACCTGATCAGGGACTCCTAACTTTGTATTGACCATTGTTTCCTCTAACTTCAATTGTCAAGTAAGGGTTGCTAGAATAGATTATGACCAAGATGGATGATTACGAGAATTAGTTATGATCAGTAGAAAACGACAATCAATTCTGTAATCAATTTAATGTTTGTAATTTGTTGCAATTTCTAGGGCATTTGGTAGCTAGTAATGCGAACCTTAAAATTATTTTGTTGGGGTTTCTCTGATAGGACAAAGACACCCTCCTCCTCCTCTTTTCTAGATAGAAAATCAATTTCCTGGGTTCCTATTTCTTGAGTCTGACCATTCTCCTGAATTTCTCCCACGAGTTGAATTTGTGTAGCTGTTTTATCACCCTCATTGGTGACTTTGAAGGGCACATGAAATTGGCCCGATTGTTCCTGCATTTTCTCCCAATCCAGAGAAACCACAGGATTAGGTGGCTTTTGGGTATTGGGCCTTAGCCACAATACGCCCACCAATGTAATCAGGCCACTCACGATCGCCAAAGAAATACCAAAACTGAGCCATTCGATTGGGCTTTTTTGAGGTTGTTTAGACGGATCGGGAGATTGAACAGCGTCTGGACTCGCGAATTCTTGCTCCGATCCAGAAGGAAAATTGTAATTAGATTTCATAATGCAAGCCTTCCTGCCGCTCCACCGATCGTTGCAGGTAATCCTAAGATGATAGTGTAGCTAAGCCATAGTGTGGGCGGATCTCCCCATTGGAGTAATTGAAAAAACCAAAGCATGCCACAAGCTACGACTAAAGAAATTAAATACGACATTACTGTCTCACTGAGCGGTGTTTGAAACAGTCCTCGCTGCTTACGTCGTTTATTTTGATCGGAAAAATTAGCCTCAAAAACAATGCCGTAGGAAATCAATAAAGAAGCCATGATAGTCAAAATCAGCCAAGGCCCAGAGGTATTTGCTGCCAAGGTTTTGACTTCGTCGGTGGGTGCAATACTAAAGGCAATAATTAGGGCACCCGTCATCGTAGCTAGAATATCATTGAAGGTTTCCTGCCATAGGGTTGACGATCGGGCAGAGGTCGGTCTATTCCTTTTGCTCTCGGAAAAACTTGCTTCAGCTGCCATAGAATCATTGCCAGATGGCTGATCGCTTTCGTGATGGTTTACAGGCTCGCTAGCGCCATCATTCAGACCACTATTACTATTTGCATTTTTGCTGGAATCATCGTCATTGTTAGTCAAAAACTGATTCGCGAGACTGACCCCTATAGAGAAGGGAACGCTTTCAAAAATCACCTTACCTAGAATTTCATGGAGTTGGGTTGACCAGGTCACTTCCCGCAGTAGTAGCAGTAGAGTGAACGAACAGACAATCCCGATCGCTTGAGCTTCGATAGTATCTATGATCAGTGGTAACCAATGCACTGAAGAAGATTTTCGGAAGCCTGCCGTATAGTTTAAGCCAAAAACAACAATACTCGTAATGAGCAGCGATGCCAGCATAATAGGTGGAGTCGCGGAAGATCCAATCCACCAAACTTCCATCGTGTACAGAAGGGGAATCCCAAATAAAAAGCCACCACAGGCACCCCGGACAAGATCTTGACATTCTCGTTTTAGCGGGGATAGATGGCGGCTTTGGTGCTGTGTAGAATGAACCTGAGCCATAGCTGAAGTTTAATTATTTTTGGCTAGCTTCCAAGGATTTTTCGGGGGTGCCAGAGCTCAAAAAGCTCGGCAGAGTACGATCGGCAAAGTAGCTATTCAGGAAAGTTGTACCTAAGGAAAGGATAACTGGGCCTAGTAGTGTGGCCGCAATGCCATGAACTGCAAATCCTGGAACCACCGCTCCCGCCAACCAGAAACAAATTCCGTTGATGATAAAGGAGAATAAGCCTAAGGTCAAAAAGTTAATCGGTAAAGAGAGCAGAGAGAGAACAGGACGGATGGTTCCATTAATTAAACCAATGGCAATTGCTGCGACAATCGCGGCTGGAAAATTAGCAATGTAAACACCTTTAAACAAAATATCTACAATGAGTAGGCTTAGAGCGGTTACTAAAGTGGTTAAGAAAAAGCTAGTCATTGGGAAACCTCCATAAAGTGTCAATCAAATATCAATGAGGATCTGGCTTTTCGCATTGAGTGCGCGTTAGCAGAATGTAGCAGAGTAGGACGTAGGGGAGAATTAAAGGTTTTCAGGATTCATCACTTCGTCGTAACGGGTTAAGGCCCACAGCGCGTGGATAATTCCAGGAACCCAACCTAGTAAGGTTAGAAGAATACTAATTACTAAAGTTGTGCTAACACCATAGGCTAAGAACACAGCAACCGGGGGAAGAACAATTGCAAGTAGGTAACGTACAGGTTTCATTGAAGAGACTCCATTCATTAATAAGTTAGTAGATCCGGGTAGCGATGGATTGATTGAAAGCTTCAAGGGCAGCTAGCTTTAGGATTTGGGAGCATCCGCTTTCCAGCGGTTTTTCACTTGAGTTAGCAATTCTTTCTCAGCTCGTGAAACTTTTTGACCCAATTCGTTCATTTTCTGTTCAACCTGGGTTTGCTTCCGTTCAGCAAGAACGGGCTGATCCGGATTTGCCTTTTGAAGCTCAATTTGTTGGTCGTACCAGTCCTTTGCGTTTACTGCCTTTTCCCGAACTGTCAAATAGCGATCGCCGTAGCGTTCTGTCATTTGTTGATCAAGGTTTCCTAGGCCGTGTTTCAAATCCTGGTAGGATTGCTTTGCTTCAGATTCCGGATCCCGTGCAAAGGCTTGCCACTTCAGTTTAAGCTGGGTGCTCCAACGAGCCAGAGATTGTTTAAAGGTCGTCAAAGCTTTAGAAAGTTGATTGGTTTCAGGCATAATACTACCTCCAAGGTGGGAAATGCTGAGCCAGAAGGCTTAAGCATTTCCAAATGAGTGGGTGAACTGGCTAAATGAGCTAGCGACTAGTATGAGCTAGCGATTAGTTCATGGCAGGTAATGCAGCTCGACCCGGTTGCGGAGCTCGCAGTTGGGCTTGGCTAAATTCTGGTGTCTGGGTGTACACGGAAGCCAATAACACATCTAGGACATCAGCCCGACGAGCCGCTTCGATCGCGTGGTGAGTAATGAGTTCACCGGCATTGAGGATTACCTGATCTTGATAATCTAAAATGACTCGGGTAACTGGACGGCCTAGAGCCCCTTTAATTCGTTGCTCTTCCAACGCTTGGGCACTTTGGTCACGCAGTTGAGCCGTTTTGTACTTAGCCCACCGCAGAAGCTGAGATGTACCCTCCTGCACTTGAGTCCCTACACTTTCAGCCGTACTGTTCAATTGGGTGCGGGTAGATTCGATTGCTTCGCTGGTGCTGGACTTCGCTGCATCCGTTGAAGACAGACCCACCGATTTGAGCAGTTCTTTCTCTGTATTAGTATGTCGGGCTCGTTCAACCACGGGCTGCGTTACGATTTGGCCTGGAGCGACGACAATCACCCCTGTCCGGGTTCGGACGATGCTCTGGGCACGGCGTCCCAAGGCTTGGTTGACCGTATACTGAGCGGTCACAGTGCTGGTCTGGTAGGATAGGTCTTGAGCCACATTACCTGCCTTCTGCGCCAGCTTGTCTGCTGTGTTGCTAGCTCGTTGCTTAGCATCTTCGACTAGGTTGCCACCCGTGGCGCGATAGAGCCGATCTAAAATCCCTAGTTCCTCAGCGGCATTAACATTGGTCATCGTTACCACTTGCCCTGCTTCTAGGAACAATGTTCCATCGTTTTGCAGAACAGATTCCTCAGTAGTTCGGCCTAAGACATAGCTACGCTGAACTTCAACGGGAACGATCGTATTGGCAATTTGATTGGTTGCTTGACGGCGGACTTCCTGAACTTGCTCCCCTGCTTTTTGAGCAGCTTCCTGAACCTTCTCACCCGTTGTTTGCATTGCTCCCTTGATGCCACCAACTTGCTCTTCCATCAACTCTGCCACCACTTCCGGGACAAAGGCGTAGTCTTCTCCAATTCGCAGGGTTTGCATCGCGGGGACAAAGGAACGTCCAGAGTAAGCATCTGCAAAGATACCCCCAGAGACTTCGTAGCCTTCAACGACACCACTCTCTTCATCAAAATACAAGTCCACCATTTTACCTAGATTTTGACCTGTCACTGTCAGAATCTGGGTACCTTTCATGATGTTATTGTGCTCTAAAATAGCTGCTATTTTGCTATGGGAAGAAGCGGGAATCACGTCTTCCTTAGAACTTGTAATGACTGCGTCTGCACCGATCGAATGAACCGACTCGATCGGAATAACCTTGGCGTCTCTCAAGAAGCCGGGTTCCTCTACCAATAATGCAACTAATAGGTTACGCTCTTGGTCAAAAATTAAATCCAGCACCTTTGCGAACTTTTTTCCAGTATCGAATGCAACAATCGGGCATCCAATTAGATCACTACCTTTCCGCATGACGTAACTCCCAAAAATTAATCTTTTTATTTGACGTAAACTACCTTGGCGAAGGAAGCAAATAGAGCAGTTGAAGCAAACAGACTTTCCGTATCATCCTAGAAATATCTGGGTTATCTTGAATCAGGTCAAGAACGCTGACACAGCGATCGTGGTAATCCCGTTAGGCCATACCAATTTATTAAGGCAGACGAAGCTAACGTATTGGAAAGCTTATATGGAAAAGCTTACAGAGTAGGATGAATAGACAACGGAAGCTGCATATTTACTTGCTCAACTCGTCTTGACTTTAGAGACTAAAGACTGGCAAAATTCTATAAATTTTGCACAACTTCTGCTGCAATTGTTAACGCAACGCTAAGCCCTATTCTCAATGCAACTAGATAAGGTTTCTCTACCACTTATCACTCAGCTGAGCGACAACGGCTCGAAAAACATTGAGTCAGCAAACGGATAACTTTTTCCTGCTGTTAATATTGATCAGGATAACGATGAATCTCGAGACGCTTGCTACCAAATCCATTAATTAAGTTGATAGCGCCAGAATATTCCAGACCAGTCAAAATGGCAGCAATCACCAACAATAATAGGGGAAGCTGAAGAGCGGTATTAGATTGCTTTCCTACAAAGCGTGGCATGGTTTAGTTCCTCAGGGTTCTCAGTAATAGTTTTGGAAAAAATAAGTGGTTAGATTAGTCAGGAAATCTTCTAGGTGGAAAATTGGTTAGAGATTAACCACCTAGAAGTTAAGGGGTAATGTATAGGGAGAGTGAAATCTGAGTTAGCTTAGAGCAGATGACATCCTATTAAGTCAACTCAAATTTAGACTGTTAAGTAGCGAACCCTTAACAGCAGCCTATTGGCAGTTAACTATCAACGGCACACTGTTAACGGCAGGCCATTAACAACAGACCATTAGCGACGGATGTCTTCAGAGGCATTCAAAGCGTCTGCTTCTGTTTGCTTCATCCGGCCCTTTGCAACCTTCGTAGGGTCATCGGTTGCTTCACCAACGGCCTCTTCAACCTTACCTGCGACATTTTTAGCAGCAGCTTCTACGCGAGTTTGAACGCCTTCAGCAAAGTTTTGAGCTTTTTCCTTCAAGTTTTCGGTACTGTGGCGAACATTTGCCTCGGCTTGCTTGGCCTTACCTTCGTGCTGATCAGCGGGATCACCCGTGACATTGCCGATCGCCTCTTGAGCCTTTCCTTCAAGATTCTTAGCTGTTGCTTTAGCTTTTCCTTCTAAACTCATGATTAATACTCCTGCGAGTGATTTAAGTGTTCTGTGAATCAAAGCGTTATGAGTAGCGTCCGAGTAAAGTGATTGATTTCACTGAATCGCAACCGCTTCGATGTCTTTAATGTAATCAACTCAACCGAAGTATCCGTCTATCAAAAGGGGGCGATTTTATACCGTTCTACAAGGTCAATCCGATCGATGATGAAAAAGGATGGGGTAGAATTGGCTCAAAGCGTTGCTATATCAGGCATTGAGTTCCTCATCCTTTGGAACTGTGCACCCCCTCTCTTTAGGCAGATTCAAGGGTTGCCTAGCATTGAGCCAATTCTAGTTATTCAATCAAACCTGCTCTGAGAGCCAGAACCGCAGCATGGGTTCGATCGTCTACGCACAGCTTATTCAAAATATGGCGCACATGGGTTTTGATGGTGCCGACTGTAACAAATAGAGTCTCAGCAATCTCAGCATTGCTATAACCCCGCACAATAAGTTGCAGAATCTCAATCTCGCGATCGGTTAAACCTGCATTGCCGACAATTTCTTCATATTCTGAATCCAGCCCCTTAATTTGGACTGTTTTCTCGGTTTCTGGCGCAGTGACGAGTTCATTCTGCCGAACTTGTTGCAGAACAATACTTGCGATCGTGGGATCAATCCAAGGATTGCCGTCATAGGTGGATCGAATCGCTTCTTCCAACTTATCCATGCTGATGTCCTTCATGCAGTAGGCATCTGCCCCTGCTGCAAAGGCTGCCATGACCGAATCTTCACCCTTGTGCATGGTTAACATCAAAATTTTGGTGGCCGGTTCTGCCTCGGCGGAATATTCGCGAAATCGCCGTAGCATTTCAATGCCATCCATATCGGGTAAGCCAATGTCCACGATTGCAACATCGGGTTTTTCGCTAGTCAATAGTTTCAAGCCTTGGATCCCGTTAGCGGCTTCTCCAATGACGCTAATGCCTTCCCGTCGTTGCAGTGCGGCTTCTAAGCCCATCCGAGTCAGGTCATGATCTTCTACGATCACAATCCGAATTACATCTTCCATGGAATTTCTCCTTAAATTTTCTGAATTGAGACTCGAAGTTTTTTGAGAGGAGTCAGACTGTAAATCTCCCAACATCACAATTCTGCTTCTAGCGCTATATTAATACAGACAAGGGGAAAATCAATCGATTACACAGTAGATTAGAGCGAGTAGGTTAGAGCTAGAAGATCAGAGCGCGGATCACAGCTCGTAGATTGCAGCTTCTAGGTTAGGTCTGGGTAGTTACGGTGAATAGATTGCAACTGAGTTCAGAATTTCCCTATATTTTTGCAGTAGATAGAATCATCTCTGATTGAAGCATGATGTACAAGCTGACTGAAAAATAGGTTGATCTCCGGGAGAAGCAATGACAGAGAAGCGTCGTAATAATGATTAATCGTGATGGTCGATCGTGAATATCGAGACAGAGAATACCGTTGACCAACTAAAGAATTGTGTTGACCAGCGCTGGTTGTAACCCGCTATCTAATTGGAAAATTATCTAGTTGACAAACTATCTAGTTGACAGTCCTTGTAATAGTCTATGTAATCTACCGCATAAAAACAATTAATTAGAAATACAAATTGTTAGATTATGAAACTACAAAATAAAGTTGCAATTGTTACCGGAGCAGGTACCGGGATTGGTCGAGCCACTGCCATACTTCTGGCGCAGCATGGGGTGAAGATTGGGATCATCGATCGCGTCTCTGCTCAAAGTCAAGAAACGGTGCAAATAATTGAACAGCATGGAGGTCAGGCCATGTGGCAAAGCGCCGATGTCTCCCAAGCGGATCAAATGGAACGGGCGATCGCGCAGGTGATGCAACAATGGGGACGGATTGATATTGTGGTTGCCAATGCGGGAATTAATGGCGCTTGGGCTCCGATCGAGGATCTGCTTCCCGAAGAATGGGATACAACACTCCACACAAACTTAAAGGGCACATTCCTAACTGTGAAATATGCGGTTCCGCACCTTAAACAACAGTCGGAAGGATCGATCATTATTGTCTCTTCTGTAAATGGGACCCGTGGGTTTAGCTTATCCGGTGCAACCGCCTACGCCTGTTCCAAGGCGGCACAGGTTGCCTTTACAAAAATGATTGCATTGGAATTGGCAAAATATCGAATTCGCGTCAACGTGATTTGCCCAGGCGCGATCGAAACGGGGATTAACGACCACGACTCTCAGCGACGACATCTCGAAGAAATTCGGGAACCCGTTGAGTTTCCAAGAGGCAATATTCCGTTGACGGGGGGACACCCTGGAAAATCTGAGGATGTGGCACAATTGGTGCTTTTTTTAGCTTCTAGTGCTTCTAGCTACATCACAGGAACTGAAATTTGGATTGACGGCGCAGAGTCACTTATCAAGGGGTAGGACAGTGCCCCATCCTCCGTTGTCTTAAGTCAACGGGTAAGTCAACGGGTCACTTAACTGGACAAAAATTTGTGAGGAGGTTATGTAGAGTGACAGAAAAGTGATAGAGGTGTGACGGAAGCGTGATAGAAGAGTGACAGAGGCGTAATAAAGCAGTGACAAAGGTCATCTCTGAAATCATTCAAGCTTCCCGTATTCAAATCTTATTTTTCAACGAATTGTCCTAACATAATTTTTGGCCAGCAATTAGCTGGGGTCGATTCTCAAGGTTGACAGACGATCGTTCGGATCATGGCAGAGCATCTGACGTGAATTTTATAAGTACTTTATAATTGTGTAGTGTGTAGTCAATTTTGTGCTGCAACTTGTTGCATCCATGCAGTAGGAGCCAATTGCCGATGCCCTATTCCTTTGCCCTCTCCTGCTGTCAGAAATTTCTAGATCGCATGACCGACTTGGCCTGGATGATGGACGATCGAGGCTATCTGCGGTTGACTAATCCTGTGTGGAAGCGATTTACGGGACAATCGGGCCCAGTGCAAGACCTCGGGCTGCTGTGGGATTGGATTGAACCCAGCGATCGAGAGCGCATTCAACTGGCCTGGGAAGCTGCCCAGTCATCCCTGATGGTGGTGGAATGCAAGGTACGGATCAAAAGCGCTGAGGGCCTGTATGAATGGATGCAGGTCAACTTAGAAGTGATGGGAGATGACGCCGCAAAAGTTGATCGCCCGCAGAATTTAGAGACTCGCATTGAAAACACCCCAGCCAACATCCCCTTTGCCAATCATCGGGCGTGGCTGGGGGTGGCCATCCGGCTTGGTAGTGGGGCCATGCTCCCCGATTCCCAGCAGTCGAGTCAATTTGTCGAAGCTCTGTTAACCCATGCCTCCGATGGCATTGTTGCCTGCGATGCCCAAGGACAACTGGTTCTGTTTAATCGGGCCGCGCAGATGTTTCATGGGTTGCCCCCGGAACCCATTGCACCGGAACATTGGTCCAACTATTACGATATCTACGATCGATCGGGTACCCGACCGTTAGCAGTTTCTGAGATTCCCCTGTATCGCGCCTTGGTGGGGGAAACAGTGGAAGGCGAAGAGATTATGATTAAGCCCAAACAAGGGCAGGCTCGATCGCTACTGTCTAATGGAGCCTGTATCTATAGTTCCACGGGGGAAAAATTGGGAGCCGTGGTCTTAATGCGCGATATTACAGCCTATAAGCGTGCTTCCGAAGCCCTAGAACAGAGTGAAAAACGATTTCGCGCCATTTTTAATCAGACTTTCCAGTTCATTGGCTTACTTGAGCCCGATGGGATCCTAATTGAAGCCAATCAAACCGCGCTGGAATTTGGGGGAGTCGCCGCAGAAGAGGTGATTAATCAACCCTTTTGGGACACGCCCTGGTGGCGCAATTCTCCTGAGAATCAACAGCAGTTAAAATCGGCGATCGAACAGGCAGCCCAGGGTGAATTTATTCGCTATGAAGTCGAAGTTATGGGTTCTGATGGACAGGTGTTAACGATCGATTTCTCCCTAACCCCCATTCGAGATGACCAAGGCAATGTGACGCTGATTATTCCCGAAGGGCGCGATATTACAGAAATAAAACAAGCGGAAGCCCTACGAATTCGGACAGAACTCTACAGCGAGCGACTGTCGATCGGCTTACGAGTGGCTAAGGCCGCTGCTTGGACTTGGGACTTGCAGACCAATAAACTGCATTGGACACCGGAGTTTGAAGCGCTGTTTGACTATGAGCCGGGTACTGGTCAGCAGACCTATGAAGAATGGTTTAATCGAGTCCATCCCGATGATCGAGCCAGGGTAGAAAGGGAAATACAAAAGGCGATTGACCAGGAAACGCCTGAATACCGCTGTGAGTATCGCATTCAGTGGCGGGATGGGCAAATTCGTTGGATCGATGGCGTTGGCGAAATCCATCCCGATGACCAAGACCAGCCCCGCTGGATGTCCGGGCTCGCGTATGATATTACCGATCGAAAGCTGAATGAAGCCGCATTACAACGCAGTGAAGAATTCACCCGTCGCATTTTGGAAAGCAATCAAGATTGCATTAAAGTGTTAGACCTGGAAGGCAATCTTCTTTACATGAATGACAACGGCCAGTCGTTGATGGAAATCGACAATTTCAGCAAGCAAGCAGCTAATTATTGTTGGCTTAATTTTTGGCAAGGGGAAGACCAAAGCATGGCCAAAACTGCGCTTGAAGCTGCTAGGGCGAAGAAGGTTGGCAAATTTGAAGGATTTTGTCCAACGGCCAAAGGGACGCCAAAATGGTGGGAAGTCGCCGTGACCCCTATCCTAGGCCCCGAGGGTGAGGTTGAACAACTCCTCTCCGTTTCCCGAGACATTACCGATCGACGCCAGTGGGCCTCGGTACTTCAGCAAAGTGAAGCGCTTTTCCGTACTACCTTTGAACAGACGGCCTTGGGATTTTGTCATGTCTCCCTCGATGGTCGTTGGCTGCGGGTTAACCGAAAACTGTGTGAAATTGTGGGATACAGCCAAGAAGAGCTATTACAAACCACTTTTCAAGCCATTACGGAACCTGAAGATCTGCCCAAAGATCTCGCCCTTGTGGAACAGCTATTAAGGAATGAAATCCCTGAATATTCCTTAGAGAAACGTTATGTTCATAAACAAGGTCACCATGTTTGGGTCAATATCACCGTTTCCCTTGTGCGGGAGGCAGGGATAGGAAAGAATCTAGGACAATCCGGTTATTTCCTAGCAACGGTTGAAGACATCACAGCGCGTAAGCTGTTGGAATTGCAAAACCAGCAACAAACCGAAGAACTACAACTGATTAACCAATCACTGGTTACGGCCCAACAACGGCTGCGGGAACGTAATCAGGAATTAGATCAGTTTGTCTATATTGCCTCCCATGACCTGAAAGCTCCCCTACGGGCGATCGCTAACCTATCTGAATGGATTGAAGATGATCTAGTGGGGCAAATCCCGGAAGATAATCAGCAGCAACTGCAACTCCTGCGCCAAAGGGTGCAGCGCATGGATGCCTTGATTGATGGCCTGCTGAGGTATTCGCGTGTGGGTCGGCAGGATTTGGAGATTGAGTCGGTGGATGTGGCTGAGTTGGTGCAAGAAGTCGTTGACTCGTTAGCGCCCCCCCCGGAATTTAAAATTACGATTACGAGTGTAATGCCCACCCTGCGCTCGAAGCGGCTGTTACTGCATCAAGTCTTTTCTAACTTGATGAGCAATGCGATTAAACACCACGATCGCCCAGATGGTCACATTACCATCTCCTGCCAATTACAGGCCGATCGGTATTATCAATTTACCGTTTCCGATGATGGCCCCGGAATTCCTGAGTCAGAGCACGAGCGGATTTTTGGGATTTTCCAAACCCTCAAATCAGACCATTCGACTGATAATACGGGGATTGGACTGGCATTAGTCAAAAAAATCGTGGAAGCTGAGGGAGGCCAGATAGGGGTTCACTGCGATTTGCCTAGGGGCTGTCATTTTACCTTTACTTGGCCCCAAGCGATTGATCGTTAAAATTTCTACCTAGAAGACTTGCTACTATTGAGAGTGCGTCTGCATCATGGCTAAAGATTCAGATGGGGATTTATAGGTTTGAGCAACTGACGATAAGAAAAATTACTTAAGGAAGATGGCAATTTTCTGGTTTAAAGGCAAGCTTAAAAAACCTTGCTGATTTAATCAATTTTTCTTGTGGGAACAGTTTGGCAAAAAACTATTTTAAGATAATGAGATGCTGAGAACTTTAAGTTGGTTAAATCGGTGGTCTCGCCTCTCCTTAACCTATCGGGGAGCGATTATCGTCACAATCCCCTCCCTATGTTTATTTGCAACAGTAGGTACCTGGTTTTGGACTCGATCGCAAGGATTAAAGGTTGCCGATCGTATTGAACAAGTGCAGTTACATCTGGATCAAAGCAATGAGTTGTTAATTACGCTCCTAAATGCAGAAACAGGAGTGCGAGGCTTTTTGATCCAGAGAGATCCAGTCTTTCTTGAACCTTATTATGTGGCCAAGCAAGCAGTTCCCCAAGCCTTACAGAACTTAGCCACGTCGGTTGAAGCCAACACTGATCCCAGTTCCGATAGGCGCTCCCAGTTGGATATAATTCGATCGCAGGTAGTAATCACTCAACGCCTAATCGATGCTGTCCAAACCGAAACCGATGTCCAAGCCCAAGGTCAATTGTTGCAGGACAGTAGACAGGCGATGGACACCCTGCGCCAGGAAATTTCAGCATTTCAAAGAAACGAGTATGAAGTTCTAAACCTCCGGAAGACTGAGCAAAAAAACTTACGAACCCTGATTCAAGCCTTACAACGTTTAGCCGTTGTAGCGGGGGTGTTATCGACGGCTGGAGCAATCTATTTGTTTGGCCTGTTAGGACGAGAACTGAAGCAACGGGAATCACAATTACAAACACGGAATAGTGTGCTGAAGACGCTCAGTAGCGACATTGTAGATGGAATTGTCGTGCTTGATGCGGCTGGATTTGTGGAAACCGTCAATCCCGCCATCAGCAGTATGTTGGGATATTCACCAACAGAGTTGTTGGAATGTCCAATTATGCAAATTTTAGTGGAACCCACAACCCCTCTTCCTCGGCCTGTTCCTCCCTTGCGGCTCTGGCTGGAGCAACTTCCCCGCCTAGGCCGCACCTGGCAAACCCAGGCTTACCGTAAAGATGGTTCTAGCATTCCGATCGAACTCTCGCTCAGCGAAATCCCCGGAGAAAACCAATCGATCGCCATTATTCGGGATGTCTCTGAACAGATCAGCCTCATGCAACAATTGCAAATGCATTTGGATGCATTAGAGCGTCTAAATCAAGCTTTAATCCGTTCTAACTCGTCTTTGGAGCGGCGTAACCAAGAGTTAGCCGACTTTGCCTATGCTACGGCCCACGACCTGCGAACCCCCGTGCGCGGTATTGTGACGCTGTCTGAATGGATTGAAGAAGAACTGAGTGGTTACACATCAGAACAATTATTGAATTACCTTCATTTATTGCGTAAGCGCACCCATCGCTTGAATGCACTGATTGATGGGCTGTGGGAATATACCAATCTTGGCCAAACGCCAGTCACGCCAGAAGCTGTACAACTCGATGCCATTATTGAAGAAATTCAACAGGCTCATCCTGCCCCTGAAGGGTTTGAGGTTGAGCTCCATCATCCCTTAATTACCTTAACGACCTGTAAAGTCCACCTGAAGAAAGTCCTGGAAGAACTTCTGGATAATGCGGTCAGACACCATGACAAGCCCACAGGACGTATTGATATCTTTGCCCATTCTGTGGAAAACATGGTCGAATTCATGATCCAGGACGACGGCCCTGGCATTCCTTCGGCCTACCATACTCGGGTGTTTCGTCTGTTTGAAACCCTAGAACCCCGCGATGTTACTGAAAATACAGGAATTGGACTCGCGATCGCCAAGAAACTGGTGGAACGGGTGGGGGGGCGTATCTGGATCCAGACTAATGGGGAACGGGGAACCACAATTCACTTTAGTTGGCCGCAGCAACCGGACTCTTGGTGAAAATTGGAGGTTCGACGCAGAGAATTGTTTCTGTGGTCAGCTTGACTGGAGTACAGTTCGAGCAAACCTGGCAGACCGTAGCTAGTATAAATTGCCGGAGAAATGAAAATAATACTTTTGGAAGATAGACAATTAGTATAACGTACTACAATGGAGGAATGCTTTGCAGCTTATCTGTTGGCATACTGGATTTAGGCATCTCGATCAGGGAACATTCCCGAACTTCTAGAGTTATGTTCTGGAAGTCATAGAGTCACGGATTGGTTTTCTGAGTCTGTGCGAAACGACTCAATGGTTAGTCACTGGGATTACCTCAGTACTACCGCTAAGCTAAGCGTTGGCTAGATTCCCATCCATGGATTTTGAGTCTAGACAGTTGTTCCTCAATCTCAACCGTCCATGTTCATTTAATTGCCTAAGTCCCGTTATCTAGACACAACTATCATGTTAACCATTGTGCGGAATCTAAGCATTTTACTAGTTGAAGACGATGAAGTAGATGTAATGAACGTTCAGCGAGCGCTGAAAAAGAATGGTTTGGAGGTACCTCTACACCGCGCTGCAAACGGGCTAGAAGCTCTAAATATGCTTCGCCATGATTCAAAACATCTAGCTCATCCTGGTCATCTCTTAATTTTGCTGGACTTAAATATGCCCAAAATGGGAGGTTTAGAGTTTTTACAGGAACTGCGTCGAGATCCTGATCTTCGCCATATCCCCGTTGTGGTATTAACGACCTCCAAACAGGAAAGTGATCGGGTCGCTGCCTATGAATTAAATGTTGCAGGCTACATTGTTAAGCCGATTACATTTTCGAGCTTTGTCGAAACGATGAATGTCATCAGCCAATATTGGCTACTCTCAGAAATGCCATAAAGTACCTATGCTATGAAAGATGAAACCACTAACAATAAAAGTAATGCAGACACGAAGTTGAATGTGAATGTAGAAATTACAGCCAGAAATTTGAAAAAAGAAACGTTAAATAATGAAACTCTAGATATTGGCACCTTAGGAACTGGCATTCTAAAAGTTCTGGTTGTGGATGATGATCCGGTCGATCGTATGGCCGTGCGTCGAGCGTTTAAGGGATCTGACTTCCAAGCAGAATTGATGGAGGCAGAAAATTGTGCAGCTGCACTTTCCTTGATCAGCACCCAAGAGTTTAATTGTATCTTCGTAGACTATCGATTGCCGGATGGCAATGGCTTAGATCTTGTGAAACGGCTCCGTCAGCAAGGGATTCGCGTTCCGATTATTAGTCTAACGGGGCAAAGTAGCGACCAAATTGCTGTTGAATTGATGAAGGCTGGGGCCTCGGATTATCTATCCAAGTCCACGGTGTCTCCAGGACGATTGCGGCAGGTCTTCCAAAACGTTCTGCGGGTATATCACGCCGAAAAAGCTGCTGAATTAGCCAATCGCCAACGGGAAGAGCTTCTACAACAAAAAGAAGAGTTCATTTCCCGCATGACCCATGATTTACAAACGCCATTGGTAGCGGCAAACCGAATGCTCGATCTCATTCGAGAGGATGCTTTCGGGGAGGTGCCTGACAAAGTTAAGCAACGAATGGGAGTCATCATCCGGAGTAATGAAGACCTGTTGCTCATGGTACGAAACATTGTCGAAGCCTATACTTATGATGCGAATGCTAAGCATTTTAATCTAATTCCCTTTGAAATGACAGAACTGGTCAATGAAATTATTCAAGAACTCAGTTCCCTAGCCAGAGCAAAGTCTTTGGAATTTAAATCAGTGATTATTGATGCTGAAGTTCCGCAAGCGAGTTTTGGACTCAAGGGCGATCGATTGGAATTAAAACGGCTGCTCACGAACTTAGTGGGTAATAGCTTAAAGTTTACCGATCAAGGGTCTGTTGTACTCAAAGTTGCAGCAGCTACACCTGAGACGCCTTGGCTGACCATTCAAGTTCAGGATACTGGCAGTGGGATTGCACCGGATGATCAGCCGATGTTATTTGAGCGCTTCCGACGGGGGCAACACAAGCGATCGAATAGTGGGTTAGGGCTATACCTCTGTCGGCAAATTGTTGAAGCCCATGGTGGGCAAATCTCAGTTGAATCAAAATTGGGTAGCGGCAGCACTTTTACTGTAAAGTTACCACCTGCCTAAGGAAATTTTTTAATCTCTCAAAATAGTGACGCCCTTGAGGATTAATGTCGTTATTTTTGACATAGATACCTTTAGCGAATCTTGGAGCACAATGAATATGAAGTTTGCAACCTTTGGATTAATGTTGGCATTGGTAGCATCCTGTGGTCTGGTTGCCTGTTCAAATACAGGCGAAGCTCTGAAAAAAGAGGGTGGAGAGGCTGTGAAACAAACTGGGGATGCCTTAGATAAGACCGGGGATGCTATGCAGAAGGATACCAATCGGGCGGTTCAAAAAACTAATGAAGCTGCTGAAAATGCGGGTCAAGCAGTGAAGAAAGAAACAGAAAAAGCTGCCCAGGAAACAAAAGAGGCCGCTAAAGAAACTGGAGAAGCCGTTCAGGAAGCTGGAGATGTGGTCAAAAAGGGAACGGGCGAAGCTGTGAGTAATACTGGGAAAGCTCTACAGAACACGGGAGAAAAGCTACAGAATAACGGAGAAACAATGAAGAAGGAAACAAAAGAAAATGATCCTCGCTAAAAGTAGCTAGTTTCAATCGATCGACAATCCCCCCTTAAATCACTTTAGGCAAAGTCAAATTACTTCTAAAAGCTAAAAGCTTTTTACCGTAAGCCGTCTAGTATATATACACTATTGTCAAATGTTTGAAAATATTTGGAAATAAAGTGTGTAGGCTTAAACTCAAGCTGGGTAGGGATTTCGTTGTTTTGAGCCGATTTATCCTTTCCCGAAGTGATTCAAGAAGGTTACCTCCACTACGCTTTTGTAAAGCATCTGGCAATTTAATCTCCTTATTAACTCTTCCTGGCTTGTTGACAGGGAGAGTTTTTTTGAGAATTGACTAGAGGATGATTGAATATCAGCTTCAATTGAGACGGAGTTTGAAACATTCTTATCCCACCCTCGTCCTGCTAGTTTTCTTCTGCAAGTCTTCTCTTCATCTGCTCACTTGGCTGAGTTGTAACCCCCAATTCCAAGCTGCGTCAATCTTCCATACTCATTGCAGTAGAAGGGTTATGCCCTAGGTAAAGAGTCGTCGAAATTGAATCCTCGGTTTTCCGATCGGAATTAAGTTTTTTATCTTGCTTTTCTGGAAAAACCTTTGTAGGATAGTCCTCTAGAGATTAAACGGTAATCCTATCGATTTACCGTAGATTAAAAAGGAGAACAGCGATGACTGTGCAGCAAGCCGTATTTAGGGTTTTTCGAGAGCGTCTGCCCCGCTTTCGTTTCAAGTCACTCAAAAGCTTGGTCGGGTTGTTCTTGGTTGGGGCGGCTCTCAGCGTTTCGCTAGCGGCTTGCTCGGGTGGGAATCAGTCGAATTCCCCTGCTTCCTCCGGCAACAGTGCGGGGGGTGAGAAGCAGAATATTGAGCTGACCTTAGTGGGCTATGCGGTGCCGAAAGCGGCCCATGATGCCATCATTCCGAAATTCCAAGAGCAATGGAAGAAAGACCATAACGGCCAAACTGTTACCTTCAAACAGAGCTATGGTGGGTCTGGTACCCAAACCCGCGCGATCCTCGATGGCTTGGAAGCGGATATTGCGCATTTGGCGATCGGGGCCGATGTGAACAAGCTGGTAAAAGGCGGGTTTGTTAAAGAAGACTGGACGCAGCGAGTTCCCAACAACGGGATTGTGGGTGAAACGGTAGCCGCAATCATTACCCGTGAGGGCAATCCCAAAAATATTAAAACCTTTGCAGATCTAACGCGGGATGACGTGAAATGGGTCACGCCCAATCCTAAAACGTCCGGAGGGGCGCGTTGGAACTACTACGCGCTCTGGGACTACGCCAAGAAGACAGGTGCAGATGATGAGAAAGCGAAAGCATTTGTGACGAAGGCGTTCCAAAATGTGGTGGTGTTATCCAAGGATGCGCGCGAGTCCACCGATGCCTTTGTCCAACAAGGGCAAGGAGATGCTTTGGTGAACTATGAGAACGAAGTCATCCTAGCCAAGCAAAAGGGTGAAAAGGTTGACTTTGTTGTTCCCGAGATCAACATTTCCATTGATACTCCTGTGACGGTAATTGATCAAAATGTAGATAAACACGGAACGCGGGAAGTGGCGGAAGCGTTTGTGAAATTCTTGTTTACGCCGGCAGCACAGCGAGAGTTTGCCAAGGTTGGATTCCGGCCTCTGGGGGATTTGAAGCAAGAACCGGAAATTGCCAAGCAATTCCCGCCAGTGAAGCAGCTGGCTAAGATTGATGAATACGGCGGTTGGAAGGAAGCACAGAAAGCCTTTGAGGATGGTGGTGCGTTTGATGCGATCGAAGCTGCTATTGGCAAAAAGTAGGTGAAATCCTAGCGCGATTTTCTAGAGATGCTGAGAAGATCGCGCTGTTAATACTGTCCCGCTGAGAATTAGAACCATTGACCCCAGCGCTGATATCGGAGGCCAGTCCGCCACAAAATGGATTGGTGTCACGGTACTTCGATCGGTGGGGTCATTGTTGATTTAGGCCGCTTTGATTGGGAAAATGGTAAATTTCTGAGTTTTACGTCTCTTTCTCCGAGATATCATGGCCCGAATTTTGAGGAAACTTTTGGCCCCGACAGTCCCTTTGGCAATGGCGAATCTGATTATTTTTCTATGCAACAAAGCCTTTGAGATAAGGGGCGATTCCTATTTTATGCATTCCAGATGTCGATTAGCTGATTGAAGAAAGCAAGCGCTGGACTATGCTGGCTTTTTAAAGTAAGCAATAAAAAAGCAAAGTTACGATCGAGCAATCGATCAATAACTTTGCTATCAATGCTAGAGGAGAGTCAAGAATGTATAACTAAACTTTATCTAGTTATTTTTCTTCCTCAGTCTTCGGAATATCGCCAGGAACTTCGTAGTACATTTCCGGCTCAATTGCATAGTTGTTAAGAAGACCTTCGTTATCTACCGTGTAGCCTCCTTCTGGATTTTCGTCAGGAACTTTCTTAAATTCTTCTTCTTCCCGTTCCTTACGAGCAGCGGTTTCAGCGGGAATAATACCACGATCGTAAGTATCCCGTTCAACACCAAGCTTATCCATAATTCGTTAACTCCTTAAATTCATTGGCAAACGGTTTTCGTCTGTGATTCCACTATAGCTTTCTGACAGGGTTGCTCCGTCTCCCTAAAGTAGAAGACTAGAAAAGCCATTCATTTAAAAGCAGCTATTTAGAACACTGCCTAGGGTCTTTCACTGATTCCACAGGACTTTAGCCAGAATAACCGAGTTCGATCGGTTCCTTTCCTGCGCTATTCCTTTTGATTCCCATGGGTTCTCTAATCTGGGAGAGTATTTTCGGAAGTAGGGACAGTATTCTGAATGTATCGAAAGCGAAACGGCATTAAGTAACTCACTTAAATCCAGCACACTTCGCAATCCAAAGAATTCTTACAGACGTTAAAAATTTTAGTTCAACGAAGGAGACACAATCATGAATATTATCGCATGGGTTATTCTCGG
>MUGG01000076.1 GCA_002148405.1 Alkalinema sp. CACIAM 70d | reverse complement strand
AACGCTCTCCACCCCGTAATTGAGAGAGTTACCCGAACCATACAACTGGTCTTTCAGGATAACGGAATCGGTAATGCCGCCGCCAAAAGTAATCTTGAGATCGGAAGTAGTCCCAACCCGCGTCACGATCACGTTCGTTGAAGTTAATCCTGCTCCTGAGAAAACTAACTGGTCAATGTTGGTATCGTTGCTGCTGTCAGCCAGCGTATCTTGGCCATCGCCTCGGTTAAACAGATAGGTATCTGCGCCAGCCTTGCCGTCTAGGATATCGTTACCCTTCAATCCAGACAAAGTGTCATTTTCAACACTGCCATTAAGGGTGTCGTTATTACTAGTACCGTTAATAATCATGCTACTTGTCTCTTACACAACAAATCGTAAACGAACAAAAAACACCCAATACAATCCTGTAGTTGGGCCTACATTCATTTACTGGATAGTCTGTATTCATGGCGCAGCTTAACTTATGCAATTACAGAACTGCAAACGTAAAATAAAGCAAAAAATTTCTAGTAACTCTAGAATTGAGAATGCTAGCGTTGATACATTAAAAAACTCACCCGTGTAGGTGAGTTAGATATAGACATTAGTCAATGCAATTTTCCAGAACATCCATTGAGCTCGTAACTATGATCATCAAGAATTCATATTGAGATTAGAAGGGAGGTGGACTGGGATCTGCATTGGCTGGTTGATTTACATCGGGAATTGGAGCGACGGGAGGTGTGGCGTTATTCCAATCGATCGGATTCAGTGCCCCATTATTAAAAGTTCCATTAGGCTGCGTGGCAATCTGCTGTTTTTTCGGTTTCGGGGGTGCGGGAATCAAACTGGGCACCATTTGGGCAATGACCCGATCGCGCGTTTTGCTCCGGCCTAACCGTTGTAGCCACTTTTGGGTAGACTGACGACCTTCCCGATCGTCCATCAAAATTGCTCCCCAGACCTGCGCGTAGGGATTGCCTGGATCGAGTTCCACCGCTGTCATCACCCGTCGCCACACACGGCCTGCATCCAGCCGGATATTTTCCAGCAAACTTTCCCGATCGTCCTTCGCGGCCTGAAACACCTCGATCGCCGACTTCCATTGCCCATCAATCAATTGCGCTAGAATTTGTTGACTAGGATTGGTGGAAGACTGTTTTGCCTGCGCCTGGGTCAAATTGGCATGGCGTTGAATCAAATCTAACTGGGCCTGGGCCTGGGCTGACCACTTGGGTTCCTGTTTTTTAATATCCTTCAACCGTTCCAGCGCGATCGACCACAAACCGCTCCGCGCCAGTTGCAATGCCTCCCCATAGTCCACCGCTTTCAGCGCTGGCTTCAACAGAGAAATTTCCTTTAACCGAGCTCCTTGGCTGGCTTGACTGAGTTGATAAATCTGCAACTGCGGTTCCAGCCCCACCGTTTGATTCACCACCAACTCTGGCTGGGAATTCCCCGTCACCTGCTGCCAGTAAGGCAATTCCCCCGTCGGACTCGTCCAGGAAACCAGTGCCTGCAACTGTCCCCGCTTCGGGTCATACTGCACCACCCGCCCAAATTTCACCGTATTTTCGCCCGCATCCTTTTCCCCGATCGCATTCAACCAAATCCCCGACTTCCCATCCGGCCCATCGATTTTTTCAATATGATCCAGTCCCAGCACTGTCGAAGTCCCATGGGCCACCATTTGCAAATTGGCCATCGGTTCTAGCACAAACCATTCTTCGAGTCCGGCCAGCGTGATTTGACTGACCAGTTGGTAATGAGGTTCACGGGAACTGCGGCCTGGGTGCTGAGCGGGACGATAGACGCGCAATTCCACGATGCGATCGCACTTCGCTGCACAGTTAAAAGTTTCATCCAACACGGGATACAACACATCCTTGCCCGACAACGAGATCGCGTCCCCCAAACGGTATCCGTCCCCTTTCACATCTGCCTTGATTTCCGCCAAGGTCTGGGGCGCATCCCAATCCGGCACCGGAATTTGCCACGCTTCCGGCAGATAGCGATTCACCCAGACCACCGACTTCGGCTGCACAATAAACTGAGCACTGATCACGCCTGCGCCCACCACCAAACTCCCAATACCCAGCAGCAACGCCAAGGGCAACAATCCCTTGAACAATCGCCAACATCCGATCGCAAACCGTTGCCACCGATTGCGCGATCGAGGATTTGTGGGCGGAGTCGCTTGGGATAGCGATCGGGATGAGGCTTGAGGCGCGATCGGGGCTAACTTCGAGGAGGCGTCCGGTAATTGCTGAGCGTCTAACTTAGCGTCTAACTTGGGGGTTAGCTTTGGGTCTGGCTTTGAGTCTGGCTTTTTGGCAAATAGCTGAGCAAAGAGCCGCTTAAACCACGACGGCTGGCCCGTTTGTAGTTGTGCTGGCCGTTTTCCCTGGCGCTGTTCCGATCGTTGTTCAGCACGTTTTTCAATCCGTTTTTCAATCCGCCTTTCAGTCCATTGCCGCCGCTGCGAAAGGTTCGCACGGTTTGGGAGAGAGCGGTCATCGTCAGGGCGACTGTTACGGCGCATGGTGAGGGTATCCAGTGGGGGATTCAATTAGAGTCCAGTGAGCACTTGTTCGTAGCGCTGGCCAGCGCCTTCCCAGGTAAATTCGGCTTCGATGTAAGCCCGCGCAGATTGAGAGAGACTTTGCCTCAGTGAAATGTTATCCAAAAGTTGGGCAATTGACTCAACATATTCCGTAACATCGTTGGCCCGCAACGCCCGCAGTGGCTCGATCGCAGCGGAATTTTCGCCGTAGGACAGCCGATCGACCTGTAACCCTTCCAAGCCCCGATCGCTGGCCACCACCGGCACTCCCCCTGCCATGGCCTCTAACGTTTTATTTTTAATCCCGTATCCGGTGCGCATGGGAATCACACAGACGGTCGCACGGTGAAGATAGTCCGCCATGGAAGGCACTTGCCCCGTTACCGTGACGCCAGGAATCTGGGCCAGTTCCTGCACCTCTGGGACAGGCCGCGATCCCACTAAGGCCAACGTTGCCTCGGGGTAGCGCTGGCGCACTCGGGGAAAAATCTCACGGGCCAGGTAACGGGCGGCGTCGATGTTGGCTAAGTTATCCATCGCCCCAATGAAGATCAACCGCTGACCACCAGGGTCTTGAGCACGCAGGGGAAAGGCAGAAAAATCTACGCCGTTGGGAATCACGCTGACCGGGGTCTGGGGCGCAAAGGTCTGAAATTCCCGTCGATCGTCGATCGTGGTCACGACAATGTGGCTAAATTTTTGACTAAATCGTTGCTCGTAGCGTTTCAGAAGTTGTAAATAAATCCGATCGCGCAGGGGGTTTTCAGCGGTTCCCGTTTGTAACTGGTTACGGCAGGAGGCATAGACGGAGCTATGGACATTCACGACTGTCCGCACCGTGCGCTGAAATTGAGGACGGATGTAGGCTTCATTAACACTATGTTCGCAGGTAATCACGTCAAATTTTCCGTCTGCCACGACCCGATCGACCCAGGCTTGCAGTTCCGGCGAATAGCTCGATCGCACCCCCGAGGGTTGGCCCGTGGCAATGAACTGTCCCAGGCGCAGCAGCTTGGTCACTGGATTAACGGGGGGATTGGCAGGCCGATCGAAGAGGATCAAGTCCGTCACAAACTCCCGCAAAGCAGCAATCTCGCTTTCCTGTACCTCCGGCGTTCTCAGGGTAGCCAGCGTCACTTCATGGCGTTGCTGGAGGTAGCGCAGCAGGTTAAACGTGCGTACCTGGGTGCCCCCTTGGGTGGGCGGATAGGGAAAGGTGGCCGAGAGCAACAGAATACGCATGGTAGAGGTGAATTAACGACAGGAGATGGGGCAGAACAGCAGAGATGGGGCAAACTGAGGGGGAAGCGTTGTGATGGCTCCCATGCCCAAGATTACGGTTTGCATTCCCACTTTTAATCGTGCCCATCTGTTGCCCTTTGCGATCGCCAGTGTTGTGGCACAGACGGAATCTGATTGGGAGTTGCTGGTCTGCGATGATGGCTCGACGGATGCAACGCCCCAGGTGATGGCAGGGTATAGCGATCCCCGGATTCGCTACCTGCGCCACGATCGCAATATTGGCAAGAGCAACAACATGCGATCGGGCTATGAGGCCGCAACGGGGGATTACTTTATTAAGTTTGACGATGACGATCGGCTGACTCCGGATTTTTTGGCAAAAACGAGTCAAATTTTAGATCGACAACCCACGATCGGGTTTGTGGGCACGGATCACTGGGTGATTGATGAGCAGAACCAACGGCGGCAGGATTGGTCGGATCAGAATTCCCAACGCTGGGGGCGATCGAATTTACCGGAGGGGCCGATCGCGGATTTGCTGACGGTGGTGTTTGTGCACCAGAGTTTGCAGATTGGGGCGACGCTGTTTCGGCGATCGGCGTTGCAGACGGTGGACTACATGCGGCGGGATTGGCAAAACTGTGAGGATAATGACTTGTTTGTCCGCTTGGCCTTGGCGGGCTACCAGGCTTATTACCTGCCGGAACGCTTGATGGAATACCGCTTCCATCCGGAACAGCAGGGCATCCACCGCGCCATTCCCTACCTGAGCGACAAGGTGCAGTATTTGCAGTCCTACGAATTCCAAGGCGAGTTGGAACGGGTACGCCGATCGCGCTTGGCGGAAACGCAGTTACAACTGGGGTGGTATTTGATCGAAACGGGGGACATTACCAAGGGGCGACATTTAGTACAGGCCAGTATGACGCGATCGCGGGTTCGATCGAATCTCCGATCTATCGTGCGATCGAATAGCAAAGCAATGGCTGGGTTAACACTTTCCTATTTGCCGCAACCCGTCCGCCAAAGCTTAGTCAATACATTGCGTCGTGCGAAATAAGCGATGACGAACTGGGCAATCACGAACAGGGCAATTATGAACTTATTGCCCCGTCTTGGGTAACCGCATAAATTTGAGGGGTAGCAGGATACTCCAACCGATCGCAATCCCCACAAAGACCACCAGCCCACCGATGATGGCTCCACTGGACAGTTGCGGGGGCACGGAGCGATTGGCTTGGATAACTAGCCCATGGACATATCCTAGGAAAATCGCTATCAATGCGCCCATTCCCAACCCATGGGCCTTGAGATATGCAAACGTAGATTCTCGGTATGGCGCTGCAAGCCAAACTTGCTTATTGGGAAGATTGATATACTTGGCTGGAATACGGTCAATGAATGCCAGACTAGCCGCAACAATGCAGGGGATCGCCACCGTAAACGCTAGCATAAACCCAAGGTAGGATTGCCGAGACATGTAATCGTTGGGCATTCCCGCAGCATTGAAATGCGATGCGACCATGGCTGGGAGTGAGCTCGCTGTAGTCAAAATAAAAGTTAAGACTGACAACTCTGCAATTAAAAATAATGTGATTGGCAGATTCTTTTTCATGATTTTTGGAATTGTTTCACAGTTGTTTTATTCTCAAATTCTATTGCTCTAGCGTTCTATTGCTCTAGGAACACGACGATCGGGCTTAGAGAAACACATCTCAGCACAACTGTAACCCAAAGGTTTGTTCCGTGTCCTCCCCTTATCCCCCAGGGTTCGGTCAGACTAAGGTTTGGTCAGAAACATCAATGCAAAATAAATTTTAATTTAGAAAAGTTTGTAAAACCTGCGATTAGGCATTTCCATAGGCTACTAATGGAGTAGCCCTGCCGTCGCTATCCCCACCATAAACACGATGAGTAATCAACCGGGAGAAAATGCCTATCTCCAACAGGTATTGCAAGAAAAAGCTGAAGTCGATCGTAAACTCAGCAGCAGTCGGCCTCGGATGGCTCCCGCAGCTTCTGCCCCGTCACCTTTGGGTGGAATTGCACCACCCGCCAACCGCGCGATCGATTACCGGATTACGGGATTCTGGATTTGGAAAAGTGTCATTGTTCCGCCCAATGTATACGTGGTGCATACCCGACGGGGCCATCGTGAACCCTTACACATTGGCAAAGGGATTTCCTTTCGCTTTAATCCCCTTACCGATTCCTTTCTTGTCATTCCTGCGGCGGTGCAAACGATTTTAATTAATGCCAATTGCATTTGTACGGAACGGCAGGGATTGGTGGTTCAAGCCTATGTGCAATGGATTATTAATGACATTGCCACTGCCTATTGGAAATTGGATTTTTCCGATTTAGAAGATCCCATGGGCATTGTGAATTTACAATTGCGGGAGCAGGCAGAAGCAGCCATCAAAGATAAAGTGGCCACTCTCAGTATTGATGAAGTTTTAAGCGACAAACAACCGATTATCGAGGAATTAACCCACCGATTACAGACAGTTGCAGAAGGGAGCGGCAGTGAAGAGGGGTTGGGACTGAAAATTGTAACCGTGCAGATTAAGGAAGCGATCGTCAGTTCGACGCAGCTCTGGCAGAACCTCCAGGCTCCCTTTCGGGCGGAACGGGAGAAGTTGGCACGGCTAGCGCAACTGGAAAGCGATCGGGAAATTACCGCTAGGGAGTTAGCCAATCGCCTCAGCAGCGAGCGGGGTGAACTGAGTGTGGCCAGCGAAATTGAACAGTTACAGGCGGAACAAACTCGCATTGCCTACGATCGGGAACAGACGGAGAAATTGCGCCGCAACCAAGTGGAAGAAGAAGCCGAACGACAAATTCTAGCTGAACAAAACCGCACAGCTCAAGCCCGGAACCAGGCCCAACTAGAGTTAGTTTTGCAAGAATTAGAGCTAGAAAAACAACGCATCACCGCAGAAATGGAAAAGGTACAGCAGCAAATGCAACTGGATACTGTGCAGGCTCAGAAAATCCGGGCGGATGTCACAGCCAGTCTGGAGGTGGCGGAATTGCGGCACCAAGCCGATCATATTCAGCGCGATCGCCAACTGGATTTAGACCGTAAGCAGCGGGAAATTGAAAATGGCATGTCCGATCGCTTGATCCAATCCCAGTTGATTGCACAGTTGCCCGCCATTGCCAAAAATCTGCCCACGCCCCAGGAGCAACGCACGACGATCATCACATCGGATGCTCAAGCGAATCTAGCCAATCCACTTTTAGGGTTGATCGCAGGGCTGTCCCAAGTAACACGGGAGGTGTTTGCACAGTCTGATCAGGAATCTGCCCCCAAATGAGTTCCCTAACATCATTCAGCCCCGGCCCGTTGCGTCTCTAGAGGGATTTCCAATAGTTCAATCCACCTATCGTCCAGGAACCTTGGGTGGGATCACACCGTAGGCGAAAGGTTCGGTTTAGCTGGAAAACTCCACCCAGCGATCGCCCAATAATGAGTTTATAATCGGGTTGAATTTGCCCCTTCTCTAGAGTCCAGAATGACTGGATTTTGCTATTGATGCTAATAATCTCATCGCGTTTATAGATCGCTTTTCGAGTAAAAACAACTGCAAATTTAGCAACGATTTCTAGCCGTTCTGGATAGAGATTGATTTTTAGAACACGATCGCCATATCGAAAAAAGTATAAGCCTAAATAAAATAAGAAGGAATATATCAAGAAAGTAACAAAAAAGTTATTTCTAGAAATCTGCGAATTGAGGATTAGAACTAGATCAAAACCGATAAGAGCCATGCCGGAGAGCGGCGATAATAGATCAGCCAACAGAAAGATGGGATGGAATACAAGGCTACTAACATTCGGCTCGTCGTGAACACCCGGACGATTACTTGTATTAAAGGGAATGCCAAGCTTTGGGCTGGGTTGCCGCCAACGCCACGGCGATCGATTTTCTTTGGATGTCTGTAGATAGTCAACCCGTGAATAACTCGTCCATGTTTTTTGATAATCCCGGTAGACCCAGTAGAGTATCAAGCCCACTATAATGCAACGAATACAGCCAAGAAATTGAGCACCATCGTTTAGCTTCCTCCCATCTAACAACTGCCTGTGGATTAGAGTACCCACAGCGGGGGAGCCCATTCCATTCGTATTAAGTCGTCTTATGGACTCACTAATTTATAGACTCACTGATTTACAATGGACGATCTTGGAAATACTGCGCGATCGCGCCCTTGAGGATCTATGAGTTACTTTCGTCCCGCCGTTGACGCTATGACGGGCTACGTGCCCGGAGAACAGCCCAAACCCGGCACCCGCATCATTAAACTCAACACCAACGAAAATCCCTATCCCCCGTCGCCCCAGGCCATGGAAGTCCTGCACCAGCTGGATGGTGAATGGCTGCGGCGCTACCCCGATCCCTTTGCCCGCGAATTTTGTCAGGCGGTCAGCGATGCCTTGGGGGTGCCGAGCGACTGGATCATCGTCGGCAACGGTAGCGACGACGTGCTGAATATCCTCGTCCGCGCCTGTGCCGAGGGCCACGATCGTAAAGTGGTCTACCCCATGCCCACCTATGTGCTCTACCGTACCCTGTCGGAGATGCAGCCCGCTGAGGTGGTGGAGGTGCCCTACCCCACTGATTTCCGACTGCCGATCGAGGAACTGGTTGCGGCCAACGGAGCCATCACGTTCCTCGCCTCACCTAATAGTCCCTCCGGCCACTCCATTCCGCTGGATGATATTCGGGAACTGGCGCGGCGGGTTTCTGGCGTGGTGGCGGTGGATGAAGCCTACGTCGATTTTGCTGAATATTCCGCCCTGCCGTTGGTGCAGGAATTTGATAATGTGATTATTCTTCGCACGTTGTCTAAGGGCTATTCCTTGGCGGGTCTGCGCATGGGTTTCGGGATTGCCAATCCTAAGCTGTTAGAGGGCTTATTCAAGGTCAAAGATAGCTACAACATCGACGCGATCGCGACGTTGGTGGGAGCCGCTGCCATGCGTGACCAAGCCTACAAAAATGACTGCGCTGAAAAGGTGAAAGCATCCCGTGCGCAGTTAGCGATCGATCTGAAAAATCTGGGTTTCACCGTGCTGGAGTCCCATGGTAATTTCGTGCTGGCAACCCCTCCAGCAGGTTCAGGTGCTGGGGATCTCTACCTTGCACTGAAAGATCGGGGCATTCTGGTGCGCTATTTTAAACAACCCGGCTTGGATGACAAACTGCGAATCACCGTCGGCACCGATGAACAAAATCAAACGTTGTTGGAGGCATTGATTAGCTTAATGAAATAGCGATTGCGATTCAGCTATTGATTTTGTATTGCTTCGATTGTCTGGGATGACTTACTCATCATTATTTCGATTGTCTTGATCAGTGTTATAACTAGATGCTTGGAGCAATCGATCGAGCAGTTCAGCCAATCCCAGACGATCGGCCCACGATCGTAAATAGTCCAAATCCAGTAGATCTTCTTGTACCTTCATCACCCCTAAAACATCTCGCTGTTGTTTTTCCGAATCTGATTTCCAGAGCAATTTAGACAGGATTAAATCTTTCGGTGAGATAAACCAGGCTTGCGTTTCAGCAAAATCAATCAACTGTCGCCGCTGCATTTTGGCTTGGTCAAAATCGCTAGAACCCGCTAGCGAAATATCCGCAGCTAACGCCAAATCCATCTGCACCACATTGAAGATAGAACCCTGGCCTGCTTGTAACTCTTCTACAGCGCCCGGTGGACAGTAGAATCGTTGAGCTTCCAGGGCAGTCACTAAGCTAGGGAGATCCGCTCTGGCAATTTCCACCACTAAATCCAAGTCCAGCGTGTACCGGGGTTGACCATGCACAATCGTTGCGACCCCACCGGCAATGAAATAGGGAATGCTCAAGGATCCCAGCGTTTCGTGTAAAATCTGGGCGATCGTGGCTGGATCTTGAATCCAATTATCTGGGTTGTAATGATTTGCGTTGTCTGCTAGGGGTGGCATCAGGTTCTCCAGTGTGTGGAATCTCGGTAAAATCGAGCGTAAAAAATATTTGTCTGCCTGGGTTGTTCTGCGTCGGCGTTCTTGCTGGAGGGCAATCTGTTTCCCGCAACGAATCATCCCCGCCCCGATCGCATACCGTTCCGCCGGGGTTCTCTGTCGCAGTAATGCCATTTGGTAACGATCGGCCTCCAAGGACAGATCCACCGCCTGGGTTCGATAGGCCATCTTGCGCAAACTCCTGAGCCACTACTCTTAACTTGCTATTATTCTTCCTTTCCCATTCTCAATTTTCAATTCCCCTGGTAAGGTGTTAGGCTATCGTGACCTGGATGGCTGGCGATGAAACGGTGGATCCTACTGATTTGTTTTCTGATGGGCCTCGGGCTGGCGATCGCCTTGCATTGGCCATCGTCCCTGCTGAAATCCTTGGGACTGGTTCAGCGCGGTACCTACCAGAGCATTATTCTTGACTTCCGAGAAGATGTGGGCGATGGCGCGATCGTGGCGCAGCTAGAAGCTGCTGCCAAACAGTTCAACCTCAATCCTCGGTTGAACAGTGAATTTTCTGAAGCCGATCACATCTACATCGTGCAAGGTGGCAAAAAGCTTCTGAAACAGCTCCGCAAATCCGAGCTGGCCAACTACACTGAGGCGATCGAACCCAACTACCTCTACAGCGTGCCAGAAGCCAGCCAAGTCCGTTTGCCCCTACCTGCGGAAAAGCCTGAAAAAGGTCGCACGCCCAACGATCCCCTCTACCCTCGCCAGTGGAACCTCCAGCGCATTAACGTCGAAGGCGCATGGCAAATCAGCAAGGGCAAAGGCACGATCGTCGCCGTTATTGATACCGGAATCAGCCGCGTTTCTGACTTCGCCCAAACCAACTTTCTCTCCGGCTACGACTTCATTAACGACAACACCGACGCCACCGACGACCACGGCCACGGCACTCACCTGGCAGGCACGATCGCCCAATCGACGAACAATGGCTACGGCGCAGCGGGCATTGCCCCAGAAGCGACTCTACTGCCCATTAAAGTGCTGAGCGTAGGGGGCAGTGGCACCGTAGCCGACATTGCCGAAGCGGTTCGCTTTGCCGCAGACAAGAGCGCCAGTGTGATTAATCTGAGTATGGTCGGGGATGGCGACAGTCGGCTGCTGCAAAAGGCGATCGACTATGCCCATCGCAAAGGGACGGTGATTATTGCTGCGGCGGGGAACAACAGCCAAGATTCGGTTTCCTTCCCGGCCCGCTATCGCTATGTGATTGGAGTGTCTGCCTTGGATGCAGATATGAACCATGCACCCTATTCCAGTTATGGGGCAGGAGTCGATCTGGCGGCTCCCGGTGGCTTTATTCGCGGTGAAGATCCCAGTGGCGGCATTATCCAAAACACCTTCGATCGGCGGATGCAGGTGTCCATTTTTGCGCCCTATCAAGGAACCAGTTTGGCCGCTGCCCATGTCTCCGGAGTGGCAGCGTTACTGCATACCGCAGGGGTTACTGATCCGGACACCCTAGCCACAATTTTGGCCCGATCGACCCAGCCCTCCCCCAGCGATCCCAAAAATTACTATGGAGCCGGAAAACTAGACGCCGCTGCTGCCCTGACCCTTGCTCAGTCCTTAGATCCGTCTAAGCCATTACCGGAGGTGAATGTCTTCGATCGTTGGCGGGATCAAGGATACATTCCCGCGCAATTTTGGTTGGATGAAAAAGCCATTCCGATCGTCCCTAAATTAGCCATGTTGGGGCTGGGCTTTTTCTTGACCCTGTGGCTGGGTTGTTGGAACGCAGGCCAGTTCCGTTGGTGGCTGATTCCTGGCCTCTTGTTTGGCAGTTGTGGCCTCTTTCTGTTGCGGAATGTTTATGTGTTTGATTGGTCACAACTGCCGCTGCACTGGGTGGGCAGTTCCGTCTCGGAGTGGGGCCATCTCTATCAGGAGACTGCGTTACTCAATCCCCTGACCGCCAGTTGTTTGATTCCGGCGATCGTGACCCTGATCAGTACCGGGTTCCGTCCATTAGAAGCGACTGTGCCATCGGCAAATGCTACGGCAGCATCCCTGCCTGAGCAATCCCGTGGGGCAGGTCTTGGCTGGCGAAATTTAGGCATTGGGTTGAGTCTGGGAATGACGGCAGCGCTATTCGTAAATGCCGTGGTTTCTCCAGAGTTACTCGGCATTTCCGATCGCCTCATGGCCCAGGGCTATTTAGTGGTTAATGCGCTACTCTGCTACAACTTAGCCCGCTTGTTGCGGCTACCCAGGGATCAGTTTCTGCAAGGGTTAGATCCTCGGATTGCTGTCCGACAACGCTGGAACCGTTTCCAAGAAATCATGGCTCCCATCTACGGGTTTTTCCGATTCCGTAGTCGCTCTGACGATCGGCGCAAGCGACCTCTTGGTGACAAAAGCTTCCGTAACAAAAGTTTCCGTAACAAGAGTTCTCATGACAAGAGTTCTCGTGACAAGAGTTCTCATGACAAAAGTTCTCGTGACAAAAGTTCTCGTGATAAAAATGCTCAGGAAAAAGCCCTCGCCAAACCTAAATTCCCCCGAAAAAATTAGTTCCTTTGCCAGAACTGGAATTTGAGTGTCGAACAAGGGCTGCCATGGAAAATCATCCGCGTGAGGAAAGCAGCTTAGGAATTGGGCTCGATCGTGGCCATTTCCAGAATCGCCTGTAGCCGATTGCGAAATTCCCCTTTGGGGTGGCCTCCTTTGACCTCTCCCAGAATCTGAAACTCGCCTTCAGGGGCATCACAGACCAGATAGGTGGGCCAACCCATGGCCGACTTGTCGGGATACTGAGTTAACAACACTTGGCGATATTTCCGATAGGTGGCGGTGTCCTGCATTTTGACATCAATAAACCGCAAACCCAGTTCTTCGGTCACTTTCTGGTCATAAAAGGACATCTTGTGACAAATGCCACAGTCTTCAGAAGAAAATTTAATGACGGCTCGATCGTCCCCCATACATTCACCTTTTATAACGAGTTATAACGAGTTCACCGATACTACCGCAGACCCTAGCGTAAAAACGGGGGACGCCGCAAATCAAGGGGTTTCGCTTTGACAATTTCGCTCATAAATCGGCGCAGGGCTTGCTCGCGATTTTTCATAAACTCTGACCAAAATCCTGGCTGAAATTCATCCATCGTTTTTGCCAAAGCCCAAACATCCACCGCCAAAATGTTATATAACGTTTCATCTTCACGACGCAGGGAGTCGATTTGTTCCAAAACATCATCATCATCATCAGCGGCTCGGCGGCGATCGTGATTAGACAACATATCTCAAGCTCCAATGTTAAGGCTCTGGACTGAAAATACTGAATGCAAAAGCAAAACTCCCGATAAGAGTTAAACTTCTACATCCAAGCGCAGATTTGAAAAATTCAGACTACCGGAGGAACACATTATCGATTCAAATTATCGATTCAAATAACCTGAGATTGTCTTGCAAGCAACTAGAGGATATTTCAACCAATCCGACGATCGTATTCTCCCATATTCTTCCGTGGGAAGTTTCTCTTGATCCATCTGTTGAAACGATCGGTATCAGGGTCATCGCCCCCAGATATACCGATCCCACAGATAATAGTAGAGGCGTGATACTACATTGATAGCTCTACTTACTATGTTTCGGCAAGTTCCCCTAGCCCTTCTGTTATTAGTGGTCGGTGGTCTGCTCACCGTCGTTGGATTCTATGCATACGCAACCGATAACGCCACCCTAAATTTGGCGGGCTTTTTCTACGGTATTCCAGGCTTGTTGGGGGGATTAGCGCTGAAAGCTGCTGAGCTGAAGCCTGTACCCCTGACTCAACCCACGTCCGCTGACGTATTACGCCTGCGCAAACAACAAGCCACCCCAACGCAATCCACCATTTTGAAGGATGTCACCCGATATCGCTATGGCCAAAAAGCCCATCTGGATAGCTCATTGACTTACTTAGGACTCAGCCCTACGGATGAAGAGCGCCCAGTTCTCACGGGGATTAGCGAAACGGCTGTGGAGGGTGCCTATGCCCTAGGGTTGGAATTTGATTCGCCCATGATTCCTTTTGCCACCTGGCAGGAAAAGCAGGAAAAAATGACGACTTATTTTGGCCCAGGGATCCGGGTGCAATTGGATAACCCTGCGGAGAATCAGGTGAAGGTGTCGTTGGTTGCGGTACCAGGATAAGGCTGAGCTGGAATTAATTTCTGGAATTAATTTTTAGCTAGTTTTTAGCCAGTAAGGTTCCGGGACGATCGCGTCACTTTTCCAAGCGAATCGCGTACCACTGCAAATACTGACCCGGTTCTGGCTTCAGTTCACAAAGGTTGTCCAGTAGGTACTGCGCTTGGGCCTCGATCGAGGGGAGGGCTTGTACATCTGGATCCAGGACATCGGGATGCGCTTGAATCACCTGGTGCAATTTTTCCAGCATTTCCGCTGCGGTTAGTAACTGTTCGGGCTGATTTGTTTCCAGAACAACATAGTGATCCTGTTGATACATCAAGGATTGGGACATGGCTGTTAGAGAGCATCGGGACTAACAAGACCTTAACTCAAAACGGATTGGCTAGGAAAACAACCCCACGATCGGGTCGAGTGATGCTTTAAGGCCGCGATCGTGCCGCAAAATTTTCCACGATCGCATGATTTATTTCAAAAGTCAGCTATACTGGAAAGCTGTGATTATTTTCGAGTAACAAGGAAGTTCCATGTCGCGTTATCGTGGGCCACGTTTAAGAATTACACGCCGTTTGGGTGGTGAGCTACCCGGCTTGACCCGTAAGCAAGCTCGTCGGGCTTACCCACCCGGTCAGCATGGTCAGGCGCGTAAGAAAAAGTCTGAATATGCGATTCGTCTGGAAGAAAAGCAAAAGCTGCGTTTTAACTACGGTTTGAGCGAAAAGCAATTGCGTCGTTACGTCCAAAGGGCTCGTCGTGCAGCAGGTTCGACCGGATTGGTGCTGCTGCAACTGCTAGAAATGCGTCTGGATAACACCGTGTTCCGGATGGGCATGGCTCCGACGATTCCTGGGGCACGCCAATTGGTGAACCATGGTCACGTTACGGTGAATGGCAAAGTGGTGGATATTGCATCCTACCAGTGCCGTCCCGGTGAAGTGATTGCGGTTCGGGATAAGGCTGCTTCCCGGAAATTGGTGGAAGCAAACCTGCAATACCCCGGTCTTGCAAACCTCCCCAGCCACCTAGAGTTTGATAAGAACAAACTGACCGGTAAGGTGAATGGGGTGATTGAGCGGGAGTGGGTTGCACTGCAAGTGAATGAACTCCTAGTGGTTGAGTACTACTCTCGACTGGTCTAGAACTAACTGGTTTAGAACTTTACGTTTTATCGAGAACTTTCCGCGGCAAAAAACTCGAAGATTATTTTTACCCCTCGGTCCGTCAGCCAAGGGGTTTTTTGCGTTTTTTGAGGTTGCGTTTTTTGAGGTTGCCTTTTTCGACTTTGTCTCGATCGGAACTGTCGGAGCGGGTTTGTCACTGGGATCGATCGCATCGTTGCTTGGTCTGCCATCGGGTGTCGAGGCTTAAACCGCCAATTGCTCAGGCGGGGCAGAATTGAGCGGTTTGCGGTTTGCGGGTGAGACATGGGCTTGTTTGATTAAGGCCGGAACGTCTTGGAGAGGGTTAGATTTTTGGGCTTCCGCGACTTCCAGTTGTAAAGCCAGCATCCGCGTACAGGTCTCCTGGTAAAGACTCAATTGCAGGAAGGTGAGACGGCTAATTAAGGAATTATCGAGTTCTTGCAAGAGCTCCTGCATCAGTGACTGATAGACGCTTTCGGCCTGATCGGGGAGGTAGCCAGGAAGGGTTTTGGCGAGGGCTTGGAGATCGTTGGCTTCCAATTGCCGCAGCGATCGGGTACGGTGCAGGCGTGGGAGAACAATGCCGCGCTTAGCGAGTTGCTGTTGCAGACGGGAGGCCAGTCGTTCTCGGCTGTAGCGTTCGGGGCTGCGGTGAAACATACGGTAGAGCCAGATCAAGCTGGCAAGTAGCAGCAGGGCATCGTAGGTGTATTGTATCCAGAGCGGCAAGTGAATGATCCACGATCGACCAGCGAAGGCAAAGAAGACGTTAAAGGCGATCGCAGTCCAGACGCTGTATAGACGATGCTGAACTTGTTCGGGACTCAGGGCTGCTTTTTGCAACTGCAAATAGGTTTTATAAGCTTTTTCCAACAGAACGCCTACACCGTAGGATAACAGGCCCGTGAATGCTAGGAAGAGGGGAACTGCAACGAGTTTTGGAATGGCCACGAGATGGCCTGCGAGATAGAGACCGGGTTGCAGAATGCTTTGGATTTGGTGTTCTTCCCGCGCCCACATGCCTGAGAAGTAATAGTCCCAATTGCCTGCGTAGGCGTAGTAGTACAAGAAAAATCCAACAACTAGGCCGACATAACCGTAATACAGAAAGCGTTGTTTCGGTTGGGTAATAGTTTCCCAGTAGCCTTTTTCGGCGTCGATATCCATACACATCTGTTGGCAGGCGACACAGGCGCTGCGGACTTTGCCTTTGTCATCGATCGTGCGACACATGGACTGAGTGACGGTTCCGCTTTCTTGAATATGGGCTTTGCTGGTGAAGATGCCGCCGGGTTCTGCAAAGATTTTCTGGACGGGGGCCATGGGGCAGAAATATTGGCACCAGGTTTTGCCTGCGTACAGATAGCCGATGGTGACGGCGGCGGCGATGGTGCTGAGGAGCCAAATACCCAAGGCAATACGATCGCCGTTTAAAAATAATAATCGTAAACACATGCCGACATAGAGAAAGCCCACTTGGAAATAGAGATGATTGCGACCTATCCAAGATTTGGGGTCAATTTTGATGAGTTCGTAGGTGACTTTGCCAGTTTTGGCATTGACCTTTTCCCGTTGGCGTTGTTTCCCTAACAGCCGGGGGATTTGGGAGAGAAAGCCCAGGGGACAAATGCGTCGCCAAGGTTCATGGCCGAAGACTAATAGAATTAAAACGGCGATCGGAACAATCAAATTCCAAAATACAACAGCTCCCAATCCGTAGGCATGGGGATAGTGACAAGATTCCTGAATTGCGACGCAAACATCACTATGAACATGGAGAAAGCTTGTTTGATTGTTTGGGTCGGTTAACAGGAATGAGAATGGATCGAAAAATAAAGACAGAATGAGTAAAAGCCAACCAGAAGCAATGAGAATGCGAAGGTAGCGCATTCTTTTTTCTGAAATATGAAGCAACATAGAGCAATTTTTTCCTCAAACAAGGCTGCATGACGGTTGGAAGATGCAGGAAAACCGAAATAATTGCGTTTTTCCCTGACAATGCAGTTTGCTTATAGGGTAGATAGCTCAAAAAAATGCAGGCGAAGCTTTAGCAAACAGAACTTCAATCGATAAAGCTTTAGTAAAGAAAGCTTTGGTCATACTCAGTTGATTGGTCTACAGATTTGAATCCCTGAATCCCCACGCTGACGCGCCGCTACGCTAGAACAAAGGGAGATTTTCCAAGAAATTCAGATGAATTTCTCCCCTTTTTAAGGAGGGAAATCGTTACGGGTTGCAATCACAAATTGATTTGATATGAGTCAAGGATACAAAGGCAAACGGTAGAGTTTGAGAAGGCTATGAAATCTATCTAAAGCAAGAGAGGTTTGCATTTGTTATCTAGAACTTTGGACTAGGCCGATCGCTGAGCAATCGCTAAGCAATCAGTTGAGTCATATGTTAGGGAAAAATAAAAAAACTTGTTTATTCAATGAGCCAATTTCTAAACTTGTCTACTGAGAATGAGTTAAATAAAATGGTGATTTCTATCAGAAATGGGGTAGAGAAGTGCGGTCTAATGGGGGATAGAGACGGGTTTTAGGGAAAGATTAGGGCGTTGCAAATTAGGTGTGCCAATCATTGAATTGCCACTTGTGTTTTTAATGTTCTTTCCAAAATGGTTGCGTTTAGCCATCATGACTCTTCTGAATCTCTTCCCAGGCTCAATATGGCTGAAGTTTCGATCGCTCATTCTTGCTAGGTATTGCTTGGGGAAGAGATCGGGAGGAATATTGTCATCTGTCACCAAGTGAGTGCCGTTTAGTTTAAACCGGGCACAGGAATGCGGGTGGGAGATTTTGATAAAGAAATTGAAGGACTGTTGCAAACTGTCTCAAGACTTGACATTACCCTACTTTATCCGTAGGCTTGTTTTCCATAGCTGCGTTCGATCGATTTTCTACTGCCGTTCGAATCAGCTCGGTTCCCAAAAATTGAGGCGCTACCCAACGTTGCTGCAACAACAATGGGCAGCTAAACCCCCAAGCTGACGAGGGCAGCGAGGCGGTCTGAGACGGATTTTAGCATTCGATCGGGCCACCCTACTTGTCCTGCGCAAAGGGTGGCCTTAGTTTTTGAGGTTTCTTCCCTTCACTACATCCAGGAGAAATCCCATGTTTATTGGCTTTGGTGAGTCCGATCGCGCGATCGATCCGGAGCGTAGGCCGTTTCGGTTTTATTTGTTTGGTACTCGTGAGGAGGTGCAGTCGGCGATTAATCAGTTACATGTGTTGCGGTTTAGCGATCGGGTGCGTTGGAGTCCGCCGATGCCTGTGCCCGGTTCAGATTGGCAATACGTGAGCATGATGGAGCGCGATTGAAGAGATCCCCCCTAACCCCCCTTAAAAAAGGGGGAACAGGAGTAAATACGAGGAAATTGGAAGAGAGTTATTAAAATCTCTACTTTCAGCCTATTTTTACTCAAAGTCCCCCTTTTTAAGGGGGATTTAGGGGGATCGTATCTCCGCGATCGACTCAGAAAACTTTGTCTACAATTTTGTTTTCCCGAAGTGTGATGATCCCCCCTAGCCCCCCTTAATAAAGGGGGAACAAGAAAAATGAAGGAAGAACAAGACAATTGTAGATTTAGGAGAATAAAAGAAGAAATATACTCAAAGTCCCCCTTAAAAAGGGGGATTTAGGGGGATCGGATCTCTGGTAACAGCAACGTCTCCTCGATCTCCTGCCGCACAGAGCGACTCACGTAACAATCGCTATTCAAACACTCCACCAGCAACAGGTTCGCATCATAGTATTGCTGAAGCAATTGCTTTTGCTCATCAGTAAATTGCCAGTCGTGACCGATGTTGCGGTGGGTGATCATTACTTGGCGTAGGTTCTCTGCCCATTCTTGACCGTTTGCTTTCCACCATTGCTTAAAGTTATCCCAATTTTTCTGACTCGCATCTAGAAGCTGCTGACGAAGCTGCTGACGAAGCTGAAGCTTCAGATCGCCATCGGGCAGGCGATCAAGGGCTAGGTCGAGGGCTAGGTCGAGGGCTAGGTCGCGATCGAGGGCTAGGTTTAGGTCGAGGGCTAGGTTTAGGTCGAGGGCTAGGTTTAGGTCGAGGGCTAGGTCGAAGTTGAGGCCGAGGGCACGGGCTAGTTCGAGGGCGAAGTTGAGAGCTAGTTCGAGGTTGAGGGCACGGGCTAGTTCGAGGTCGAGGACACGGGCACGGTCGAGAGCGAGGTCGAGGGCACGGGCTAGGTCGAAGTAGTAGGCGCGAACAGCGGCTGGTTTGTAGGAAATTTCTACGGATTGCACTTTTTTATTCACCCATTGCAAGAAACGTTGTAGTTTCTCATTTCCTTGCAATAGTTTATCGATTCTTAACTTCATCGCCAACAGCAATTCATCAGCATTCCGCTGCATTCCTACCGTCAGAAAAAACACCTCTCGCCAGCGCTTTTCCGTGATCTGCTCCACCAACTGCTGCCGCACAGTATCATCCCGCGATTCCGCAATTTCCCGCGCTGCAAAGTATTCCTGAAACGTCAAGTGGGAAAAGGAATAGATTCCCCTGGCCTGCTCTACTAATAATCCATGCTGAGCTTCGATGCTACGCAAAATCGCTTCACTATCCAAATGCAGCGCTTCCGGATCATCCTTGGCATCGGGTAAATTGCCAATGTAATCGGAAATATAATCTTCTAGGACTCGCTGTTTTATGAGAAATTCATTCCGTTTGAATGTTTTCAGAGCAATGGAACTGAGCAAGTTCTCCTTAAGTTTCAGAGATAGTTTTTTATAAATCTGATCCCGTTCAACTTTACGTTTTTTATCCCATTTCTTAAGCAGCAAATCAATTCCTTCCTTATACAGTTCTGCTCGATTCACCGGGAAATCCACCGCATCCTCAAAAATCAAACACAACAGCGTTAATAACAGTGGACTACTAGCTAATTCCTGAATAGGTGCATTTCCCTGTAATTTCTCTACCATTAACGCTGCTCTAGATTCATCCCCCTTGGCCCGAAACCAATTTCTCACAAACGCTACAATCTGATTCTCATCAAAATCATCCACCTGTACTTCCACAAAATTTTCCAAACTATAATCCTGCGCAGCAATGCGGCAGGTCACCACCACCGCATTCTCCCCAAATCGCCATACCAATTCCCGGATCTGTCCCAAAACCTGTGGCGTATCCTCCTCCCGCACCTCATCCAGCCCATCCAGCAACACCAAACCCCGCCCCCGGCGCAACGCCTCTCCCACGGGCACAAACACCCCACGCTTTTCGAGGTATTCCACCAAATCCGCCTTTTCCGGCGACTCCGCAAAGGCCTTCAACGTCACAAACAGCGGCCCCCGATCGGCAAATAGATCTCCCGCCAAACACTGCATCGCCAGATATTTCAAAAACGTCGTCTTACCCGCTCCCGGCTTGCCCAACACCAGCAAATTGCGGTATTTCTTCACGGCATCCTGTCCCGGCACCCGCTGTTCCGGCACCCCCGCCAACCCAAAGCGATCAAACTCCTCCAAATCGCAATCCCTTAGTAGATCATCCAGCCCCAGCCGTCGCCGCCCCAGCACCCGCTCCAGGATAGTTACATGGGTATAAATGCCCCGATCTCCCGTCAGTTCGATCGGCTGTTCCATATCCAGCACCCGCATCGTGCCGCACTGCTTCTGAATGTGGGGACGCACCGCTTCACGGGTTGACCGCACCAAGGCATTCAATTGGTCACTTTCGGAGGTGGGGGGTTCACCGCAGTCGCAGACTTCCTCATACTTCAGCTTAAGTTCACGACAGATTTTTTTAAATTTGGCTTGGTCAACTTTCTTCCTTCCAAAAAAATTAGTAATTGTCGTTCGAGATACTTCTAAATTCGCAGCCAAATCACTTTTTGTCCCATACAGCAGCAAAGCTTGATCTGCTTTGTGTGCACCTTCGATCGACAATTGCAGAGTTCTTTGAGTGAGTTGCTTCTTACTGGCCATGGAACACCTTCATGCTCTGAAGCAAGTTTAACGATGGAATCAGAAGTTGGACAACATTGAACAGAACTTGGACATGCTACGGCTTCTGCTTGCAAACCTTCCTGGATAAGACTTTGGCAGATTTGGCATGTTCAATTCACAGCAAAGAATCATGAAAATGCTCAAACCCCAAACGCTCCGAAAAGCTGACTCAAAATCCAACCTCGATCGGGAAGACGCTTGGATGCAAGTCATCGAATTTGCTGTCATTTTCCTAGCTACCTGGCTCAACCCCAGCGCCGGAATCAGCATCTTTCTGCTCAAGCTCTGCTTCCAAATCCTCAAAGTCCTGCGCCACCACCACCGTCCTCCCAAATCCTAGCGATCGACCCCTAGCGGAATTGCAACCTAAACCCCCGGTTTTAGTCCCAAGCAGTACAAATTTGCAAAAAATCCTGCCTGCTGACGCAAACATTTGCATAAGCTTCCCGGATTCCCCCTACAGTCCCCTTGTATGGAACCTATAGGTAAATTCCCAGAGTCCCTCGCCCCCAAGCAGAGAGATTTTAGGAAATCGTGACCATCACCAACCCCAATCCCTCACAATATCGCTCAGTTCATTCCAAACACAGCAGATATGCAGATCCTTCGACGATTTCGTCACTATGTCCTCGCGATCGTTGCCGCCCTGGGCGCGATCGGCCTAGAAAGCCTCCTGCGTCGTGGGATGGCCCTCATCCTGAGCGCATTCATGCTCGGCGGCCCCACCCTCCCCGGCGAACTGGTTGCCAACGCCCAAGATATCTCCGACGAACTGATTCCACCCCCCCTGCAACGCATCGCCAACTGCACCCTCAACGCCAGCGGCGATCTCAACCAAGGCCGCAGCTACGGCGACCCCCACATCAAAACCTTCGACGGCAAAACCTATAGCTTCCAAACCGTCGGCGAATTCCTCCTCGCCAAAGCCCAAAATAATCCCTTTGAAATTCAAGCCCGCCACACCCCCGTCAACGCCTCCCTCTCCCTCAACAGCGCCGTTGCTCTGCGCGTCTGCGGCGATCGCCTCGGCTTCTACGCCCAAAACTTCCCCGATGGCGACAGCAGCCACAGCGTCTGGGTTAATGGTAAACCCATCAAAGTCGGCGAAACCCCCGTCGTTCTGCCCACTGGTGGTGCGATCGCGCTGAAAGACAACCTCTACGTCATCAACTCCCCCACCGGCGAAAAAGTCACCCTGGCCAAATCCACCGTCCAGCAACAAACCTTTTTCAACATCGCCGTTTTCATCCCCAGCTCCCAACGCAACCAAATGATCGGCCTGTTGGGCAACTTCAACGGCAACCCCAAAGACGACATGACCATTCGCGGCAAAGGCGTCCTACCCGAGCAATCCAGCTACGGCAATCTCAGCCAAGCCCTCAGTTTCGTCGGCGTCAGCACCGGGCCTGTCTCCCTCAGCGCCGCCGAGCAACTCTACTTCAAGCAAATGTATAACGAATTCGGCAATAGCTGGCGCGTCTCCGCCACCGAATCCCTCTTCGACTATCCCCAGGGCATGACCACCGCCAAATTCACCGACCTAAAATTCCCCAACGAATACCTCACCCTCAACATGCTCGGTCGCCAGCGCATCGAAGCCGCCCAGAAAACCTGCCAAAAAGAAGGCGTCACCGCTGACATGATGGAAGGCTGCATCTTTGACGTAGGATTCTCAGGCTTTTCCGGCTTCGCCCGCACCACTGCCCAAGTCAACAGCTACCTCAAAACCGCCCAAGCCCTCTTCCCCGGCCTCGGCATCCCCACCGTTGAACAAGCCGTCGATCGGGCCGTAGACAAAGTCCGTCCCAAGGTCTGTTTACCCTTTGTCGGTTGCCGCTAACACGATCGAACCCATAATGCACTAATCTATTGAAAAACCTCCTCTCCGGTATTGGATGAGGAGGTTTTATGTTGCACAAGGACAGAAGGAGTAAGTTAACTAGCCGGGAATTGTTTTAGGAATACACACGTGGCCGATATCAAGAGATGTAGGCTTCGATCGCGTTATCGCTTCTTAATAAAGATCTGGGTAAAGTAGATCTCACCTTTAGCATTGCGGCTCACACCAATTCCGGTGAGATCAAAGCTGCCACGAATGTTCCGTAAGTGTCCCGAACTCTTGAGCCAGCCTTGTACCGCTTGCGTTGCCGGATCTGAATATCCATAGTTATAAGCTACATTTTCAGCCGCACTGCTCCAAGGAATCACTGTGCCGATCGCCTTAATCCGTTGGTCAAACCCTTGGTGACCGAAGGGAACTTTCTTACTCGCCATATTCTGGCTATGGATGCGGGCCTGTTGTGTAATCGTACTGTTGAGTACCAAAGGAGCCAACCCTTGACTCTTACGATAGGCATTAATTTGGTTAAACACTGCCTGCTCTAAAGAGGCCGTCGTGGGAGCAGAAGTTGCTTGGGCGATGCGGACAGGCTGCTGGGCTTCCATTAGAGAAGTCATTTCAGCTTGCAGCGTGGGGGCGATCGTCGTTGATGCCTGGGGCGCGGGGGCCACCGTTGTAGTCGATCGGGCATGGGCTGCTACACCCAGAGATGTGCCCACTGTCAGTAAAACACCTGCCACGCCAACGGAAAGAGGTCTAATCATCGTTTCGATCTCCTTACAAATTGAACTCTTGGCAGATACACCTAGATACTCAGAGAGATACTCAGAGAGATTAAGAGAGACATGTTGTGCAAGACGTTTTCTGAATCAGTAATTCAGGTTGTGTCATTTGCCCCTCCAATTGTGCGGAATGCTGCTGCAATTGCCAACCGTGTTATGCCACTAATGCGATTGGGTTACGGTAATGATGTCGTATTTTTGGAGCCTACAGCTTCTAATTTTTGCAATTCTCACAGCTCGATCGAGCGTTCTGCCAGCATTCCACTCGAGAGTCTAAACGTTGTACGATTGACCACTCACATTTAGCCACTTTATGATCTGGCACGCGATCGGGCATCACAATTGTCTTGCAATCGCTAGTCGCCCAATTGTATCGAGCAGATTGTATCGAGCATTATGATCGTTCAATTTGCTGGAAAGAAATCAAGCTTGGATTAAGTTTAGGTTAATTCCAGAAGGTCTAAGGTTATGCCAATGGGTCAATACGATCGCCCGTTGCGGGGTCAAAGATAAAGAGTTGATTGGGTTCGAGGGCAATGGGTAAGCGATCGCCCACTTGCAAGGACTGCCCGATCGGGACAATCAACATCAATGCAAGATTGCCCACCCGCACCCGCACCAAAGTTTCCCGACCCAGTGGCTCAATCACTTCGATCGTGGCGTAGAAATGGGGATTTGTCCCATTGATTGCGAGATATTCTGGCCGAATGCCTAAATCGTAGGTCTGTCCCGATCGCAACGTTTCCGGCAGTGCTGGCGATTGTCCAGGCTCCCCCAGCGTGAACGATTGCCCCTCCACCTGCCAACGATCGCCCCAATACTGAGCAGGCAAAATATTCATCGGGGGACTCCCGAGAAACGTCGCCACCATGCGATTGGCGGGTTGGTTGTAGATCGTTTGTGGATCGCCAATTTGCTGGACTTGCCCACGATCGAGCACGACAATTCGATCGGCCAGCGTCATCGCCTCCGTTTGGTCGTGGGTGACGTATACCGTCGTAATGCCTAGGGTTTGGTGCAAGCGCTTCAGTTCTGTGCGGGTGTCATCCCGTAACTGCGCATCCAGATTCGACAACGGCTCATCTAATAGAAATAGCTGGGGATTGCGCGCGATCGCTCGTCCTAGGGCCACCCGCTGCTGTTGCCCACCAGAGAGTTGTTTCGGCTTGCGATCGAGCAATGCCGTAATATCCAAAATTTCCGCCACTTCCTGCACGCGGCTTTGCATTGTCGCCGGGTCAACTTGACGCATTTTGAGGCCAAAGGACAAATTCTCCCGCACGGTCATGTGGGGATAGAGGGCATAGTTTTGGAAGACCATGGCCACATCCCGCTGCCGAGCCGGAACGTCATTGACCCGTCGATCGGCGATAAACAGATCTCCTCCCGTTGGTGTTTCTAATCCCGCTAGCATTCGCAAAATTGTAGACTTCCCGCAACCCGAAGGCCCCACCAAGACCCAAAATTGTCCATCGGGGATGGTAAAACTGACTTCTCCCACCTGCGATCCGCCCGGAAATTGCCGAACTAAGTTTTCTAGGCGTACCGTTGCCATTGCAAATCTTCACCATCTTCTGATAATTTTCATGTTCCAGAGATCATTCACTTCTCTTAAAAATTTCTGATTGTATTTTCATCTACACTAGCTCATCAAATAAGAACTTAATTCTGGATATTGAGTAAAGAGACCATCCACACTTGCTAAATTCGCACCATATTCCAATGTAGTCGCAATAATTAAGCGATCAAACGGATCTTTGTGAACCGCAGATAAGTGAACAGCACGACAAATAATTTCAGAGGTTAGTGGGAAAGTCGTGATATCTGATGGTTCTAGTGCTTCCTGGAACCACTGCTCTATCGCACAAGGGAGAACTATACGTCCCCTTTGATGCGCTAGAGCGATTTCGTAACATGAAATGATTGATACACCCACTTGATCAGCAGTATCTATCCTCTCTAGCCAATGGGCTGGAAATCTCTGAAATTCCTGATTAATCCACCAAAACCAAATGTGGGTATCTAGTACAATTATTTGAGACATTCCCAATCCTCTTCATCCACGATCGGACTGACAATATCCCCGATCGTTTTTCCCTTACCTGCAATCAAGTGCGATGGAGATCGACGTTTGACAACCGTCATTTCCGTTTTTTCCAAAATTGTCACAATGACGCGAGCAGACTTTTCCATAGGCTTATCCTGTAACCACTTAAATTGGCCATCTTCATAAATTGCCTCATAGCTTTTCAACATCGGCTCCTCCTAGAGACTCCAGATTTTCATACAGGTCTGCCAACGAAATTTCAGTCGCTACATCAGTCCTTACCGTAGACAATATAACTTTATCATTCTGGTTATTGTATTCAGTAAACAACCATTGATTTTCCCGTTGTTTAACATAATGTTCAACATGAACTTGGTACTGATCGATTAACAAATACTCCTGGAAAGTTGGGATCGATCGGTAAGCTGCAAATTTTTCATCTCTATCGTAGGCTTTAGTCGATTCTGATAACACCTCAGCTATCACGATCGGATTCATCACCGTATCTTTGCGACCTGGCTTCAGTTCCACAGGCCGCCGCACAATCATAATGTCTGGATAGGTGTAGAGATTGCTGGCAGGCACCCAAAGCCGTTGATCAGTCACAAAAACACTGTAGGGGTGGCCCCTTAATACTGTTTTTAAGGCGACAATCAAATTCCCGACAATCTCATTATGGGCTGGGGTTCCGCCAGTCATTGGGATCATCTCTCCATTGCGAAACTCATGGCGCGTTTGCGACTGGACTTCACTCTCCAGATACGCTTCCGCCGTATAGATTTTAGGTGAGGCAGCAGCAACCGTCATATTCGATCGACCTCCACGCAACAAACATTTCCTGCAACTTTTCCCGCTACTAGATCAATTCCTAGGTCAATTCTGACGTACTTTTCCCCCTCTAGGCCACTGCGATCGACCATTGGCCTAGCATCAGGTTTTCTAACCGCCTACCATAGGTTTCTCTGAGGGCAACGATTAGAAACCCCAAGCAACAAAGGCAAAATTTTGTTAAGTAAGGTGTGTACCATGGTTTATTGACTCTTTTGAAGCATTAGGTACCCACCATGACCGCAACCTCCGCTTCGATGCCCGCATTCTGTGAAGGCATTCAGTACTTTGGTCAGCAGCCCCAAGGGTTCGATCAGTACGGCAAAACTCCCGCGATCGCCCCAGGATCCAAGGCCGTCGATTCCACCGATCCCGCCGCCGCCTACCAAACCTTGCTCTATGCCGATGCACTGCGGTATCTCATCCTCCAGATGACGGGCAGCAAAGCATCAGGGCACCCCGGCGGATTTGCCAGCCAAGCCGAAGCCTATGCCGCCTTGGTCATGTTGGGCCATAAGAACTTTGTCACCGAAGTTGGCCACCATGCCCCCGGTTTCTACTCCGCCATGTTCCTGGACAAGTCCCTAGAAGACATGGGCATCCAAACCGTGCAAGATCTGCGCGACCGCTTCCGGGAACGCCACGGATTACTGGGTCACCTCTCCGGTCAAATTCCCGGCTTGCTGGCTCCGGCGGGGCCGCTGGGTCAGGGACAACACTTTGCCATGGCGGGGGCGTTTCTCCATCCCGGCGTCCTGTTCCCCTGCACGATCGGCGATGGCGGCCTGGGCGAACCCTACATCATGAGCGCGATCGCCCACTTCAACACCGCCTACCCCACGGTGACCAACTTCCTACCCATCCTGGTCTGGAACGGCTATTCCCAGGAACACCACAGCATGGTGTCGCTCAAGTCTAACCAAGCTATGACGGACTACTGGGCGGCCCACGGGTTTGCGGAAGTGGTACTGATCGACGCGAAGGACTTCGACGACCAAAACCAGCCGGGAGACTATGTAGACAGCACGCTGTTCTCCTTTGAGCAGCGGTTGGCCTTTGGGCAGGCAATCCTGGCCGCAGCGGATAAAGCGGCTCAATCGGCCCTCGGCGGCAAGCTGACGGTGCTAATCATCAAGCAACTCAAAGGTGCAGGCGTCCATGCGCGGGGCGCTAAATCCCACAACCTCTACGCCCACCACACCCTAGATAATCCCGACATCATCGCTGGGATGCAGTCCTGTGCCCTGTCGCCGGAAGCCTGGGATCTCGTGCGCACCAACTGCGAACGGGCAGGCGGCGGCCCCGCTAGCAAAACGGTGGTGACTGAGTTTGTCCGGCCTTTACCCGA
>MUGG01000221.1 GCA_002148405.1 Alkalinema sp. CACIAM 70d | reverse complement strand
ACCATGGCGCAGTCCATCCGTGCAGTGGCCGACAACGCCCAGCAAGCAGCAGCCATCACCCGGTCAGCGGCAGAAAATGCCCAAACAGGGGGTGCCGCCATGGAATCGACGGTGAACAATATTCTGACCCTACGCACCACGATCGGCGACACTGCGAAAAAGGTGAAACGCTTGGGCGAATCCTCCCAGGAAATCTCCAAGGTGATTTCGCTGATTAACCAAATTGCCATGCAAACCAACTTGCTGGCCATCAATGCGGGGATCGAAGCAGCCCGTGCAGGGGAAGAGGGCCAAGGCTTTGCAGTAGTGGCCGAAGAAGTGGCTGAACTGGCCACCCGAGCCGCCGCCGCCACCCGCGAAATTGAAACGATCGTCTTGACCATTCAACAGGAAACAGCGGAAGTGGTGAACGCGATGGAACAGGGCACGAGCCAAGTGGTCAAGAGTACCCGTTTGGTCAATGATGCCAAGGATACCCTAGGGCAGGTGGTAGAAGTGGCGCGGCAGGTAGACGAACTGGTGCAAGCCATTTCCGAAGCTACGGTATCCCAAGTCGCCACCTCCCACGCGATTTCCGATCGTATGCGGGAAATTGCCCAATTCTCGAGTCGAACTTCCGATTCCTCCCGAGACGTTTCGGCGACTTTGCGGCAAACCTTAAATATTGCCCAAGAGCTCCAAGCCTCCGTGGGCACGTTTGTGGTGGATTAGCGTGAATTAGCGTGGATTTGTGTGAGTTAGTGTTGTAAGGAGCGTTAACAGTTTGTTCTCGACAATGAATCTTTGATGATGGATTGATGATGATTGCCTAAGATTAGCGTTAATAGGTTGCGTTTAACGTTTTGTTCATTGACAATCATCGTAACCATATTGAAAAGATTAATACTCATGGATTAATTCCGATTAATCTTTGGATCGATACCCTCTTTTCTCTAGTGATCGCAGAGCCTCCCATGGATAAGGAACTCGAAATTAAACGACAGTTTCTCGACGAAGCCCAAGCCTATCTGGATGCGCTAGATGCTGCGATTCTCGGGATTGCGGATGGCCAGGTTGACCAATCTAAGCTCAATGCAGCGCTCCGAGCCGCCCACTCCATCAAAGGGGGAGCCGGGATGATGGGCTTTGAGGTTTTGAGTCAGTTGGCCCATCGTTTGGAAGATGGCTTTAAGGTTCTCAAAATTCAACGGGCCAGTCTAGAAATTGATGGCAGTTTAGAAAATCAATTTCTACACGCGATCGATTATCTACGTCAAGTGATTGAGCGCAGTCGATCGCAAATGCCTCAGGCTCCAGATATGGATCCCCATTGGATGCAAACCCAAGTGATTCCTGAGTTTGATGCTCTCTACGATCGACTGGGTGATCCCGAAAGTGAAGACGCAGAATCGGTTCTCAATCCAGAGGACGGCCAGGAAATTATCACACTGCTGTTTGAAACTGAAGTCGAAGGGTGTCTACAACGGTTAGAAGCGGTGCTCACCGATCCGGAACAGCCCTGTCTGCGGGAAGAAGTCACGATCCTGGCCCAGGAGCTAGGCGGCCTGAGCGAGATGTTGCAGATCCCTGATTTCACTCAACTTTGTACCCATGTGGGCCAACTGGCGACCCTCGCCCAAGCCGACCAAGTGCCCTTGGTGGCTCAAACGGCTTTAGAGACTTGGCGGCACAGTCAGACCCTCGTGCTCAGCGGCCAACGCACCCACCTACCCACCACCTTGACCGCTGAGGGTTTACCGGAGCTTTCGATCGCCCCAGAGGCAGAACTCTGGGCAGAGGCCTTTCCCGCTGCTGAGGCCGAAGAGGATTTTGCCTCGACTTGGGATGCAGCGATCGCCGCTGCTCAAACTGAAGTTCTCCCAGAAGATCTCTACGCCCAGGAAGCGATCGCCGCATCCCGCGAGATGCAGCGCAATGGCTCCCAGTCCGACAGTTCTCCTTATCCACCTGCGGTAGAAAGCCGCACCCTGGCCCCCCAAACAACTTGGTCAGTCCAACCCGATCGACCCGTCCAACCCGATCCGCAGGTTGCCGTCACCCCAGACACGATTGACGAAGATGCAACGGTGCGGGTACCCGTGCGCCAACTGAACCAACTCAATGATTTGTTTGGGGAATTGGCGATCGAACGCAACGGGCTAGAACTGTACTTAAAACGTCTGCGCAGTCTCAGTAAGTTGCTGCGGGAACGGATCAAACAATTGGATCAGGCCAATAGCGATGTGCGATCGATCTACGATCGGGGCTCGGTCGCCCGATCCCAACCATCTGCCCAAACGCCTGCTCAGAACCGCCTGGGAAGTTTTATTCCCGAGACACCTGCTATTGTTGTTCGATCGGACAGGGCCGATCGATCGGAGGAGGCCAGCCAGCCAGCAGCTAGCTTTGATTCCCTAGAAATGGATCGCTACGGAGATCTCCATTCCCTGTCTCAACAATTGATGGAAACGATCGTTCAATTGCAAGAAGTGGCCACCGACCTCGACTTGGGCTTGGATGACGCTGAGCAAACCACCCGCGATCTCAACAAAACCGCTAAAAATTTGCAAGGCCGCCTCTCCCAACTGCGGATGCGACCTTTGTCGGATGTTACCGATCGTTTCCCCCGCGCCCTGCGGGAATTGGCCCTTCAGTACAAGAAAAAAGTCCGGTTCAATGTCGTCGGTGCCAATTTATTGATCGATCGCAACATTTTAGAAGCGTTGCAAGATCCATTAATGCATCTTCTGCGCAATGCCTTTGACCACGGGATTGAAGATCCCAATGTGCGGGTTAGCCAGGGCAAATCCGAAGAAGGTTTAATTGAAATCAGCGCCAGCACCCGAGGCAATCGCACCCTCCTCACTATTCGGGACGATGGCGGCGGCATTCCCCTGCACAAAATTCGCCGACGGGCGGAGGCCATGGGTTTAGATGCCAGCTTGTTAGCCACAGCCAGCGAAGAGGATTTGCTCTCTCTAATTTTCGAACCCGGTTTCAGCACCAGCGACTCTGTAACCGCCATTTCTGGGCGCGGCGTTGGGATGGATGTCGTGCGGGAACACCTCAAGCAAATTCGCGGCGAAATTACCGTCAATACCCAAGCCGGAGAAGGCACCACCTTTACCCTCTCCGTACCCCACACGCTTTCGATCGCGCGTATCTTGTTAATTGAAAGCCAGGGAATGTTATTAGCGGTTCCCAATGACGCCGTAGAAGAAATTTGCCTGCTCCAGCCAGACCAACTGCAAACTGGGGGAGGCCGAGAACTGCTGCGGCACAATGGCGACTTGATTCCGGTGATTCGCCTGGGGCAATGGTTGCCCTTCAATTGTGCTCGTCAGCCCCAAACCCTGGAAGCCGCTCCCACCATTAATGCTGATGCGATCCTCATCACCCGGCGGGGCTCAGAGCGGGTGGGAATTTATATCCAACGCTGTTGGGGAGAACAGGAAGTGGCCAGTCGGCGCATTGAAGGCCCCCTCAAGTTACCTACAGGCTTCAGCAATTGCACTATTTTAGGGGATGGCCGCATTGTCCCCATGGTCAACATGAATGAGTTGCTGCAATGGATTGCGACCTATGAACGGGTGCCCAACTTCCCGATTCTGTCCATCAGCAAGATTGGCCTGACGCCGACCACCAACCAACGTCCGACCCTCTTGGTGGTGGATGACTCGATTAACGTGCGGCGATTCCTAGCACTGACCCTGGAACGGGCGGGCTACCGGGTCGAACAGGCTAAGGATGGTCAGGACGCCTGGGATAAACTGCGGGCAGGACTGACGGTATCAGCGGTGGTCTGTGATGTGGAAATGCCGCGTCTCGATGGCTTTGGGCTCCTGACCCGATTGAAAGCCGATGAAGGTTTGCGATCGCTGCCGGTGGCCATGCTGACCTCCCGCAGTGGTGACAAACACCGTCGTATGGCAACGGGCTTGGGAGCCGCTGCCTATTTTACGAAACCCTATAACGAACAAGATCTGTTAAAAACCCTGAAAATTCTCGTTCAGGCATCTGCCGAAGCTGCTGCTGTATGACCAACACTCTCCCCTCTCCGCCGAAGTCTAAGACTGCCTTGCCGTCTGACTTGCAACTCCCACCACGCGAACCCCATCCCTCCTTCTGGGCTAGACTTTTTCAATGGTTTAACGATCGTCCGATCGGGCAGAAACAAATTCTGGCGATTGTGGCCTGTGAGTTAATTCCCATTATTGGTCTAGGGATTGGATCGACCCTGGTTCTGACGAATAGTTTGCGAACCCAGTTACTGTCCCAAGCAACCTCGGAGTTGGCGGTTACGGAAACCAACTACAACATCAAGATTAATCAGATGGGCTTCGGATCGCGGGGCCAGTCCGATAATGTCTCGGTGATTAATGCGGCGAAAATAAAAGCTCGGGGAGAAGCCGTCAATGCAGGGCTACAAAGCTACATCAAGACAATTTTACAAAATGAAGTTCGGGCTCGCAAAATTGAGTTTGCAACGTTAGTCGGTAAAGATTTAAAAATCATTACCAACGCTAATAACGATCGCACGGGTGAAACATTTAATCCCAACCAGCTAGTTAGCGAAGTCCTCAAAACTAACCAGCAAATCAAAGCTAGCGCGATCGTCACCCAGCAGGAAATTAACCGCGAATCCCCGACAATGCCGGAAGGGTACGATCGGGAACTACCCCAAGCCCTGATTCGCTACGTGGTGACGCCTGTTAAAGATCCAGCAACCAACATGCCGATCGGGGCGTTGGTGTTTGGAGATATCGTCAACAACAAACCTGCGATCGTTGAAAATACCCTCAATGCCTTCGGCGGCGGATACAGTGGGGTGTATTTACAAGCTGCTCCGCAACAATTCCGCATCGGCAGCACCTTTGATGGCATTCAGAGGGATTCCAGTATCCCCCCGAGTGGATTTGATCTCCTGAGCCAAGCGGTACAGCAGAAGGGCAAAGCGGTCACTGGACGGATGGAAATTAATGGTAAAACCTATACCGTCGCAGCCAAAGCATTGCCAACCAGGATAGTAGAAGCCGAAACTGGCAGTGAACCGCAATATACTTCCGATGCCCCAGCTTTGATTGTGCGAGGAACGCCCGAAGATAGTGTCAACCACCTATTACAACGCAGTTTACTCCAGGAAGGAGCGGTTCTTGGGGTGTCTTTTCTATTCATTGTGGGATTTTCGCTGTTGTTTCGGCGCACGGTGATCAGAGCCATTCGGCAGTTAGAACAGACGGCCCAATCCTTTGCCCAAGGCGATCGCACAGCACGGGCGGAGGTTCTGTCCAGCGATGAAATTGGCCAGCTAACGGTGCAATTTAACCGCATGGCCGACAAAATTACGGCCTCGGAAATGGCGCTCTCGGAGGAGGCCAGTCGCCAAGAACAGCAAGCCCGCGAGGCGACGGCGTTGAATGACGCGATCGCCAAAATGCGCAGTTCCTTAAGCTTTGAAAGCATTACTCAAACAGCCGTCGAAGAAATTCGTCAATTGCTGAAGGCCGATCGGGTGCTGATTTATAGTTTCACCGCTGCTGGATTTCGGGGTAAAGCCATTGCAGAATCCCTAGTTTCCGGCATTCCCCAGGGATTAGGCTTAGAAATTGATGACCTATTAGGACTGAGCAAAACGGAACAACCGGAGGAGCGCGTATTCTGGTTTATGCATGATGTTAATCAAGCAGACCTCACCGATCGCCACCGCAGCTATTTAGATCGTTTACAAGTCAAGGCCAACCTAGTTGCACCCATTCGCCACAACAATCAGTTAATTGGCCTGCTCTGTGCTCACCAATGCCAACGGCCTCGCTACTGGCAAAATTCTGAAATCAACATATTTGTGCAATTTGCCGATCAGATTGGCTATGCCCTCGATCAAGCTCAGTTATTACAAAACCAACAGCAATCCCGATTGTCCGCAGAAACGCTGAAAGATCAACTTCAGCAGCAAATTGTTCAGTTATTAAGTGATGTGGAAGGAGTCGCGCAGGGAGACTTAACGGTACGGGCAGAGGTCATGGCTGGAGACTTGGGCACGATCGGCGATTTCTTTAACGTCATCGTAGAAAGCCTGCGTGACCTTGTGGTGAAGGTTAAAACGTCCACCCTGACGGTGAATGATTTGCTGAGCGATAACGAAGCAGCCATGCAGCACCTCGCCCTAGAATCTCGGCAACAAGTTGCAGACATTCAACACCTGTTGGGCTTAATTCAATACATGACGACGACGATCGAAATGATTGCAGAAAACGCTAATCAGTCTACGATCGTGGCTCAGAATGCCGCACAGACTGCCATGACCCACGAGCAATCCATGGCGGTCACCGTGGAGACCATTGAGCAATTGCGCAACACGATCGAAGACACGGCCCAAAAAGTACAACAGCTTGGGGTTTCCTCCCACCAAATTTCTCGCATTGTTGCCCTGATTAAGGAATTTGCAGTGCAAACGGATTTATTAGCGGTCAATGCGGGCTTAGAAGCCAGTCGCGCCGGAGTCCAGGGACGCGGTTTTGCCATCATTGCCTCGGAAGTGGCAGGATTGGCAGCTCGATCGGCGGAGGCCACGCGGGAAATTGAGCAAATCACGGAAACCATCCAGTTGGAAACGAAAGCAGTGGTTGAGGCGATGAACCAAGGCAGTCAACAGGTGGCAGCCGGGAGCCACAGTGTTCGCAATGCGAAGCAAGGGATGGCCAGCCTCGTCCAAGTCTCTCAACAAATTAGTCAATGGGTCGAGTCCATCTCTCAAACAACGGTTTCGCAGGTGGAAACCTCTCGATCGGTGGAAGCGTTAATGCAAACCACTGCTAAATTGACAGAAACGACGGCTGCATCGTCGGAACAGGTCGCCGTGGCGCTCCAGAAAACAGTGACGGTGGCCCAGGATTTGAAAGACTCTGTGGAAATGTTTAAGGTGGAATAGTGCGCAATGAAGAGCGTGCACCGGAAGGGGTTATTCAATCCAAAATGCTAACCAAGCTGCGATATCTGAACTGTAGGGTTGCCGCTTCCGTTGTTGGGGGGCAATGCAGACATGGCGAGTCACCGCAGTCGCTGCCAGCGTGGTTGGTTGAGGTGACTTTAATTCTGGTGTTGTTGTGGAAGGAATCGAAGCCGTTTCTGTAGAGTTGTCACAAATGAAAATTTGGTATTGGATTTCGTATTCACTTTCACTGGTCGATCGAGGTTGGAGGTGAACTTGAATGCGATCGCCGCAGTGCATTGGACGACGGAAATCAATGCTGGCATGAACGATCGGAAACACTACCGATTGTCCCCCTGAAAAAAAGGAACGTAGATCCAAGCCACTGGCTTGGAGAGAGGCTTCGTAGGCTTCGTGGCAAAGGTTCAAGCCATTGGCAAAGTAAACGACTCCCGCTGCATCGGTATCACTAAAACGAATCGTGCGATCGTAGATAAACGGCATCAGTTCACGAATCTCCCCCAGGAATCTATCATCTCAATTCGAATGCGACAGGGAGCGAAATGCCTTTTCTAACCGGGTTGTTAATTGTTGCAACGCATCCTGTAGCGGGATAGCTTCGATGCGTCCCGCAGCAATTAAATCAGCTACCCGGCTGTCAGTCCCTTCTCCCCGCAGACCCGCTGCAATTTCATCCGCTGCCCGTCCCGTCCCGTCAATGACAATAACAGTTTGTCCTGCCCGCAAATTTTCTAGGGCATCCCGCCAAGTCACGTTGCCTCCATTGAGCAAAATGGCTACCGAAGGGGTGGTGCCTGATAATTCGCTGGCAACTTTAGCAAGCCAATGGGACTCATCCCCCCAGGAATTTCCCGGCGTCAATAAAAAGTGGGTATGATTCGGTTCTAAGGGCGAAGATTCGGGATGTTCATTGGGCTTGTCTGGAAATTCCACTAACGATAGGGGCGCTACGCCAATCAGGGGAAACGTTCCCTGAATGTGCGATCGAGCGTTGCCCATCAACCGCATAACCCCAGAATCCGTCCCACCATCTACCACACAGGTTTGATATCGTTGCGCGATCGGCGCGATCGCCTCCCTAAACAGTTGCTGAATTTGGTGATTTTGCTCCGGTTCAAAATAGGAAGCACCACCAATCACCACGAGGACTGGATGGGGAACGAGGCTAAGGCCGACGGTTTGTAAGGCATCCCGGAGCTGCGCCACCTCAGACAACACTGCAACATGGGCCAGACTGTGAGGTGTCGATGTTTGGGATGGCATTTGAATTTGGAAAGATTGTCTCATACCCCATATTATTCCCTAGTAATTAAGGAAGCGACGCGATCGATAAAAGCATCCGGCTGGGAAATTGGCTGCACGAGAATATCCGTAGAGAGTCCCATCAAGGATAAATCAGCCCGATGGTGATCGCCATCCCCCAACGAGATGACCAGCAAGGGGGGAAGGGCAGTAGCCTCTTGGACTAACCAAGACCAAAATTCCAACAGCATGGATCCAGCAATAATTACAGCGTGGGGTTGCAAAATCTGGAAATTTTGCTTCGCTAGATCGGTTTCTGTCATCCAGACCACTTGATATTCCGCCGGATTTAAGAGATCGCAAACCACATGGGCCATTTCTTCATCGGATTCAATCAATAAGATCCGCTGGTGCAGAACAGGCAAGGGTTGCTCCTGCGATCGGACATAATCTAGGGCTGATCGCACCTGGCTGGGCAGTTGTACCGTAAAAGTGGATCCTTCCCCGACCTTGGAGGTTACTGAGATACTGCCGTCATGCAATTCCACCAGCCGCTTGGTCAAGGCCAGCCCTAACCCTGTGCCCTCATAGTTACGGCGATGGGAGGGATCCAACTGCTGGAATTTTTGGAACAAGAGAGGACGTTGGTCTTCCGGAATGCCAATGCCGGTGTCCTCGACTTGCAGTGTGGCGATATCCGCAGTTTGCCAGACCCGCAGCGTCACTGTTCCCCCATCTGGTGTAAATTTCACAGCATTGCTGAGCAGATTAAGCAAAATTTGCTGTACCCGCCGAGGATCAGCTAAAAATCGTGGTGCTTTATCGCCATTGGCTCCATTCGTACATTTCAAGAACAACATAATTTGTTTTTTCTGAGCCTGGTCTTGCAGTTGCCGCAGGGTTTGGCTGGCTAGATCGAAGAGAGAAAATTCACGGATGTCTAGGATTGTTCGGCCCGTTTCTAAGCGGGAGAGTTCCAGCATGTCGTTAATTAACAGCAGTAGGTGTTCGCCTCGATCGCGAATAATTTGTAGATAGGCTTTTTGTTTCTCAGGAGGCAACGGGGTTTCCGGCGTTTGCCGCAACAACGTCGCCGCCATACCAATGACGCAGGTCAATGGCGTCCGCAATTCATGGCTCATCGTTGCTAAGAACTCGCTTTTTGCCTGGTCAGCCGATTGAGCCGCATACAGGGCATCCCGCAAATGTTGTGTCCGTTCAATTACCTGCTGTTCCAAGGTGGCTTTTTGCTGTTGCAACTCAGCATAAAGACTGGCTTGGTGGATGGCGATCGCCAAGTTATCCGCTAATCGTTCCAAACAGGCACAGTCCTGGGTAAGCCATTGCCGAGGGTGTTCGCATTGATGGGCAATCAGCAGTCCCCAGAGATTGCCTTGCACCAAAATCGGTGTCACGAGTTCCGATCGCACAGAATCGCTGCCCAACGGTAAAAAATAAACGGAGGTATTGGCGGAATTGGAGGTGTCGGTAATGCTACAGGACTGGCCCGATTGATACTTGTTGCGCAGCTCTGTCGCAGGTAATTGCCAACCGTCTTCGATGCGGTGCAGTACTGAAGGAATGCGATCGTGGGCACGGGATTCGTAGGTAATGCCATCCAACTGGGGCACGGTAATCGGGACTGCCGTCGTTAACTGGTCGAAATCCACGGGACAAGCCGGGGCCGCAATGTTGAACTGATAGATGATTAACCGATCGGCCTTCAGGAGTTTGCGCACCTCTTGAACCGCCGTTTCCAAAATAACTGGAAGTTCTAAGCTTTGGCGAATTAACGTGGTGACTTGATTGATCAGCCGCTCCTGCTCAACCTGTTGTCGTAATTCTTCCTCGAAGGAACTTGATGACATACGCACCTATAACAACGAAAGGGGAGGGAGCGCAGGGCATCCACCCGCCAGGGATCAAACGACTCACGATCGCGGAATGGGCTATCTGCTAAATCATAAGAATGCCTTAGACACATCCCAGGTACGAAGAATTTATCTACCTGTTAAGAGCCTGATAAGAAACAAACCAAACGTAGCTTGATAGAAGTTCGAGTAATGCAAATTTGCCCTCACCTTAAGTCCCTCTCCCAAAAGGAGAGAGGAACTTTGAATTCCGGCCCCCTCCTTCCATTGTGGGAGAAAGGTTGGAGGTGTAGCTTGCTTCCCGAAGGGTGGGCAGTTCGCCAGGAACTCATAGGCCAAATAAAATTGGATATACAAATTACGCGACCAAGGTGGCCAGAAATCAGTGAAACTGGGCTACAGGAAGGATTTAAGCTTTCGTATTTACGGTTTACTAGTTACTAGCCTAACTAGATTTAGCGCAGAAAGATGGCTCCCTTGGAATCTTTTAATAGATTTAAGGAAGAATGCTTACTTTTTAATCGTCACACATTGTAAAGCAAAATACCGATCTTTTTGAGGAAACCTGTAACTGACTCTGGTGCAACCTAGATCCAGCACAGCGATCGCAACCGATCCCACGCTAGGGTAGAACAGGTTTATTGTTGGGTGAGGCGAAGGTTATGCATCGCATTGCGGCTATTCCAGGGGGGTGGAATCCTGGGCAAGAGGGTGTCGTTGTTATTGATCAGCAGCCAGCGCCGATCGTCTTTCTCACGGCTGCGGATACCGAAATCCAGGCCCTAGCCCAGGCTTGTTCCCAGTTGCCTTCGGACTTTCCCGCCATCCGAGCGGTGAATTTGCTGAATCTCCAGCAGCAACTGACGATCGATACCTATGCCGAAACGGTGTTGGAACAGGCGAAGATCATCGTGGTGCGGCTGTTGGGAGGCATGGCTTACTGGGGTTACGGCTTGGATGTCTTGCAGGAACTGAGCCAACGCAGGGGAACCCATTTAATTTTATTACCCGGAGATGATAAACCCGATCCCGCGCTGATGAGCCGATCGACCGTGCCCTTGCAAGTGGTGAATCGCTGTTGGCGCTATTGGACGGAAGGGGGGCTGGAGAATGTCAAGAATGGGCTGCTGGATCTGGCCAACCATTGCCTGGGCCGCAGCTATCCCGTGGTATCGCCCCAGCCGGTGCCCAAGGTGGGTTGCTATCCCTGCGAACCGACGCCGCTCTCCTGGCCCAAGGTTGGTATTTTGTTCTATCGTGCCCATTATTTAGCGGGCAATACGGCTCCGATCGCGGCGTTGTGTGAGGCACTGCACGATCGGCAGTTAACCCCAGTTCCTGTGTTCGTCTCCTCCCTGCGGGATCCGGATGTGGTGGCGGACTTACTGGCAGAATTTCAACCCAAGGAGCAACCCGGCCTGCAAGTCCTGCTGAACACGACCAGTTTTTCCCTGATTTCCCCCCTGGGGATTGGGCAAGCGCAACCAGACTTCGATCCCGATCTAGGGGAAACCCTTTGGCAACGGTTAGATGTACCGATTTTTCAAGTGATTTTTAGCGGCGGGACGGCGGAACAATGGCGATCTCAGGTGCGGGGCTTGTCGCCTCGGGATGTGGCGATGAATGTGGCGCTGCCGGAAGTGGATGGCCGGATTATCACTCGTGCTATTTCCTTTAAGGCGGTGCAAACCCAGCATCCGCAGTTACAAACGGAAGTGGTGGGCTATGAGCCGATTGCCGATCGGGTGAAGTTTGTGGCGGATTTGGCGGCGAATTGGGTGCGACTCCGGCAAACGCCGATCGCCGATCGTAAAATTGCCTTGGTGCTGGCCAACTATCCCACCCGAAATGGTCGGCTAGCCAATGGTGTGGGGTTAGATACGCCCGCCAGTTGTGTGGAAATCCTGAAAGCCTTACAAAAGGCGGGTTATACGATCGAGGATGTCCCGCAGACGAGTGATGAATTGATTCAGCGATTGACCCGAGGATTTACAAACGATCCAGAAAGTCAAACGGTAATATCCCATAATTTATTTTTCGATCGAGATTGCTTCGATCAAGAATTTTCAGCTTTACCAGAAATTGTCCAGCAACAAATTCAACAACGCTGGAATGGTCATGAATCGGGGGAAACCCATGGACGATCGCAGGCTTTTCCGATCGCAGGGATTTGCCTAGGGAATGTCTTTGTGGGGGTTCAACCTTCGCGGGGGTACGATCGCGATCCGGCTTTGAATTACCATGCGCCGGATTTGGAACCCACGCTGGAATATTTAGCATTTTACAGGTGGGTGAGATCGCAGTTTGGCAGTCACGCGATCGTCCATGTGGGTAAACATGGCAATTTGGAATGGCTTCCCGGAAAAAGTGTTGCGCTCTCGGAGCAGTGTTATCCCGAAGTGGCGTTGGGTGCCCTGCCCCATTTCTATCCCTTTATCGTCAATGATCCCGGTGAAGGATCCCAGTCAAAGCGCCGCGCCCAAGCGGTGATTATTGATCACCTGACGCCCCCCATGACCCGCGCGGAACTGTACGGCAACTTGCAACAGTTAGAGAATCTGGTGGATGAATACTATGAGGCGATTAATCTCAACCCTGGCCGAATGAGTTTAATTCGTGAAAAAATTACAGAATTGCTTGCCCAAGAACATCTCGATCGGGATTGGCAATTGCCTGCGATCGAGATTGCAGCCGGTAATGATTTTGAAGAAACGGTCTTGACTAGCCTCGATCGTAATTTGTGTGAACTGAAGGATGCCCAAATTCGCGATGGGTTACATATTTTTGGGCAATGTCCCGAGGGCACTCAACTGCGGGATCTGATCATTGCGATCGCCCGCCATCCCCAACCGGGTCGCATGGGATTAACCCGCGCGATCGCGGAGGCTTGGAATTTAGAGTTCGACCCTCTGACGGCAGATCCGGCGGAACCGTTTGTTCAGGCTGTACCCAGTCAATCTTTACCCAGCCAATCCACGGGCGATCGGGAAGGCAAAAGCGCTTGGCGTAAGGTAGGCGATGGGATCGCGGCGATCGAGGCGGAAGCAATCCGATTGGTCGATCGATTACTAAACCCATCAGTATCTGAATCGTTAGCGTCGATCGTGGAAGGATCGATCCTCCTAAATTCCCCTAACTCCTACGGAGAGGCTCCGCCAACAAAAGGGGGACTTTCAGAATCAATCATCTCTCCCCTTCAGCACGAACTAAATTGGATTGCTAATACGTTACTGCCTAACTTGCAAGCAACCACTCAGGAAATTACGGGGTTACTCCATGGGTTATCCGGCGGGTACGTCCCAGCGGCTCCCTCCGGTGCCCCCACCCGAGGCCGTCCAGAGGTGCTGCCGACGGGGCGTAATTTCTATTCGGTGGATATCCGCGCCATCCCCACGGAAAGCGCTTGGGATGTGGGTCGCCGTGCTGCGGAAGCCCTGATCGAACGCTATACCCAGGAGAATGGAGATTATCCGAAAACCCTGGGACTCTCGATTTGGGGTACGTCTACGATGCGTACAGGGGGCGATGATTTGGCGGAGGCGTTGGCGTTGTTGGGTGTACAACCGATTTGGGATGGGTCTTCGCGCCGGGTGGTGGATTTTGAAATTATTCCCCTCAGCATTCTCGATCGCCCTCGCGTCGATGTCACCTTAAGGATTTCCGGATTTTTCCGGGATGCATTTCCCAATCTAATCGATTTGTTTGACCAAGCTGTGGCCAAGGTGGCTGCGTTGGATGAACCGGAAGAGGATAATCCCCTCGCGGCCCGTTGTCGGCAGGAGTCGATCGCGTGGCAAGCCCAGGGTTTACCGGAAGACCAAGCGATCGCTCGATCGCGGTATCGCATCTTCGGCTCAAAACCGGGGGCCTATGGTGCGGGTTTACAAGGATTGATCGAAGCGCAGAACTGGACGACCGATGCCGATCTGGCCCAAGCTTACATTAATTGGAGCAGCTACGCCTACACCGGAGCCGCGATCGGGCAGTCTGCGCCGGAAGCCTTCGCGCAACGGTTACAACAACTAGAAATCGTCCTGCACAACCAAGATAATCGTGAACATGATCTCTTGGATTCCGATGATTACTACCAATTCCAAGGCGGACTTACCGCTGCCGTGCGCACTGTCCAAGGCCGTCAACCCCAAACCTATTTCGGCGACCATGCCCTGCCGGAACGACCGCGTATTCGCACCCTCCAGGAAGAAATTGCCAAGGTCTATCGATCGCGGGTGGTGAATCCCAAATGGATCGCTGGAGCGATGCGCCACGGCTATAAGGGAGCCTTTGAAATGGCAGCGACGGTGGATTATTTATTCGCCTATGATGCCACAGCTCGCTGCGTGGAAGACCACATGTACCAAGGCGTGGCCCAAGCCTACGTCCTCGATCCCACGGTGCAAACCTTTGTGCAGCAGCATAACCCCTGGGCGTTACGAGATATGGCAGAACGGTTACTGGAAGCTCACCAGCGAGGTCTGTGGGAGAATGCTAACCCAACAACGATCGCGCAATTGCAGGCGATCGTTCTGGAAGCAGAAGGTACGATCGAAGAACGTCAGTCCTAAACCCTGTTACCGATTCCGACCCTAACAACCCCCGATCGCCCAATGAATCCTTCCATTAATCCAAAAGTTCTGTGTATTTTCAATCCCCACGCGGGGCAGGCCCAGTTTCTGCAAAAACATCTGCCAGCGGCGATCGACCTGTGGAGCCGCTCCGGTTGGCAGGTGGACTTAGCCCCCACGCAATTTGCCGGACACGCCACCCAAATCGCCCAGCAAGCCGCTGAACAGGGTTACGACATCGCGATCGCGGCGGGGGGAGATGGAACGGTCAATGAAGTGATGAATGGATTGGTCAATACTCAGACTGCGCTAGGAGTATTACCGATCGGAACGGTCAACATCTGGGCGCGGGAAATGGGATTACCCATGGATGTTCTAGGAGCAGCCCAGGGATTAGCGACCGCCCAAGTGCGGACGATCGATGTGGGGCGGGCGGGCGATCGCTACTTTCTGCTGATGGCGGGGGTGGGCTTTGATGCGGCAGTGACGGAAACAATTAAACCCCACGAGAAAAAACGCTTGGGCGCGATCGCTTATATTAAACAAGCACTGCATACAGCATGGCAATTTCAAGGGGTACGAACATTGCTGAGAATTGATGGAAAACGAATTCGCGGACGTATTTTGATGATTGTGATCGGCAACAGTCAGCTATACGGGGGTGTGGTTAAAATGACAGCCCATGCGGTTGTAGATGATGGATTGCTAGATGTATGCGTCATTAAAGGCCGTAGTATGATGGTTGCGCCACTGCGGCTATTTTCCATCTTCACCCGTAACTACAATCGGGATCCCAAGGTGGAGTATTATCATGCCACTCGCATTGAAATTCAAGGCAAAAAGCATTTACCCGTTCAAGTGGATGGTGATTTTATCGGACGCACGCCGTTGCGCTTTGAGGTTGTTCCCAGTGCATTGCAAGTGCTGGTTCCCGAGAAAGCCGATCGGAGTCTCTTTTGTCAATCTTATTAGTCGCCAAATCTTAGTCGCCAAATCATTCATGCTTGTTTGGCAATCTATCGGCTAATCTAATATTGGCTAATCTAAAGGCGGCACTTACATTTTAGTTGCTATTGGAAGATGAATATGATTGATTTAGCAGACTATCTTCCGCAGTTTACTCCAGAGGAATACTTTGCATGGGAGGAACAGCAATTCGAACGCCATGAATATATCGACGGTAAAGTTTATGCAATGAGTGGCGGCACGATCGATCATGGGAATATTGCTGGAAATTTTCTGGCTCTACTGAAAGCCCATCTGAGAGGAAGCGGCTGTAGAACGCTGAATTCTGATTGCCGGGTCAGTATTGTAGGAGCGGCTCAGTATGTCTATCCTGATATCAGCGTGACCTGTGAAGATCGGGATAAGACTACAACCCAATACATCACCTATCCTTGTCTGATCGTTGAGGTGTTGTCGCCGGATACAGAAGCCTATGATCGTGGTCAAAAGTTCAAAATGTATCGTCGTAATCCCTGCTTGCAAGAATATGTTTTAGTCAGTGTGGATGGGATGGAGATCGAACTCTTCCGCTAAAAATGCTCTGTTGAGTGTTGTGTCTGAGTCGTTAGCTGTAAACTTCTATTTCCTGGGGGAGTACGATCCATCGGTTCAGTGGATACAAAACAAATACTGACGAGAATGATAATGATAATGATTATCTTAATACAACTATGAATGAATGATACCCAGAAATTAAATTTATATGACATCCGTTGAGAGCATCCAATCGCTGCGTTACCGTGAGTCAAACTTTGACGATCAATCAAGGATTAATCATGGTGCGATCGCTCTATACAGTCTGGAATCAACTCCTCCAGAAAATTCGCAACGTTCTGCAATCTTTATTTAAATTACCCTTCAAACTTTGGTTAACGAGCCTAGTGGCGATCGGGTTGGCGCTGTTTTGGCAGCCTTCCCAGGCGATGGCTTGGAAACCCACCACCCACGTCTACCTGGGTCAGCAAGCGCTTAACGATGCCCTCGATGATGGTAAAGTCACCATTCCCCGCGTGGACTACGAAAAAGGCGAAATCACCGGCACGATCGGCACCTATACCGTAGACCCGACGATCCTGGCCGCCCTGCGCAGCAATGCCCCACAATACCGTGCAGGGATTCTTGGCCCCGATGCCTACCCCGATATCCTAACTGGGCAGCAGGTGATTCACCCCTCGGATCAGGACACGGGCATTGCGGGTGGTTCCAACAGTTGGCTCCAGTACCTCTGGGATCGGGCCAATGCTGCCAATACTCCAGCCATTCGTGCTTTCACCGTGGGCTACCTGACCCACGCGGCGGGAGACATGTACGGCCACACCTTTGTGAATAACTTTTCCGGAGGTTCCTTTGCCATCACGCCCCCCAAAGGCCCTACCAACGCCATTAAGCACATTGTTGTAGAAGGCTACACCGACAAACGCCTGGATTCTAAAGCGCTGGATGCGAACTTTTTTAATGCCAGTATCGATGGCGTTTCCGATTTTATTTACAGCAATATGATCGATGCCCGTCCGGGGACAGCGCTCGATGGTCAACTGTTACGCAATGGTGGCGGCGGAACGGAATTTTCAGTGCCTCGGATTTATTCCACCATGCGGGCGAAACTGCAACGGGAAATTGATGGTTACTACGCTACCAAGGCCGACTACGATCGCCGGATCGACAATTGCCGATTGACGGACTTCACCTGTTCCAAGACGATTCTCCTGGCCCAGAAAGCCGCTTACATGACCGCGAATGCCATTCCAACGACCTATAAGGAAGCTTGGCGGGATGATATTGATAGTGGGCTGCGGGCTTGGCCGGGAGTCAGTCACGAAGTGGCGAAAGCGTTGTTTTTCAATTCTGGTCGATCGGCGGATACCCAACGGGCAGAGGATGTGTTGCAACGCTACGTGACGGATCATCTGCTGTCGATGTCCGGTGCACCGGATTTTGTCGGACTGACGGCGGGTGCGATTAGTGACATTGTGGCTGCGATCACGCCGGATTTTCTCTTACAACCGATTCGGCAACTCAAGGAAGATTTGCTGAACACCATGCTGAAAGCCGCGATCGGCATGACGAAGCAGGAACTCAAGCAATACCTGACGAGCCCTGATAAGTACTTTGACCAAGTCCTGGGTAGTGGTGCTGGGGAAAACACAAATCTGAAAGCGTTTAACTCGAAATACCTAAAAATTAGCGATCCGGGTTACACCAATCCCAGCGAATCCTTTAACCCTCAAGTCATGGCGGCGGCTTACAACACGATGACGATGAGTAAGTTAATCATGTTGGGTCAGGGGGAAATTAACCGGTTGATGAGTGATTTGGGCAGTCCGGCGCGCTTGCAAACGGCCAATGTCATGCTGGGCTTTATTCGCACGTTGGATGGGGATAACCAATGGCCCAATGGCATGGTCTTGGCGCGGGATTGCAACGCCTACCGCCAAGTGTTTATGAAGCAACCGGGCGAAACGGGTTGCACGGTGGCCAGTAATCCCACACCCACGCCTACCCCCCAACCAGCAGCCTTGCAATGGGTGGCAGCATCCGGCGGCCAGGTTCCGGGCGGTGCAGTGCTGGGTGGTCAGGAACCCGGACGGAGCCTATACATCTGCCGGGCGGGCTATCGAAAACGGAGTCCATCCCGGTAAGGTGGTGGCCAGCAATTGCAATATTAGCTACGGCGGACGGGAAATCGAAATCCGCAATTACGAAGTGCTGACGAATCCGGGGCAACGATCGTTGCAGTGGGTGGCGGCATCCGGTGGTCAGGTTCCGGGCGGTGCAGTGTTAGGCGGCCAGGAACCCGGACGGAGTTTATACATCTGCCGTGCGGGTTACCAGAATGGGGTACATCCCGGCAAAGTGGTGGCGAGTAATTGCAACATCGGTTACGGCGGTAAGGAAATCGAAATTCGCAATTATGAGGTTTTGACCACTCCGTAAGCCCAACTTCTCAGCCCAGCTTCTCAGTCACCACAAACTTAATGCTCCTAGAGCAAAATTGTTAAAGATTAATCCTGTTACCGTCCCTCAAGACGGTGCAGGATTCCTCAAAAATCCATGGGCTTAACGCAAAATACTTGCTACTCAAAATTTCCTAGCTAATCGTTTTACTAGCTAAACATTTTACCGACCCAATATTCTGCTAACTTATGCCAGGAGGCGGACTTGAACCGCCGACACGAGGATTTTCAGAGCAAACCTGTTATTTCTGGCTAATTCTGCCTGAAATCAACGCTTCAAGCCGAATTACGGACTCGTTTAGGACTTCCACTTCTTCTCCGATCATTTTCAGAGATTCCGATAGTTGTTCCTGATTCCGTTTTAGGTGGGCAAAATCTCGTTCAGCCGCATACTTTTTCTTCTCAGAATCCGCATACCATCGCGCCGCTGTCAGAATTCCGCCGATCGCTCCAGTTATCCCGCCCCCTAGAAAAGTCATGATTGCCATGACACTATGAATGTCCAATTCCGGATACCTCCAGGGCTTTCAATAACTGCAACTCGCTTTCAGCCAGTTCTCTGATCACTTCGAGAGTTGCAAGCAAGATCTCATGGCTCTCGATTTGCCCCAGAGCCAAGTCCTTAAAGAACAATTCCGCCTGCCGTTTCAGTGTTGGAGACATAGGGTTTTGTCAGTGGGTAGGGTTAGCGCGATAGAGCACCCCGGCATCAACTCTATAAGGCGGGACTGGTATCGGGAATCAGCAGATTATTTAGAGCCGTTCCAGATGCGATCGTCACCTTAAAGGTATAGGTGAAAGTTGGGTTTCCGCCTTCTTGGCCGATCGTCTTCGCAACAATAGCCACGGGCGGCAATCCCGCTAGAGTTCGCTGTTCGTTCAGCTCTGTCTGAAATACGATCGCAGCCTCGAGTAATTTGGCGTAGAACTCCAAGACGTTCGTTTCAGGGGTTACAGCGTCCCCCGTGACGCGGTTGGCGTTGATTGTTAAGGGCAGTCCAAACCCTCCCCAAACTACAGTCTCGGGGGGGAACTTTTCGCCTAATTGAGCAAAATTCAGCATTAGTTCAAACCATCTACTTTCACTTCGATTCGGGCAAGGTCTACCTTAATGGTTTCCAGTTGTTCCGCTATCTCGTCGCCTTCTGTGCCGATGTACTCCCAAATCCCTAGGGTGAGTCGGGGTATCCAGCCATTAGGCTCGAATCTATAGCGATGTTCTGAGGCATAGCGCGGGAATATCTGTAAGGCTGTGGTGTTGATGGGGATAGAGCGTTTTGCTGTGTCGATCGCGGTGGAGCCGCCTGATACCCCAGGGAATACCAGGGTATCGTCTAGGACTGCTGGGACTTCCTGCACCATCGTTCCCGCCGTTCGCCATGTTGGCTTGGCCTCAATGTAGGTTGCTCCTACGGTTAAGATTCTGCCTGCGATCGTGAAAGGGATTTCGATGATGTCGATCGCTGGTATGCGGTAGGATTTCCAGGCATTTATATCGCCCTGGAAGGTCTGGAGAAACATTAATCTCCAGTTCCCAGCATCGCTTAACCGAACTATCAGGCTCATCCTGGCACCCACAGCCCAAAGACTTCCAGCGGATCGGCGTAGCGCTCATCAATCCAATCTAGGAAGGAATCAACTTCAACATTGCCCTTCATAAACTCGTTAACGATGTACGTCCGATCCATCATGGCCTTTACTTCCTCTTGCCATTCGGCTTCATCCATCCCAGGTATCCAGATGGCGGATACAGCCGCTTCTAGACTAGGGGCCATTAGGTCGCTGTTCCACTCTCAGCTAGTGGGAGTCGTTCCCATTCGATCCAAATGCGGCCAAATGCCCCGACCGTGGACTTTTTGGCATTCGATACGGCCTGAAACTTCGTCTTGACGTCTGAGATGGTTGCAGTTGCGCCGGTATCGGAGATAGGAGCGCTAAAGGTGCTCTGAACCCCACTACCACGCGCTCCGCGAGCGTAACGCAGATAGGGACGATTGGAGCCACGAGCCCGAACGACGTTAGGCGTAGCGTCTGCTTGTAGTGCCTTGATTAGATTCGGGCGGAACCCCCGAGGCACACCCGGATCGTCAGCTGCATCGCCTAGACCCAGAGCCGCTTCGCCACCAAAGAAGGTTAAGCCAGCCGCTGACGCTTGCAGGGTGAACTTCTTCCCAGCAAGGATTGAATTGTACTGTACGGGAGTTTTAGGGCGTCGCTGTGTTGCGGCTCCTTCCTCCCGCAGAGGGGGGGTATAAGCTTCACGAGCTCGCGCATACTGCAAATTGCGCTCAAGTTCTCGGACAGATTTACGTCGGCTCATAGGAGTTCCAAGTTAGATAGCTGGAATCCTTTCTAGCACAGGTTTTTTGCTGTTTTTTTCAACCGGAACCCTTAAGGGTTCAGGAAAATTTTTGCAATTATCCGGAGCTTTACACAATTTCTAGGGCTTTTTTTCGGCTTCCTCCGACTGCCACCAAGTTGATCGGATTTGAAACACCATGCAAATGCAAAGACGCACATCGGAACCTTACGTCTGCTCTTGGCCGTTTCCTGGGCATTCTGCGCGACTTTCCGTAAATCGTTCTACTTGGGGGCACGATTGGGAAGTTTCGACGAGATTCGTGAATTGTTAAATAGTCCCAATCTGGTGTATGTGTGCGAATATCTAGCACTTGTTCTATAACTCGTCTTGCCTCAGTTTCTGAAGTCACGTAAAGCTGAAAATTATAGCCTTTTTTCTCATCTTTGTAAGTGCAAACAGTTCGCCCTTTCTTCCATACAAAAGGCGGGGTTGCTAACACTGATTTAATCCGACGTGCAAGGTTATGTGCTTCTGTTGGCGTAATGTTCTCATACGCTGGCTCAGTCAATCTAAACGAGATTTCCCCTGCTACTTGTGGGTACCCGCTTTCGGTCTGGTTCGCGGGCTCAAGGAAATATAACTGAACTTGTGGAGCAAACGTGTAGCGCTCTTGGAACGTTGTAACGGGTAGGCCGTAGATATCGGGCTGCAACGATTTCGCGTGACCTGCTGTGACCTCAAACAGCCACAACCTCAATTGAGTCATAACAGACGTGTCTTCATCCTTCATCAGACACGCATGTCTTAGGCTACCCCTAGGCGTTGTCAGATCATTATCCTCAACGATGTCGGAGAAATAATCCCTAACTTGTCTGTTGTGGATTCTAATGATTTGGTCTTGCAAGTGTTCCCACTCACTAAATCCCTCAGGTAGTGGCATCGTCGTTTCTCCCCAGGTCAGTATCTGTTACATCTTTTCCAGCACTCGCGGTCTTGGTTGCATCCGCTGCATCCTTATTCGGCTTGTTTTCCGTTGGAGTCCCTGGAAGCGCGTTTTCTAAGGCTTGTTTGAATTGGTCTTTCTGTTCTTTTAACTGTTGAAACTCATCTTGAATGCTGATGATTTCTCCAGTAACAGAACTTAAGCTAGATGCAGCATCATCCAGGTTTTGGATTCCATCATTAAAGTTCTGGAATTTGCGTTGCCATGCTGTTTGAGCATTTACCTTTTCAGCCATCCATGGGTAAGCACGCTCCCCTACTACTCCAAATTTCTTCAGGGCGTTTCCTATCCGTCCGGTATTTTCGGCTGTGAACTCAGCAATGCTCTGAGCCGAATCCATCATGGAACGGACAGACCAAACAATGTTAGACGCAGTTGAAACGACTCTATTTAGTTTTTTGAACGTGTCTTTTGTTCCGTTCCAGGTTTGTTCTCCTAGCATTCCTTTAAGCGCATCGTCAATTGTTCCGCCTATGGTTTCGTTCAGGTCGATGGTTTGCTCTGCATCTATGACTTTTAGCCATCTTAAAGCAACGGTAGATACCTGAGAGGTTAAATCGCCTAGTGTTTGAGCTAGGTTAGACGAAAGCATTGCAGCATTGTGCAATGCTGTAGCGGCTTCTATAACCTGCATTACAATCATCCAGCTAGACTTCTTCTCAATTTTATCCAGCGATTCACGTATCGATACAATTTGCTTGCTTTGCCATTGGGCAAATTCAGCAAACTTTTCATGAACTTGTATTGTTTCTTGCGTTTGAGTTCTACCCAATGGCGTTGCGTTGAGGGCTAACACTACCGTTGCTGTTTTCACATCCTCACGATAGGCACAGGTGGGAGGATTGGGCGGCGGCGGATCGTCCAGGGGTGGGGGTAGGTTGGGCGGTAATGGTCGGGGGGGTGGGGTTTGGTGGGGTGGTAGGGGACTCCTACTGTCGGGGGGCGTGGGATATCCGGGTAGGTCTGGCGGTAGGTCTGGCATAGGGTCTTGTGGGCGTCTAGGGGATTGGATTGGGTCGGGTTGTGGGTCGGGCTGGATTGGGGGTAAGGGGATTGGTCTGGGTTGGGGTGGTTGCTGTGGCTCCTTATTGGGTGGTTGGGGTGTGGCTGGTGGGATAGGGGTGGTTATGGGTGGACGTTGGGGATTGGGTTGGGGTTGTGGCTGCGGGGTTGGAGTCGGGTTTGGGTTGGGTGCTGGTGTGGGTGGGCGTTGGGGTTGTCGGGCGGGGGGTTGGATGGGTGAGGGCGGCGGTTTGGGGGCCGGGGGTCGGAACGGATCGCGCCCAGGGGGTTGGATGGGATTGGGGTTTGGTGCGGGATTGGGAGCCGGTGGGGAAAATGGCCCAGGGACGCGAGTGCGATCGGGATTGTCCCAAGGCTGCGGGATAGGCGGCTTGGGCAACTGGGGAACCCGTGGGGGAAGGGGGGTGGGTTGTCTGGGGGTGTTTGGTTTTGGTGGGTTGTAAGGTTTAGGCGGTTGAGGGACTTGGTAGGGGGGACGGGGGTCTTTCCCTGGATTGGGGTTGGGTTTCCTTGGTGGTTGGGGTGTGGGTTTTGGGGGTGTGGGCGTGGGTGTTTGAGGTTTAGGCTTAGCCGGTTGCTTCGCTGGTGTCTCTGGCTTAGCAGGCTGATTTTTCCCAGGCGGCTTCTGCCCCGGTTTATTCTTTCCGGGTTTGGGGTCAAAGCCCTTCCCCGGTGGCCGTTTAGGTTGCTTTGGAATGTCCAGTTCTGGATTCTTTGGCTTTTTCGGCTTCTTTGGGGTCGGGTTTGGGTTTGGGTTATGGGGCGGCTTGTTTTTGGGGTCTAGCTTGGGGTTTGGGTTTGGTGGGTTGGGCCGCTTTTGGCCGGGGGGTGGACGTTTTTGGGGTTGTGGTTGCCGTGGCTGTTTCGGTGGCCTGGGTAGATTGGGCTGTCGTGGTTGTTTCGGTGGCCTGGGCTTTGGAAGATTGGGCGGGGGTTTCCCTGGAGTTCTTTGGGGTGCGGGGGGTGCGGTTCCCGGTCGCTTGAAGGGTACGATCCGGGGTTTGGGTTTGGTCGGGATGCCTGGGCCTGGAGTTGGAGATTTGAAGGGATTCGGCAGTAATCCCTTCAACGGAATACGGGGGATTAAGGGACTGAGTAGTTTGTTAGCGATCGGGCTCAACAGCCCTGGCAAAACGTTCTCCAACCATTCCCGGTTGGTCATCAGCCCTTTCGGGGTGTATTCCTTCCCACATACCGGATTGAAGCCGTCTTCTGGCGATTGCCCGATTTCCATGGGGATATCGCCGTCGGGCAAGACCAGAAAAAATTCATATTCATCAACCCGCGATCTAATCCCATCATTCGCGGCTGAGACCAGATTGATTTCTCTGGGATTTCCGAAGGGATCTAGCAGGGCTAGAACTAGGTATTGCCGTAGTGTTCCACCACTTATCCCATCCCGGGTGTAGATGGCGGTGGGCGTTCCAGTTGATTGATAGGTTAGAAAGCCGTTCGTCGGATTCCGAAATGGGCCTTGCCATTCTTCCAGAGCTGAAGATCGGCCTGATTCTTTCCAGCTGTACTTAACCTCAAACCGAGTGAGGGGAGGGATGTAGGGACACGCTTCTGGAAATTGGCAAATCTGAGCCCAATCCCTAGCCAGCCCTGAACCTATGTTCTCCAGAATTTCCGGATCTAGGCTGCACAAGTTTTCAGTAAAGCCTGAATCGCCGTTACTGTAGGTCAGCCATTGCCCTTCAAATCCTGGTTTAGGTACTCCTCCCCCCATGGCTTAAACGTCCATGTAGTCTACGTTCATATCGGGTAGGATGACGGGCTTGTACTGGATTACATAGAAAACCCCGCGTGCGACATACTCTTGGGTGCCGCTAATATCTTCTAGAGCGTCTCGGCCAGACAGGGTTACAGTCACAGGCTGAACTGCTCTATTGTCTGCTCTACGAGACTCAGTTAGAAATACCGATGCCTGACGAACAATACAGAAAAATAGGGCTTGCGGGTTGTTTGAGGCGCTGGGAGTCAGCCCATACTGAACAAAATTGGATTTTGGGATGGTTATGCTGGTGGCGTCTTGGGTTGTTCCGTCTCCGAAGACATCGGCTAGTGTTGCAGACATATGTTCTAGGGGTGCTAAATTACACTAGGGCACACCTAGGAACGATCACCCCTATTGTGCCCTATTCCCCTTATGGTGTCTGCGTTACGGGTGATTTTGTGGCTTGTTGCGGCAGAGGTAGTGGTTGAACCTTGGTATCATCAGCCCAAAATTCTTCGCTTTGGCTGTTGGGTGGGTTGCCCTCCACGACGTAATAACTCCAGCCATAACAGCTTTTTGCTATTCCGATAATGAAGCCGATTCTGGGCTGTTCGTCTTCTGGGATAAACTTGACTCGTTGCCCGATCGCAAACTGTGGTTGCGTGAATGTAAGAACAGAGTTATCGATTCTGATTCCTAGCGGCATGGCTTTACTCATTAGATTGTGTTCCAAACCCTCACCGACCTGGTGAGGGCTTTTTTATGGTTCCCGGATTCACCCAGCCCATAAATCACGAAGGATGAAGTAAGTGAGCAACAACGATAGAGCTACCAAAATACACATAGAAATTTCCAAAATTTTGCCTTTCAATGATGGCCTAGTGCCTGCGTGGTAGGCAGAATTCCCACGAAAAATCGCCCTTTTGAGGGGGCGACTTAGGCGAAATGTGTTCGAGGACATTAGGGTTTCGACCATCACCGAAAAGTGATGTAGTCCAATTTTAGTCCTGAGCCTCTCCAAAGAGTCTGGCGGTTAGCATTTGCAGAATGGCCTTAATGTCTTGGCTGGTCTCTTCAGCCTTGGCTAGAAGTGCTTCAGATCGAGCAATGCGATCGTCCTGCTTGGCCAAGAGTGCTTCCAGTTTGTCTAAGCGGGTCTCTTCTTCTTCCCGACTCTCTTCTAAGCTGAGGAGTCTAGAGCGGGTTTCCTGGCCGAAGTCAGCCGCAAAGACCAGAAGGCTTTCAAGGTTGCGTGTGTTTTCGGCTGAGATCGCTTCAATGCGATCGAGTCGATTGGAAAGTTGGTCTAGGTTCATAATGGATGTCATGGAAATTGTTATCCCCATCTTAGGTCAATCCCGAGGTGGGGATTTTGTTGTCATAGGCCAAGGTTAAGCTGCCCCAGCCTCTCAGCTTTTAGCCGTCGCTTGGTTGCCATGGCCTTTAAATCCATGCGGCAATGGCACGGGGCACATAATGCCCTCAAGTTCTCTGGGCGGCAATCCTGGGGGATGTGGTTTAGGTGAGCCACCGTGAGGGTGAAACGCCCAAGCTTGAGAACGTCGATCGGTCCCATCTCTTCATCGTCGATCGTCACGGCTAAATCGTCTTCCCACTGGGGGAAGTGCTCAGCAATGCGATCGCACAGTTCAAAGTCGGACTCTCCAGGGCGGCGGCATGGGCGGCCACACTCTACACAAGTCCAGTTAGCGGCGTCTTTGATCGACCGCGCGATCGTGTCCCAGTCCCGTGGATAAAGGGTTCTGTCCATTGGCATAGTAAAAACTCCAAAAAAAGTTGCCGACCCTTTTAGGGCAAAAAACCACTGTGCACTGTGTCAGAACGGCTGAAAGATAGACGTAGAGCGGGTTTCGGCTGACACAATGCTGACACAATGGGGAAAATGTCACTGTGTCTGTGTGTGTCTGTGTGCGCGGCATACTGACACACTGACACAATGAGGAAAAGGGCATTGTGCTTTCATTGTGTCAGCCTCAATGCCTTTATTCATGCGGGTTTTCAGCGTTCTGACACACTGACACAGTAAAATCGGGGGAAAAAGTGTCGGGACGGTTCCAAATTCTTACCCGCTTACCCTTGTAAAGCGTTGGATTGCTTGCCTGCTGCCAGTTTTGGCGGATTAGGATAGCTCGTACTCTGAGCTGTTCTTTCTTAGATTGGCTGTGTAATTCGATACGTAGCACGTCTGTTAAGATTTCTTGCACAGAACACGTCTCACGGAACTCCAACCAATCGGCGATCTCATCGTGCCAAGTGTCCGTCGCCTCATATTGCTGCGCGATCGCTTTGGCCTCGGTTTCCTCTTCCTGGCTCAGTTCCCAGCGATACCCCGCCCGGTACAGGGACACCGCCGCCGCCCAAATACGATCGCGGGACTTCTCCAGGGCGGCAAAATCCAGTTTTTTGCCCATGGGCACAATCCAGAAGCGGCGGTTGCCGGTTGGGTCTGCCAGGAACTCTAATTCGTTTGTAGTGCCACAGAAGACGGAGCGGCGGGGCAGAAACTCGATAGAGCGGCCATAGGGGGGGCGAATTCGGTCGATCTTGGTCGTGATAAAGGCTTTTACTGCCGATACATCCTTGCGGCGGAATACCGTCTCTAGTTCCGCCCATTCCAGAATCCAAGCACTATGCAGCTTGAGCCGCTCATCTTTGTCTGAGGAATTGCCGAAGGAATCATCGAACCATTCGGAGCTGGCAAGAATCTGGAAGAAACTGGACTTCCCAAACCCTTGGGCACCCTGGAGAATCAGGGCGGTATCGACTTTACACCCTGGCTCAAAGATGCGGGCCACGGCAGACACCAGGAACTTACAGACCAGAATGTTATGGATGGGTTCCGTTGCCCCAAGGGTTTGTAGGGCAAAATCCTGGAGAATGTCGGTCTGGTGGCCGTAGTGCCGATAGCAGTCTTCTAGATATTCCTCAACCGGGTTGTATTGGTGTTCCTTGGCGATCTTCATCACACAATCACCAATGTCGTCCCGTCCAGACTTGAGTTTCATCTTGTGGGTAACGATTAGCTCGATTTTGGCTGTGGCGGGGTCGAGGCGTTCCCCATCTAGCTCAACTTGGTTAAATAGGGTGTTGTAGCGCAGTCGATCGCCGAATTCGGCTGAGATTTTCCGATAGTCCCTGAGCAGCACGGGGGCCATCTCATCATCGTCGTAGCCTGTAGCGGCCTTCAGTGCGTTGATTTGCTCTTTTAGAAGCTGGCTAGCGGTGTAGCTGTTGTAGCCGTGCTCCTTACACCATGCTGTGAGGCTTACCAGGGCGGCGGCTGGGGTTGTGGCCTCGGATTCTATCTGGTAGATGAGTTCCGTTACTTTCCCGTCGATTTTAATCTCCGTCTCAATGGCGTCTTTGTCCTTCTGGGTCTTGGTTTTGAAGGCATTAGGCTTGCGGCGGGGTCGGGTTCCGTTAGCGCCGCTGCTGTTCCTGGGGGGGAGGGGAGCTATCACGTCCATGATTGATTTCCAGCTACACCCACCCGACCAACATGTAGCCGCCCCAGTGTCTTTTCCCTTGGTGGCTACGGTCAGGTTGTTGCCGCCGCAAACTGGGCAGATGTATTTGCCGCCCTTGACCGACTCCAACTTGTCGAGGTGATCCAAGATTGAGCCTGCATCCTGGGGCGGATGGCTGTTATTCGGGTTTCGTGGCATGTTGATCTACATAGCTAAGGTTTTTCCAAGAAAAGCGCCTAGAGCAGGTTGCAGCGCTCTAGGCGTGGGGATACACACACTGATGATGGGATCTTGGCTAGAGCGTGGCGATCGTGGTTTTGGGGCAACGGAGCCTA
>MUGG01000089.1 GCA_002148405.1 Alkalinema sp. CACIAM 70d | reverse complement strand
AACTAATTTTATAAAACCAATTAATTGTGTAGCTCTCTATCCTTCATTCAACAGCCCCAAAAGGCTGATTGCCTTCCATAATGTCAGATTTTTGTAAAAACGGACGACAACCGTTAGTTTGCAGATTTCTTTTTAAATGCCTTCGATCGTTCAGTGACTCGCCAAGCTGATTAATTTTTAGCTAGAAGTCTCTTCCAGAATTTTTTCAGGCATCTATAAATACTTCACCATGTTCAGGGCCTGGACTTGTTACTGCGCCTTGCAACCCTTACCATAAAGTGTCACTTTTGTTTGAAATGACACATTTTTTCATAAGGTGAATGGATATAGTAGAAATTAGCTGGATCCTTAACGATTTTTAATGGTGAGAAAGACGCTATGGGACTCACAAAGCGGGTAGAAATTCGCACGCTGGATTCAATCAAAGGGGGAATGGCTGAGTTTTACACACCTCAGTCCAGTCATGAAACCATGCTAGTCAGTGTGGCCGCAGGCGCGATCGACGATTTGTTTGTCCATCGATCGCAAACCGATCAACTGTTAGTCGTCAGGGGCAGTTTTGTCCTCGTTGTCCTGCAAAATCGTCGCTATCAATACATTCCCTTAAGCGAAACCCACCCAGTCGTTGTCACGATTCCCCCCGGCGTTCCCCACGGTGCAATCAATCCAAGCCAAGAACCTTGCGTCCTCGTTAACGCGGTGCTGCGTCATAGCGCTCCCTACGATCGGGACTATGTACCGCTACGATGCCCTTTTCCCTACGACTTAAACGTAGCCCATCGCCAGCTAGAAGACCTACGATGCAGCAAAATTGCCTAAGATACAGCCAACAATGAGGCATCCACTGCATGGCCGCATGGACTAACCGTCTGATGGATTAGGCCTCATCCCTGATTGATTGATTCGCTTTGTCATAGATCCCGTAGGTTTGTTAACAAGATTTAGGAATTGCTCGTTGTGTAAATTTAGGTGGCTCTGGGCAAACTTGTCACAGAGTTACGCTAAATTGCGACACAAACTGTGAATTCTCCCATGCTAGATTCTCTGAAAGGTTTATCCTGGGATTAGGCTTTATCCATGCCAGCCCATGCCTTTGACAATTTTAGTTGCGGAAGATGACCCTGGGACGAGACTTTCGGTAAGTGATTACCTAGAGTCACAGGGCTATATTGTATTTAGTGCGGACAATGGCAAGGATGCACTTGCCATTGCCCAAGCCCATCATCCTCACTTGATGATTACCGACATTGCCATGCCTCAGATGGATGGTTACGAGCTCGTGCGACAAGTACGCCGATCGCTCGATATGCGCCTGCTACCCATTATCTTTTTAACTGGCAAGGCAGATGTTCCCCATCGTGTGTTGGGCTATCAATTGGGATGTGATGTCTACTTGCAAAAGCCGTTTGAATTCACTGAATTAAGTGCTGTCATTCGCAACTTGCTCGATCGGACGCAGATTTTGATGGATTGGAAACTGAGCCAAGAATCTGGCAGTGTAGTCCGTAACCCCGGTTTGGATCCTTCCCAACACCAAGGGTTTTCATCCATGAACCATCACGCCTCCAACCCAAATTTCCCGTTGAATTTATCGAACCATTTAGAATTCAGTCAGCGGGAACAGGAAGTTCTTAAGTTATTAAGCAAAGGTTTATCCAATATTCAAATTGGTGAAAAATTACATTTGAGTCCCCGCACGATCGAAAAACACGTCAGCAGTCTTCTCCGTAAAACGAGTACAGGTAACCGAGCCGAATTAGTTCGCTATGCAGTGGAACACCATTTGGTTATCTAGCAATTGGTTGTCTAGAAATCAGTTATCTCATCATGGATTATTTAACTGTTTGGTCGGTAGCGTTTGAGCGATAGCGCAAGTCTTCTTTAGGGCAGTGGGATTTTGCCGGACTCCTTTAAGTGATCTAGTAAGCCAGAGCAAGCATCCATTAACAAATCAATCACAAAGTTAAATCCTGCTTCTCCGCCGTAATAGGGATCAGGTACTTCTTTGAGGTCATGTTTTGTACAAAATTCGCACATTAGGCGTAATTTATCCCGGTACTGACCTTGGCGATCTAAGTAATAGAGATTTTCGTAGTTATTCTGATCCATCGCTAAAATTAGGTCAAATTCGTCAAAATCATAGGGTTGAAACTGTCTTGCTCGTCCCTTAAGTTCAATACCAAGTTGCCGTTGTGCTGCTAAATTCATCCGTCGATCGGGGGAACTGCCAACGTGATAACTGGAAGTTCCTGCGGAATCGCATTCAATAAAATCGCCTAATCCTCGCTGTTCAATCAGGTAATTCATAATATTTTCAGCAGAGGGCGATCGGCAAATATTGCCTAAACAGACAAACAGCAAGCGATAGGAACCCGCCATAGGTACAACCACTCCCTTACCTCAGTGAAGCAACTTCGTTCAGCCCAACAACTAGCTAAACAATTTACTGGATTAATCAGTTGATTACGCCGATCGTTCCATCAAGATTAAAGACGTGTCATAGACACGCCTTTATGAAATCTATGCATCAAAGTTATGCATTAAAATTATGCATCTTGATCACGCTATCTTGGTCAAATTAATCAAATCAACCGAAACCGGGTAGATTTAAGCCCCCAGTCAGTTCTTCCATTCGTTCCCGCATGGTTGCAGTAGATTTTTCGTAGGCATCTTTCATGGCTGCCATCACAAGATCCGAAAGCATATCAGCCCCTTCGTTCATTGCTTCTGGCGAAATCTCAACACGGCGAGGCTCTTGGTTTCCACTCATGTAAACCTTGACCAGCCCACCTTGAGCAATGCCTTCAATTTCCATTTGCTCCAAGTCTTCTTGAAGCTGTTTTGCACCTTCTTGAACTTGCTGAGCCTTTTTAATTGCTTCAGTCAGTTCCTTCATCTTACCGAGACCGAAGCCAAATCCCTGTCCTTGTGCCATAAATTCTCACGCAGGTACGAGTTGAGCAGCCTCCATTATGCCACCGATCGGAAATTGTGCAGGAGGAACTCAAGACTATTCGCAATCTCTAATAAATCTATGTCAGCAGAACTCTCCCTCTAGAACGAGAGCCATTCCCTTTAGTCGCTAGAGGAAAAGTTAGCTGCAAGACAAATCAATTACAGAGGGCGTGCTTTTCCCCTTTAAGCGGCTTGGAAATCACCCAAAATCCGAACTTCGGGTTCTAACCGTAATGACCACTGCTGTTCAACGCGGCGTTGGACATGGTGGATTAACCGGAAGATGTCTGTTGCTGTAGCTTCTCCACAGTTGAGGATAAAGTTAGCATGACGTTCGGCAACCTTAGCCCCCCCAATTTGATACCCTTTCAGCCCTGCCTGCTCAATCAGCCAGCCAGCCTTATAGGCATCAGGATTACGAAACACGCTGCCACAACTGGGTCGATCGTAGGGCTGGGTACTGTGGCGTTGGTTGAGATGGTAGTCTGTGTCTCTCCGCACGTCCACTGGATCAAATCCGGGCTGCATTTGGAACGTTGCTTGGGTGACTAACCGTCCTCCTCCTTGCAAATTTGAAGTCCGATAGCGATAGGCCAGTTGATCTGCCTTCAGGACTTCACAACTCCCATCCATGTTCAGCACTTGGACTTCTACCAGAATGTCAGAAATGCAACCCCCATGCGCTCCTGCATTCATCACAACAGAACCGCCGATCGTGCCCGGAATACCCACAGCCCATTCCAAACCCCGCCAACCCCGTTTTGCGACTCGTTGCGCCAAGAGCGGCAACATTGTTCCGGCTCCAACAGTTAGTAAGCCATTCTCTTCATCAAAGATCACTTGCTTGAGGTGCCGCGTACCGACCACAAGCCCCGGCAACCCCCGATCGCTAATCAAAAGGTTTGACCCCGCACCCAGCAAGGTAATTGGGATATCCCGATCGAGCGCCCAAGCAAGGCTCAGTTGTAACTCCTGCACCGAATGGGGTGCAACATACCACTCAGCAGGGCCACCCACCTGAAAAGAAGTCAAAGTTGAAAGTGGAACATTAGACTTAATCAAACAGTCTGTACCAGGGAAACTCACGGTCTTGTCAAGCAGAATTGAACTGAGAGAAGGTGAATAACGGAGACTAGCAGGTGCTCCCAGCTCATCAACCGTGGGCAGGGGGTTCCGAGAAAGCGTCATAGTATTACCGTTGCTGACATCCTAGTAGGAAAACGAATGAGCGGCTGTCCGAGTGTGTGATGAACTAAAGTGCTGGACAAATCCCTTGGAAAAATCCCTAGAGTCGCCATCCCAACGTCGAGTAAAAATATTCCCTCACGTCGGATGAAAAATCACATCCATTAAGCCTGCGAATTTGTTTCAGCTTGTTCCTGTTGATAGGCGATCGCTCCAGGAATAATCTGATTGAGGCTTCCAGCCCCCAAAAAGATGACTAAATCTCCAGGGCGGAGGTGATCATTGAGAAATGCGCTGATTTGCGGGAGAGAAGGCTGGTAGTGCACGGTTGTGGCGTGGTTTTCAGCGATTCGCTCCGCCAATTGTGCCCCTGTGATATTACCGGGATTGGCTTCACCCGCACTGTAAACGTCGCTGATGATGACTACATCTGCATCCACAAAGGATTGGGAAAATTCCGGCAAAAAGGTCAGCATCCGGCTATAGCGATGGGGTTGAAAAACCGCCACCAACCGACGAAACGAACCTTGCTCACTGACTTGGAGTCTTGCTGCAGCTAGCGTTACTTGAATTTCACTAGGATGGTGGGCGTAGTCGTCAATAAATCGGATTTGATTGGCTTCCCCGCGCAATTCAAATCGACGACGTGCCCCTTGGAACGTCGATAGCGCATTGGCGATCGTCGCAAAGTCCAAACCCAACAAACGCCCCACCGCCAGAGCAGCTAGGGCATTGCTTAAGTTATGGGTTCCGAGAATCTTTAACTGGAGTTCACCGAGATACTTCCCGTGCTCGTAGACCTGAGCAATAGTTCCCGTGGCGTGGTACACCACATTTTGAACCGTATAGGTTGCTCCCTTTTGTGGATCCAGACTATAGGTTATCGTTGGCTGGATGCGATTGTGAACCGTCGGACAATCGATCGACCCCACGATCGTTTCACAGTGACTCGCAAAGGTTTCGAAGGTCTCAATCACTTGCTCTAAGTTGCTGTAGTGATCGGGATGGTCTAATTCAATATTGGTGATGATGCCGATGCGCGCGTTAAACTTGACTAAGGAGCCGTCAGATTCATCGGCTTCAGCAACGAGGTACTCACCCTGCCCTGCCCTTGCATTGCCATCCCACGCTAGCACTTCTCCACCAACGACGATCGTTGGATCCAAACCGGCTTCTAGGAGAAGGTAACCCAGCAAACTACTGGTTGTCGTTTTGCCATGGGTTCCAGCAACGGCGATCCCCTGATATTGTTGCATCAGGCCTGCCAAGACATCAGAGCGATGGAGGATTGGGCATCCCAGCGCCCGTGCTGCTTGATACTCCGGATTTTCAGGATGGATTGCGGTTGAACAGACCACCTGAGGCAAGGGATCTGGAGAAATCACCCCCACCGCAGGGTCATCTGTATTTCCAGCAATCACTCCAATGGCAGCAGGTTGACGCGATCGGAAAAATTCCAGATTTGCGGCACTTTGTTCTAAAAAAATATGAGCCCCTTCTGCCCGGAGACGCTCCGTAATATGGGTCAACCGAAGGTCAGATCCGGAAACTGGCAGCTTGCGGTGGACAAGAATGTGGGCGATCGCCGACATTCCAATTCCGCCAATTCCGATGAAATGAAACGGTCTTCCGCTGAAATCGATCGAATTCAGCATTTTAGCTCCTCACACCGAACACCACACCGAATAACACGCGCTATCATAGCAAGAATTGCTTTTTCGGAACATACAATCTCCATACACCTTAGACAGAGATTTATAGAATCCAATTTGCGTAATTTCGCTCAGCAATTTCGCTAGATAGTCTGTTGAATCTTTGAAGACTTGACAAGGAATTTTAAGCGGTCTTTCTGATTTGAGCAAAGTATTTATTGATACGCTCAATCCAACGAACCCAATCTTTAGAATTTCTTCTCGGAAATTTAAAAACTTTTGAATGATTGAAGACTTTCGCACAAAAGAATTAGAGAAAGTGCTGAACCACGTTTCCCCAGGGTACATCCCACTTTTGCAACCTTTACCCTAAATCCGCTCGCCCTCTAGGAGAGGAACTTTGAGTCTGGGCGAAGGGAGCCAGACTCCATCCCTGATATTAGCCGACACAAAATCGCGATCTCAGTGCTCAATCCATTGAGGCCCAATACTCCACCTATTGCGACAAATCCCTCGTCACGGCAACTCATTCCAATAACGCCTGACAGTCTCAGGATGTTTCTTGTCGGGGATCCCACTAAATATACCTAGGCTCATCCCATAGGATTCGTAGGCTGGTAGATCATCAATCAATTGTTGATAAGCAGTTATAACGTTCAGCTACAACTTCAGTGTCAGTTACTCAGTAACCAGTTACTCAGCGTCAGTTAAAACGTTCAGTGTAGTGTCAATGATATCAAATCTGTCGAAAGTGGCATTGCATTAACATTAAGCGATCGCGATTTACAGGACAGAGCAACGCCAGTAGTGCGCTAGATCTAGTGTTGACTTCTTAGGATTCTAAGCATTCCTCAGATTTAAAGCAGTTTGCAAGGCTCACTGTTGAGACTGAGATCTCCTGGCAGGATCCCGCCAAAATTTAGAGATCCCTCTGGAATAAGTATTCCTAATCCTTTAATAGTCACCCATAGTGACTATTAATTACTTGAAATTCAGCTTTCTGGTTATTTTCCCACTTTCCCAGGAGGGTCTAAGCACCTCTATTCAAGGAATTGAGCGAAAAGTGACTCAGGATTTAAGCCCTTAGGAAATCCCTCAGACTCGCTAAGAATCGGTCAGCCTTTTAGGATATGATTGATTCCGTCAATAGGTATTTACTAACAGAGGGCAAGACGCTGTGATTAGAGTCGCGATCAACGGCTTTGGACGCATTGGACGTAACTTTTTACGGTGCTGGGCAGGTCGGCAAAGTAGCAACTTTCAAATCGTCGGTCTAAACGATACCTCCGATCCCCGGACGAACGCCCACTTGATTAAATATGACTCCATGTTGGGCCGGTTCAATGGTGAAGTCAGCGCTGATGACAGCACCATTACCGTAAATGGCAATGTGATCAAGTGCTACTCCGATCGCAATCCTGAAAACTTGCCCTGGAAGGATTGGGAAGTAGATTTGGTGATCGAGTCCACTGGGGTGTTCACCAGCAAAGAAGGTGCGCTGAAGCACGTCAAAGCGGGTGCGAAGAAGGTTCTGATTACCGCGCCTGGTAAAAATGATGATGGCACCTTTGTGGTGGGTGTAAACGAAGGTGATTACGATCACGATCGTTGCCAAGTCATCAGCAACGCAAGCTGCACCACTAACTGCTTGGCTCCGATTGTCAAAGTGCTGCATGAGAACTTCGGTATTGTGAAAGGCACCATGACGACCACCCACAGCTACACCGGCGATCAGCGGATCCTGGATGCTAGCCACCGGGACTTGCGTCGGGCACGGGCTGCGGCAATCAACATCGTTCCCACCTCGACTGGGGCAGCTAAGGCAGTTGCTTTGGTGTATCCAGCAATGGCAGGGAAGCTCAACGGGATTGCACTGCGGGTTCCTACTCCCAACGTGTCAGTTGTGGACTTAGTGGCGCAAATTGAAAAGAGCACGATCGCAGAAGAAGTGAACAGTGTTCTGAAAGCCGCTTCTGAGGGCGCAATGAAGGGCATCATCAAGTACTGCGATGAGCCTCTGGTGTCTTCTGACCACGCTGGAACCGATGAGTCTTCGATCGTTGACTCTGCACTGACCTTGGTTATGGGCGGCGACATGATTAAAGTCGTGGCTTGGTATGACAACGAGTGGGGTTACAGCCAACGGGTGGTTGACCTGGCAGAAGTCGTTGCGACCAAGTGGAAGTAGGTTGATTCAGTGACCTCTCAGTGACAGCAGCATTCTGCGCCATTACTTTGAAGGGCCGCAAAAATTTTATAAGCAAACCTTGAGAAGGTGGGTTCTAAAAGAACCCACCTTTTTTGCTACACCGTTCGCTGGTTGACTGAACCAGGCTAGTGGTTGAAAATCTATTTTTCGTGAAATTACCCTGGCGGAGGCGATGAGTTGAAATGTTGAAAGCCTGCTTCCAATCCGATCGATCTCATTTCTCCTGCAATATCCACTACTAATTGGGATGCATCTGTGGTCACTTGACCAATCACCTGTGCTGTCGAAGGTGCGAAGTTAAGCAATTGGTTTGCATTCTCCGGTGCAAGGCACAGTACTAATTCAAAATCTTCTCCACCATAGAGTGTCCAATCCCTAGATTGGGGATGATTTTGCAGCGCAGGATCAATGGGAAGGGCTTCAATCCGGGCACCTACACCACTTGCCCGACAAATTTGGACGATCGCGTCTGCTAACCCATCGCTAGAATCCATGCCTGCAACTCGATCGAACTGGGCTGCTCGCTGTCCGACCCCTAATTGCGGGACGGGGTATTGGTGGGCGCGGACTAAGCGTTGCCGATCGGCTTCAGTGAGTTCATTCCAACCTCTGTCCGATTTGTTCACTCCCGGAACGGTTGGATTCAGTAATAGCTCTAGACCCGCTCGCGATAAACCGTGGTAGCCCGTGATGACGATGGCATCTCCAGGTTGCGCCTGCGATCGTTGGATTGAATGGGTCTGATCCACTTCGCCCACGGCAGTAATGGAGAGGGTTCGTAGAGGCGATCGCACCAAATCACCCCCCACAATTTCTCCCCCAAAGGTTCGTAAACAGTCTGTCATTCCTTGGTAGAGTGCCTCTACCCAAGCAACAGAGGTATCTGGGGGCAATCCTAGTCCTACTGTCAAAGCGATCGGAGTTGCCCCCATAGCCGCCAAATCTGAAAGATTCGCTGCAACGGCTCGCCAACCCACGCTATGAGGTGGAGTTGTGCGATCGCTAAAGTGCACCCCATCTACTAATACATCCGTTGTAATGACCAAGGAATCTCGATCGGGGCGGGGAATGACCGCCGCATCATCTCCTACAATGCCGATCGGGCAAAAGGGCTGAATGATTTTGAGCAATCCCTGCTCTCCTAGATCTCGAATTAATCTCGTCTCGGTGTCTTGAATCTCCATCACGGTAGAGTTGCGACTGTCTTTTCGTTAGTATTTCGATTACTCATAAAAAAACTGGATAAGACCTGCTTATCCAGCGTAATTTAGGCAATCACCAATTGAAATCTTTGATTGTCTTTCTAAGCTTTTGGTTGCACCAAATTTTCTGCCCCGCTAATGACCTTGGCAGAGATGATTTTATCGGTGCCCGCCTTCAACGTCCGTAGAATGTCGTTGCCTTCAACCACATAGCCGAAAATGGCATAGCGACCATCTAGTAAGTTAATGCCCGCTGGTGTCAGTTCTGGCTCGAATAGGAAGAAGAAAAACTGGGAAGAGCCGCCGTTGGGATCTTCATCCGATCGGGCTAAGGCCATGGCACCGTAGGCTGAGAAGGGTAACACAGGCTGATCCAAGGGACGACCCGCGTCTTCTAAGGTGATGCCGTAGGTGGGTTCTTTATCCCCTTTGGCCAGAACTTCTAGGGGAATGGCCCGATATTTCTTCGTCTTCGGATCCACAAAGCCGACTTCGGGGCCTTCGGGATCGCCAACTTGCAGGATATAGAAATCTTCCGATCTAGTGAACGAAAGGTTGTTATAAAAGCCGCGCTGCACCAGATCCACAAAATTCCCCGCCGTCACCGGCGCACTGTAACCATCCAAAACCGCCGTTACATCGCCCTGGGTGGTTTTAATTTCCACCGTGGCCCGTCCTCTGAGTTGAGGCAGGTTGCTGTATTCTTCGGGAACTGCAAAGGGATACCCTTGCACCATCAATTCCTCAAGACTGCCGATCTTATCTAGCAGGACAGCCCGTTGATCCAGCGTAGTCTGTCGATTTTTAGCTTCCAGCCCCGCCTGCATCTGGCCAATCTCTGCCTGAATGTCTCCCAGCAGCGCTTCCGCTTGGGGCTTGCGATCGTCGGGGATACTGTCGAGCAAGGCGGCCTGCTTATCTGCCACAACTCGCTCAGCACGGTTGAGATCCGCTACCACTGCGCCCCAGCGTCGATTGGCTCGCAATTGCTGGGAAATATCTTCGATCGCGGCTTGGAGTTTCCGAACCTCAGGATTTTCAATGGGGAGTGCATAGCGCAGTAACGCTTTTGGATCCGTAATGGCATTCCCTTGGGGCAATGCTTGGGTGCTGGGCATCCAATAACTCCAGGCCAAACAAGCCAATGCCAGAACAAGTAGCTGGCGCTTCAAACGATTCCAAAAAGACATAGTTATCCCATCGATCGCACGATTTCAATCCTTGTGATGATTGTGCCACAGTCAGGGAACCCTCAGGCCGAGCAAATATTAAAGCAATGGGGCAAGAATAAATAGTGAAGGAGTTTAGCGGGTCGATCGCCCTAACCATTTAGAAACGCCTTGCATCAGAAAAGTCACGAACAGAACGTCACTCGCAACGGTACAATAAGTTGCCGAATGTTTTGCCGAATGTATTTTAGTGACCCATGATCTCCAGTAATGATTTTCGCCCTGGTGTCAGCATTGAGCTTGATGGTGCGGTTTGGCGTGTCGTTGAGTTTCTCCATGTGAAGCCCGGTAAAGGTGCCGCTTTTGTTCGAACTAAATTGAAGAACGTTCAAACGGGAGGGGTGGTTGAACGAACCTTCCGAGCTGGGGAAACGGTGCCACAGGCCACGCTGGAAAAAAGCACCATGCAGCACACCTATAAGGATGGCGATGAGTACGTCTTTATGGACATGGAGACCTACGATGAAGGTCGGCTGACGGCGGCGCAAATCGGCGATCGGGTGAAATATCTGAAAGAGGGCATGGAAGTGGATGTCGTCAAATGGGGCGACAAAGTCATGGAAGTGGAACTGCCCAACTCCGTTGTTCTGGAAGTGATTGAAGCCGATCCTGGGGTTAAAGGAGACACTGCAACTGGTGGAACCAAACCCGCCAAGGTCGAAACCGGAGCGACGGTGATGGTACCGTTGTTTATCTCCGTCGGTGAAAAGATTCGGGTGGATACCCGGGATGATAAGTATCTGGGTCGTGAGAACTAATCGCTTGTGAAAACTAGTCGGTTATTACATCACTATCATGACAATTGAGGACTAATAGTGACCCGATCGGGGGCTATTGGGATGTTTATTTGAGGGAGCAAGATTAAGCCGTGGCACTGAACTTCAACGAACTTCGTGATTTACTCCTAGCTTTAAATCAAACGGACATCGCGGAGTTGACGTTAAAGAGTGAGGAGTTTGAACTCACCGTGCGGCGGGGCACAACAGCCGAAGCCATTCCTGCACGGGTTGAGGTTCCAGTTTTACAGCAGCCCATGATTGCTGATACTGCTGCCATTCCTGTCGCTGCTCCCCCAGTTGTCTCTGCGGCTCCGCCCCATACAGCAGACCAGCGGTGGATCGAAATTAAGTCCCCGATGGTTGGCACCTTCTATCGTGCCCCCGGCCCCGATGAACATCCCTTTGTCGAAGTGGGCGATCGGGTACGCCCCGGCCAGACCGTCTGTATTATTGAAGCAATGAAGTTAATGAACGAAATCGAGGCTGAGATTGCGGGTGAAGTTGTCGAAATTCTAGTGCAAAACGCTCAGCCGGTAGAGTTTGGCCAAGTGCTTATGCGGATTAACCCTGCTTAAGAATCACTTTGTTCTTTAAAGAATTTTTGAAGAAAATTCTTGATAGCCCCCTTACTACATCACCAGCGCCCATCATTGCAAGCTGGCAATCTGCCGCTAGTTTTAGATTGCTTTGATAACTCTATTGCTATACGACGAAATATCAGCATAAGATGTGGGGATCATTGCTACTTCGTTATTTGGTTTTCTTGTCATCCCTATGGAACCAGTAGCATCTGTCCCCCAGGAAGTTGTTCAACAGGTCGCTGACTACTTTAGTGTGTTAGGCGAACCAATGCGCTTGCGAATTTTAAATTTACTGCGTGATGGCGAGAAATGTGTGCAGGATTTGGTCGAAGCGACTGAAACCAGCCAAGCCAATGTCTCTAAGCATCTCAAGGTCATGTTGCAAGCGGGAATTTTGACTCGGCGCAGCCAAGGAACCTTAGCCTATTACAGTGTGGCGGATGAGTTGATTTTCGAGTTGTGTAATCTAGTCTGCGATCGTATTGCGACCCGCATCGAACAGCAGGCTCAGCATTTCCGCTCCTTCAGCCTTGCCAGTAAACCTGACTCGCCTTAGCAATCTACTGAGTGTCACTCATTTGTCATTGATTTTTTACTGGGTCAGCAAGGGGACTGACCCTACTTGTTCGTAGCCTTGAGATCTGCTCCCGTATAACCTGTGGTCACCCACAACACAGCACGCCCCCCATCCCGAATCGTCTTTGCCATGGGCTCTTCTGGCTTGGGTGGCACGGACTCAATTTTGACCGGATGGAAGATAATGCCACGACTTCCTAGCACAATTTCACCAATCAAGCTAGCGCGGCGCATGTGGTAATCCGAGGTGACTAAATAAATGTTGCGAATGCCTTTTGCCTGGAGTTCATCGGCAAGAGTAGTGAAATTGGTCAAGGTATCCACCGCTCGATAGTCTAAATGCACCCGATCGAGGTTGACCCCAGCATCTCCAAAGACCCACTCTGCATATTCTCGAGGCGCACCGGAAGAAATCCAAATGGGAAGTTGAGGATGTTCCTGGGCGAATTTGGCCGCAAATTTTTCTCGACTGGGTTCCCCGCCCAACACCAAGACGGCTTGAGGTTGGGTCAACCAGATCTGAGCTTGACGATATCCCACCCCCACCAGAATGGGCAGAAACAGAACCCACCAAGGGAACTTTAGCTTGGCCCGCTTGGCAGCACGCCGTTGTGGCTGCCGCCGATTGAACACCAATGCGCCCCGTCCACCCATGACTTACTCGCTATGCACTGTGCGTGATTATGCTAGGAATTTCCCAAGAATTTCCTTAGAAATTCTATCCAACCGCCAGATTTAGCGAGGAGATTTTTCCTCTGCTTGGGTCGATCGCCCCTGAGCCAAGGCCGCTTTCATACGAGGAAGTTCCAGAAATGCTTGGGTATCAGTAATCAGGCGATCGCCCCAAAGATTTTCCTTGAGGAAGGTAATATTGCCGTAACGGTTGTCCAACTTGATGGCAGCTTCACCCAGCTTGAGACCCTGCTCTTTGTCGCCTTTTTGATAGGTGGCCACAGCGAGGGCCAGCTTCGGTTCTGCGCCATTGCTATCCGTTGCAGCCGCTACGGAAAGTTTCCAAAGCCGAATGGCTTCGTTAATGTCTCCAGCCTCGTACTTGATCAGTCCAATGTTGTTGAGGGGATACCAGAACTTCTTGTCCTGAGCATAGGCTTTTTCGTAGGTGGCGATCGCGTCTGTCTTTTTCCCAGACATTAAGTACGCATTCCCTAAATCAAACAGCGCTCCGGGAACATTGGGTTTAATTGCTAACCCCGATTGCAGGGATTCGATCGCCTTAGAATAGTCTTTCTTCTGGAAATAGGCATTGCCCAAGCGGAACCAAATGGCTGACTCTTTAGGTTCTAACGCTTTTGCCTTCTGCAATGCCGCAATGCTTAAGTCTGTCTTGTTGTCGGCCAGATATAACCCACCCAGCACTGACCAAGCATCTGGATTCTTGGGAATCAGTTGAGTGGCTAACTTAGCGCGAGTAATAGCTAGGTCAAACTGCTGTAACTGTGCCAGTTGGATGGATTCTCCCAACAGGTCGTTCCCTTCGCGTTCCAGTTGCCGATCGTCCAAATTAGGCAAATGGGGCACAAGGTAGGCGATCGCAGGTCGCTTGGCAATGCCGGAGTTCAGCAACAGGATAGTAAAGAGAAGCGCAATCCGTTTATACACAGTGGTTTAACAGGTTGAGTTTAACAGGACTTTGAGAAGGCTCTGCAATCTGACACCGTTAGCTTAATCGATCAAGGCTGCCTTAGGGCAGTCAATTCGAAATTTTTTTGGTACATCACTTGCAGAAAGTTTGATCTATGCTATTAAGCTTTGGGGACTTCAGTCCAGTATAAAACCTTCCCTCTGTCCTGGGAGGGGCTTGTTTTCTTCCAATCGCTGCTTCCAATTGCCTCTATGGATCCTTACTTTAAAGTTGAAGTTCTCTCCCAAACGCCTCAGCCGCAACAGACTATCTATGCGGCTATGCACCAAGATTACGCCGAGGGGTTTGTCTGGGATGAGCGCGATCGCTTTCCCGATGAAACGAAAGCGGGAGAGGTCGTGATTCGCAATTTGCTAGCGGGAAACCGTGGGCACTTTGGGCCGATCGAGCATCCCCAGATTGTGCTGAACTGTGGTTGGTTCCCCCATAGTGTGATGCAACAGGCGAGAACCCACCGCGTTTCCGTCAGCTTTGATGTCCAGTCAGGCCGATACACCGGGCAACGCATTCTCGATGTGGTTGATGGCAAACGGGAACTAGAGGAAGTATTTTACCTACGGCCCGTCGGGTTTTACACCGATCGTCAGGGAGCCAAGTATGAGTACACCGAAGCTGCTCGACAGGCCGATCGGGACTGGTGCGAGAAACTTGCCCAGCACTACGCCCAGAAAATTCGGGTCGAAGGCTATGCCGAGGAACATGCGCGGGATTTAATCCCCTACGCAATTCGGCAACATTTTGTCGTCAGCTTCAACTGCCGCAGTTTGATGCATTTTTTGGATTTGCGGGCTAAAAATGACGCGCAATTGGAGATTATTCAACTTTGCGAGTTAATCTGGCCCCATTTTGCAGCTTGGGCACCTGCGATCGCCGAGTGGTATCACAAAAATCGCTGGGGCAAGGCAAGATTATCTCCCTAGGCAACAGCGTCCCACGAAAATCCCAAGGATGAAAAGGAGTAGATGGGTGGATGGGTGATCAATATCTGGGTGATCCAAATATCTGGGTGATCAATATCAATGCGCGATCGACAATTTCAGTCGGTAAAATGCTCTAGACAAAATGCTCTAGACAAACCTGTATCAAAAACATCGGTGGCAAAAACGGTGGGGGAGGAACGACGATGAACTTAGTCGATATTTTCAACAAGGGTGGCCCAACTATGATTCCCTTGTTGTTGCTGTCTGTTTTGGCCGTAACTGCAATCTTTGAGCGGATTCGCTTTTGGTTTACGGTGCTGAAACAGGAGCGGGAAGTTGTTAACCGAATTCTAGATACCGTCCGCCGAGATTGGACTGTAGCCAGCGAAATTGCCCGCCAAGCCTACGACCAACCGATCGGTCGCTTCCTCTACGCCGCCCTAAGACTACAAAATCCGGATCCAGAACTCTTTCGCCTAGCGCTGGAATCCGCCGCCGATGAAGAAATTGCCGGGATGCAACGGGGGAATAAAATTCTCGAAGCTGTGATTGCCATGGCTCCGTTGCTAGGGTTGCTGGGAACGGTCTTGGGATTGATCCAAACCCTGTACTCCGTGACGGTCACGGCGTTAGGAACCGAAGCCTCTAAGGATGCAGTCGGTGGGATTGGCTCGTCTTTGATTAGTACGGCGACGGGTTTGATTGTGGCGCTAGTAGCCCTAGGCTTCTATCGCGTGTTTCAAGGCTTAATCTTCAACCAAGCCAAAGTGTTTCGCCGATCGGGAAATGAGCTAGAACTGCTCTATCGACAGAAGTGGCAATATGAACAACAAGGGGATCCAGCCGCTACAGTTGGAATGCCTCGCGGGGAAACGGTCGCGCCGATCGTGATCTCCGAAGAGTTGTCGAATGAGATTTCTAGCCTAGAGGGATAGTACCTGATGAAAATTAACCTAGACTCCCCCACCGATGAGGCCCAGGTGCAAATCCTGCCACTGATTGACGTGATTTTTTGTATTCTCACGTTTTTTATTCTGGCAGTGCTGCAATTTCAGCGTCCCCAGAGCATTAATCTCAATCTGCCCCAGTCCAAAACCAGTACCGTTCAACCCCTAGAGAAATTAGTCGTCACCCTCACCCAAGACGGCGTGCTCTATGTGGACAAAATGCAGATCGATCGATCTCAGTTGGAGCAAATGCTGAAAGCCTATCGGGAAAAAAATCCCAATGGCATCTTAGTTTTGAATGCATCCCCCAATGCTTTCTATGACAACGTGATCCAAGTGTTGGATACTCTACGATCGGTGGGGGGCGATCGGGTCGCCCTCGCCACGACCACACCGATCACTGCTCCATCAGGGACCCCAGGATTCCCCAACTCCAACTCATTTCCCTCAACCAACCCCCTCCCCAATGGCATGACGGATCCTCTATTGCAGCCGGGTTTACAGCCGGGTTTACAGCCGGGAATTCAGCCAGGGGCACAACCGGGGCTACAACCAGGAATCCAACCAGGATTACAACCAGGATTACAACCGGGGAGCCAGCCTGGATCCCAACCGGGTAATCTTCTCTTCCCAGGCAGCTCAACTGCTCCGATCGATCCAAATACGGGATTACCTGGAGCGGGTATCAATCCCAATCAACCGCCGATTGGGACTCCGGTTAATCCAACTCCCGGAGCAAACCCCTCCGGCACGTCTCCCGCCCCTGTTACTCCCTAAGGTCTAGAACCCATTTCTTGAGATTTCTGATTGGTTAAACCAAGGGAATGGAACTTTAATATTTCTGAGGGCCATTCTGCGAGCTATTCTGAGAGCCATGTTGACCTTTGGCTCAATTGCTTTGAGGAACCGGGTAAATCCTGAATTTAACTGGAAAAAAAATCGACTTAGCTCTAAATGCCACGATTCTAAGAATATTCCTGTTTTATTCAAAGACATTTACCTATTAGGAGACTCAGTTTATGGGTTGGCTAATTACAATCTTGATTACGATCGTGGTCATGGCGATCAGCTTTTACCTCATTTCAAAATTGCCGATTGGTGTTGAAATTGATAGCCCGGAAAAAGCGCTGGCAGCTGCTGTTGTGTTTGGCATCCTCAACGCGATTTCTCAACCTTTAGAAAATCTTTTGAACTTCACAGTTATCTTCTCGCCAGTTTCTCTGATCATCAACATCATCATTTTTGGCCTAGCCGCTTGGTTAATTGATGGATTTCGTCTCCGCAATGGGATTATTAGTGCCATCCTGGGCTCCATTGCGCTGACGATCGTGTACTCAATTTTGCGCAAAATCTTGATTTCAACTGGCTTAATCGCCCTCCCCAAGGGAGCTGCAATTTTGCTACCCCTCTTTTTAAGCCATACACTGGGCTAATTCTAGAACCCACCTCAGATTACAAACCTTTGTGGAAATCCTGAACGATCGCCGTGTTGTCACGCGATCGGTTGACTAGAATAATGCAGGGACACCCCGGAACCTCACCGGAAGTGCTCCTGCTATTTTTGTAGCTATTCATCAATCTAAAAAAGTTCTGGTGCCCCATCGGCCAGATTATTGCAGTTCTAGGGTTGCCCATGAGTTCTCCCCAACCGCCTAAAAAGAATCCCGTCACCCGGCTGACACAACTATTGCAGACCGTGCCGACGCGGGTACGCTTTTCTAAAATTCGTCTTCAGGCCAATGCCAAAGTGCCCGAGTTACGGATTCAAGGAAGTGGAGAAACCCAAGCCCAGGTTTATCCGTTGTTGGGAGAACGCTATCTCATGGGGCGCAGTTCCCAACAGTGCGATATCGTTGTGCGTAATCCTGTAGTTAGTCAAGTTCATGCTTCGATTAACCGCGATCGGCAACCTCGCAAAATTTTAGGCATTATTCCGGGTCGCCAACGGTTTGTGATTCGGGATGAAAACTCGACCAATGGCATTTATCGCGGCAAAAAACGATTACGCTCGGTTACCCTCTACCACAATGATCTTTTTACCTTGGGGCCAACGGATCTGGAAGGGGCTGTCCGGGTGCAATACTACGATCCTCCTGCCTGGTACCTGCGAGCTATTCGCTACGGTCTCTATGGGCTCGCTGGGGTATCGGCTCTGATTGCTGGCACGATCGCCATTAGCTGGTCACAATTTTCGGTTTATCCGTTACCCAATTCAGTCACTGGCCCCACGATCGTCTACGCCCGCGACGGTGTGACCCCCTTAACGCCCATCCCCCCCAACACCAGCCACCAGGATGTCAAATCGATGTCCCAGGTGTCGCGTTATCTCCCCAAGGCGGTGATGGCGTCGGAGGACTCGCGGTTTTATTGGCATATTGGCGTCGATCCGATCGGCACACTGCGGGCGATCGTGACAAATGTCAAAAGTGGGGGCATTCGCGAAGGAGCCAGTACCCTCACGCAACAATTAGCGCGGAATCTGCTGCGGGACTATGTGGGCAGCGAAGACTCCACCGGACGCAAATTCAAGGAAGCGATGGTGGCCCTGAAGCTGGAAACGGCTTACAGCAAAGACGAGCTCATGCGGATTTACCTGAGTCGGGTCTACCTCGGCTTTGGCAACTATGGTTTTGAAGATGCGGCCCAATTCTACTTTGGCAAGTCTGCTAAGGATTTGGATTTGAATGAATCCGCCACCTTAGCCGGGATTCTTCCTGCCCCCAATGCGTTTAATCCTGTCAAAGACTATCAGTCGGCGGTGGAATACCGCAATCGAGTGCTGACTCGCATGGCGGAACAGGGAATGGTCAGTCAAGAAGAAGCCACTAAAGCAAGGCGATCGCGCATCGAACTCAGTCCCAAGGCCAAGGAAACCCTTGCTAATACGATGGCTCCCTATTACTACAGTCAAGTGTTAAGGGAACTCGGTGATCTACTGGGGGAGAACGTGGCGCAGGAGGGTAACTTTGTTATTCAAACTGCGCTGGATCCTAAAATGCAAAAGGCTGCGGAACAATCCTTAGCCAACGCTGTGGCCGATCGAGGGGCCGCAGCGGGCTACTCCCAAGGGGCGATCGTCACGCTGAATGCAGCCACTGGAGAAGTCATGGCCTTAGTGGGCGGCGCTAACTATCAGGAGAGCCAATTTAATCGGGCAACCCAAGCCCAACGCCAGCCTGGTTCCACCTTCAAAATCTTTACTTACACAACAGGTTTAGAAAAGGGAATTCAACCCTACCAGACTTTTTCCTGTGCACCACTGAATTGGGATGGCCAGAGTTTTGCGGGTTGTGGGGGTGGAAGTGAGGATTTATTCGCGGCTGTTGCGAAGTCGGATAATGCAGTAGCACTGCGGGTTGCCCAGGAAGTGGGACTCGATCAGGTGGTTCAGACTGCCCACAAAATGGGGATCACCTCTAAGCTCAATCCTGTGCCTGGACTGGTATTGGGCCAAAGCGAAACAACCGTATTAGAAATGACTTCGGCCTTTGGTGTTTTAGCCAACCAAGGGTTGAAAGCCAGACCTCGCACAATTACTCGAATTTTAGACAGTGGTGACTGTACCGATCGCAATAACTTATCCACTTGCCGTGTGGTGTACGAAGCCCAGCAAGAAGCGCCAACTCAGGTGGTGGCCCCGGAAGTGGCAGATACGATGACTACGCTACTGCAAGGCGTCGTCAGAAGCGGAACGGGTCGTGCTGCTGCGATCGGGCGAGGAGAAGCTGGCAAAACGGGAACTACAAACGATAATGTGGATCTCTGGTTTATTGGCTATGTCCCTAGTAGCAAAGTAGTGACTGGGGTGTGGCTAGGGAATGACGATAACTCGCCCACCGGTGGGAGTAGTGCCCAGGCAGCACAACTATGGGGCGAATATATGAGGAAAGTATTCTAGCCTTTGATTCCAGCTATTGATTCTAAACCCTGCTGATCTTTTAGGTTTTGCTAATCTTTCAGACTTGGTTGATCGTTTAGATGGGGCTTACATCTAACTAGAGGATATTTCAGGCAAATCTTTCAATCAAAAAATTGCTGAAAGCGAGATATTTATACCCCAAATCTACATTAAAGAGAGACGAAAGATGCTTGATAGAGTTTGTGAAGACTGGAACAAAAAAACGAAAAGTTATTGACAAAGATTTAATACTGAAAGGCTATTTTTTCACAATAACCGCAACTTGTTCGACCTGCATCTCGGACTTCTCCATCAGATCAACTCTGTTTAACAAGTTTCCTAAAAATAATTTTCAAAATACACAAAAATAAATAAATAATCTAACCTTTAGGCTTCTATCTTGAGGGAGATTGTATGCTGATATTGGAAAAGTTTTAATGAAGTTCTAATGAATTGTTGGCTGATAATATCGCTCGATAAAATCTAATGAATTCTACAAATTCATGGGTGCAAGACTCTTCATCATTAGAGATTACTAATGCTTCGATCGACCCTGATAAGCCAGTTCGTCGATCGAGATCGACTTTGCATCTTCAATCGGATTTCACCTTAACGGCCATTCCTCCAGAGCGCATTGGTATTGATGGCCAGTACGACCATAACGGTTTAGCGAAACGGGTTTTTCTGCGATTGCAGGAATTGTTTGGTGTCGAGCTCGTGCAAAACTTACGCATTGCTCAACGGGGTCGAGTCGTTATTCTCATGGGAACTCTGCCCGACAGTGTCGCTGTTCAATCCTTTCAATCGTTAGTAGAAGCCATCCTCTCTGTTGAAGGAGCCTTGTTTGTAGAAACTCAAGGCTTATGTAGTCAAGGGAAATTAACTGGGTCTACATAACTGAGAGTCATTGGGATCCACAGCCGATCCAACTCATTCCCTATCGATCGACAGGGTGCTGACCGTAAATAGGCAAGGTTTCTGACCAATGGGGTCGCAGTCCTTGATCCCATAACTGTTGTGCGAGTTCTAAGACCGCAGATGCATATTGTCCTTGAGCCGTCGGAGCTTCGATCAAACAGTAGTTGTCCGGGGCTGCTTGTAACGTTTTCTCCCAGACTTCAGGCGGACAAACGCTTTCGGGTTGTACAACCGTTAACCGGAGTGCTTTGGTATCCTCTTGGTTGAGGGATGCCTCAGGCAGTCGATTACTCCATTGAAAAATTCCAGTATGTAACTCCCCCCGCTGGGCGGGCATTTGCACTGCGATCGGCCCTGTAGGAGCTCCATTCGCCCAAGCGATCGCGGCCAGACTAGAAATCCCAAACAAAGGAAGATTTAATTGTTGGGCTAGGGTGCGAGCAGCGACTACCCCTAACCGAGTACCCGTAAATCCCCCCGGGCCTTTAGCAACCGCAATAAAAGCCAAATCTGCCCAAGTTTGGGGGGCCAGAAAATCCGCCAAATATTGATGCAAGAGGCTAGAAACCTCACGCCCTAAATCCCAACTTTGACAGCGCATTGATGGACGATCGCTCAAGGGAGCGATCGCCAACCCCAGGGTTGGACTACTGGTATGAATGGCTAAGCCATAGCCCTTTTGAGAAGAAGGATGAGATTGGGAAGTTACAGAATTAGTCACGGGCGGAATTTGGAAAAATCTTCAAAATTGGGAGAACGCTTGACCTAGGTACAGACCTTGACCTAAGCACAGACAATGGACGCAGGCACCAATAATTAACTCAGGAAAATGCAAAATCATTCCTGAAAGTGTCTGTGAAACAGTCCTTAGGACGGATCTGTTTTGTTGGCTGTTTTAGCTTTCTGTAATGCCTGTTGAAATCCTAGGACAACAAAAATATTAGACAGCGTCAAAAAGGATTCCGCACTACCGTGGAGCCAATCCACATTGGCTAACTCTTGGCCATAGGCAACCTTTGCATAAATACCAGCAGGAATCGTAACGATAACAAAGACAAGCAGCAAATAAAAACCAACTAGCGCCATTTTGGGTGTTTGGCGGGAACGGGTCAAGAACCACAGAAACCCTAAGTAGGGAAAAAGAGATATCGCAAATAATGATTCCTTTGACATAGCGGTAAGCTGATGTAGGGTTAAGCAATGAGGGATTCAGCAGTAGGAATTCAGCAGTAAGAGATGGGGCAGTAAGAGATTAGGCGCTCAGTTTAGCGTTTCGCCAAATCCACCAAGCCGCCGCCATCATGGTAAAGTTGCCGATCGCCGTTGTTGCGGCTTGTAGCGTCACTAACCAAGCCAACTCGGGTAAGTTATCAAAAAAATGCCAAGTACAAGCGCACATGGCGCTAATTAGGGCTGGCAACATTCCCCAAGATAAAGTTTTCCAGGCGGGGTAGCCCATGACTTCGGCATACCGCCACACTAGCCAAATGGCAGCGATCCATTCAATGACGCTAGAGACATGAATAATCCAAGTAGGAATGGACAAGGCGTTCATGGGCAATTAATTTGAAAGACGGGTACTGAAGTATAAGTTACGCTAATTCCTTCACCATCGCGATTTTTCATTCTGGCGCACCTGTGACTGACTCCAATCTACGATCGACCTTGCAATCGACCACTCCTCCCTCCTCTGCCGCCCCTGCCCGCGCAGTGCTCTGTGGATACTATGGCATGGGTAACGCCGGAGACGAAGCTCTGCTGGTGTCTCTGCTCCAAATGCTGCCGGAACACATTACCCCCGTCGTGCTGTCCAAAGATCCGCACCAAACCTACGATCGCTACGGGGTCGAAGCCTACGATCGCTGGAAGCTAGGAGAAATCCTCAAAGCCTATGAGGGCGCTCGGTATTTCATCTGGGGGGGCGGCAGTTTAATGCAGGATACCAGCAGTACCATTAGCCCGCTGTACTATGCCGGACTGATGAAACTGGCGCAACTGATGGGCCTGCAAACGATCGCCTGGGCTCAGGGCATTGGGCCTCTCCAGAAGTCCTACAACCGTTGGATGACTCGCCATGTGCTGAAACGTTGCACAGCAGTGAGCGTCCGAGATGTGGGTTCCGCAGGGTTGCTCTCCCGTTGGCGAATTCCCCATATCCTCGCACCGGATCCTGTTTGGGCTATGACTCCCCGCCAGTCTCCCAGCTTCGATCGGCTGACCCAAGGATTACCGCGCCCCTGGGTCGCTGTGAATTTGCGCCAACATGTAACGCTGACTGAAGCCTGCCTAGAAACCCTTATTCAGGCATTGCAACTGTTCCAAGAAAAAACTCGCGCTTCTTTAATCTTTTTGCCCTTCCAACACAGCCTCGATTGGGACTTAGCTCAACGGCTGCAATCGCAGTTTTTAGGCAGTCCTATCGTATTAATCGAGGATCCACAACAGGTTAAAGGAATTTTCCAGCAGGTGGATCTGACGATCGCGATGCGTCTCCATGCCGTTATTATGGCTGCAGCGGAGGATTGTCGCTGCTATGCCCTCAGTTATGATCCCAAGGTGTCTCAGGTGATGCAAGCACTGCAACTACCGGGACAGGAACTTGCCAATTTTTCTTGCAAAGCTGAAATCTTAGTCCAGGAATGGTTAGAACTCTTGCAATCTGTTCACTGGACTGCTCAATCCCACCGTGCTGATCTGATTCAACAGGCGATCGCTCATCGTGAAATTTTGTGTCAAGTAATGGGCTAGTTTGCAACAATCTAAAAACTTTTTGAGGAGTTTGTCGCTTTTTTAAATTGCCTGGGTACCCTATCTCGCTGCCTGTTATAGGTCATGTTTGGGATATCTGCTCTCAGCATTCCACAGGATTGTCTGTAAAACGTCTTGAAACCTTAATAGATAGTGGAGAATCCCGTTTTTCTGATCTCTATTTTTCATTTGATCTCCGTGAAATCCTCAGGCGATCGAAGTAATGAATGAGATCATGGTAATCCGCAAGATCAAGCACAGCGTTCCAGCGGAATTGGGTTATCCTACTTACTGTCATCCCTTTAGCAGAACAATTGCTGGGTCTATCCGATAAAGGGACGGCATCGGTAGATAGCACCGCCAAGAGTTTCAAGGGAATTTTCATGGCCCTTTCTTGATCCGCTGGATACGTCTTCGGTCTAGAAATCTCCGACGGACACTTTACGGACACTTTGAGGAGCCCCTATCATTCAGGATGAGTTAACAATGAGTGAAGCCGCAGTTCCTAACCCAAATTCTAGCCAGCCTGAAGCCCCTCAGATTCAGCCGAGTCAACTTCGATCGACTGACTTAGCGGCTTTTTCAGCTTCATTAGAGTCCGCTAACGCCTCCCTCTCTGAGTCAGGCTTAGCCGGGGCAGATTTAGCTGAGTCAGATGTCTACAACGAGCCAATTTCCGGCACTGATGATGGGTGGACAACGGTAACATTTCCCCAGGCAGCGAGTATTGATACTCTGCTTGGGGTTGTGGCAGCAGAATCAGCAACGCTCAATGAAACGGTTAATTCTGGTATAGGGATGGAATCCACAGAAATAGGCGCACGCTCCACTAGCCATGAAGCTTCGTTCAAGGAACTCCAGCAACACAATCAAGAACTGCGGGCTCAAGTCACTCAACTGGAAACAGCTCTGTCCCTGTCTCAATCAGCTCTACGGGAAGAAATGGAGCGATGGGAAACCTTGGCTTTGGCCCAACCTCAAACTGCAACCGATCAAGTTGAACTAATTCAGCAGCACAACCAAGAATTAAGCAAAGCGCAGGGACGAATTCGAGATTTGTTCCAAGAGTTGGAGCGTTCCCATCAAACTGCCCAAAAGCAGCAAATTTTAGTGGAAACCTTGACCGATCAACTCCAAACCAGTCATGAACAAATTGCTCAGTTAGAGCGGGAATGTGCCCTTGCCCAACAGCGCTACACTGAGCAAGTGCAAGTATTCCACCAGATGGAGATTACCTGTCGAGATTTACGATCGCGCCTGCACCGTCAACAGCGTTATACGTTGCAATTCAAAGCAGCCTTAGAAAAATGCTTGGATGTGCCCACGAGTTACGTGCATAGCTCTATGGCCGACGTTGTGGAAGGCCCCATTTCGCTGGCAGGAGATCTTGATCCCCACCAAAACCAGGCAGCTAAACTTGGCATTCCCCGCTCTCAACCGGTTCAGCCTTGGTCGGCCTCCTGTGAAGAGGAGGAAAAGGTTGATCCAACGCTTCAGGTTTGGATGAATGCTTTTCTGACAGGACAATCTGGGGAAGTTGAAGGAGCCATGGATCTGCTCGATCCTTCTAACCCTTCATCTGAGACGATTGAAGAGGAGACTAATCTCGGTTTGAGTCAATATTTGCCGGATAATGCTTTATTTGAGCAAATGCCGCCGATCGCCTTCGACGAGGTAGGGGTATCTGGGGATGAGCACCCTGGCCTCAGCTATACGATTCAGCGGCAGGTATCTTCTGAATTAGATCATGCAATAGGCCAAGGAGAGGAGGATAGACTCAGCCCCCCCTCTAGGGCTACAGCCATGGTGGGTGACACCCCCAACTCTCTTGAAACTGAACTTGGGTTGGATCATGGGATTGCTTTAGAGCAAGCTGAAGTCTCCAGCTTGCAAGCACCTAGCCAGGCTGGGGCTTTGTCAAAGGGTAGTCAGGAGGATGGGTTCTCCTCAGCTTCTGAGATTGCAGGCGAGGTAGACGGCGATGGGACGATCGTCCATTCCCTATCTTCTACTCCAGCAGGAGCCCCGATTGCTGAAGTTGCAACGGATGACCGAGCAGAGAGTCTCCTTAAGCTGGAGGAGCCACTTAAATTGGATGAGCAATTTCAGCCGGATGAGCAACTTGAGTCAGATGTATTTAATGAAATGTCAGAAATTGCCCCTGTTCTCTATCCCACGCGATCGATGAAGAGGCGAGATTCCCTAGCAGCAGTAGAGTTACCCAGCTTTCCCAGACCTAGCTGAAGTGCGGAGAATCAGGCAGCGAAGGGTGTTCTACTTGCGGCCTATTTAACCGACGCAACCCACCAAGCCAAGGCGTAGGGTTGCGTGATTGCATTAATCTGCTGGCGAAAATAAACCCGGATTTTGTAGCGGCCAGTGGTGGGGACAGCTTGGAAGATATGTTCTGTGCTGTCCACTTGACTGATAGAAGCCGCTGTACTCTTGCGAATATCTGTTTCTTCTGCAGGCATCAGGTACAGATCGAGATTATTTAGCCCGCGATCGTGAAAGCCTTCGCCGAGATCGTATTGGCCGTTGCGGTTGCGATCGATCAACTCCACTTGGCGATTCCAGGTCAAGGTAATGGACACATACTGCCCCGCTGGAATGGGTTGAGTTAAAACGTAGTCCTGGTAAGGTTGCTCGGTTGAGCCTGAATTCCGTTGTGGATTGGTGGTACGCGATACTTCATGATAATCCCAGCCGATCGGGGGAACTGCTGTTCCTTGGGGACGCCATTGTCCAGCGCTGAATTGCTGGTAGGCACGGTAGGCGTTTAACTGGCCGGTGCCCATTTGAAAGTTAAGGGGCACTTTGGCAGATTGTGCTGCATCACTCTCCAGCCAAGTTTGATTATTCTTTTGTAAAATCGTGCGGGTCATCCCCAGTCGCCGACCATCGGTATCCTGCAACTTATCAGCGGAGTTCATCAAAACTGCTTTCATGACTTCATGGCGACGGGCATCAATCGTCCAAGGTAAACGACACCCTTGGCCCCGTTTGCACGATTTCCGAAGTTGCCGATCGCCGTATTCTTGCAGCAGTGCCACCGTTCCGGTGACGTGGGGCGTCGCAAAGCTGGTTCCACTGGTCGTTACCACTTGCCCATCTAGTCGCCTGACATTAACGCGATAGCCCGGTGCAGCAAGGGAAATTGATCGCCGATTATTCAGGTTCGATTCCAGTCCTTCATTGCGTTTCAACACAGAAGGACTACTATCCCCAATATTGGAAAAATCAATCTTGGTATAGCGATTCTGAACCCGCTGGGTAAAGGCGATCGTCATGCCATTGTAGTTATCTGTCGGAATGGGAATGCCGCCTTTGCCTTGATTGCCCGCTACGACGTACAGTACATCATGGACTCGGGCCGACCAATCTAAGCATTGGGTCAAGAGGGCATTGCCATCCAATACTGCCTTAGGCCGAGGATCTTGCCTTAAAGACTCCCCGAAACTAATATTGACCGCCCGCACATCCCCACCATTTTGTAAGGCGACGGTTTGGGCCGCGAGGCAATCTTCCTGCTGTGCGCCCCGATTCATGGCTCCCGCTCCTGCCACATACAGCCGAGCCTCGGGGGCCACACCTCGAATGGCTTTACTATCACTCACCAAAAGGCTGGCGACTTGGGTGGCATGGGGATCGACGCTCACGTTATGCCCCGGCTTGCGATCGCGAAAAAAGGCATCTGCAATGGGGACATGGAAAAAAGCTGACTCTGGCTGAATCCGCCGACTCCGATCCTTAGCCTTATCCAGGCCAAACTTGGGGGGACGACCGACTTCGACTTGACCAATGGCAATTTTGCGACCTGTGAGGTTGTAAGGCGGTTTTTGCAATCGCAGCGCATCGATACCTTCCTCTGCGATCGAGGAATCTTCGATCGGCACTGGTTGGTTAAACCCCACCATAGTCCAAGAGAAAAGAACCAAACTGACTAGAACCCATTGCCGGGAGGGAAATCCTGTAATCAACAGCCAAAACTTGGGTAAATCAAGACGTCCTGAGCCTGATTTCCGCAATTTCGGTCTGAATTGGCGTACCATGTCCTGCTTCCGATTTTCAAATCCCCACTATCTACACCCTACACCCTGAATCGCCCTCTAACCGCGCAATCTCACCTTCATGTAAAATTTGTCGATTTTCTCACCAAAATTCTGAAAGGAAAGATTCACATTTTGTTAAACTAATCACAAATTTGTTGTCTACTCGTCGTCAACGACCCACTGCCACCATGACTTCAAACAAGCCGATCGTAATCTCGCCGTCTATTTTGTCCGCTGATTTCAGTCGTTTAGGAGAAGAAATCCGTGCGGTAGATGCCGCTGGAGCTGATTGGATCCACGTTGATGTGATGGATGGTCGGTTTGTTCCCAACATTACGATTGGGCCACTGATTGTCGATGCAGTCCGTCCCCACACCCAAAAGCCCTTGGACGTGCATTTGATGATCGTTGAGCCTGAGCGTTACGTTGCAGACTTTGCCAAAGCAGGGGCCGACATCATCTCTGTGCATGCTGAACAAAGTGCCACGATTCACCTGCATCGCACCCTGGGCATGATTAAGGATCTGGGTAAGCAAGCAGGGGTTGTGCTGAATCCTGGAACTTCGTTGGAGACGATCGAGTATGTCCTAGATCTGTGCGATTTGATCTTGATCATGAGCGTTAACCCGGGTTTCGGTGGCCAGAGCTTTATTCCCGGCGTTGTGCCCAAGATCAAGCAATTGCGTCAAATGTGTGATGAGCGTGGCTTGGATCCTTGGATTGAAGTGGATGGCGGCTTGAAGGGGAACAACACCTGGCAAGTGCTGGAAGCAGGGGCCAATGCGATCGTGGCTGGGTCTGCGGTGTTCAATGCACCGGACTATGCGGCGGCGATCGATGGCATTCGCAACAGTAAGCGTCCTGAAAAGGAATTGGCGGCGGTTTAAGGTTAATTCCAGGCGATCGGCTTGCTAGCATATTCTCGCCAGCACATTGAAGCCAGATCTCGTTTCCGGGAAACTTCACTCGAGACAAAAATTCCAAACCTAAAAATCAGGAAGAGTGGGTAAGTTCGTTACCCGCTCTTTTTATTTGCTCTTTTTTTCTTCAGTAGGCTGATTTCCAGTAAGCAGAACCGACTAGGATAATTTGTCGATGATAATTTGTCGATAATTTGTCCAGCACAGCTATCGCGCTAACCAGCAAGCTTAGGATAGTGATATCAAATTAATTCGTGGATGCGATAGATTCGA
>MUGG01000191.1 GCA_002148405.1 Alkalinema sp. CACIAM 70d | reverse complement strand
TCGGATCTGTAGCAGTGATAAATCAATATTGGTATAAGGTTGCCCAAGTCAGAATTTGATTGAGAGCATCCCTCTTCCCTTACTGAATGGGATCGTGAACTGTGACGAGCTTGGTGCCGTCGGGAAATGTCGCTTCTACCTGGACTTCGGGAATCATTTCGGCGATGCCTTCCATAACATCGTCTCTGGTTAATAACGTCTTGCCATAGGTCATCAATTCCGCCACCGTGCGGCCATCCCGCGCCCCTTCCAAAATGCCAGCGGTGATGTAAGCGACGGCTTCTGGATAGTTGAGTTTAAGACCACGATCCTTGCGCCGTTCTGCGAGTAACGCAGCCGTAAAAATGAGGAGTTTATCTTTTTCTTGGGGGGACAGTTGCATGTCAAACTCAACCAACGGTGATCAACAAGTGCATGGACTGAATCAATCCGAGTTTGAGTTTACCAGAATAGTGCGGAAAGCTTAAAACCCCTCGCGCTTCAACCGGAGCAGGAAAAGCGGCCCAAGGGGTTTTCAAAACTAATCACTGGGTACGATCGAGTCACTTTGCGCGATCGAGAACTTTGATCTATCGAGTGGCCGGAGCCGTGGTTGCAGCACTGGGATCGATCGTGCCCTGTCCTGCATCCGGCGTCACTTCTGCATAGCGTCGTTGGATTGGTTCCAGGCTAGGAACTGGATTCGGAGCTTGGACAGCAGGGGTCTGCTCACTTGTGGGTTGTTCGTCGTTTAATGCAGCTTGTACCGTTCCTGCGGTTTCCTGCGTAGGGGTTGAGCTATCAGCTTGAGATTCTGGCGGCAAAAATTCCGGTGATTCTCCTGCTAACATGGATTCCCGTTCTAGTTGATTAATCGACGGCATCTCCGCCACGATCGTCTTGGTTCGTCGCGTGAGGGTATTACTAGAACCTTCACTGGGAGCAATTCCTTGCTTATCCTCCTCTGTCATTGGCTGATTTTTGTTACCAGGGTTGACAAATGAGTCAGGATTCCACGGATTTTCTGGATCTTCTACCAGCGGTTTTGCAGGTTCCTTCGGAGTCACCGAGTTGCTGGCAGGTGCAGGTTTAGAGGGCGATTTTGCATCCTGGGTTGCGTTGGAATTACTGGGTTGTGGCGATTCGATCGGAGTGGCTTGATTGGTCTTCGCGTCAATCACCATGGGAGAAACCAGCGGTTCCTGGAAAATATCAGAAACGGCTTTAACCTGTTGCAAGATCTGCTGTCCAGCCTCACCACCCGCTACTTTCGCTTGGTAATTCCGCACTTGCACTGGCAGCAATTCCACTTTCATTTGCTTATCTTTTAACGCAACCTTGAGGGCAGCCGTGTCGTAATCACTAACTGCTTTACCTCCAAAGATAAAGTTGCCCAAGGAATAGACGATCGGACGACCTTTGTAGACCTCCGCTCCCTGCAAGACCTGGGAATGGTGTCCCACCACAAGATCGGCTCCTTGATCGATCGTGAATCGGGCTAGATCAATCTGCCAATCACCGGGGTATTTGGCCAACTCATCGCCCCAGTGATAATTCACCACGATCCAATCCACCTGACTCCGCAGTGCTTTGATATCTGCCGCTACGCGATCGTTGCGCCGAGGATTCGTTCCCGCTTCCTGACTGGAAGCTGCTTGTAAATCTGCATCATAATAGCCCAGGTAAGCAATGCGTTGTCCCTTCACATCCATAATGACCGGACGGCGAGCTTCCTGACTATTCAGCCCTGCCCCAACGTGGGCAATCCCCGCACTATTAAGGGACTTAATCGTTTGCTCCAACCCAGTCTTTTCGTAGTCCATTGTGTGGTTATTCGCCAAATTCACAATGTCAATCCCACCGTTTTTCAGCACTTGGACATTTTCTGGGGGAGCTTTGAACGGGGCTTTTTTTCCTGGTAGAGCCTGGTTGGCCGTTGTAAACGGAGCCTCCAAATTCACCATACTGACATCGACCTTGCGGGCCTCCTCAAAGGGTGCAAAGGCCCAATGGTAATCATTGCCAACCTTTGCGGTGTAGGCGTCAGTCAGGGTGACATCCCCAGCGAACAACAAGCTGGCAGCCGGATCAGAATTACCGGAAGTTTTCTTAAGAACGGGTACTTCTTCCAAGGCTGTTTTCACCTTTTCAGAAGAAGTTTGCACAAGTTCCGTCGGTTGGCCGGAGAGTTTCGCAGACGCACTCGTTTGCTCCGGTGGTGCATCGGCATACCCTAACCAGCAACCAATGATAAATGCAGCCGCAGAAGACCCGCTAATGATGAGCGATCGTAGGGTCTGGAATTGTTTTTTCTGTTGGCTGGCTTGACGAATTCGAGTCTGAATCTGTTGAGTCTGGGCAACTTTGGTTTGCTGCGTTGCTTGTTGGGCCAGTACGATTTTGCGGGCAGGGGAAACAATGCGAACCGATTGTTTCCAGAGAATATTGGGCTTACCGATCTGCTTGGCAACAATATAGGCTCCGTCCAACACATCGGAGTTGAGAATCCAGAGCTTATGGCAAATAAACCGTGCTAGACGATTGCGGAAGGCACGCCCTTTTAGATCGGTTCTCGAAGGACGTAGCTCAACCAAAACCCGCAGGTAGGCTGGCCTGACCCAACTCAGCCTGACCCTCAGTCGATAGGGGGCGAGTTGGCCGTTTAGCCAAATTGTCAAGGACGGTAAATGCCCGCCTTGAGCCATTTCAACCATTGATAATTGCTCGCGATCGCTAGCGTAAACCATAGCCAGAACTCACAGAACTTCCGTCAGATTAAGCCGATAACCGGGTACGACAAAGTTTGCCGAAGAAAGTTTGTCGAAGATGCGTCCCTGGTTGGGAGTCACAGCATCATACTTCAGATATCAAAAAATGCAAGAAAATCTTAGCGGCTTATGGGATCAGGGTTTGAGCCGTTTTGATCCACCTTAAATCATAAGTTGAGGGGATAGGTTGGGAGAATTCGCGATTTTTTAACAAATCGGTTAAAGCTCAGCCGAAATTGTTGATCCCAGTCCAGAGATGGCATCGCATTTTCCCGGTAATAAGCAGTGACGATAGAATTTGCGTTAATTGTCGCTCAAGCGTGAAAAAATGCGGGAAATCGCATTCATGGAGGAATCAACGATCGGGGTTCTTCAATAGAACTTTGACAGAACTTTGGCAAAATATTGGCAAGAAGGACGAGCTAGGAGCGATCGGACAATGAACTCTTCCCCCGGATTTCTGGAAAATTGGCAGGATGCGTTGGTATTTTGGAGCTTTGTGGCCTTTACCGCCTTTGTGACTTGGCGCATTTTAGTCAGCAAACCACGGGACTAAACCCAAAATCCAGATCGCGGAGGCAGCCATTCAAGTCAGGGGAGACAACTCCCTAAATCAGGGATTTGCCAAGAAATAATATCCCCGATTTATGCCCCTATCCTTTTACTCTCCCACCCCCTACCCAATTGGGATTTTATTGAGACTGTATTGATACGTTGTTCTCTTAGTTTCACCCTAAGCCTGTTATGTCCAGCGTTACGCCTAATGTTCTGCCCAGTTGGCTGCTGCCGACCCTCGGAGCCATGCTCTGTTGGGGCCTGTGGGGCTTCATCCCCAAACTAACCACCCAGTATCTATCGCCCAAAAGCGCCATTCTCTACGAAGTATTGGGAGGGGTTCTCTTTGCGTCCCTGCTCGTGATTCTGTTCCAGGTGCGACCCCAAGTACACCCGATCGGCATCCCCCTGGCTCTCTCAACCGGAATGTTGGGATTTTTGGGGGCGTTCTGCTTCCTCAATGCCGTGACCTCTGGCCCCGTCACCCTCGTAGCCACCATTTCTGCCCTCTACCCGATCGTCAGCGTCTTGCTGGCTGTCACGTTTCTTCAAGAACCACTGAGTCTGCGGCAAGGGCTGGGGATTGCCCTCGGGTTAATTGCCATGCTTTTGATTACCACTGGGGAATAGATTTTTGTTGATGGATCCAGACGAAAATTACAAACTTTAAAATTTGCCGATCGCCCGTCCCTTCTCGAGATCGGCTTTTTTGTCGCTCGATCGCCCTACCTACCTGAATTCCCAAAAATTTTCCATGGATTGCTCTGAATCTTCACTTAACCAATAACAAGATTTATTTATAACACTTCATAAAGTTTAGTAATATTTGATCAACTGGTAGGTATTTTTTCTCACTACACTATGGCGGATCAATTTCCTTGGCTGACCGCGATCGTCCTACTCCCCTTCATCGCTGCTTTTGCTGTGCCTTTTCTGCCCGATAAAGATGGCAAGCGTCTGCGGTGGTATGCCCTTGGTGTGGGTCTCGCGGACTTTGCGCTCATGTGTTACGCATTCTGGATCCATTACGATCCCAGTAGCACAACTTTTCAGATGGTAGAAAAATACAACTGGATCCCCCAGTTGGGACTCAGTTGGGCGTTGTCAGTGGATGGGTTATCAGCGCCCTTGGTGCTGCTGGCCGGACTGGTCACAACGTTGGCAATGTTTTCGGCATGGCAGGTCGATCGGCGGCCTCGGCTGTTTTACTTCCTCATGTTGGTGCTGTACGCAGCTCAGATTGGGGTTTTTGTTGCCCAAGATATGCTGCTGCTGTTCATCATGTGGGAGCTGGAGTTGGTTCCGGTGTACCTCTTGGTCTGCATTTGGGGCGGCCAACGGCGGCGTTATGCGGCCACAAAGTTTCTGCTGTACACGGCAGCGGCCTCCATCTTTATTCTGGTGGCGGCGTTGGGTATGGCTCTGTACGGTGGTGGCCCCCTCACCTTTGACATGGCAGAACTCGGGATGCGGGACTATCCGCTGGGGCTGGAATTGTTCCTCTATGCGGGCTTGCTGATTGCCTTCGGCGTTAAGCTGGCCATCTTCCCCATGCACACTTGGTTACCCGATGCCCACGGTGAAGCGTCGGCTCCGGTGTCCATGATTTTGGCGGGCGTTCTGCTCAAGATGGGCGGCTATGGGCTGATTCGGATCAACATGGAAATGCTGCCCGATGCCCACGTTTACTTTGCCCCGGTGCTCATGGTGCTGGGTGTGGTCAATATTGTCTACGGGGCGTTAAGTTCCTTTGCCCAAACCAATATGAAGCGGCGACTGGCCTATTCGTCGGTGTCGCACATGGGCTTTGTGCTGTTGGGGATTGCCTCGTTTACCGACTTGGGGATTAGTGGCGCAATGCTGCAAATGCTCTCCCACGGGTTAATCGCTGCGGTGTTGTTCTTCTTGGCGGGCGTCACCTACGATCGCACCCATACGATGGCCATGACGGAAATGGGTGGCATGGGTCAGGCAATGCCCAAGGTGTTTGCCCTCTTTACGGTGGGGGCAATGGCGTCCTTGGCTCTGCCAGGAATGAGTGGATTTGCCAGCGAGATTGCTGTTTTTGTTGGAATGACAACGAGCGATGTCTATAGTGATGCGTTTCGCACCCTTACGATTTTCCTCTCCGCAGTGGGCGTAATTTTGACGCCGATTTATTTGCTGTCTATGCTGCGTCAGGTCTTTTATGGTACGGGTGCAGCCCAAAGCTGTAACTTGACCCAAAGCGAAATTAAGCATCCCGAGGAAGGACAAGCGGTCTGTTTTGGAACGGATTGTGTGTTACCTGCCTACGCCGAATTTAAGGATGCGAAACCTCGGGAAGTGTTTATTGCAGTGTGCTTCTTGGTGTTGATTGTGGGCATTGGGTTCTATCCCAAGCTGGCCACGCAAATGTATGACGCCAAGATGGTGGCGGTGAATACGGAAATGCGCCAAGCGTATACGGAAATTGCCCAAAGCAATCCTGCGTCGATCGGTGCACCGAAGGTCTATGCCCAAGTGTTCGGGACAAACACAAAGCTAGCTGAGTTTGAACGATCTGCGGTAACCAATCTTGTGGATTAAGGATTGGCTAATCTCTTAGCTTTCACGAATTGACTGTAACCAAATTTCAACCGATCGCGCTGATCAGTACAACGCGATCGGTTTTATTTTGAGCTTGTATGCTGGGTAGTGATTGTTTTCGCGTTTTTAACGAATGCGTGACTCCACGATTCTGAAGGATCTTGACCTACGCAACCAATACCGCAGCGATCGCCACAACCTGCTAGAGGACTTTTATATCCCTTGTTTGCAGCGATCGCTCTCCTACGATCGGGCAGTGGGCTTCTTTTCCAGTACCTCATTAGCGGCAGCCGCGAAAGGGGTTTCGGCCCTGATTCGAGGGGGTGGCAGGATGCGGCCTCACCTGTCTTCAGAGGATGCTGAGGCTATTTCCAAAGGACTTAAGCAGCGAGAGGACGTCATCGAAGAGGCTCTGGTGCGAGAACTAGAGCAATTGGAGCAACTTGCAAACGATCGACTGGGCTACTTGGCATGGCTGTTGAGCAGGGAATTACTGGAGATCAAGCTGGCAGTGCATCAGAACCCTTACCAGCAGGGCATTTACCATGAGAAATTGGGCATTTTTAGGGATGCCGATGACCAGGTGGTTGTTTTTACAGGGTCAGCTAATGAGAGTGCCAGTGGCCTGATTGCCAACTTTGAATGTATTGACGTGTTCCGCTCCTGGAGGTCGGGGGATGACGATCGCATTGCCGAAAAGATGGAGGACTTCCAGCGACTTTGGCAAAATCAGACTCCAACCCTGGAAATTTTAGATTTTCCAGAGGCAGCCCGTCGGTCACTGCTGCGTCGGTGCCCAGCGCAGTTTCCGAGGATGGAGGGATCAGGGCTGAGGAGTTATGAGCAGCAGGGAAATTATTCTGTTCCCGCTACACAACCTGATGTTCCATCCCTTTATCCGGTCATTCCATCCTGGTTGAATTTGCGTCCCTATCAGCAGCAGGCGATCGACAATTGGTTTGCTAATAAAGGGAGAGGCACTTTAAAGATGGCGACGGGTAGTGGTAAGACGATTACGGCCCTATCCTTGACTACAGAGCTCTACCAAAAGATTGGTCTTCAAGTTCTGCTGGTAGTTTGCCCCTATCGGCATTTGGTCAGCCAATGGGCCAGGGAGTGCCAGAAGTTTGGACTGGAGCCAATTCTAGCTTTTGAGAATGTGCGCACTTGGCAGAGTAAGCTTTCCACTCAGCTTTATAACGTTCGCTCTGGCAATCAACCTTTTTTGACAATTATCACAACCAATTCAACCTTGATGAGCCAGGGCTTGCAGTCGCAGTTACCGTATCTTCCCGAAAAGACCTTAATTGTGGGAGATGAGGCGCATAATCTGGGAGCTAGGCGGTTAGAAGCCTGCCTGCCGCACAACAGCAGCACGTATCCGCTCGTAATGGCATCCCCCTTAGCAGTCTAAATGAGATTCGCTAAAGCAGCTTGTGAGGAGAACTTTGACAGCTATATCCTGAGTGTTCTGGTAGAGTTTGAGGGTAAAGAACTTGTCAAACTCATTCATGAGAGATGAAGTAGCCAGGATAGAGGCTCTAAGCTACTATGCCAAGAGGTTTCAACGATTGCGAGTCGATCGTGCTCATGGTATAGCTCCTCATAAACCTATTTTGTTGCTATCTGTAATTGAACAGATTAGAAGAGAAATTATTACAGAGAACAAAATTTATTTGTCCCGTGAACTGATTCAAACATTTCTTAAATACTGGAGTTACTTAGGCTCATTCAATCATAATCCTGATATTTCTAGACCTTTTTTTCACATGAAAAGCGGTAAATTTTGGCATTTATGGGCAAATCCAGATTATGTAAAACTAATCTCTTCTAAAGAGAAATTAAGAAATCTTGCAGAAGTTAAACAAGCAATTAAATATGCATATTTAGATGAAGAATTATTCGAATTTCTACAAGAGCCAACTTCAAGAAGTAGCTTAGTTACTGTATTAGTTGCTAGATGGTTTTCGGGTAAGTTTGAGTTAGTTGAAGAGATTTCGCAAACTAATGAACTTCGAGATCCGCCAGAGTATCTGAGAGATGGCTATTGGAAGCTTTATAACTAGTGATGAAGAAAGACATAAGCTACTACGCTAAAAAATTTACAAAGCTAGGAGTCGATCGCGCTCATGGAGTTGCACCACACAAACCAACTCTATTACTCTCTGTAATTGAACAATTTGACAAAGGAAAAATACAGCATAATCAAATTTATTTAACTCCTGAATTAATCGCTACATTCCTCAAATACTGGTCAAATCTAGTAACTACTGAGCATCGATCAGATATTTCCTTACCTTTCTTTCATCTTACAGGGGATAAATTTTGGCATCTTATGCCTAATCCTGGCTTTGAGGCAACGATTGCAAGTAGAACTAAAATTAAAGGTTTATCAGCACTCCGTAATACGGTTAAATATGCATATGTAGATGATGAATTATTTAAGTATCTACAGGATGTTAGTGCAAGAGTTTATTTAGCCGAAACTCTAGTTTCAACATGGTTTCCAGCCAAGACCCAACAGCTAGAAAAACTTTATCCAGTTGATGAACTAGATAATATTCAGTTGAGATTATTTGAAAAAGGTGGTGCAGTCTACACAACAGAAGACATTAAAGATCAGGATAAGACATTCGTAAGAAACGCTGCATTTCGTCGTAATGTAGTCTCTCTGTATCTACAACATTGTGCCCTCTGTCGTTTAAAGATTGTTAGTCGAGATAGCCAGAATATTGTAGATGGAGCGCACATCAAACCATTTTCAGAGTTTCATGACGATCGCTTTGATAATGGTTTAGCACTTTGCAAAAATCATCATTGGGCGTTTGATCGAGGCTGGTTTGGCATTAGTGATGATTACAGGATCATCATTCCCCACAATTGCTTTACTGAAGAATCTCCACAAGACACTAGACCGATGCAGGAATTCGACGGAGAACTGATCTTTCTGCCTACTCAAGAAACTCACTACCCCAGACTTGAATCATTACATTGGCATCGTCAACGCTGGAACATTGCTTAAGGATCTGAATCATTAAGGTATCGATTTCTGAACTCCACTGCTGCATCAGGATTGATCTCTTCTAAAGCTTTAATGATGGCGATCACTGTCTCCGATGTTGGATCTCTCACTTCATTCGCCCACCGATAGACATTCGATCGCCCCACACCTAACTGAGCAGCCAGCTTGATTTGGCTGATGCTGTACTGCTCCAATACTACTTTTAGAACTCGACCTGCTTTTCCCATGACTAGATCGTGTCAGAGGATGATCAACTCGTAAAGGAGTGAGTCCTAATGGACTACAAATGGTGTATAGTAATGGCACTCAACGCTAAGTGGACTTTGCTTTTCCCGCTTGTAGTCCATTAAGGCGACAAAACAGGAGATTGATTTATGAACTTTGTCGAAAACGGAGGGGTCAACCCGCCGACTAATCCACCTGCCAATTTTTCTGCTAATCATTCACCTAGCGAAGAACCTGTAAAACTGACGATCGCTGCTTCTCGTCAAGCTGTCGATCGCATGATTCTTCTACTGCATAAGTGCAACATCATCGCGGGTAGCGAATGGAGCCGACCGATCGCCATCAAAAATTCGACAGAGGTCATTAGCGTTGCCAGTCGAATGATTCAAGTTGATTAGAGACTTTTGCAAAAAAAACCTGAGCAGGGACAGATTAGACACTGAGCATCTGTCCCTAAACAAGAAATGAAAAGCCCTGACGATCGACCCAATATTCTGCCTCAAGGTTCAGATATTGTGCGACATCATGTTTCCTTTGGTATAGGTCAAAATCGGCGTTCCTCTCATTATTCAACCGTCACCGATTTTGCTAGGTTACGCGGTTGATCCACATCCAAGCCGCGCCGTGCTGCAATGTGATAGGACAGTAACTGCAACGGAATCACCGCCACGATCGGCGACAGAATTTCCTCCACATGGGGCACTGGAATCAGCGTATCAAAGGTTTCTGCGGCCTCCATCTCATCCATCGGCGTCACACCAATCAACCGGGCATCCCGCGCCCGTGCTTCCTGGGCATTGGACAGCACCTTTTCAAAGACCGTTCCCGGCATGGCGATCGTCACCACCGGAACCTTTGCATCCAACAGCGCGATCGGGCCATGCTTCATTTCCCCAGCGGGATAGCCTTCCGCGTGGATATAGCTAATTTCCTTCAACTTCAGCGCCCCTTCCAAGGCGATCGGGAAATTAATCCCACGACCTAAGAAGATAAAGTCTTGGGTTTCAGCAAAGTCGTGGGCCAGTTCCTCGATGTACCGTTCCTGACTTTCCAACACACTTTCAATTTGGGCCGGGAGCTGACGCAAGCCCTCAAGGATTTTTTCAATTTGTTCGATCGCGATCGTTTGGCGCTGATAGGCCAGTTCCAACGCTAGGAAATAAAACGCCATCAACTGCGCTACAAAGGTTTTCGTGGCCGCAACGCCAATTTCAATCCCAGCTTGGGTGTCAATCACATGGTCTACCATCTGTCCCAGCGTGCTTTCTGGGCGGTTGGTGATGCCCAACGATCGCGATTGGAAGGCGGGTTCCAGAGCCGATCGACGGTTGCGTTCCATTTCTAATGCTGCCAGCGTATCCGCCGTTTCCCCGGATTGGGTCACGCCAATAATGAGGGAGTGGGGTAGCAATGGGGGTGGGGAATAGCGAAACTCGGAGGCATACTGCACCGTGGTGGGAATGCCCGCCAACTGTTCCAATAGGTACTTGCCCACTAAGCTAGCGTGCCAACTGGTACCACAGGCCACAATTTGGATTTGCTGCAAGTTCTCGATTAAGGCCGTGGGTAAATTGAGTTGAATCGGCGACACCTGGGAAGATTGGATCCAATCCGGCACCAAGTAAGCTTCCAAGCAAGACCGCACCACCCCCGGTTGCTCGTAAATTTCCTTGAGCATGAAGTGGCGGAACCCTTGTTTTTCCACCATGACCGGGTTCCAGTTGAGGGTGCGGGGGGCTTTGCGTAGACGGTGGCCATCGAAGTTGTAGACCTCTACGCCCATCGGTGTCATACGGGCAATCTCGCCATTCTCCAAGGGCAGTACCGCACGGGTATAGGGCACGAGGGCGGGGGTATCGGAGGCACAGTAAAATTCGCCCTGGCCAAAGCCAATAACCAGCGGGGCTTGCTGGCGAGCTACGATTAATTCATCGGGAAAATCCACGGAAATGACCGCGATCGCAAAGGCTCCCTGGAGTTCGTTAACGGCAAGGCGTACCGCTTCCATCAGGCGCGAAACCCCTGCAAAGTCCTCGGGAATCTGTTTCAAATACTCCGCAATTAAGTGGGGAATGGTTTCCGTATCGGTTTCCGATCGAAACACACAGCCCTTGGCCTTGAGGGATTCCCGCAGTTCTACATAATTTTCGATAATGCCATTTTGTACCACTGCCAGCCGACCCTCTGTGTCGCGGTGGGGATGGGCGTTGTGTTCCTCCGGTTTGCCATGGGTAGCCCAGCGGGTATGGCCAATGCCAATACGCGAAGGATTGTCCTCGCTTTCTAGCTTTTCCTGAAGATTATTGAGCTTGCCCTTCGCCCGAACGCAATGTAGATCGCCTTCTAAAATCGTGGCAATCCCCGCCGAGTCGTAGCCGCGATATTCCAGTTTCCTCAACCCTTCCAACAGAATACTGCTCGCCGCCTGCGTCCCGATGTAACCAACAATTCCGCACATTAGGTAACTCCTATCTTGAGAGATTTCCTCACGCTGAGGGACTTCTTCATTGTCCTGAGCAATTCCGAAATTGACTCGGAGAAGGGTTTAGGGGGAATCTCCCTTATCTAAAGTCCTCAGCAATGGGTTAGAGATGGTTTGAGAGATTGTTCCAGAAATTGCCTGAAATCGTCTATGAAAAATCCCAGGTTTGGGATTCCAGGTACCGCACTTGTGCCATCAGGACTTGTGCCATCAGGGGATCAAGTGCCAAGATTTTAGCGCTTCCATCCATCTTTGACAGTAAACCTCGCATCACCTCGATCGCGGTATTCCCATAGATCGATCGTGGGGAGAATTGCGATTAGCCCTGACAAGGCTCTATAGACCCGGCGGCAGTTGTTGTTGCAGGGCGGAGAAATCTAAGGCCATCAGGGCCGAGTAAGCTTGGCCGATCGCGGTTGCACCCCGCAAATATCCCGTACTGGCACCGGGACAGATCCAAGCAAGGGTTTCTGGAGAGAATTCTTTGATCAAAGTTTGGATGTTGCGCAGTTGCCGAGGCCAGTGAAAGGTTTTAGACGTACGCAGGGGAACGGGTTTCTGGTGACGATCAGGCAATAAGTGCCGCCCAGAAAAAAGAATACCGCCGCTAGTGGGGTGATATAGACAAGCGGAACCCGGGGAATGACCGGAGGTCCAGATGGCTCGATCGCCCGTGGGAAATTCCAAGGTTTGCTGAAAGGGCGTAACCTTTACCTTGGGGAGCAGATAGGCTTCCTGTTCTTGGACAATGACGTCACAATGGAGGGCTTCCTGGATTTCTCGTACCTTGCCCATGGCTCCCCGATGGGTCAAAAAGAGCCAACGCACGCCACCCTGAGCTTGGACAAAGCTTTGCGTCACCTCATCCCAAGCGGGGCTATCAATCAACAAATTTCCCGCTGGATGAACGATTAAATAGGCTGTGCCCCCCAAGGTATCGCGATTGGGCGTAAAGGCATAGATGGGATAGGGGAGGGCTTGTTCCGGGAGGACGGGACGGGGAGCCTTGCTGAGGGGGGTAGCGTTAGTCAGAGCGGGGGCTGAGGGCTGAGGGGCAGACAGGGGTTCCGAAATCACGATCGCATCCGGGGTTAAGTTCCTTGCTGATTGTGACAGATCTAGCGGGCAGTTAGTCAAGAACACCCGATCTCCTCTGGCTCAATACGAACGGGCTCAACGCAAATCCGAGTGCTTCTCCCAGAATTGGGCAAAGATAGGTTGGAATCAAGTTCTATAATTTGCTATGACCTATCTCCCGGTATCTTAATGAATCCCTCCATGGGACAGGTGCCCGCTGAACGAATTACATGATTTGGTTTTTTCTACTCTTAGGATTTCTGGGGCTAGTTTCCTACGCCTTCATCGTGAAGCGAGTTACTAGCGTCACTCGGACACCTGCTTGGTTGCTATGGCTGGTGGTCATGACACCTGCCTTCAGCTTGATGGTATGGACGGTTCTGTTTGGCAGAACTCCGATGCCGATCGGCTTAGCAATTTTGCTATTTCTAGGTTGTTTTTTACTCTATCTCTACCTAATTCAGCGAGGTCGGATCGTCCCTGATCCCCGCAGTGCTCCCCAGGAAGTGGAACCCGTCCAGTCATCGGAGCCCCCGATCGAGCTGCCTACCGAGCCTGTGATGACTCGCCCAATTAACAAAGAGGAGGAAGATCACCTCAAGTCTTGTTTCCCGTGGTCGGTCTATTACTTGCAACATTTGGAGTATCGTCCGCAAGCGGTGATTTGTCGGGGCCAGTTGCGCTCCAAGCCGGAGGTGGCCTATCAGACGATTCGGGAGAATATTGAAGCCCATTTTGGTAAGCGATTTTACGTCGTGTTCCAGGAAGGGGGCGATCGTAAGCCGTTTTTTGTGCTAGTGCCCAATCCCTTTGCCCAGTTGGATTTTTCGCCCCGTGCCCTGCGACGGCCCAAAGTTGCTGTTATTTTAGCGATCGTGACTGCCTTCACGACCACTTGGGCGGGTCAGCAGCTTTTGCAGCAGGTGGGCATGCGAGGCAACCCGAGTTTTTGGGAAGGGGTGCCCTATGCGATCGCGTTAATGGGCTTTTTTGCGATTCGAGAAGGGGGGCATTACTGGACAACCCTGCGCTATGGCATTCCGGCGACATTGCCCTATTTCATCCCAGTCTTGCCCTTGCCGCAATTGCCGATCGGAACTGTGGGAGCATTTTTGCAAATTCGATCGCCGATCCCCAACCGCAAGGCTTTGTTTGATGTCGGGATGTTTGGCGCGATGGTGGGATTAGGGGTGGCCGTGATTTTGTTGGTGGTTGGGCTAACGCAATCGCAAATTGTCAATGCCACGGAGCATCCTAGCGTGTTTAAGTTTGAGGCATTATTGCCGCAGTATTCGCTGTTGTTAACCCTGGCCTGTAAGGTGGTGTTTGGCAATGCGCTGACGGCGAAAAGTGCGATCGCGCTAAATCCGATCGCGGTGGCGGGCTGGTTAGGCATTTTGTTCACAGCGTTTAATTTAATGCCAGTGGGCCAGTTGGACGGTGGCCGGATGGTTCATGCGGTGTATGGGCAACGGGCTGGGGCAATGATTGGGCAAGTGGCGCGCTTGTTGCTGCTGGTGCTGGCATTAATGCAACCCCATTTGCTGTTATGGGCGGTGTTATTGTTCCTGTTACCGACGATCGATGAACCGGCCTTAAATGATGTGACGGAGTTGGATAGTACTCGGGATATGATTGGCCTAATCGCGCTATTTTTACTGATTGTGATTATCCTGCCAACTCCTGGCGTTTTGCTCAATGCATTAGGAATGTAGTTTTTAGAGAAATCTTTTCGAGAAATCTAAGTTTTAAGGTGAGGTGTGGCAGGACATTAGCAACGAATTAGGAATTATTGTGAAAAGGACAACTCTATGATTCACAAGCTCAGCACTGGTTTATTCATCGGTATCTTCAGTAGTTTAGTGAGTCATTTTGCTTTGCCTACACAGATCCAATCAGAATTCCCCTTAACGATTTCGAATCGATCGCTAATTGAGGTCAGTCATCTCGCAGCAGCAGTCAAACCTGCGTCTGTCCGTAGAGAAGACCTCAAACGTAATTTGTCGATTCAAGGGATTCCCGCTGCTTGCCATCTTGACCTCATTGAAGCTCTTAGAGAACACGCCAAGACCGCTGATAAAGACAGTGGGGGCTATTGGAACAGTTGGATCAATGATGAATACTACAAGCTCTTCAAGGCTTACCTACAAACGGGGGACTATGGTGATGCATGGCAGCTTGTGAATAGAAATTCTGACTATCAAGCGTCAGAAGTCATTTTGGCACTGGCAAAACGAGGGAAATTAGCAGAAGCCCAGCAGTATATTCAAAAAGCTGCACTAGAGTTTCACTACGAGGATGACAGAAAGCAAATACTTCTGATGCAAGTTTATGCAATGGCTGGGCAACCAGACAAGGCGCTGAGCTTATTGAAATCATTGACAAAATTTCCAGAGATTGATAACCCTCAGGTAACACCTAAACTCATTTGGTCAAATCGTGTTGAGTTAATGGCTCAAATTTCTGCCAGCTTCTTCAAAACGGGTCAACCGGAGGCAGGAGAACAACTTTACCAACGGATTTTACAAACTTTGCAGGTTCAGCCACCTGCGTTCCAGCAGAGTTTTGGGATGTATAGTCCAGTTGAGATGTACATCGAGGTAGGCGAACTAGACCAAGCACTGAGAGCGGCTGAAGGCCCTATGAAAGATGATGGAAAAAGAGGGATGGCTTTATTAGAGATCGCAAAAGCCTATATTAGCCGACAGGATATTAGTGCGGCGCTGCCAATACTCCAGCAAGTGGAGGACATTAGCCTAACATTTCAAGAGATGGAACGCAAAGCAGGCTATCCACCTGCCCGTCCCAATCGCCCAAGCTATGCTCCCGTTTTGATGACTGAGTACATTCTGGCCTATGCAAGAGCGGGAGAATATGACCATGCACTGAATTTAGTCGGCAAGCACGATCGAAGGATCAATCAAGATTTTGTTCCTGTAGAAATTGCTCAAGAGGCTGTCAAGAATGGCAGAGTAGACGTTGCTGAACAAATCATGACTGATTTAGAGTCCCAACTCAAAACCACTACTTCAGGCATTGAATTGGAATTGCCACACTCTAAGCGTAATATTCAACTGGCAAATATTTATCGTGCGATCGGGCAGTTTGATAAAGCGCAACTAGTCTTGAAAAATCATTGGACTCAGCTACAAAATAAGCCAATGGATGCCACGGGTAAATTACCTTATGGGACACAATCACAGTTATATGATTATGTTAAATATTACCTATCAATGGGTGATTTAAAAAATGCCAAACAAGTTGCTAAGAAAATGTCGATATTAAGTGATTTAGTTTCTTGTGTGGCATCGAATTTGAATCTTAAAAAGGACTGATATATGGTTAAAGTTACGCAATTACATCGGGACTTGATGTCATTGACGCTGTATCGATCGACGTTGGAAGACCCGATTGCAGCAGCATTCGTCCATTTGTTGCGATCGATTCGCCAAGCCGCAACCCAACCTTCCTGGGACGGGGAAGTCCTGGTTTTAGAAGCCTATAGCGCATGGTTTCAGGCGATCGCCCCTCTATCCCTCAGTTGGGGTAGCTATGTACGTTCTCTTGTCCTGAAGGCAGATAATCCATTTACCCGAATGTTGCAGAAATGCTCGATCGATGCAGTTAATCCCGCTGTGATTAAAGCAGCCCAGCGAGATTTAACGATTTTGCAGGGGTTAGCAGATTTAACCGGTGAAACGATCGGGACAATGGTTAATAGCGTCGTGGCCAATGTGGAACTGCCTGTCTGGATCAGTGCAGAAAGTGTAAGGATTTCTGCAAATCAATCCCAAACGGATTCGGAACTCTTATCTGAAAAATCGAATTGGTCTACACAGTTGCAGTCATTAGGCGAATATTATCGTCAATATGGCACAGGACAGTTTGCAATGTTTAAAGCCTTTACCTGGCGCAGCGGGGAACTCATCGGAATCCCGAATCCTGATCCTATTCAAACCCTCGATTTAATTGGTTATGAATGGCAGCGGGACGCACTCTTGCAAAACACCGAGGCACTACTAGCAGGGTATCCGGCGCTCCATGTTTTGTTGTACGGCAGTCGCGGATCGGGGAAGTCATCGCTGATTAAAAGCTTGCTGCAAACCTACGGAGATCGGGGATTGCGCTTAGTGGAAGTCACCAAAGCAGAACTCCTGTCCCTGCCGCAAATCGTGGAGCAGTTACGGGATGTACCGCAGAAATTTATTATCTTTGTCGATGACCTGTCCTTTGAAGAGGACGATGACGCTTACAAAGCCTTGAAAGTCGTCTTGGAAGGCAATGTGACAGCACGGGCACTGAATACCGTTGTCTACGCCACATCTAATCGGCGACATCTGATTCGCGAATTTTACGGCGATCGGCCCCGGCCCAAGGATGCCGATGAAATTCACCAATGGGATACCTTACAGGAAAAACTTTCGTTTAGCGATCGCTTTGGTCTAACGCTCACCTTTGAGCCTGCCGATCAGATCACCTATTTAGCCATGGTGAGTCACCTAGCCCAACGGGCAGGCATCGAACTCCCCCAGCCAGACCTAGAATTTCGGGCCTTACAGTGGGCCACTCGGCATAATGGGCGATCGGGGCGATCGGCAAGGCAGTTTGTTGACTTTCTGACTGCGGATTTAGCGCGATCGCCAGATTAGCCTAGCGATTGTTAAATAGTGTGTCTTTTCCCTTTGTTAAGCCATATTATTTTCTAGAGCCCAGCGCGCTAGTTCAGTGCGGTTGTGCAGACCTGTTTTGCCCAGCATGTTGCTGACATGGCTCTCGATTGTCCGTTGGCTGACATTCATTTCCTCAGCAATTTCGCGATTGGCTCGCCCTCGCGCCACAAACTGAACCACCCGCAATTCAGTGGGCGTCAACTCCACATCGAAGGGTACTTGAATCTTCGGTGAACCATCTCCGCCTTTGGAGTCCTTATGCTGGATCAATCGAGAAGCTTGCTTAAGAGAAGATTCCACCTGGGCAACGAGTTCTTCTGGCTCAAAGGGCTTGACCATGTAAACATCGGCCCCAATATTTAACCCCTTGACGCGGTCTTGACTTTGGCCTTTTGCAGAGAGAAAAAGCACAGGGATCCAATTGGTTTTAGGATCGTTACGAATGGCGCTGACGAGCGAATATCCATCCATCTCGGGCATCATGACATCGCAGATAATCATGTCAGGAGTGTGACCTTCTAGCACTTCCAGTGCCTCCCGACCATTTTCGGCGGTAATCACCTCATAGCCACGAAACTCCAGGTAATCTTTGACCAACAAGATGAGGTTGGGGTCATCGTCAATGAGGAGTAACTTTTTTGGGATGATGTTAGTAGCTTCCTTCATATTGACTCGTATTGCCTGGATGTCGATAGGGTGAACTCGTTGGTTGGTCGCGGGATGGAACCTAAGGCACCAGCCCATTTTTAAGAAACTTGCCGTAGGAGATTACGGATGCAAGATTCGTTAATTTCTGCCATGCTGGGTAGATACAGTGAATATTCCCAAACAGACTGCAAAACTATCGGTGCGAAGGCAAGAACCTTCAAAGATTTTGCACTTGGTTGTCGATCGGTTCACTGAGTGCCATTTTACTTAGTGCTATTGTATACGACCCCCCAAAAAAGTTACCTTAGAAAGTTTTAAGATTGTGCGTTGAGATCGGTCAGCTAAGGCAAGCTGAAGAGAAGGATCAGTGGAAGAAAAGGAGCAGTAAAGCACGGGGGGAGTCCTTAGAGCAGCACAAAAGCACAGCACTAAAGCCACAGTGCTCAAGCCACAGCGCTAAAACTAAAGCCACAGCATTAAAGCACTCACTGGCACCAAGAACGAGGGCTTAGGAAATAATCCCCTCAGGAGTTTCTAGGGAGTCGGTAGACTGGGGATTCTCCTTCTGGTCGCTTAGATCGCCCAGATTACGATCGCTCAGAGGACGATCGCTTCGGTTCTGACTAAGGTTTAAGGGATGCTCCAAAAAAGCATACTCCTGAACAATTTGCCCCCTGATTAAGTGCTGCTGAATAATTTGTTCAATTACCTCGGGCGTTGCACATCGGTACCACACCCCTTCAGGATACACCACCAGGATAGGCCCTTGTTGACAGACTCTCAAACAGTTAGCTTTAGTGCGAAAGATAGAGGTTGGCCGATCGGGTTGGGGTTGATCCAGCTTGAGTTCACTAAGCCGTCGCTTCAAGTAGTTCCAAGCAGCTAAGCCTGCCTCGTGGCTACAGCACAGGGGCTTGGTTTGATCGGCGCAGATTAGAACATGACGTTCGATCGTGCGTAAACCAAGAGTATTGATACAAGCATCTAAGGACGGCTCTTCAATCATTTGGATGGATCAACACATTCAGGAACAAAACTTGTCGGCTCCTAGCTTACCAGGATAGCGTTTCAGGGATAGATTGAGTACTAGATAGTCTGATGACTAGATAGATTGCTGCGCTCTGAACAGAGACTGGGCCAGAAGTGCTGCTTGAGTTCGATCGCGGAGTCGCAATTGACTCAGAATGTTGGTGACGTAATTCTTAACGGTGTTTTCTGACAAAAAGAGCGCTTCAGCAATCTCGCGGTTATTGGCACCGGAGGCGAGGAGATGCAGGACTTCCAATTCTCGGCTGGTCAGGTGGGCCAATTCTGGTGGTGGAGCGGTGGAGCAGGGCGGTTCAGGTGGGGCAGTCAGGACTTTTTCAAACAGACCGGGACCCAGTTGGGTATGGCCCTTGTGAACTGCGCGGATGGCGAGGGCGAGGTCTTCCGGTTCGGTGTCCTTGAGTAAATAGCCCTTGGCCCCTAGGCGCATAGCTTGGGAGACGTATTCATCATCGTCAAAGGTGGTGAGGACGAGAACTTTCGTCGTGGGAGATTGGGCCACGATCGCGCCTGTGGCGGCAACACCGTCCATGATGGGCATGCGAATATCCATGAGAACGAGATCGGGCTGCAATTGCGCAAGTTGTTCCAGTGCCCGCTGTCCGTTTTCTGCTTCCCCTACCACTTGCATGTCGGTATTCGACTCCAACATGCTCTTAAGTCCATGGCGGATAATAGGCTGATCATCAACTAAAAGAATCCGAATCATAGTTATGACGGGGATAGGGGCAGGGTCACTAGAATCGTACAGCCTTGATGGGGATGGCTCTGGATGGTCAGGGCTCCCCCGAGGGCAGCGGCACGTTCTCGCATCCCTTGCAGACCAAAGCCCGTGGTATTTTGGGTTGGGTTAAATCCTTGGCCATTATCTACGATCGATAAATAGATACAACGACTGGATGTTGGGCGTCCTAACGTTAGAGGCTCTAGGGGCACAGTGGTTCCAGGAAAAGGAATCGTTCCAGGGAGAGAAACTGTTCCGGGTGAAATAGTTTGTAATTCAATGGTGGCGGTGGTTGCAGTGGCATGCTTGGCGATATTGGTCAGAGATTCTTGGAGGATACGAAAGAGGGCCATATTCATTTCTGCGGGCAAGGGGGGCAAGACTTGAATACGGCGGCGGATCATCATCCCTGTCATCGTTTGGAAATCCGTAAACAGTTTCTCCAAAGCGACTTCTAAGGTTTGGCCCTGGAGAGGGGTCGATCGCAGCATAGAAACGGATTTTCGCACCTCCAATAGCGCTGCGGCCCCTAACTGTTTGGCTTCTTTTAAAAAGGTGAGGGCTTGCGGGGGATCGGATTGCCAGAAGAGGATTGCATTGTTGATCTGGATGGTTTGGGCGGCGAGGGTGTGGCCAAGGCCGTCGTGGATTTCGCGGGCGATGCGGTTGCGTTCTTGGAGGGTGGCTTGGTCTTCGATGCGGAGGGCGTATTGGCGGAGTTGGGCGTGGGTCGTGGCTAGTTCTTGATGGGCTTTTTCCAATTGTTCTCGGCTTTGGCGTTCCGATCGCAGGGCATTAATTAAGAGAAATGCAAACACTAATGTCAGGCTAAACATCAGCACATTACTGAGTCGCCAATCCCAAACGGTAGTTTTAGCTAAAACGATCGGTTTAGTTAGCAGAAAACCCGCGTAGGTCAACAGAGAAGCCCCTAAAACAACAAGTTGCCCCCGCTGTTGAAAGAGAAAACAACTCCGCATCACCAGCACTAACCCCATTAAAAAGACGGAGCGCGTAGACAGACCGTACTGGGTCACTGCCAAGATCATTAGGCCAAATTCCGCAAGGGTGTAGAGAAGTTTTTGGGGGATCTGTTGGCTGGGAAGGCTGAACCCTAGCAATCCAAACAAAGTCAGGGTAATGACGCGCTCAACCAATAACCAAGAGGGTTGAAACGGGAGTAACACCTCCATGAAAACCGCTGTGGTTAGCAATAACCACTCCAGGATGAGCAAGAGCTGAAATGACTGATAGGGGAGGTGGTGATTGGTGAGACGAGCCATGGAATGCTTCCCTATCCACTGTCCGATCGATGATAGATGTTTGCCTATTGTCCTGATCTTAAAGGGGCGGAGATGATCCAACAACACATGCGCTACCTAAAATTTTGAGTGTTGAATGATGAGGGGTACTTGGTTGTTGGTATAGCTAATTTCAAGGGGGCTTGAAAAGACGTGGCTTTCCTAATTTGCGAGGAGGACGGTAGGAAAAAAGTCACAAATATTTTGGTAGTTTTGGGTGGGTGAGTTTAGGACTGTGCAGCCATGTGCTGGATAGTCGAGTCTTCTATTATGGGCAAGTGAAAGTCTAGGGAATCTCAAGACTGGTATGCCCCACAACCCTACCGATGAAATTTTTGATGAAACGGTTCCTGAGGGGAATCGATCGATCTCCGCTGAACAGGGTTCTCAATCTGAATGGGATGTCGCCGATCGAGGGGTTGTTGATCAAGAGGTCGCTAATCCGCCGGATGTTCAGCCTGAGGGGCTGCCATCTCGAAAAATCTGGCGTAACCGACGGGTTGGACTAGCGGTGGTTGGAGTGGTCTTGCTGGCAACGATCGGGTTTGTGACCGTGCGTTCCTATGCTGCCAAGCCGGAAAAACCAGGAAAAAATGGTCGTGAACAAATTACCCCCGTGACCATTGCGACCGTCAGTCAGCGGACTGTACCAATTCAAATTAGTGCGATCGGGCATGTACAGGCCGAGTCTACGGTTTCGGTGACCCCCCAAGCTACGGGCCGCATTACCGGGGTATTTTTTAAAAAAGGGGATGAGGTACGGAAGGGGCAGCTTTTATTTACGTTGGACGATCGAACCCAAGCGGCGGGCATTCAGCAGGCCCAGGGCGTGATTGCGAAGGATCAGGCCCAAGTGGAACAGGCCAGGGCAACCCTCGCGAAGGATTTGGGCTTGGTCGAACAGGCGAGGGCTGCACTAGTCCGGGATCAAGGGCTGGTGCGACAGGCGAGGGCGACCCTGGCCAAGGATGAAGCCCAGGCGCAATATGCCCAAGCCCAGAGCGATCGTTACAACAGTTTGTATCAGCAGGGGGCAATTAGCCAGGATCAAGCCCAGCAATATGCGACGAACCATCGATCGCTAGAAGCCACGCTCCAAGCCGATCGGGAGGCAATTGCCAATGCAGAGGCTGTTGTCAAAAGTGATGAAATTGCGATTCAGAATGCCGAGGAAGTTGTTAAGGGCGATCAGGCAGCGATCGAGAATGCCCAAGCGGTTGTGAGTGCCGATCGTGGATCGCTGAGTAATACTGAGGTACAGGCTTCCTACACGCGGATTTATGCACCGATCGATGGACGGGCAGGCAATATCTTGATTACAGAAGGTAATGTCGTTCAGGCCAACAGCAACAATCCTCTCGTGGTGATTCAGAAAATTCGTCCGATTCAGGTTTCCTTTGCTGTGCCTGAGACTGAATTGCCTGGAATTCAAAAACACATGGAAAATGGTCGGCTCAAAGTTGATGTGACCTTTGCCTCGAACCAAGTCCACCCGATTTCGGGAACGTTATCGTTTGTGAATAATACCGTTGATAATGCCACTGGAACCATTCAGTTAATTGGTGATTTTGATAATGCGGATGGCAAGTTATTTCCAGGACAATTTGTCAATGCGACCTTGACCTTGACCCAGGAACCCAATGCCACGGTGGTTCCGGCGCAGGCGGTGCAGAACGGCCCCAACGGTCAGTTTGTCTTTGTGGTGAAACCGGATGAGACAGTGGAAAATGTCCCGGTGATTGCCAGTGCCACCGTGGATGGCCTGGAGGTGATTCAAAAGGGCGTGCAACCGGGCGATCGGGTGGTGACCGATGGACAGGCGAATCTGACGACGGGCAGTAAAGTGCGAATCAAAGAGGGAAGCGAGGGCGATCGTCGTTCTAAGGACAATGCTAGTGGGGGTAATGCGAGTGACGGTAATGCGAGTCCTCCGCAGCCCGGTCAAAATTCAAGTCCGTCCTCCGAAGGCAATGCCGCAGCCAGAGATCGGGCAGATAATCGCACTAGAAAGCATCGCACTAGAAATCCATCTGAAGCGCATCCATCGGAGGGGAATCCGTGAATCTTTCTGAACTGTTTATCCGTCGGCCAATTATGACAACGCTAGTCATGGCGGGCATTCTCATTTTTGGCTGGATGAGCTATCAACTGCTGCCGATTAGTGATCTGCCCAATGTTGACTATCCCACGATTCAGGTGACCGCTTCTCGACCGGGGGCCAGTCCTGAAACCATGGCGGCTTCGGTCACTCGGCCTTTGGAGAAGCAACTATCTAGCATTGCCGGTCTGGATTCCCTCAACTCAACTAGCACGTTGGGAAAAGCACAACTGACTTTGCAATTTGACTTAAGTCGTAGTATTGATGATGCAGCCCAGGATGTGGCGGCTGCCATCTCGGCGGCTTCCGGCCAAATTCCCAATGATCTGCCCAATCCACCGACCTACAGTAAGGTCAATCCAGCAGATCAACCCATTCTTTATTTGTATCTACGATCGCCCACCCTGCCCCTGGCCCAGGTGGATAATTTTGCACAAACCTATTTGGCGCAGAAGCTATCAACGATTAACGGCGTCGCCCAGGTACAGGTCTATGGTTCCCAGAAATACGCTACCCGAATCCAGCTTGATCCGCAGCAGTTAGCCAGCCGACAGATTGGGCTTGATCAGGTTCAAACGGTGATTCAACAGGGTAATGTGAATTTGCCCACGGGCAGTCTATCGGGAAATCATAAGAACTTTACGGTACAGACGAATGGGCAATTGGAGGATGCAGCGGCCTACCGGAAGTTAATTGTGGCCTACAGAGACGGGGCTCCGATTTATCTAGAGCAATTGGGGCGAGTCATCGATGGGGTAGAAGATAACCAAGTGGCGAGTTGGTATAACGATACCCGTGCGATTATCCTCACCATTCAACGGCAACCGGGAACCAATACCGTGGAAGTCGTGGATACGATTAAAAAATTACTGCCGAATTTAAAGGATCAAATTCCAGGTTCGGTCGAAATTGGGATTCTCTATGATGCGTCTCAGTCGATTCGGGAATCTGTGGATGATGTGCGATTTACGTTAGTGTTGACGATCGCGCTGGTCGTTCTGGTCATTTTTCTATTTTTGCGCAATCTCTCGGCGACAGTGATTCCCAGTTTGGCGCTACCGATTTCGTTGATTGGTTCTTTTGCCATCATGCATTTGCTGAACTACTCCCTAGACAATCTATCGTTGATGGCATTAACGCTGTCGGTGGGGTTTGTTGTGGATGACGCGATCGTAATGTTGGAAAATATTGTTCGCCATATGGAAATGGGAGAACGGCCCTTAGAAGCTGCACTCAATGGCTCGAAGGAAATTGGCTTTACCATTCTCTCGATGACCCTGTCCCTGGTGGCGGTTTTTATTCCCATGCTGTTCATGCAGGGATTATTGGGGCGACTGTTCCATGAATTTGCCGTGACGATCGCGGTTTCCATCCTGGTTTCGGGCTTTGTGTCGCTCAGTTTGACCCCCATGCTGTGTAGTCGGTTTTTGAAGCCTGTGGATCATGCTCAACAGGGTCGTTTATACCAAATTTCAGAACGGGTATTCGATCGCTTTCTCAATCTCTACGATTGGAGCCTTAAGAAAGCGCTGAAATATCATCGCACGACGATCGTTCTATCCACAGCCATGTTGGTGGTGACGGTGGGACTATTTGTTTGGGTGCCTAAGGGCTTTATCCCGAGTGAGGATACTGGGCAAATTATCGGAATGACCCAGGCGAACCAGGATGCGTCCTTTGAGAATTTAGTTCGGCACCAGCAGGAGGTGGTGAATGTGATTCGCCAGGATCCCAATGTAGAGGCGGTGAATTCCAATATTGGGGCGGGTTCCAGTGCAACGGGCAGTGGAGCGGCAGTCCCTGGAAATGCGGGGAGTTTGTTTATTCGTCTCAAGGAACGATCGCACCGTTCCCTAGGGGCTGAAGCAGTGATTCAAAATCTACGATCGCAACTGGCAGCGATTCCTGGTATTCAAGTCTTTTTGCAAAATCCCCCGGTTCTTCCCATCGGAACCCAGCAAACCAGTGGATTGTACCAGTTGACGCTGCAAAGTTCGGATGTGCAACCCTTGCAACAGTATGTTCCTAAACTGGTGGAAGATCTGAAGCAACTGCCCCAATTGCAGGATGTGAATAGCGATTTGCAGATGACCTCGCAGGTTCAGTTGACCCTCGATCGGGAGAAAGCCGCTGCCCTAGGAATTACCACCCAACAAATTGAAAATACCTTGCGCAATGCCTATGGCAACTACCAGGTTTCAACAATCTACACTGCGAGTAATGAATATAAAGTCATCCTAGAGTTGGATCCCAAATATCAACAAGATCCCAATGTGTTGATGCAGCTTTACATTAATACGAGTGGAAATGGAACGAGTGGAAATGGTTCTGGAGCGATGGGTAGTAGTAATGGGGACAACAGTACTGGGAACGGTGAGACGACTGTAGGAAATCGCTCTAGCAACGTAAACAGTTCTAGCAATGGACAAGTGGCCATTCCCCTGAGTACCTTTGCCACTATTGCGCCGGGGACAGCCCCCCTGACGATTAACCATATGGGGCGGATGAATGCCGCAACCATTTCCTTTAATTTGACGCCTGGTTCCTCCCTTGGGGAAGCCAATGCGGCGATCGAGCGACTGGTTCACACCACGATTCCAGACACTATCATTACAGGATTCCAGGGGGCTAGCCAAGTCTTTCAAAGCTCTTTACCTAGCCTTCTCCTGTTACTTCTCATTGCCATCTTGGTGATTTATCTGATTCTGGGTATTTTGTATGAGGATTTTATCCATCCCATTACGATCCTGTCTGGACTGCCATCGGCGGGATTTGGCGCTCTGTTGACTTTGATGTTGTTCCAAGTAGAACTGAATGTCTACTCTTTCATTGGCATTATGCTCCTCGTTGGCATTGTCAAAAAGAATGGCATTATGATGGTAGACTTTGCGATCGAGGCCCAGCGGGATTTTGGTAAAAGGCCATCCGAAGCGATTTATCAAGCTTGTCTGGTTCGCTTCCGTCCCATCATGATGACGACCATGGCCGCGTTAATGGGGACGTTACCGATCGCCATTGGCTTAGGGGCAGGATCGGAGTCCCGGCGTCCTTTGGGGATTGCCGTAGTGGGAGGGTTGGTATTCTCGCAAATTCTGACCCTGTATTTAACGCCTGTATTCTACATCTACATGGAATCCTGGCGGCGACAACTGAAACAGTTGAAATCTCGATCCAGATCCCTGGCCTAGCGCAAAAAATTGTTGACTTGCTTGCACTGCATTCCTAGGAGTCGATCGGACGATGAACCTTTCTGAACTCTTTATCCGTCGTCCAGTGATGACAACCCTGGTCATGCTAGGAATTGTCATTTTTGGTTTGATGAGTTATGTGCTATTGCCGATTAGTGCATTGCCCCATGTGGAATATCCCTTTATTAGCGTTTCCGCTAATTTACCCGGAGCCACCCCAGAAACCATGGCCTCTGCGGTTGCAGCACCGTTAGAGCGGCAATTTACGGAAATTGCAGGGCTGAACTCCTTTAACTCCACCAGTTCCACCGGCAGTACGAATATTTCCCTCCAATTTGACTTTAGTCGTCGGGTGGATGATGCGGCGAAGGATGTGCAAGCAGCGATTTCTGCGGTGGTTGGTCAGTTGCCCTCGGGAATGCCCAAACCGCCCTCCTACCGTAAGGTCAATCCCTCCGCTGCCCCCGTTCTGTACCTCTATCTGTATTCGGAAACCCTGCCGATTTCGACGGTGGATGATGTGGCAGAGGTGACGATCGCCCAGCCGATTTCCATGATTAACGGCGTCGCGCAGGTGCAAGTCTACGGACAGAAACAGTATGCGGTGCGGGTTCAGTTAGATCCCCAGGCCTTGGCAGCGCGGGACATTGGATTGGATCAGGTTAGAACAGCGATTCAGCAGGGTAATGTGGAGTTGCCGACGGGAAGTCTGGCTGGGCCGGATCGCGCGTATTTCATTCAAACCCAAGGGCAACTGAGGGATGCGGAGGCGTTTCGATCGCTGATTGTGACGTACAAAAATGGGTCTGCGGTGCGGCTGCGGGATGTTGCCCAGGTCAGTGATGATGTCCAAAATAATAAGGTGTCCAATCGCTATAGTGATGAAAAAGTTTCGAATCAACCTGCAATCCTATTAGCGGTACAGCCCCAACCCGATGCCAATACCGTAGAGATTGTTGATCAGATTAAGCAACTTTTACCCAATCTGAAGAGTCAGATTCCGCAATCGATCGAGCTAGGCATTATGTACGATCGCTCCCAGACAATTCGTGCATCGGTCAATGATGTGAAATTCACCCTAGTCCTTTCGATTTGTTTGGTTGTTTTAGTCATCTTTTTATTTTTGCGCAATCTAACCGCAACCTTAATTCCCAGTCTAGCGTTACCTGTGGCAATTATTGGTACATTTGCGGTCATGTATCTCTTAGGCTATTCCTTAAATAACCTTTCTCTGATGGCCTTAACGCTATCAGTTGGCTTTGTGGTGGATGACGCGATCGTGGTGTTAGAAAATATTGTGCGCCATCAGGAGTTGGGAGAGTCTCCCCTGGAAGCGGCTTTAAAGGGATCGCGCGAGATTAGTTTTACGATTCTCTCGATGACCCTCTCCCTGGTGGCGGTCTTCATTCCTATTATTTTGATGGGTGGTTTAATTGGTCGGTTATTCCATGAATTTGCTATTACGATTTCTACAGCGATTCTTGTCTCTGGATTGGTTTCCCTCAGCCTGACTCCCATGCTCTGTAGTCGATTCTTAAAATCCCCGACGCACCATTCTCAGCATGGGTTCTATCGCTGGTTAGAAGGGCTATTCGATCGCTTGCTGAGAGTCTATGCCTGGACGCTAAAACCCGTCTTGAAGTACCGTCGCATGACTTTAGTGTTGTCGGGTGTATTGCTGTTGCTGACGGTTTATCTCTTTACGATCGTGCCGAAGGGCTTTATTCCCAATGAAGATACAGGGCAACTTATGGGGAATACCAAGGCGGCCCAGGATATTTCCTTTGATGATATGCTGCGTCACCAGCAGGCGATCGTGGATATTCTGCGACGGGATCCCAATATTGCTGCAGTCAATTCGGTGGTCGGAGCAAGTGGCCCCAATGCCTCGGTCAATTCTGGGCGCATTAATGTTCGTCTGAAACTCCGATCGCAACGAAAATTAAGTGCCGATGAAATTGTCCAAGAACTCACTCCCCAACTGCGTCGTGTACCGGGCATCCAAGCCTTTCTACGATCGCCCACTGCCATCCCGATCGGGGGGCAACAGACCAACGCCCAATATCAGTTCACCCTACAGAGTTTGAATCTTGAAGATTTGCGCAAGGCAATTCCGGATCTATTAGCACAAATCAAGGCCATTCCCGGACTGCGCAGTGTCGATAGTGATTTACAACTCAATACGCCTCAAGTTGAGGTGAAAGTCGATCACAATAAAGCCGCTATTTTAAACATTACCGCAGCGCAGGTGGAAAAAACGCTGAGTGATGCCTACGGTTCAGGACAAATTTCTACGATTTACACACCAGATAATCAGTATGCCGTGGTGATGGAGGTCAAGCCGGAATATCAACGGAGTCCTAGCGCCCTGTCAATGCTCTACGTTCGATCGAACACTGGCGAATCCATTCCCCTCAACACGATCGCGACCATTAACCAAACCGTTGGCCCTCTGACGGTTAACCACCTTGCAGGATTGCCTTCTGCGACGATTTCCTTTGATACCCTCCCAGGGGTTTCCCTCAGCCAAGCCACGCAAGCGATTCAAAAAGTAGCGCAAAACGTTTTGCCATCTACGGTAACGGCTAGTTTCCAAGGCTCAACGCAGGTCTTTCAACAGTCATTTAATGATTTGGGCTGGTTGCTGCTGTTATCGATCGTGGTGATTTATCTGATCCTCGGTATTCTCTATGAAGATTTCATCCATCCCTTAACGATTCTGTCAGGGTTGCCGTCCGCAGGTTTTGGCGCATTACTGACATTGTTAATTTTTCAAGTTGAATTAAATCTCTATTCCTTCATTGGCATGATTTTGCTGGTGGGGATTGTCAAAAAAAATGGCATTATGCTAGTCGATTTCGCGATCGAACGACAACGGGAGGAGGGCCAACGTCCCCTAGATGCGATTTATCAAGCCTGCCTGGTGCGCTTTCGACCGATTATGATGACAACCATGGCGGCGCTGATTGGGACGCTCCCGATCGCCCTGGGGACGGGCACTGGGGCAGAATCCCGGCGACCGTTGGGCATGGCGATCGTGGGAGGTTTGCTATTTTCCCAGGTTCTGACGCTGTACCTGACCCCTGTGTTTTACACCTATCTGGAGGCGTTGCGCTGTCAGTTCATTCAACCTAAACTGACCTTCCATCGCCTTTTTGGATGGTTCTCACGGGGTTAGTGTTGGAGGTCGCGGCGGGTTCAATAATTGGGCAAGTTTAATATGGCGAGTTTAATATTGGGCTGACCTATACAGGGCTGACTTTTGCACGATAGAGCAGCTTTTCTCCCTGATGGTAGCCGCAGTAACGGATTCTGACCCGATCGCCGGGATGGGCGCTGCCCTCCATGGGTTGATGCAGGTGAGGATCGAAGGGGACTTCCTCGCCTACGGTACCGATCGGGGTGAGTCCCCATTGTTGCATCAGCGTTTCCACAGGTCGCACGAGGGGAATCAGATTGACAGCGGGTAATTGGGGATTTTTCTGGGCGGCATGGGTGGCGGCAGACCATTGAACTAGCCAGGGTTCTAGCGTTTGCAAGCTGCTTTGCTGAAATTCCTGCCAGAGTTGTTCCCGTTGTTGCTGTAATTGTTGTACGACGCGATCGTACTCTCCTTGTAAATCTCCTTGTAAATCTCCTTGCTGTTCCCCTTGTAAATCTGCTTGGGAAGGATGGGAGGGTGTTGAAACAGTGCCTTGGGAAAATTGCTGGAATAAGTCTTCGATCGAGATTTCCAGAACAGCCGCTAATCGGGTCAGTGTCCGAATTTTCATCAGCGGAAGATGGCCACGCCGCAGCCGGGTAATCGCCTTTTCTGAAATGCCTGCCCGTTGACTCAGGTTACGAAAGCTGGGAATACCTCGGGCTTGCATGAGGGCTTGCAAACGTTCAGTGTATTCCTGATTAGCTTCCTGATTGACTTCCTGGGATTGATTAGAGTTAGATGGCTGGTTGGAAGATGGGCTGAATGACATAACTTACCTTACACACGATCCCAGTTTAAATATCTCATACTGATGCT
>MUGG01000030.1 GCA_002148405.1 Alkalinema sp. CACIAM 70d | reverse complement strand
CTTCTCCCCGCCCCCCTGCTTTGTCAGGGGACTCTACTCCCCCGACACCCCCCGAAAGTAAATTCTCCGTCCTAGCACAGGAGATTTGTAAGGGACAATTTTGTTTGTTGAACTCACGTGCTTTTAGGCGCGGTTCGTTCAGTGGGGGTGGGATGAATTGTTCATTGATTAGGACTACATTCGCCTCACCCTCCTGACGCCCGATCGAGTTGTGTAATGTGCAATTGTTCGATCGAGGGAGTAATACTCAGTTGATTGATCAATGCTACAAATCCGATCCCCCCTAGCCCCCCTTAATAAGGGAACCAGAAATTTTGAGGAAATTGATGGAATTGTAGTGAAATCTGAAGATTCTTTTAAAGTCCCCCTTATTAAGGGGGATTTAGGGGGATCGACACCTATCGCAATCACAAGTTGATTGAGTATTAAGTCGTTCAAGTTTGGCTGTGTTTTTTAGGTTTTGCCCTATGCCACTGTACGAGTTTCGATGTGATGACTGTGGGGTGTTTGAGGCTTGGCGGATGCTTGCGGAACGGGACACTCCGGCTGCTTGCCCCCAGTGCCAACAAACTGGGAAGCGGATCTTTTCTCCCCCAGCGCTGCTCTCTAGTTCTTTGCGGCTCAAGGTAGAAAATCCGGAACCCCAACTCGTCAAACGGGAGCGAGAACCCGATCGCCCCAAACCCAGAAGCCACGAAGGCGGACGACCCTGGATGCTCAGCCACTAGGGCAGGGGGACAAGATCGGTAAGACGATCGGTGATCCGCAGAGTCAAAGCAAAAAAGTACAAGCTCAAGCTATTCGGGATCACCGGGGTCTTCAAACAGAATGCGCAGCTTCGATCGATGACCACAGGCGCAGGACTGTAAACCTAAACGAGCAGCTTCCAGTTCCTGGGTTTCCTGAGAGAGCACCTCTAACCGTTTGCTAAGCCAAGTGTACAAACTCGGTCGCGTCAGGGATTCCTGGGAGAGCGTCAAGAGTTCGAGCCCGCGTTGCCGCAGGGAAAGGGACTGGTCGCGATCGTGGTTCGCCTGTTGGAGGAGTTGGCCGGATTGCTGCCGTAATTTGTGTTGGATTGCAGCTGTTTTTAGCTTCAGGCAATGGGGACAGAGGTCGCCCTGAATCAGCCCCTCATCATTACAGAGGAGCCTGCGAATCCTGGGAACAATAAATTTTTGATGACAGATAACGCATTCCAACTGCTCTGGGCATGAAGGAAGTCTGCGTTCGAGTTGAACTTTCATAGAGATCCGCGATCGGCGATCGCAGCAAGGTTTCTATTACTCATTCTAGGTCTGTCAATTTCAGCCCCCTAGCAATGAAAAAAATCTTATTCCGTTTCTTAAGCTACAGAAAGCGGGGTTAAGATTGTGCAACAGAGTTAAGGAAATTCAACCAGTGGATCAGGAAACGCGATCGGGATGAAGGCGATTTAACTGGCTAGGGCAGTTTCAACGGCATAGGGCACTTGATTTTGATGGGCCCAGGCTTGTAGATCCGCAAAAGATCGATCGCGATAAACCCCATAGCGCTCCTGCTTATTGCGGATCTTTTGAGGCAAGGTCGGCAGAATGCCAAAATTTGGCGGCATCGGTTGGAAATGCTTCGGCGAAGCGGAACTAATAAAGTCAAACAATGCACCCATCATGGTTGTGGTCGGCAAGACCAAGGGATCCCGTCCGAGGGCAACCCGTGCCGCATTGGTTCCAGCCAGCCAGCCTCCCGCCGTTGCTGCGGTGTAGCCTTCGGTTCCGCTCAGTTGTCCCGCTGCCAACAGCGTTGCCCGTTGCTTAAATTGCAGCGTTGCTTCCAGCAATTCCGGTGAATTAATAAACGTGTTGCGATGCATGACGCCCATGCGGACAAATTCGGCATTCTCCAAACCGGGAATCATGCGGAACACCCGAGCTTGTTCCCCCCAGCGCAAATTCGTTTGGAAGCCCACCATATTCCACAACTGCCCCGCCTTATCTTCCTGGCGCAATTGCACCACAGCATAGGGTCGCTTCGCTTTATTTTCCGGATCGCGAAAATCCCCCAGCCGCGCATCAAACAACCCCACGGGCTTGAGCGGGCCATAGCGCATCGTGTCTTCTCCCCGTCGCGCCATTTCCTCGATCGGTAAACAAGCCTCAAAAAACTTGGCCGTTTCCCGTTCAAAGTCCTTCAGTTCTGCCTGTTCTGCTTGACACAGGGCTGTCCAAAAGGCGAGATACTGCTCCCGGTTCATGGGACAGTTCAGATAGGCCGCTTCCCCCCGATCGTAGCGCGAAGCCAAAAACGCAACGTCAAAGTTAATCGATTCCCCCACCACGATCGGACTAGCCGCATCAAAGAAACTCATGTATTCCATGCCCGTGAAGCGATGCAGATCCGCCGCCAGCGCATCGGTCGTTAATGGCCCCGTCGTCAGGACAACCACGCCGTCCGAGGGAATGGTATCCACAGTTTCGCGGCGTAGCTCGATCAGGGGATGCTGGGCCAAGGTGCGGGTTAAATCTTCGCTGAATATTCCCCGATCGACGGCCAAGGCTCCCCCCGCTGGAACCTTGTGTTCATCCGCCTTGGCAATGACGATCGACCCCAACCGCCGCAATTCTTCGTGGAGCAACCCCGACGCGCGATCGGTAGCCTGTGCCCCAAAGGAGTTACTACAAACCAGTTCGGCCAGATGCTCGCTATGGTGAGCGGGACTTTTCTGAAAGGGGCGCATCTCATGCAAAATGACGGGAACCCCAGCCTGGGCGATTTGCCAAGCCGCTTCGGTGCCAGCCAGTCCACCCCCAATCACATGGACAGGAGCGGGCTGTTCAGGAAATTGCTGTCCGGGGAATTGCGTCGTCATTGTGCCTGCGTTACCTACGGTTTGCATAAAGTCCTTTTCTAGGATACGGCAGGCGATCGCGAAATCGCTGGCAAACATCAAAAAAGGTTCCCCCTACGGAGAACCAAAAATCAGGAATGTAAGAATGTCAGGTTTCGTAATGTCTCGATCGTGAACGCCTCGATCGGGCAAGACTAGGGTTTAGTCACAGGCGTTGCGGGAGCCGCTTTGGAATCTGGGCTAACTCCGGGCATAGTTGTCTTTTCAGACTTCTTCATCGAAGTGTAGGGTTTGGGCTTCGCAGCCGTGCGATCGGTGGGCGGTAGGATGACCTTATCGATCGCGTGAATCACTCCATTGCTAGCTTTGATGTCTGCGCTAGTTACTTTTGCGTTGTTGACCATAACACCCTTAGCATCGACCTTGAGGGTAATTGGCTGACCTTCTACCGATTTCACTTGGCCTGATTTTAGAGTTTCAGACATGCCGATGCCGGGAACTACGTGGTAAGTGAGTAACTTGATCAGTTGCTGTTTATTTTCGGGTTTCAGCAACTTTTCCACTGTTCCTTTAGGCAGGGCTGCAAAGGCAGCATCAGTGGGGGCAAAGACAGTATAGGGGCCTTCGGCAGACAGCGTCTCGGTTAAGCCTGCGGCCTGAATTGCTGCCGTCAGAGTTTTGAACGATTCACTGCTACCCGCCACATCAACGATCGTTTTCGGCATTTCGCTCGTCTTGGGAGCATCTCCCGTGGGTGGCGTTAAGGGTTCTGCCGAAGTTCCAGGAGCCGGAATCTCCTTGGGGGCTGCTTCCGGTGTCGGAGTTGTTGAAGCCGGAGTCGTTGGAGTGGGGACAGTAGAAGCTGGCGCAGCGGGTGCTGCTGAAGCCGGAGCCTCCGTTGTCACTTCTGGCGTTTTGGTCGTCGAAGGAACCGCTGGACTGGGCATGGCATGGACGGAACTAGCCAATAATCCTGCGCCCATCAAACCAATGACTTGAGCAAACTGAGTGTAATGTAAACGACTCATCGTTCTTAACCTCCGCTGATTAAACTTAGGAGTTGTGCAACGAACCGTCACATCCTATCGAAGGCAATGCATTTTGACAAATCTGGAAATGCTAAATCAGTTCGTAAATCTAGGTTTGGAGCAGTTAGGGCTAGAAAGGACACTAACGATTTTTGCTAGGGTTCCCTTGGAAATCTAATCTCTATCTCAAGATAGAGTCGGCAAATTGAGCCTAGAGTTGACTCTATGGTATTTTGGCAACATGCGATGGTGACTGGGATTGAGATAAATTTCGATCATCGCAGACAAATCTAACCAGTATTTTTACCTATGTCTCTGGGTAGATATCCCGATCAAAGTTGCGCGATCGTGCGAGAACTTTGTCAAAAAAAATTCGTACAGGCACCCGGCCCATACGAATTTTCGGTTGATGACTTTTAAGAACGGGACTGGCGCGAATCGAACGCGCGGCCCAGCGCTTAGGAGGCGCTTGCTCTATCCTACTGAGCTACAGCCCCAGGGAGTTTGTTCAACAACCTCCTCAGAAATTATAGCAGCGCAATTCTGAGATGGGTACGATCGTCCCCGCTCGTGTCACACTGGATCTTTGTAAGGTTTCTTTACATTCGTCTGTGGGAGTAGGGATGGATCTCAGTCTGGTTGCGTCAAATTTCTTGAATCCGCCAGTTTTATTCTTCTTTTTAGGAATGCTGGCGGTTTTCGTCAAATCGGATCTGGAGATTCCCCAACCGATTCCCAAGTTCTTCTCCCTCTATCTCCTCATCGCGATCGGCTTTAAGGGGGGCGTTGAGCTAGCCAATAGCGGTATCAGCCAGGATGTGGTGCTCACTGTACTGGCAGCCGTTTTCATGTCCTGCGCAGTCCCGGTCTATACCTACTTCATCCTACGCCTGAAATTAGATGCCTACAATGCCTCCGCGATCGCGGCCACCTATGGAGCCATCAGCGCTGTTACGTTTATCACCGCCAATGCCTTTCTAGATCAATTGCAAATCCCTTCCGACGGCTATATGGTAGCGGCGCTGGCCTTGATGGAATCCCCCGCAATCATTGTCGGATTGATTTTGGTACAGATTTTTGCGGCAAAACGGGAAGATGACCAAGCCATTAGTTGGGGTGAGGTACTTCAGGAATCGTTTCTGAATGGCTCCGTATTTTTGTTGTTTGGCAGTATCGCGATCGGTTTACTCACTGGAGAACACGGCTATGAGAAAGTGAAACCCTTCATCGGAGATATGTTCTACGGCGCGTTGATGTTCTTTCTCTTAGACATGGGCTTAATTGCTGCTAAGCGGATTCAAGATCTCAAAAAAACGGGTGTTTTTCTAATTTCGTTTTCAATTCTGATTCCGATTCTAAATGCCATCCTCGGAAGTGGCATCGCTTACCTCATTCATATGTCCAAGGGTGATGCGCTTCTCTTTGCTGTCCTGTGTGCGAGTGCATCCTATATTGCCGTTCCTGCTGCTATGCGCATGTCCGTCCCAGAAGCGAATCCAAGCCTTTATATCTCCACTGCTCTAGCTGTAACTTTCCCGTTTAACATTATTTTTGGGATTCCCCTCTATCTCTACGGAATCAACCTGTTCTGGCCGATTTGATGAGCTTGGTGTCGATCGACGGTTCAGAGAGACTCGCCCTCAGCTAGCGTCCCAGGCGGTAACCAAATCCCCGCACGGTAATAAGATATTGCGGATCACTCGGGTCTAATTCTAGTTTTTCCCGCAGCCAACGCATGTGCACATCCACCGTCTTGCTGTCGCCCACATAGTCCGGCCCCCAGACCTTTTCCAATAGTTGTTCCCGCGACCAGACCCGCCGAGGATTTCGCATGAAAATTTCCAGCAGGCGAAACTCCTTGGGAGAGACATTGACCTCCTGCCCCCGTACCATGACTCGGCATTCCTGGGGATAGAGGGTAATTTCGGCGATCGTAATGGGTTGCTGTTGGGGACTGATTTGGGGAGCCTGCCGTCGGCGTAACAAGGCCCGACAGCGAGCGATTAATTCCCGCATTCCGAAGGGCTTAGGCAAATAGTCGTCCGCACCAATTTCCAGCCCAACCACCCGATCGATTTCCGTCGCCTTTGCACTCAGCATCAGTACCGGCGTTTGATATCCTTCCCGCCGTAGCATCCGACAGATATCCAAGCCATTGACATAGGGCAGCATCAGATCCAGGATAATTAAATCAAATCGTGCGATCGGCGCTGCATTGGCGGAAGCACTAGTTCCTCCCTGCTGAGAAACAATCATTTCTAAGGCCATTCGCCCATCGCGCACCACAGTGACTTCAAAGCCTTCCTGGGTCAGGGCAAGGGCAACGGTTTCAGAAATGATCTCCTCATCTTCAATTAGTAGAATTTGCGCGCTATTGTGTGGAAAGAACGAGTATGGACTATTCGAGGCATCCATGCATTGATTGACAGACTAATCGTTGCTGGGAGTTATCCTATCATCGTTAGCGCATCATTCTTACTATCCCATGCATTTACGATAATGATTAAAGGGTTTTTAACCTGAATTTCCCAAACTGATTACCTTTTCTTAACGAACCACTGAATATCCTCCGATAGTCTACTTAAGTGCCCTCTCTTCATCTCTCTACTATTGAATTATGGTTTCCCGTCAAAAAGCACATTTTTCCCCAGTCAGGTTTAGTCTGATGGGCCTTCTAGGTCTATTGGCTGGGAGCTTGGCCAGTTGCAATGCACCCTTGGATGTTGCACAAGTGGAAAAAACAATTCAACAAAAGTTGGTGCAACAGGGGGCTGGGTCTGTAAAGACGGTGGTTTGTCCAGAAAATCTGCAATCCAAGGAGGGACAGACCTTTACTTGTACTGCAATTTTTGAATCAGGGAATGGGGCCGATATGGAAGTGCGCCAAACCGATCGGGAGGGGCAAGTCAGTTGGGAAATTCCCAGTGTGAAAGGTTTGGTGAATCTTGCCCAAGTCCACCAGGTGATCCAGGAGGGCTTGAAAGCAGATCTGGGCGAGGTCACGGTGGACTGCGGTGCAATTACGCCCTATCGAACCGTCAATCCTGGTGATCAGTTTGAGTGTGAAGTAACCCGTCGATCGCAGTCCCCAACTCCCACTGCTGCGGATCAATCCAGCCAAACGAACCTATCTGCTCAACCCACTGATAAGTCCTCTGATAAGTCTTCTGATAATCCATCTGATAAACTCAAAGCTCCCCAAATTAAAGAACCCGAAAAAGTAGCCGTCACGATCGCGCCTTCTGGCGATATCAACTGGCAACGGCTGATTCCCGGTCTTGCTTCACAGGCTAAAGGGGAAAAGTCTACAGGAACTGAAAGTGACTCCAAGAGAGCGGCTGGACAGGCTTCTTCCACCGATGCTGCTGCCACCCAAGCAGGTAAGAGCACTACAACTACTGCTTCTCCCGCTCAAGTAGCCATTCCTGAAACCCCTGAGGACTACGATTCCTAGCGATCGACGAAGTTTCTTCAGAAAACCTCAATCGTGTTCGATCGTTTAAGCCTGTTGATATTGCTGTTAACACTTATTTAACGGTTAAGAACGAATAATTTAGTCATAGGATTACCTATTCTTAACCAAGAAACTTAGAGATTCACTCTATTCTATTGTTTGGATTAATACAGCTAAATAATTGACTGATTAGTTTGAACTTAGCAGGTTTGGTAGATCCAATCTTGTCATTTTTCATGGGTGTGATTTGGAAATCAGATTCAGCAATATTTCTGCTTTGAGCTGAGTAATCCCTTATCTAGAACTGAATGTCTAGAACTGAGTGTTATTTGTTTCCCGGATAAAGAAAGGATATGTCTACATTATTTGAGGTGGCTTCAAAGGGTGGCTGGATGATGTTCCCCATGGTGGGGCTATCGGTGGCAACCTTGGCAAGCGCCCTAGACCGTGCTGTCTTTTGGCTCAATCTCTATCGCACTGAAGACAAAACAGCCCACCGCATTTTGGAAGCATCTCGCTACAGTTTGGCCGATGCCAGTATGTTGGCAAGGCAGGCAGGTGCCCAACCGATCGCGCGGTTTATGTATGCGGCTCTGCGACTGCGTAACCCAACCCCAGACAGCTTCCGACTAGCGATGGAAACTGCCAGCGAGCACGAATTTGAAAAAATGGAGAAGGGCAACAAGTTACTGGAAACCGTGGTCGCGCTAGCTCCCCTGATGGGTTTGTTAGGAACGGTAACGGGCCTGATGCACACCTTTGAAAACTTAAACGTCGGCAGCGGGACTGGGATTGATACCGGAAAAGCTGCGGCAGGGATCGGGGAAGCGCTAACGGCAACCGCAGCCGGAATGATCGTCGCGATTCTCGCCATGATTATCTTGCGGATTTGTGTCACCCTCGGAGCCCAGCAGTTGAGCTACTTTGCCCAGGTGGGTGGGGAACTGGAGCTAATCTATCGGCAAAACTGGTTTGAGCCATCTATGGCAGAGCTCGATCGATCTTGCCGCTCGATCGAGTCCCGCTATAAATCTGACGAGACTAACCGACTAGAGTCTTTCGGAGACGATCGGTTGAATGCTCGGCCTCTGGGGGATCCCCTGGAGAATATGGATGCTGAAATCTCTGTGGTTTAGGGTGGAAGGAAAATCGTCATGGGCTTGAGAAATCGCCGTCGTGGGGTGAGCCATGTGCCTGAACCCAACCTAGTGCCAATGATGGACGTGATCCTAACGGTACTGATGTTTTTTATCATCATGTCCATGGCCCCCAAATCCAAGGCCATCAAAGATCTCGCTTTACCCAGTGCCGATAAGGGGAAGGTGGAGGAAGCCATGCCCGATCCCCTCGTGATTGCAATGAATCAGCAGGGGCAAATGCTGGTTGATAACACGACACTGGGTGAAGCGCAGATTGGCCAAAAAGTGGTGGACTATCTCAACAAAAATCCCAAAGGGGCAGTGCTCCTGAAGGCTGATAAACGGTTAGCCTATGAGAAAGTTGCCAAGTTATTGGGTGTCCTGCGAGAAGTGGGGGGCGATCGGGTATCACTGGCCCTGGAATAAGCCCCAGCCACCGCCTCCAGGGGTTTCAATCACAAAGCTATCTCCGGGCTGCATTTCAACTTCAGCCTTGCTCCCCAGCGGTTCGATCGTGCCATCTTGCCGTTGCACGGTGTTTCGTCCGATCGCGCCGGGTTGGCCTCCGTTTAACCCAAAGGGCGGCACCCGACGATGACCGGAGAGAATGGCTGCTGTCATCGCTTCGCGGAACTGAATGCGACGGATGACTCCATTGCCGCCAATGTGGTGTCCGAGGCCGCCGCTGTGGGGGCGGAGGGCAAATTCCTGCACCAGTACCGGAAAACGCCATTCCAGCACCTCAGGATCGGTTAGGCGAGAGTTCGTCATGTGGGTTTGCACGGCATCTGTGCCATCAAAGGTCGGCCCTGCGCCGGAACCGCCGCAAATCGTTTCGTAATACTGATAGCGATCGTTGCCAAAGGTGAAATTATTCATCGTGCCCTGGGATGCGGCCATCACTTGTAACGCGCCGTATAATGCATTGGCGATCGCCTGGGAGGTTTCCACATTGCCCGCCACCACCGCAGCAGGATAGGTGGGATTGAGCAAGCAACCAGCTGGAACGCGGATGTCCAAAGGCTTGAGGCACCCGGCGTTTAAGGGAATTTCATCTTCAACTAATGTGCGGAAAACGTAGAGAACCACCGCTTTGCAAATGGCTAACGGCGCATTTAAATTTGTGGCCTGTTGGGGAGAGGTGCCTGTGAAGTCGATACAGGCATTGCGATTGGCATGATCGATCGTGACCTTAACTTGAATCACACAACCATCATCCATTTCATAACTGAACTCTCCGTCCTGCAATTGCTCAATTACCCGCCGCACGGCAGCTTCAGCATTATCTTGAACATGCTGCATATAGGCTTGAACTGTTGCCAATCCATAGTGTGCCACCATGCGTTGGAGTTCCTGCACGCCCCGTTCATTGGCGGCAATTTGTGCCCGTAAATCCGCTAAATTTTGCACCGCATTCCGCACAGGATAGGCCCCGGAGTTGAGTAATTCCAGAAGTTCTGCTTCCCGAAATGCGCCCTGGGCCACTAAACAAAAGTTATCGAGTAGGATTCCTTCTTCAGCGATCGTGCAACTATGGGGCGGCATGGAACCTGGCGTAATCCCGCCGATGTCCGCATGGTGCCCCCGCGAGGCAACGTAAAAGGTGGGTTGGGAGGATGATTCGAGAAATACAGGCGTGATTACAGTAATATCCGGTAAGTGAGTACCGCCGTTATAGGGATTGTTAGAGATATAGACATCACCTGGTCTCAGAATCGAGCCCTTAGCGTCAATCAAACTGCGAACACTTTCGCTCATGGAACCTAAATGCACGGGAATATGGGGTGCATTGGCGACGAGCTGGCCTTGGGTGTCGAAAATGGCACAGGAAAAGTCTAGGCGTTCCTTGATGTTGACGGAATAGCTAGTATTTTGTAGCGTGATGCCCATTTCTTCAGCGATCGCGCGGACGAGGTTGTTGAAGATTTCGAGTAGGACCGGATCGGGGGTGGGAGGATCGGAGGGTGCGAGAGCGGAGGACTCAGTTTGTGGGGTGGGTTTTGTGGGGGTGGGTTGGTGGGTGAGGATGAGGTGGTTACGATCGGTTAATTCTGCACTCCATCCGGGTTCAATGACGTTGGTTCCGGTGGGTTCAATGATTAATGCAGGGCCAGGGATACGATCGCCCGGTTGCAAGTCCGATCGGGAATAGACCGGGGTTTGCCACCAACGATCGCGGGTGTAGAGTTTGACGCTGGCGATCGGGGTGAGCGATCGGTCTGGTTGGCGCGGTAGTTGGGGTTCTGTGGGAAGATCGGTTTGGCCAATGATTTCCACGGCAACGGCTTCAGCGATTAATGCCTTATCCAGCATCGTAAATCCGTAGCGTTGCTGATAGCGCTGCTCAAATTGATGGCGCATTTCGGCAAAATCACTCCAGGGCACGCCGATCGTAGAATCCGTTCCCGCATATTTCAGATAGACCGTCGGCTGAATTTGGATGCGATCGTGATCAATGCCTTGGGCTTCCATTTCTGCGCGGCCAGTGATGCCTAACTCGTTTAATGCTGCGTCTAATTGGGGAATTACAGCCGGTTCTAAAGGTAATTCGATCGCCTGTTCCTTCAGCATTCGCCAATCCGCTAAGCCCATGCCATAGGCGGATAACACTCCGGCGTAGGGATGAATGAGGATTTGCCGTATCCCCAAGGCTTCAGCAATCAGACAAGCGTGCTGACCTCCTGCGCCCCCAAAGCAACAGAGTGTGTATTCGCTCACGTCGTAGCCCCGCTGAATGGAAATCTTTTTGATTGCATTGGCCATTTTATCGATCGCGATGGCGAGAAATCCTGCGGCTACCTGTTCCGGGCTACGGCGATCGCCTGTTGCGGTTTGAATGTCTGCGGCGAGTGCCTGAAACCGTTGCTGGACAATTTCCGCATCTAAGGGCAAATCCCCCGATCGGCCAAACACCGCTGGGAAAAAGGCCGCTTGCAACTTGCCTACCATGACATTGCAGTCCGTGACCGTCAGCGGCCCGCCCCGACGGTAGCAAGCAGGCCCAGGAGTCGCCCCTGCCGACTCCTGGCCAACGCGATACCGTGCCCCATCAAATTGCAGGATGGAACCGCCCCCCGCTGCCACGGTGTGAATCGCCATCATGGGTGCCCGCAGTCGGACTCCCGCTACTTCCGTATCCAGAGTGCGCTCGTACTCGCCATTGAAGTGAGACACATCCGTCGAAGTGCCGCCCATATCAAAGCCAATGATGCGATCGAACCCGGCCATGGCACTGGTTTTGACTGCGCCGACAATGCCCCCCGCAGGCCCGGAGAGAATGCTGTCCTTGCCTTGAAAGCGGTGGGCGTCTACGAGTCCCCCGTTGGACTGCATAAACATGAGTTTGGGGGATTGCGGGTTGGATTCGCTGTTCTCTTGATGGTCTAATTGTGCGGTTACCCGATCGACATAGCGCCGCAGAATCGGAGACAGGTAGGCATCCACCACGGTCGTATCGCCTCGGCTGACCAGTTTCATCAGAGGGCTGACCTCGTGGGACACCGAGATTTGGGTAAATCCTAGCCGTCGTGCCAAGTCCGCGACTTGCTGTTCATGGGCGGGGTAGCGATAGCCATGGAGAAAGGCGATCGCGCAGGAACGAATGCCAGCGTCGTAGGCGGATTGCAGGGACTGAATCAAGACGTCGTCCAATTGCAAGGGTTGCAGAACTTCACCCTGGGCACTGTGGCGTTCTTGAACTTCAATCACCCGTTCATACAGCATTTCCGGCAGAACAATCTGCTGGGCAAAAATGTTGGGCCGATGCTGATAGCCAATCCGCAGCGCATCCCGAAAACCTTGGGTGATGAGTAAAACGGTGCGATCGCCCTTCCGTTCTAACAATGCATTGGTGGCCACGGTTGTCCCCATTTTCACCGCAGCGATGCGATCGGCGGGGAGAGGTTCGCCATCGGGAATCCCCATCAGTTCGCGAATCCCTTGAATGGCAGCATCGTCGTAGCGTTCAGGATTTTCGGATAGCAGCTTGTGCAGCACGATCGTGCCATCGGGTCGTTGGGCAACAATGTCAGTAAACGTGCCCCCCCGATCGATGCCAAACTGCCATTGGGGTTGGGATTTAGCCTGATTTTGATTCGATGATTGCATGATTTTTCTTTCCTGTCTAATGGTTGTGATTAGCTTTAACTGAATTAGATCTTTATGTGAGATATTTTTTGGTTATTTATATATTTATTTGTGTATATTTTTTATGATTTTCAATGTAGATTGAGTTTTAACTTCTACCCCACAACACTGATTTCCTCCACTTTAAAAACCAGGCCCAGTTTTTTCAAGGGTCATTTGGTAAACCTAAAATATCGTTAGCAATATGCTAGGAATGGCGATGCTGGATCTTTCACAACTCAATCTTTCACAACTCAATCTTGTACCGCTCAGCCAATTGGAACTGCGGCAACTCTGCTACTTTTTGACGATCGTCGCCAATGGCAATAACTTTAGTCGAGCGGCGGAGCAGTTACACATCGAGCAAGCCCCCTTGAGCCAGCGCATTCGGGCCTTGGAAAAGCGGTTGAATGTGGAATTGTTCGATCGCCGCCATCGCCCTGTGCAATTGACGCCCGCCGGAGACGTGTTTCGGCACCATCTTCAAAGCAGCCTTGCCCAACTCCAACAGGCGATCGAACAAGCCCAACGGACGGCGCGCGGGGAACTGGGGGTGTTGCGATTGGGAATGGCCAGTTCCGTCGCCAATAGCATCCTGCCCGACATCCTGCGGCAATTTCGCGATCGCTATCCCTTCGTTACCTTGGAACTCCACGAACTCACCGCCCAGCAACAAATTCAAGCCCTGCACGATCGACAGTTAGACATTGCCCTAGAAGCCTTTCCCCCCCTGGCCGATAGCGATACTAACTGGAAGCAACAGGTGATTGCCCAGGAGTCTTTAGTCCTTGCTCTGCCGATCGACCATCCCCTGGCGGCCCAAGCCCAAATTCCCCTACGGGCGATCGCCCAGGAGCCGATCATCTTGCCTTCCCTCTCCGCCTTTCCCTTCTACCACGCCTTTATTACTGCTTGTATCGATGCGGGTTTCCAACCCCAAGTTGTGCAGACCACGACGGCAACCTGGTTACTCACAATTTTAGGGATGGTTGTGGCCGGGATGGGGATTGCCGTTTTGCCCAGTAATGTTCTGACCGTCCAACGTCAGGGCATTCTGTATCGCGAGATTGCCGATCTCCCCCTCACCCGCGAAATTTCTGCCCTCTGGAACGCGGATCACGGTTCGATCGTTCTTGAAAATTTCCTAAGTCTATTGATTTAGCAATTGACCGAGGTGTTGCCGGGATGCATGATGAACTCGATCGAGGCAGAGTCCTTTCACCCTGGAAAGGATTGATACAGATGACTGACATCACGACGATTGGACAGCGCCATAGAGACTTGCTTTGAGGGCTTTAATGCAAATTTAATTTAAGCATAACTTTTGATTTTTCTTTTTAACTAATTTATAACGCTACATTGCTAGTCGCTTAACCTTCATTCTGTAATGTGAGAACGTCTTAGTAGATTTGCATCTACCTGGATGTATAGCTTAAAACAATCACTCTAAGCAATGGTTTTCAACATCATTGCGGCATTGGAGTGGTTAGTTTTTGCTGAGTTATAGCGATGTCAGTGCAGTCACACAACCTTCCAGAAAGTAATCAGTATTATGTTGTCCCAGGCTTATCGCTCCATTACCGTTGGTGCAGTGGTTACGATCGCCTCGATCGTAGGTTTCTCCGCCGCTGCCCAAGCTCAGGTTAAGGTTGACGGCTCTAGCACAGTGTTCCCCATCACGGAAGCCGCAGCAGCAGCGTTCCAAAAGTCTTCCGGCCAGAAAGTGACCGTTGGGATCTCCGGAACGGGTGGCGGCTTGAAGAAGTTCTGCAACGGCGAGACGGATATTTCCAACGCATCTCGCCCCATTCTAGAAAAAGAACTGAAGCTCTGCAAAGAAAAGGGCATTAAGTTTATCGAAATCCCGGTTGCCATGGATGCCTTGACCGTCGTGGTTAGCCCCCAAAACAATTGGGCTAATAACTTAACGGCGGATCAACTCAAGAAGATTTGGGATGCAGGCAGCACCGTCAAGAACTGGAAGGAAATTGATGGCAGCTTCCCCGATGCACCCTTGAAGCTGTTTGGGCCGGGTGCAGATTCCGGTACCTTCGATTACTTCACCGAAGCCATCAACGGTAAGGCCAAGAAGAGCCGGACAGACTACACCGGAAGCGAAGATGATAACGTTCTGGTGCAAGGCGTTTCCCGCGATAAGAACGCGCTGGGCTACTTTGGTTTTGCTTACTACCAAAAGAACAATCGTCGCTTGAAAGCCGTTAAAGTCAACGGTGTGGAGCCTTCTCTGGCTAATGTGACCAATGGGAGCTACCGTCCCCTATCCCGTCCGTTGTTCATCTATGTCAACGCCGATTCGGCTAAAAACAAGCAGCCCGTGAAATCTTTCGTGGAGTCCTACTTGAATGGGGCATCTGGCTTTGTGTCCAAAGTGGGCTACTTGCCTTTGAACGATAAAGTTTATAGCGTCGGTAAGAAGCACCTGTCTGAAGGTAAAACAGGGACTCGCTTTGCGGGCAAAGAACCTACAAACCTGAAAATGGACGATTTAGTCACGATGGAACCCCGAGACTAAATCCTAATTCAGCACGTTTTTCCATTCCGGCATGTAATGTGTCGCCGTTTCGAGACAAGGCTGTATTGGGAGTTCTCAGAACAGCTTTGTCTTTTCTTGTCTGATAAATTTCTTCCCTCGCTGTAATTTACCTCTCCTGTTTCCTATGGCGCGTTCCTTACCCTCTCTAGCAGCGTCAGTGCAGCAATCTCAAAGGCGTCGATCGGTGCGTCAAATTCAGGAAAAAGTGATTGAATCAATCCTCTTCTTAGCTGCATTTTCCTGTGTGGCTGTCACGATCGCCATTATGGTAATTTTAGGCGTTGAGTCCTTCGGCTTGTTCCAGCAGGTCTCGATCGGGGAATTTCTGACGGGAATCGAATGGGCACCGCTATTTGAACCGCCGAAGTATGGTGTTTTACCTCTCATTACTGGAACCTTGACCACAACTTTGGTCGCGCTCTCGGTTGCGATTCCCCTAGGAACCACGATCGCCCTCTTTCTCAGTGAGTTTGCCTCTGCCACTGTCCGAGAATGGACAAAGCCAATCTTAGAACTGCTTGCAGGCATTCCCACCGTCGTTTACGGCTATTTTGCGTTGCTCTTTATCACGCCGTTGCTGCAAGCCTTATTACCTGACTTGGGTGGATTTAATATGCTGTCAGCGGGCATGGTCATGGGGATCATGATTACGCCGTTAATTAGTTCTATTAGTGAAGATGCATTGCGATCGGTGCCAGCGGAACTGCGGGAAGGATCCTATGCGACAGGGGCGACTCGGTTGCAAACTGCCTACAAAGTAGTATTCCCCGCAGCCCTATCCGGAGTTTCGTCTTCTTATATCCTAGGAATTTCCCGTGCGGTGGGTGAAACAATGATTGTCGCGATCGCCGCAGGATTGCAGCCCACATTGACGTTTAATCCCCTAGATTCCGCTGCGACCATGACTGCTTACATTGTCCAAGTCAGCTTAGGGGATCTGCCCCATGGTACGACTGGGTACCAAACGATCTTTGCCGTAGGGCTAACCCTTGTGTTGATTACGCTAGTGTTCAACATTATTGGGCATTTTTTGAGCAAACGATATCGGGAGCGGTATTGACTTGATGAATCTGTAGGACATTCTCTCTGATCAGTCTCTATTGTTTCAGTGACGCCCCCTTCTGCCGAGTTCTTAAACCTGTATCCGTGCCATGACCTCTTCTTCGCTAAATGCCATTCACCAATCGGTTTCCCGAAGGCAATTCATTAGCCAATCCTTCGCGATCGTTGGACTATTGGGCATTCTGATTGCAATCATTACGCTGATTGCCCTGATCCTACAAATGGTGCTCCAAGGTGCCCCGAAACTGAATTGGCAATTCCTTACCTCCTTTGCCGATCCCGATCCAGCGATCGCGGGAATTTTAGCAGCTTGGGTTGGAACTTGTTTAGTGATGCTAGTCACGGTGACGGCGGCAGTTCCGATCGGGATTGCAGCAGGGGTGTACTTGGAGGAATATGCCAAAAAGAATTGGCTGTCGGACTTGATTGAAATTAATGTGACGAATTTAGCGGGAGTTCCGTCGATCGTCTACGGTCTGCTTGCCTTAGGGTTGTTTAAGTACTACTTCAACCTAGGCGAAAGCATTCTCACGGCGGGCTTGACCTTAGCGCTCTTAGTGCTTCCGGTGGTGATTGTGACGACTCGGGAAGCATTACGGGCCATTCCTAACGCCCTGCGAGAGGCCGCCTACGCCATGGGTGCCAGCAAATGGCAAATGATTGCCCACCATCTGTTGCCCTATTCCATGGGCAGTATTTTGACGGGGGTAATTATTGGACTTTCCCGTGCGATCGGTGAAACCGCTCCCCTTGTGACGATCGGTGCACTCACCTTCATTGCCTTTCTGCCCGAATCTCCTATCCAACCCAGCTTTCCCTTCATTTCCTTTGAATGGCTCAAAGCACCTTTTACAGTGTTACCCATTCAAATGTTCAACTGGGTTTCTCGGCCAGAAATTGAATTTCAAACTAATGCAGCGGCAGCAGGGGTGATTTTAATTGCCATGACTTTATCGATGAATGGGTTGGCGATCTATTTACGCTATCGCATTCGTAAAGGATTGAAGTGGTAATGTTCAGCTAATTAACATCAACAACGCCAGACTCATTACATCAAACCTAAAGACTCGGAAACCTCAAAAGTCATGTTAGAAACAATCTTACAAACCACACCCCTCCACCCCAAAGTAGAAGCTGCGAACCTCAATTTCTACTATGGCAACACCCACGCCCTAAAGAACATTAATCTAATCCTGCCAGACAAACAAATTACAGCGCTGATTGGGCCGTCTGGTTGTGGGAAGACGACGTTACTGCGGTGCTTTAACCGGATGCATGATCTCTATTCCGGCAATCGCTACGAGGGAGAAATTATTCTGGATGGTTCGGTTAATATTCTTTCCCGTCGCCTTGACCCGATCGAAGTGCGGATGCGGGTTGGCATGGTGTTTCAACGTCCGAATCCCTTCCCGAAATCGATTTTTGAGAATGTGGCCTATGGGTTACGGGTGCGGGGGGAAAAGAACCGCACGACGATCGCTGACAAAGTGGAGAAAGCTTTAAGAGACGCTGCACTGTGGGATGAAGTCAAGGATCGCTTACAGGATATGGCCTTTAATCTTTCGGGAGGTCAGCAGCAACGGCTGTGCATTGCCCGTGCCCTAGCGACCGATCCTGAACTGATTTTGTTTGATGAGCCAACGTCAGCCCTCGACCCGATCGCCACGGCCAACGTTGAAGATTTGATGACCCAACTGAAGCAGCAAGTCACGATTTTGATTGTTACCCATAGTATGCAACAGGCGGCACGCCTCTCTGACTACACTGCCTTCATGTATCTGGGGGAATTGGTTGAGCACGATCGCACGGAGGTTATTTTTAATGATCCGCTGAACAAGCAAACCAGGGATTACATTAGCGGTCGATTTGGCTAACTATTTCGATCGTATTTTAGAAATCTTGATAGGGGATCAAGATTGTCGTTGTCGAGATTAAAAACTGACCATTTTTGCAACACTACCTGGATGACCTATGCAAACTCAAGAAGGCACATTACTCCTCGAACCCATCCCTCAGGAACCGTTACCCAATCCCAACAAGCCTGAGCCTCCCAAGTCCAAACTGCGCTTGACCCTGCCGAATAATTGGCAGCAATGGGTTAAACCGATGCTTTTGTTGTCGGCTGGTGTCCATGCTTTGATTTTCTTTACGCCTCTCACCAGTCTGAACAAACCTCAACCCAAGGAAAAAGAGCCGCCTGTCAAATTATCCCGACTATCGGATAAGGTGTTGGTGAAAACGTTGCCCAAGGTGAAGGTAACTGATGCAGCGAAGCTAAAACCGACGTTGCCCAAGGTAAATATTGCTTCAACCAGTCCGATCGTTATTAAGGAAAGCCCTAAACCTGAGCCGGAGAAGAAAGCAGAACCTAAGACACCGGAGAAGTCACCCGAAACCAAGCCCTCTACGCCTGCTGCTACTAACTCCTCTGCATCAACAGAGGGGGCTGATCCCAGTCAGGTGGATCCTAACAAGGCTACAACGAACAAAAATGAAGCCTCTCAGTTGGATGCCGAATCTCAAAAGTTTTCTGATTTAATTGTGGGCCTCCGCAAGGCACTGAATCCCGGTGAAGATAACGAGCCTGAAGTGGATCCCTACTTGCTGCCTGAACCCACCCAATTTTTTCCCAACCCAGATGATTCAACCCAAGTGGTCGGGGGAATTTTAGGAAAATCTTGGATTTCCAATACTGATGTGGATAGCGTTGCAGCAAGTTTAGGCGGTCAATTTTCCGATGGATTTGCCAAGAAAGGAACCTATGGCGGGGGTGATATTTTTGAGGCCAAACTGGGGTCTACAGTTCGGTATGTCAGTTTGGTTCATGTCAATAGTGGCAGTGGCGTAATTGTATTTCTGTGGAATAAATCTCCTGTATAGCTGTGTTTCCCAGCAAAAGTGCAATGCGTCTTGGATTAATCAAGTAGCATATTGAACGACAAGGGGGCGTGTCGCCTATTCAGAGGACGCGCCCCAACAGCAGCCTCTTTAACTCATTTCTAACATGCGTTGAATGGGGCGCAGGGCTGCCACTCGAGTCGCTTCAGGGAGGGTAATCTCTGGTGCTTTATTTTTCATGGCTAAATACAATTTTTCTAGCGTATTCAGCCGCATGTGAGGACATTCATTGCACGCACAATTATTCAATGGGGGTGCGGGAATAAATTGCTTGTCGGGAGCCGCCTTTTGCATTTGGTGAATAATGCCCGGTTCTGTCACCACGATGAAAGACGAACTGGAACTCTGCTGGCAGTACTTGAGTAATCCAGTGGTAGAGGCAATGTAGTTGGCATGTTTCAGCAGAGGAATCTCGCATTCCGGGTGGGCAATCACTTCCGCTTGGGGATGGGCCATTTTAAGTTCGATCAGTTTCTTTTCAGAAAACATCTCGTGCACCATGCAACTGCCCTGCCACAGCACCATCTCTCGCCCCGTCTGCTCCATAACGTAGCGTCCTAGGTTGCGATCGGGCGCGAAAATAATCGGTTGCTCCAAGGGAATTTGGTTGACGATTTTAACTGCATTGGCGCTGGTGCAGATAATGTCACTCATTGCTTTGATTTCCGCTGTGCAGTTGATGTAGGAAATCACGATGTGATCCGGGTGCTGCCGTTTGAAGTCAGCGAAAGCATCCGGGGGGCAACTGTCGGCCAGAGAGCAGCCAGCAGCCAAGTCAGGAAGAAGAACTAATTTTTCGGGGTTAAGAATTTTGGCAGTTTCCGCCATAAAGTGAACCCCTGCAAAGACGATCACATCCGCTTGGGTTTGGGCTGCCTGCTGGGACAGGCCGAGGGAATCGCCAAGGTAGTCTGCGATGTCTTGAATCTCAGAATCTTGGTAGTAATGCGCCAAAACTACGGCATTCAGCTCTTTTTTGAGATCTTGAATGGCGGCAAAAAGATCGCGAGGTAAGGAATTTTGGGTCGGTGCAACGGTGGTAAACAAGATCGAAAAGTCCTTGGGTGAGATGGATGAGAGTAGATATTTATAGTTTAAATTACCAAAATTAAAAGTCAATATTTTGTCAGAAATTACCAAGAATTAGATTCATGGATCCATTGGAAGGAAGCCTATTGAGTGCAGAAATCCTAGAATAGGGCTTTTGGAGCACCTGTGGATGAACAAGCTGGATCGGCAAGCCCTCTGCTTAAGGTGTCGCTCCGAACACCATCCCTTAGAATGGAAGAAGTCCTGTTTTCCCAATAAACGCTTTGATTCACCCTGCTAACTTCCAAAATTTGATTCAAGAAGAAACGTTAGACCTGTTGCAGTGGTCGCGGCTCTGTCAACATTTGGCGACCTTTGCGGCGACGAAGTTAGGGGCGATCGCAGCGCGGAATTTACAAATTCCCACCACCCAAGCCGAAACTTTGCAACTATTGGCCCAAACCCGTGAAGTCTATACGCTGGAAAATCAGTTGGCGAGCGGGTTGCAGTTTACGGGCATTCAGGATATTGGCGATGCCTTAGAACGATCGGCGTTGCAAGGGATTCTTTCCGGTGAGGAGTTGCTGGAGATTGCAACTACCTTGGCGGGGGCACGCAATCTGCGACGGACGATCGAGAATCAGGACAATTTGCCAACGCTGACGGAATTGGTGGCGGAACTGCGCACCTATCCTGAAATCGAACAAGAAATTTATCGCTGCATTGACGATCGGGGCAAGGTGACGGAACGGGCCAGTCCGAAGTTGGCAGACATTCGGGAAAAAATTCGCAGCACCCGCGATCGAATTTATAGCATCTTGCAAAAAATGCTGAGTCGCCACGGCAACGCGATTCAGGAACCTGTGATTACCCAACGGGATGGCCGTTTTGTGATTCCGGTGAAGGCTCCGCAAAAGGATGCCATTCCGGGCATTGTCCATGACGCATCCATGAGTGGGGCAACGCTGTATGTGGAGCCCCACTCGACGGTGCAGATGAATAATGCGTTGCGGCAATTGCTGCGGCAGGAACAGGCGGAGGAAGAGGCCATTCGACGCAAGCTAACGGAACAGGTGGCTGCGGTTCAAGAGGATTTAGAAGCGTTAGTGGCGATTTGTACGCGGTTGGATTTGGCGACGGCAAGGGCGCGCTATAGCTTTTGGTTAGAAGCGAATCCGCCGCGATTTATTGATTGGGGGGAAGCGGGGAAAACGGAGCCGATCGTGCTACGGAATTTGCGCCATCCGCTGTTAATTTGGCAGCAACAGCATGAACAAGGGCGTGACGTGGTGCCAATTCATTTGACGATCTATCCGCAAATCCGAGTCGTGGCCATCACGGGGCCAAACACCGGGGGGAAAACGGTGACGTTGAAAACCCTGGCGTTGGCGGTGTTAATGGCGAAGGTGGGCTTATTTGTTCCAGCGCGGGAACCCGTGGAACTGCCTTGGTTTAGCCAAGTGTTGGCGGATATTGGGGATGAGCAGTCGTTGCAGCAAAGTCTATCGACGTTTTCTGGTCACATTCGCCGCATTGGTCGGATTTTAAATGCGTTATCTCCAGGGAAAGCATTACCGATCGAGTTAACTGAAGCATTACTTAATGAGGAGAATGCAGATTCTCTAGCAGAGTCCCCAGCGTTGATTGACACATTATCTTCTGAGTCATCTGCTACGGTTTCTAAGGCGTTGTCGAATTCTCTAGTACTGTTGGATGAAGTTGGCGCGGGGACAGACCCATCCGAGGGGAGCGCCTTGGCGATCGCGTTGCTGAAGCATTTGGCCGATCACACGAAATTGACGATTGCGACGACGCACTTTGGTGAGTTAAAGGCGTTGAAATACCAGGACGATCGCTTTGAAAATGCCTCGGTGGAATTTGATGATGTCTCGCTTTCGCCCACTTACCGATTGTTATGGGGCATTCCGGGCCGATCGAACGCCTTGACGATCGCGCGGCGGTTGGGCCTCCAGGATTCTGTGGTGGATGCAGCCCAAACCTATGTGGGTGGACTGTCCCAGGATATTAACGACGTGATTGCAGGCTTGGAAGCGCAACGGCGGGAACAGGAAGCCAAGGCTAAGGAAGCCGATCGCTTGATTAAGCAGGCGGAGTTTTTCTATGAGCAGGTGACCGCAAAGGCGCAAAAACTGAAGGAACGGGAGCGAGAACTGAAGCAGGCCCAGGAAGATGCGGTGCAAAAAATGCTGTTGGATGCGAAGTCGCAGATTGCCCAGGTAATTAAGCAATTGCAAAAGGGTACGCCGACGGCCCAGGATGCCCAAGCGGCGACGGAACAGTTACAAAAGGTAGCCAATCGCCATTTACCCTCCGCCCAACCGAAGCAGAAACCAGGATTTCAGCCACAGGTGGGCGATCGGGTCAGAATTCCGCGCTTAGGGCAGACGGCGGAAGTACTGGCGGTGGATGAGGAGGATTTGACAGTTCGGTTTGGCATCATGAAGATGACTATTTCGATCTATGAAATTGAATCGCTGCAAGGCCAAAAAGTACAACGGGAGGAGAAACCGAAGGAGCAACCTAGGGACAATCGCAAGGCTGAACCGACGCCTCCACCATTAGCGCCTGCCATCCGAACGGAGAGTAATACGTTTGACATTCGGGGCAGTCGGGTTGCTGATGCGGAAATTATGATCGATCGGGCAATTTCAGCAGCCCAAGGCCCAATCTGGATTATCCATGGCCATGGAACAGGAAAGTTACGCCAAGGGGTGCATGAGTTTTTGAAGCAGCATCCTCGGGTGGCCAAGTTTGAAGCAGCCGAGAAGCATGATGGGGGATCGGGGGTGACAGTCGCTTACCCACGATGATGGCCTATGATTGCTCGTCAGGATGTTGTTGTAACCAGGTTTGTAGGTCAGCGATCGTCGTGAAGTCGAAGAGAGCTTCGGCAAGGGCTTCCAGGTTAGAGATCGATCGGGCTTCCAAGATCGCTGGAATCTCATCGGGCAGGATGCCCAAGCGTCGGGTCAGTAGGCGCAGTACAAGCGATCGGCATTCTTGTTGCCGCCCCGTTTGCAGCCCTTCTTCCCGGCCTTCTTCCCGGCCTTCTTCTTTGGCCTCTTGGTAAAAGCGGGTTTCTTGGAGTGTGATGCCGAGCATGGCTTCTACCTCGCGACGAGTGAGATGGGTAAACTTGTAGGCCAAAATGGTGGTGATCATTTCCATAATGCCACGCCGATCGCGCTCTGGGAGTTCGGTCTGGCTAGAACGATCGAGGAGATTGCGGGCTGCTTGGGGAATTGTGGCTTCATCCAGGATGGTGAGTACCATGAGGGCAACACCGAGGGGCAAATCGTCGAGGTTACCCAGTTCATCTAGGTAAATACGATGGACGCGGGAACCGTGGAGTAGGTCTTCGTAAGGGCCGATCGTGGGTTGTTCGATCGATCGAGTGGGATAGATAATGGCGGCTTGCCAGTCGGTGAAGCGTTGCCGTTGGCGGTAGAAGTAGAGGAAGGATTCGCCGAAGAGCCGTTCGTAGAGTTGTTCGTCGCGTTGGAATTGCACTTCGCAGAAGTAGACGGTGGCGGGAGGTTGGTCTTCGGGAGGAAGGAAAACACCGTCAATTTCAAATTTGGCTTCTTTGACGGCGACGGAATCGAAGCGGTACTGGGTAGCGTAGGCGGGAGCTGTGCCGAGAAGGTCAAACAAAAGAGTGGGACTGGTTTGGAAGAGTTTATAAAAAATCGTGTCTCGCCGCATAGGGGCTGAGGGAGGTATAGGTTAAATTAATTCAATAGTACTATAAAATTTGAATGTAGCGGATTGGTGTAGCAAATCAATGTATGTAACGTCATAAAAAATGGAGTAGATGCAAAGAATGTGCTGACAGGAAAAGAGGATCTCAAAACTAATACAAAAGACAGGTAAAAAGAATCATTCGATCGAACAGAATGATATGACTTTTAACGGCAGAATCGACAACATTAGATTATTAGTATACTCAATCTGTCCTCTTCTTATTTCTAGACTCAACCCTCAACAAGGGACTTTGAATTGGTTAAAATGGATAAGTCCTGGCCAATGCCTAACTTGCAAATGAACCCTCCCATGTCGTTCTAGAACTGGCTTCGGGTAGGCTGACACAAAGTTGGCAGAGAGCTTGTCTGAAGGAGCCATGTGATGGGTTTATTTGATGATATCAGTCAGTTTTTAGAAGATCGAATTGACGAGTTTTTGAAAAATAATCCCCATCTGGAACTGCAAGCGCTGGAGGAAAAGCTCTATCAGCAGGAGCAGGAAACGGGTCGCTTACTTGCCGACTTGCGATCGCGCATTCAACAGGTGGAGCAAAAAATCCGGGAAACAGCGCAGGAAGTGCAGCGTTGGCATGTACGCATCGAAAAGGCAAAGGCGGCCAATCGGCGGGATTTGGCGGAACCGGCCCAAGCCCACGAAGCCTCGTTGATCCGCACAGGGAACCAACTATGGGGCCAGATGGAACTGCTGCGCGATCGAGTGAAGCAAACGGAGGAATTGCAGAAGAAAATTCAGGGGCAGCGGCAGGAGGTCAAAGTAAAGCTGGAGCAGGTGCAGGCTCAGCAGGCAGCCCAGCGAGCAGCTCAGCCCAACCCCGCGCCTAATGCGACTTGGAAGGCGACTTGGAACCAAATTCCTCGTGTGAATGCGAATCCGGCTGATCCGTTGGAAAAACAATTCCAAAATTGGGAAGCGGAGGAGGAGCTACAACAGCTCAAACGCAAGATGGGTCAGTAATTAGCAGGATGAATGGGTATGAAGGGTTCAAAATACGCGCTGCCGCATTGGGTTATCCTCGATCGCAGTTTGCAGGAGTGGCTACGGGAGGATATTGGTCGGGGTGATCGGGCGACGCAGGCGTTGGGGCTTGGCGACGGGGCAGCGGCAATGCAGACCAGTCAAGCGCTGTGGATTGCGAAGGCCGATGGGGTGATTGCGGGATTGCCGATCGCGGAGCGGGTGTTTTACCTCTTGGATCAAGCGGTGGAATTTGTGCCGCAGGTGGCGGAGGGAGAATTTGTCAGGGCGGGAACGCCGATCGCCCAGATCAACGGTTCCTTTGATGCGTTGCTGTCGGGGGAACGGGTGGCGTTGAATTTGGTGATGCGGTTGAGTGGAATTGCGACAGCGACGCGGCAGTTTGTTGAGAAGATTGAAGATTTGCCGACGCAGTTTGCCGATACGCGCAAAACGACGCCAGGACTGCGGATTTTAGAGAAATATGCATCCCAGGTGGGTGGCGCGGTGAACCATCGCATGGGGTTGGATGATTCGGCGATGTTGAAGGATAACCACATTGTGGCGGGGGGCGGAATTGGCCCTGCGATCGCTCAAGTGCGATCGAGCCTACCCTATCCGTTGACGATCGAGGTGGAGACGGAGACGTTGGAGCAGGTAGCAGAGGCGCTGACCCACGGGGCAGATATCATTATGCTGGATAATATGCCGCTGGAACGGATGCGGGAGGCGGTACAGAAGATTCGTGCCCATAATCTACGGGTGAAGATTGAGGCGTCGGGGAATGTGAGTTTGGAGACGATTCGAGCGATCGCGGAGACGGGGGTGGATTTTATTTCCAGTAGTGCGCCGATTACCCGTGCGCCTTGGTTGGATATCAGTATGCGATTTCAATCGGCTGATACGGTACGATGATGCAATACGTTTGGGATGCTAGGAAACGTCAATTTAATTTGGTCAAACATGGACTCGATTTTGCAGATGCTGAAATTGTGTTTGAGGGGCCTACGTTTACCTATGAAGACGATCGGTATAACTATGGCGAACAGCGCTGGATTACGTTAGGGTTTCTTAAGGGGGTTCTGGTTGCGATCGCCCATACTGAGACACCTTCTGAGATTCGGATTATTTCCATGCGAAGAGGTACAAAATATGAACAATCCATCTTCTTCGAGAACCTCTGACACTGACTGGGAAAGGGTTAGAGAGATGCAGGATCATGAAATTGACTTATCGGATATTCCTGAGACGACTCCAGAACAGATGACAAAGGCGACTTTTCGGGTGGGTCGGGTTCCGGTGGAGCGCAAGCAGGAGTCAGTTCAGTTAATGATTGATAGTTTTGTGTTGGAGTACTTCAAAGCTAAGGCAGGCGATCGCGATTACCAAGCATTGGTGAATGCTGCGTTGACTGAATATATGATGAGCCATCCATTAAGTTAATGCACCAAGGTTAATACACTACTTGGTTAATGCACTGCTTCTCCACCTTGCTCCATCTAAGGAAGTTATCGGGGATACAACTGGTATCAGCGAATGCGAGGATCAGGTAGCTGAATGGTGGTGGTTTGCATGGGTATTTCAAGGTAAGTGATTTCAAATTATCTGAATCAGCCGGGGCGAGGACTCCTTTAAGCGGCTTCGGGTGTTACTTCTACACGAACCTTCATTCCAACGCAGCTCAGTAAGGTAATTAATTGTTCAATTGTGAACTCTCCAATGTTTCCTTGTAATAAAGATTCAATTCGATCGACTGAAGTTTGACATTGAGTTGCGGCTTGTTCAATTGTCCAGTGCTGGGTTTCGATGTAACGACGAATTTGGAGAATGAGATCGGCACGAATGATTAAGTGTTCAGCTTCTTGGGGCGGAAAACCTAGATCTTCAAAGATATTGGCGGCTGCCGGGGTGAGTAGGGATTTAGTCATTGGATAAATTCTCCTGGCGTTCTTGAAGTAGTTGTTTGTAACGTTGCTGTCCTAATTCAATGTGATGACGAGCGGTGTTCTGGGTCTTTTTTTGAAAAGAGTGGAGAATATAAATGGCTTCCGCTGCTGAGCGAATGATGATACAGCGTTAGGCTACTATGGGTAGGACTTCGACGCGAATTTTCAGACCTGCGTGAGTGAGCATGGTGATTAATTGTTCGATCGAGAACTGGCCAATTTTGCCTTGGTAGAGAGCGTCTAGGGTGTCGGTGGAGGTGCCAAGCTGGCTGGCTGCCTGTTCGGAAGACCAGTTTTGCGTTTCAATGAGTGTTGTGATTTGATCCATCAACTCCGATCGAATTCTTAGATTTTCAGCTTCTTCGGCTGAGAAACCGAGGTCTATAAATACGTTTTGTGTTCCATCTTTAACTTCACTACTATTCATAATCAATCTTTCCTTTTATGACGTTGTTGTAAGAGTGTTCTGTAACGTTTCTGGCCAAGCTCTATGTCACTTTGGGCTGTCTTTTGTGTTTTCTTTTGGAAGGCGTGGAGAATATAAATGGCTTCCTCGAACTTGGCAACATAGAAGACTCGGTAGGCATCTTCTGTACGAATTCTAATCTCTTGGACGCCTTGACCCACGATCGGCATCGGTTTGAAATCAGGGGGTGGTTTACCTTGCTGGAGCTTCCAAAGTGCAAATCCTGCTTCGCGGCGTGCTTCGATCGGGAAGCTTTGAAGATCTTCCCGTGAGGTGCCAATCCAGTGAATGCTCTTTTCAGTCATTGACGATCGCATCAAGGCTTGTTATCCATTCTATCGTACCCTCACTCTCCTACCCTCCTACCCCTCCTACCCCTTCTACCGCTTCAGCCACCACAGCAAAAGAACGATCGCGCAGGCTAGCTTGTTATACTAGGGGCAGTTTCGATCGACGGGTTGGCTCTCATGACTCAAATTACGATCGCGCTATCTGATCAGGCGCAGGCTTATCTGGAGGAGCAGCTTGCAAGGGGAATTTATGCCACGGCGGATGAGTTGATTACGGCGCTGATTTTGGCGGAGAAACAACGTCAAGGTAAACAGGTTTTGAATGCGATGATTCGTGAGGGGTTGAACAGCGGAGAGCCGATCGCGGTGACGGATGGGTGGTGGGAAACTCAGCGAGAACAGATGTTGCAGGAAGCGATCGGGGAATGATGAGTCGAACGATCGCGATTTATCCTCAAGTTGAAAAGGATGTTCAAGGTATTTATCGATACATTGCTGCTAACGATCGCGATCGGGCAATTACATTTTTTGATGCGGTGCGGGAAACGTTTGCAGATTTGGCTCGAATGCCTGGATTGGGGCAGGTTTATGAGAGTGGGGAAAATGATCTTGTGAACTTGCATCGATGGTTCGTCAAGGGATTTAAAACCTATTTGATTTTCTACTTGTTTGATGATGTGTCGATTACTATCGTGCGGGTAATTGATGGGCGAAGGGATCTGACTGAAATCTTGAATGAGTTATAAACGTTTCATTCGGCTCAATTCTCCTACTCTCCTACCCTTCCTACCGCTTCAGCCACCACAGCAAAAGAACGATCGTGAGACCGACGGCAAACCAGAGGAGCAGCAGTTTTAGCCGTCGATCATGGCGTTTTCTGCGGATATCTTGATTGCATTCTTCAATCGCATCAACGCATTGCTTAATCATGTGATCGAGTTGGATATCTTCGTAGATGGCTTTAGCTTGTTGATAGTACAGGAAGGCTTGATCGTGGTTGTCAAGTTTGGCTTGAACATTCCCCAGATCGATTAAGGAAACTGCTTCACCACTAAGATCTCCAATCTCCTTTCTAATTTCAAGTGACTGAGAATGGAAGTTGATGGCTTTTCGATAGTTTTCAAGAAAATAGTACGCACGTCCCAGATTGCCGAGAGTATTTGCCTCAAACTGTCGGTTTCTACCTTCGCGCAGAATAGATAATGCCTGTTGGTAGAACTGAATAGCTTTTATATAGTTGCCAAGAGATAGGTAAATATTGCCAATATTACAGAGAGAGCCACCTTCACCATTACGATCACCGAGCTCCTTATTAATTTCAAGTGACTGGGAATGGAAGTCGATCGCTTGGGCATAGTCGTCTAGAAAATAGTATGCATTGCCCAGATTGCCGAGAGTGTTTGCCTCAAACTGTCGGTTTCTACCTTCGCGCACAATAGATAATGCTTGTTGATAAAAGTGAATAGCTTGTTTGTAATTGCTAAGAGATGAATAAACAAAACCCAGATTACACAGAGAGCCGCCTTCACTATTACGATCACCAGCTAATTGAGCAATTTTTAGTGCATTCCGATGCGCATCTATCGCTGATTGATAATGCCCCAAATTATGATATACATGGCCTAAGCAGTTCCAAGCCCGACTTAGACGCTTCTCTTCTACCTCATCCGTAGGTTCCCACTCCTGAGTTAGTTGCTCATATAGTGGTAATAACAATTGCCATTGCCCCGCCAAATCTAGAAATTCAAAGCATCGATCTAGTATTGCGTCAGCCAGTCTATACTGTCCCAACTTACAGGCATGGTAAAAATTCTCCAACTCTTCTCGACAACTCTCGATCGTTCCATCCCAATTTTGATAATGCGCTGAGTAGTAGGCGATCGCCGCTTCGTGAGCTTCTGCTGTGATCTCCTCCGTCAACCGCGATCGGACAAACTGCTCCACCAACGGATGCAAAACAAACCGCTCATCCTGCCGCAACAGCAACCCCTGCGACTCCAACTCCACCAACTCCGCCTCCGTCACCTCCGATCGCATTGCCTGCGCCATTTCCAGATCGATCGGCAACCGATACACCGACACCTTCAGCAATAAATCCTGCAATTCTATCGGCAACGCTTCAAAAATCACATCAAAGATTGCTGAAACACTCGCCTCCGGATCGCCCTGATAATTCGCAAACAACTTCCCAAAGAAATCGATCGCCCGTTCATCCACCCGCGCCCCATAGGTTTCCGTTGTCCAAGCCGCCACCAACTTCAACAACAACGGATGCCCCTCCGCCAACGCCACCAACCGCGATCGAGCCTCTCCCGTCACCCCCTCCCGATCGAAAAACGCCAGCCCCTCCGCTTCCGTCAAGCCTCCTAATGCGATCGTCTCACTCGCTGGCAGCGGCGATCGGCTCGTCACCAACACCGCACTCCGCCGACCCTGCGCCGCCCACCCCTGCAAAAACTGCTCATACCAACCCCAATCCGCCTGCGCCAGTCCCGCCTCCGCCTGATCGATCACAATCAACATCCGCGCCCCACCATTCGGGTCATCCAACCGCAGCAGCAAATCCCGCAGCAACGACGCCTCAGTCGCCTGGGGATCCCGCATCGGACGCCCCAACTCCTGTAACACAAACCGCGCAAACCGATCGAACAGCAGCGATTGCCGAAAACTCACCCACACCCGCTTCTCAAACCCAGCCCGCTCATACCCGCGATCGTAGCCCCACGCCGCCAACGAAGACTTACCAAAGCCTCCCTGCGCCACAATCTGCGTCACCGGAACCCGCATCAAACAATCCGTCAACTGCCCTTGATAGTCCGCCCGATCGACCCAATAGCGCTCATAACTGGGTGGACGCTCCCCCACCCCCGACACATCAATAGGATGGAATGAATTCGGAGCAATCGAAATACCACCCTTGGGATCATTGATAATGATTTGGTCTCGTCCAGCGTTATGGTACGTCATGATTGGAATTCAGCATCGATTCCGTTGACACAGGCAAGACCTTTCAGGACTTCCAGCCCAACTATACCTTTAG
>MUGG01000189.1 GCA_002148405.1 Alkalinema sp. CACIAM 70d | reverse complement strand
GGGGGACTTTGAAAGAATTTGACTAAATTCCCTCCTTTTTAAGGGGGCTAGGGGGATCGGATCTGTAGCATTGATAAATCAATTTGGTATAAGGCAGTTGATCGACTGTCCCCCTGATTGCTTGCGAACGGTTCCCTCTTTTGCACAGCGGGTGGAGTTGCCAACGGAGATTTTTTACCCAGGAGCGCTAATTTCGGTGATCGTTTCCTGTTGGAAAGCGACTGCCCTAGAATAGGGTGATTTAGCTTCTCTCCTTCAGTTTTATCTGCGAATCATGTTCTTTCTGCCCGTTGTCCCCTTTGCCCAAATTCCAATTCCACCCCCTAAGCCTACCCTACCGGTGAGTGCGCGATCGTCAGCCTCAATTGCAGCACCTAGATGGATCGATCGTCCCGACCCATCTACCTCGGCCAATATTCCCATTCCCTCGCCCAATTCTGGCAATTTGGGACTCGGATTTCGCAGAGAGGATTGGCCCGTGGGGCGTATCCCTCAATCACTCGATCGAGGGGGCAAGGATAGCAACTTATCCAAGCTAGCCCGATCGAACCTTCTAGGGAATTTGCAGCTTAGCTTTCCCCTCGGTATTCCAGCCCCCATCACCTCCCGCTTTGGTTGGCGCACCCATCCCGTTTTGGGCGAGCAACGGTTCCATGCGGGGGTTGATTTTGGGGCGGCAGCAGGCACCCCGGTCGTTGCGGCAGCGGGGGGCTATGTTCACGCAGCTGAGGAAATGGGGGGCTATGGCTTAGCGATCGTGATGGAGCACCTAGACGGCTCCTTTCAGACCCTCTACGGGCATCTTTCAGAAATCTTAGTCTCCCCTGGCATGGCAATCCAGGCTGGACAAATCATCGGTAAGGTGGGCAGCACGGGCCTGTCTACGGGGCCGCACCTCCATTTTGAAGTCCGGCAGCGTCAAGGGGATGATTGGGTCGCGATCGATCCCCTGCCCAAGCTGCCCAGTAGCGGGGAAATGCAAAGCACTACTCAAGCCTTATTTAAACAACGCCAGTTCATGGAAGAACGGGCTTGGGTGCAACGGATGACCGTAGAACGGTAAAATCTTTCGAGGAAACCTGACAACGCGCAATTTAACCTAAAGCATCATGGCAGACGTGGCAGTTCGGATCGAAAAAGACAGCATGGGGCCGCTGGAAGTGCCCAACGATCGTTACTGGGGCGCACAAACCCAGCGATCGCTCCACTTTTTTGCCATCGGCCACGACACCATGCCAGCGGAACTGATTCGCGCCTTTGGCATTCTGAAAAAAGCAGCGGCGATCGTCAATCGGGATCTGGGTAAATTGCCAGCGGATACAGCAGATTGGATGATTCAGGCGGCGGATGAGGTGATTGCGGGTACGTTGAACGATCACTTTCCCCTGAGTGTCTGGCAGACGGGCAGCGGCACGCAGACGAATATGAATGCCAATGAGGTCATTTCCAACCGAGCGATCGAATTAGCAGGCGGAGAACTGGGCAGTAAAACCCCTGTTCACCCTAATGATCACGTTAACATGTCGCAATCGTCGAATGACACGTTTCCCACGGCGATGCACATTGCGGCAGCCCAAGCAATTCATGAACAGTTGCTTCCTGCTGTGCAGCAGTTGCGAAAAGCCTTGAATGCAAAAGCTAGCGAGTTTGAGAATCTGATTAAAATTGGTCGTACCCATTTGATGGATGCGGTGCCATTGACTTTGGGGCAGGAATTTTCCGGCTATGGGGCGCAATTGGATCTTGCCCTGCGGCAAATTGAAATGACCTTGCCGGGATTATACGAGTTAGCGATCGGTGGAACGGCAGTGGGTACCGGGTTAAACACCCATCCAGAATTTGCCGATCGTTCCGCAGCAGCGATCGCCCAACTGACCGATTTACCCTTTATCAGTGCGCCGAATAAGTTTGCAGCCTTGGCCGCCCACGATGCGATCGTCATGACCAGCGGGGCACTCAAAGCCTTGGCCTGTGCCTTGATGAAAATTGCCAATGACCTACGCTGGATGGGTTCCGGCCCCCGTTGTGGCTTGGGTGAAATTACGTTGCCCGCCAATGAACCGGGGTCTTCCATCATGCCGGGGAAGGTCAATCCCACCCAATGCGAAGCGATGACGATGCTATGTGTGCAGGTGATGGGCAATGATGCCACGATCGGATTTGCAGGCAGTCAAGGGAACTTTGAACTGAATGTGTTTAAACCCGTGATGATCCATAACCTGCTGCATTCCATTCGCTTACTGTCCGATGGTTGCCGATCGTTTACCGATCACATGGTTGTTGGCATTCAAGCCAATCCCGATCAGATTCAGCATTTTCTGAGCAATTCGCTGATGTTAGTGACAGCGCTGAATCCCCACATTGGCTATGACAACGCGGCCAAAGTCGCCTACAAAGCCTATCAGGAAAAAACCACGCTGAAAGCGGCTTGTGTGGAGTTGGGATTGCTGTCAGCAGAGCAATTTGACCAATGGGTGCGTCCGGAGCAGATGATCTATCCGGGCTAGGGAGCGATCGGGAGAGAGCAGTCAGAATGATTGTCTCTCCCCATTCCAATCAAAAACGGGTCGGTAAAGCCTTGATATCTTCCGTAATTGAATCGATTTGATTGACATAGTTAACTTTAATCTCTTCCATTAAGTCACTAATCAACGATTCCATTTCTTCGATCGATTTACCCTTCTGCAATTCCTCCACCAGCACCTTACCAAAGTTTTTCAGCAATTGGCTCAACAGTTCCGCTGCTTTCTTGTCTTCTAGAGCTTTAATGATTGCATCATAGGCCCCAGCAGTCACAGTAGCCACCAGTTGCTCGTTGATTTGGCTCGGAATGCCGCCCATGATGGGAACTGTTTTGAAGCCTTTATACAACGGGGCTTGCTCCAGAACACCTTCCAAACTGTGACGAATCAACGCTTCTAAATCCGGCTTAATTTGGGGTAGGACTTGATATACTGTGAGTTTTAAGACATGGCTCGTCAGTTCTTGAATTTCATCCCGATCGTTGAGATCCACGTAGGGCCGATTGACCGATCGAAGCAACCATTGGGAAAGCGTTCCTTGCTGAATATTGGCCTGTAGTTGATTAATCACTTGGACAATTACCGCTTCCGTTAGTTCTTCAGCAATATTGCTTACAAAACCTTGGGTTGCTTGATCACGGATACGATCGAGATTAATCAATTCCGCTTGGTCTAACCGAATCGCCACCGGAATCACCCGCAACCACTGCCACATGGGAATCAGCAGCAACAAATCATACCAACGCCATAGCATTGCATCCAGCCATTTCAAATTGCGGAATCGCCGAGTTAGATAAAAGGTACGACCTAAATACTCGAGGGCAAACAATGCTACAAAAGGTGCATCCAGTATCCAAAAGAGATTGGTAAATTCTCCATTTTCACCAATGGAACGGTAATAGTTTGTGGCAATCAGTGGGCGAATTTGTTGGTTAAAAAATTGCATTTCCTCCCGCACATTCTTTTGCAGATGTTCCTTACTCCAAAACACCTTAAAGGCTTCACGGGAAGGGGCGTCACTATTTTTGCCGTAAATATGCTCCCGGACTCGATTTTTGATCTTTTCCAAGTTGCCACTTTTATTGGCAACTTTAAAGGGATCCGTGGTCACCATGTCGCTGCTTTGTTCCCGCAGGTCTTGGAGGCGCGCTTGGACTTGGGGGGACTCAATCCCCCCCTGTTGCAATTCCTGCTCTAATTTGTCTACGGTATCGAGGTATTTCTGGGTATCGCGATGGGGTTCAATGCCTTTGAGGGGGTCGTACCATTGAGTAATCGGGGGTAGGGGCACGGTGAAGCTGATGGGGCCGATCGCGATCGTGCCTCGCAACCAGAAGTCTCGCCACATCACATAGGTCAGGTCAAATCCTACGAGTCCTAAATTGGCCACTGCAATGATTGCCATTACCCGCTCATACCAAAGGTTTTTCCGGCGTGCAGACAACTGCTGATTCAGAGGAGAGACCATACCTATTCCCTACGAAACACTCACGCAAATTTTACGTGCTTTCGATCGGTTTGTTGCAGCCCTTTTTGGGACATCACCCGTTTAAACTAAAACCGTCGTTGCAAAGACACCCTCTCATCTGTATCGGGAGAGTAGCTCTGTTCAATATTCTGAAGGATAGGCGATCGATGGGCTGTTCTATGATGGAAGAAGGGTTGTAGCATAGCCTTGGTAAACTCGTGCAAAGGAACGACGTATGTTACTAGAAATGGCGGTGGGAGATGCCTACGGAGCCGGATTTGAATATGTTCCCGAATTTGCACTGCAACGAAATGATTTATCGGGTTATTTACAACATACGAAATATCATATTCAACCGGGGAAGTATACAGACGATACACAAATGAGCTTAGCGATCGCGGAAGCGATTGTCGCAGAAGACGATTGGAACCCGGCGGCGTTAGCCGATCGCTTTGTTCAAGTATTCCATCGTGATCCGCGTGAGGGATACGCCTCTCGGTTTTACCAGTTTTTGCAGGACACTCCAACGGGGAATGAATTTCTTGCCAACATTCAACCTTGGAGTGAAAGAAGTGGAGCCGCGATGCGAGCTGGCCCGATCGGCGTGTTTTCCGATCCCACTGAAGTCTTAGAAAAAGCGGCCCTTCAAGCTAAGCTGACCCACAACACCCCCACAGGCATTGCCGCTGCCCAGGCCGCTGCTTTGATGAGCCATTATTTCCTGTACCAGTTAGGGGCCAAAGCGGCATTGGGCCAGTTCCTAGACCGCCAAGTACCGGGCTATAGCTGGGCCGAACCCTGGGGCGACCCCGTGGGGGAAAAGGGCTGGATGGCGGTGCGGGCTGCCATCACCGCGATCGTCAACCATGACCGTCTCAGCGAAATTCTACGGGCCTGCATTGCCTTTGGTGGCGATGTGGATACCGTTGCCACGATCGCCCTGGCCGCCGCCAGTGGGAGCGTAGAAGTCACCCCAGATTTGCCCCAGCACTTGGTAGATGGGCTAGAAAACGATCGCTATGGTCGGGACTATCTCTGTGCGCTGGATGCCCAACTGTTACAAAAAGTCTCGCTATCATAGAACTATTGACCCTCGTTACCCCCGTTGATAGCTAACCCATGCCACAGTTCAACATCCAAGCCCCCTTTGAACCCAAGGGTGACCAACCGAAGGCGATCGCGGCGCTCAAACAGTCCATCAGCCAAGGAAATCGCTATCAAACGCTGCTCGGAGCCACCGGAACGGGAAAAACCCACACGATCGCCCGGGTGATTGAGCAACTGGGCAAACCCACCCTCGTCCTGGCTCACAACAAAACCCTGGCGGCTCAACTCTGCAACGAGCTACGGGAATTTTTTCCCTACAATGCCGTAGAGTATTTCATCAGCTATTACGACTACTATCAACCGGAAGCCTACATTCCCGTTAGCGATACTTATATTGAAAAAACGGCTTCCATTAACGAAGAAATTGACATGCTGCGCCATTCTGCCACCCGATCGCTGTTTGAGCGGCGGGATGTGATTGTGGTGGCTTCGATTAGTTGCATTTACGGTTTGGGGATTCCTGCTGAATATTTAAACGCAGCAATTCCCTTTCGAGTGGGAGAGGAGGTCAACCAGCGGCAAATTCTGCGGGATCTGGCTTCGGTGCAGTACACCCGCAATGACCTCGATCTTGGGCGGGGGCGTTTCCGGGTGAAAGGGGACGTTTTGGAAATTGGGCCAGCCTACGAAGACCGTATTATTCGAGTCGAGTTTTTTGGGGATGAAATTGATGCGATTCGCTACGTTGATCCCGTAACAGGCAGTACGCTGCAAACCCTAGAAGCCGTTAATATCTATCCCGCTCGCCACTTCGTCACCCCAGAGGATCGATTGGAGGACGCCTGCAACGCGATCGAACAAGAGCTTAAGCAACGTCTAGAGGAACTGGAAACAGAAGGGAAATTACTGGAAGCCCAACGCTTAGAACAACGAACTCGCTATGATTTAGAAGTTCTGCGAGAAGTTGGTTTTTGCAATGGAGTGGAAAACTACTCTCGGCACTTAGCGGGCCGTGAAGCCGGAGCCCCTCCCGAATGCTTGGTGGACTATTTCCCAGAGGATTGGCTCCTGGTGATTGATGAATCCCACGTAACCATTCCACAAATTCGCGCAATGTACAACGGTGACCAAGCCCGCAAGAAGGTCTTGATCGACCACGGTTTTCGCTTACCCAGTGCCGCAGACAATCGGCCACTGAAAGCAGATGAGTTTTGGAACAAGGTCAAGCAAGGGATTTTTGTTTCAGCAACTCCTGGAAATTGGGAACTGGAAATTTCTGAAGGTCACATTGTTGAGCAGGTGATTCGACCCACGGGCGTACTTGATCCGGAAGTGGTGGTACGTCCCACGGAAGGGCAGGTGGACGACCTTCTCGCGGAAATTCAGGAGCGGGTGACCAAGAAAGAGCGTGTGTTGGTGACCACGTTAACTAAACGGATGGCGGAGGATTTAACGGAGTATTTCCAAGAGCGTGGCGTGCGGGTGCGCTATTTGCATTCAGAGATCAATTCGATCGAACGGATTGAAATCATTCAAGACCTCCGGGAAGGGGTTTTTGATGTGCTGATTGGGGTGAACCTACTGCGGGAAGGGTTAGATCTGCCAGAGGTCTCGTTGGTAGCGATTCTGGATGCGGATAAGGAAGGGTTCCTGCGGGCAGAACGATCGCTGATTCAAACGATCGGGCGGGCGGCGCGTCACGTACAGGGGCAGGCGATTTTGTACGCCGATAACATGACCGATAGTATGGTCAAGGCGATTAGTGAAACCGAACGTCGTCGCGCGATTCAAATGGCCCATAACGAAAAGCATGGCATTGTCCCCATGCCGATCGTCAAGAAGTCCAGCAATGCCATTCTCGCCTTTTTGGAAGTGTCTCGCCGCTTGAATTCCCAGGAACTGGAGCAGGCTTATATCCAAGCGGATGACATTCCCTTGGAAAATATTCCAGAACTGATCAAACAATTTGAATCGCAAATGAAGGAAGCCGCGAAGAATTTGGAATTTGAGGAAGCTGCGAAATACCGCGACAAGATCAAGCACCTACGGGATAAACTAACCGGGAGCCGAACCTAGAAGAATTACCAGGTGTGATTGGGGAGTGCCCATCACACCGCCTTTGGTGGCTATCCCTTTGAATGCAACGTAGAGTTGACAGCCAAAGCACTACAATAGCCAAAGCATTACAATAGAGATACTCTTCACTCTGTTCATGTGCCATAATTCGCCCAGAACTTGAGCATCAGCTTCTAAGCCTTTCACTGTCTGACAAAGCCACGATCGTACAGAACTTAACCCAAACCCTAAGCATTGGGGGGAAAGGTATCACTAAAACGATTGGTATTTGTGGCGGTGACGCCTGTATTGCTGGAACCCGAATTGCCGTTTGGCTTTTGGTTGAAGCGAAGCAACTTGGTATGACTGAAGCTCAACTATTGCAGGACTATCCCCACATTGCCGCTGCTGATCTGGTCAACGCTTGGGCCTATGCCGAAACCTATCCCGAAGAAATTGCGGCTGCCATTCGTGCTAATCAATGAGGTAGCTTAGCCCATGATACGGATACATATCCTCCACCTCGATCGATCACTTCTTCGAGAAGGTGCGGCGTTTACATCAACTTTATTGGGCTTGGACTTTCAGCCAACCGAACATTTGATCCACCGTTAGTCCCAACTCGATACCAGGTAAACCCAAAAGCAGGGCATCCCCGCTCAATTCGTCAGGTAAAGAGTCCGGGCGGTAGACCAACACCACTCGTTCATCCGGGTCAACCAGCCAGCCCATCTGACCACCGTGGCGCAGACTGTGCAAAATTTTACGAGTCACCTTCATTTGGCTTTGCTCCGGCGACAGAATCTCAATCATCCAATCGGGCGCAATACTAATTCCAGTACTAGAAATGTCGCCATTCTCATCCACGGGAATCTGAGCTTTTGCCAAGACCACCAGATCGGGCACGATCGACCGACCTCCCACCGTACAGCGCAACTCAGGTAAGGCTTCATAGGCTGAATCTAATGCATTCATTGCACTGGCAAGACGTAATTTCAGACGGCTATGCTTTCCTCCCAGCATCGGTTTCTGGCTAGCTTCTCCTTGGATGAATTCCCAGGCAGGTGACTCCTCAATATAGGGCAGTCTCAAAAACTGATCCAGGGTAAGGGATTGAGGTAAGGCGATCGTCATGATAGGAAATCATCCTTCCCTTGGATTTTTTGCATTGTAACGCCTTCACAGAATGGGCGAGTCCTGCTGATGAACCCCACACTCTCGGCTGTACCCCACGAATAGCACCCTCTTGAGCCGCTTCCAACAGTCAACCTAAGAGTCGATCATGACCGAATCAGGATTGAATCAGGACTATGTCTGACCAAGAATACATTTTTCCAGATTGTCATGGCGTCGTGTTATATTACGATATGTAAACAAAAATTGCGTCTTTGTTACAAAACAGATCGGTTGACATGAGACAACCGTGCAGTGAGTGCAAACATTGAACTATTACGAGGTTTTCATGTCATTTACGATTGACTCTGCTCGGAACATTTTTCCTGGAACCTTATCAGCAGATGCGGTACCCGCGATTAGTGCCCGTTTTGGGCAATTGAGTGCCGAGGATCAACTCGCTCTGATTTGGTTCGCCTATCTGGAAATGGGAAAAACGATTACGATCGCAGCTCCCGGTGCTGCCAGCATGCAGTTTGCAGAGTCTACCCTGGCTCAAGTCAAGCAAATGTCCTATCGTGAGCAAACCCAGTTCATGTGCGATCTGGCCAATCGTGCGGATACCCCTCTCTGCCGGACCTATGCAACGTGGTCCCCGAATATTAAATTAGGTTTTTGGTATCAATTAGGGCGATGGATGGAGGAAGGCTTAGTGGCTCCTATTCCTGAAGGCTATCGCTTGTCCGCCAATGCAGCTGCGGTTCTTCAATCTATTCGCAACATCGAACCGGGTCAACAAATCACCGTTCTACGGAATTCGGTTGTAGACATGGGATTTGATCCGGCTAAGCTGGGAAGCTATAACCGCGTTGCTGAGCCTGTTGTGGCTCCCAAGGCTGATGACCAGCGTCGAAAAGTCACGATCGAAGGCGTGGATAATCCCACGGTGTTGTCCTACATGGATAATCTCAATGCGAATGACTTTGATGCATTAGTGCAACTATTTACCCCGGATGGAGCGATTCAGCCTCCCTTCCAGCGTCCGATCGTGGGTAAAGAAGCTGTGCTGCGCTTCTTCCGTGAAGAGTGCCAAAATCTCAATTTGATCCCGGAGCGGGGTGTGTCGGAGCCTGCGGCTGATGGCTACACCCAAATTAAAATCACCGGTAAGGTGCAAACCCCTTGGTTTGGCGGTGGTGTGGGTATGAATATTGCTTGGCGTTTTCTGCTCAATCCTGAAAATCAGATCTTTTTTGTCGCGATCGATCTTCTCGCGTCTCCTAAAGAGTTGCTGAACTTAATCCGATAGGGTTTTAGTTCGTTGAATTAAGCGCCCTCTCTAGGGGGCGCTTTCTTTGTATGCATACAACATAGGGAGAACAATCGATCGGGTGAATACATCACGTTGGACTGGACTGAGCATCACCATCATCCTAGTTATTCTGTGGGGAAGTAGCCTAGGTTGGTTGCTACAAAGCAAACACTTACCTTGGTTCGCAACGGTTCTTGGGATTCTAGGTCATACCTTTTTACAGACAGGATTATTTGTCCTAGCCCATGATGCAATGCATGTCAATTTAGTTCCCCATCAACGTACCCTCAATCATTCAATTGGTCGATGTTTAATCTTGCTCTACGCTGGTTTATCCTACGATCGCTGTTGTGAGAATCATTACAAACATCATCGTATACCTGGACAAGCGAGTGATCCTGATTTTCATACCGAAGGTGATAGTAATCCCTTTCATTGGTATGTCAAATTCATGCAGGAATATCTTTCATTGAGTCAATTGGCTCGATTATTCATGGGACTCAGTATTTGCATGCTGTGTCTTGGCGTCTCTATAACGACGCTGACCCATCTCCTGCTATTCGAGTTATTGCCCCTCTGGCTGAGCTCTCTACAGCTCTTTTGGTTTGGTACCTATCTTCCCCATCGCCATCCACCCCTAAACCAGCCACACCAAGCTCGGAGTAGTGACTATCCAGTGTGGCTATCTTTTCTGACGTGTTATCACTTTGGTTACCATTGGGAGCACCATGAATATCCTCGTACCCCTTGGTACCAGTTACCCGATCGACGCCCTCAACATATCGACAACCTTAAACCCCTATCAAAGCACTTTACCAACATCGGCTGCCCCTAGCCCCCTCCAGGTGAATAAGTATAAATTACTATTTTGATTAGAAATTTAAAAATATCCTACTTAATAGCTTGTTTCCGCAAAAGGGGAGGCGTTAAGATACCTATACTTTCGGACTCCACAGTGGCTGCTGACGGTTTTTCCTAATCAGTCACCCTTTCAACGAGTAGCCATTTAAGCCATTTAACAAGTTAGGTTTAAGCAATGCAAGCGACTGGAATTAGTTGGGCACCTACAGAGAAAACCATTGCAAAAGCTGCATTGGATTGTGCCTATGAACGAGAAACAGCCGCTCTTTTGCAGGAAGTGCAAGATCGGGCTAAAAATGTTTTGTGCCTAGATGATCTGTGGCAGTTACACGATTTTCTGAGTGCCCGTCGTCACGACATTGAGGGTAAATACGAAGAGGATTGTTCTAGCTTGCTGTTTGGGCTAGCTCGGTTGGTCAAAGAAGGTTGGCTAACCGGAGAAGAACTCACTGGGCTATCTCCCGATAAGCGATCGAAGGTATCGGCTCTCGCTCGGATGTAAATCCATCACTTCAAAACTTGAGTGGAATGGGCGGATCTCTTTTTCTGACAGCCAACGTTACCTAGGCTGAGGAAGTTTCTGGCCCCATTATTTTCTGGCCCCATTATTTCTAGTCACATTAGAGATCCTTTAAGGATCTCTAATAGCGATCATTGCATTATTGGCTAGAAGATTCGTCTAGCGGGCTGGTGCAGCAACATATTCAGGATTGCTAGTGACCGATTCTGTAACAGCATTGGCCACAACTCCAAGAACATTAAATTGCTTCATGGATTCCATCGCCTTGGAAACATCCGATCGAGTGACCTGATCCAATCGTCCCACCATCAATACACCATCACAATGGGACGCTAGCAGCATGGAATCCACCATTCCTAACACCGGTGGTGCGTCAACAATGACTAGATCATAACGATCGCGGAAGCGTTGCATTAATTCCTGCATTCGTTGGGAACTCAGAAGTTTAGCGGGATCGTTTGGACTAGTTCCTGCGGTAATGATTGAAATATTACTGCGATCGTCACTGTCCATCAAACTCGCTAATCCTACGGTTTCCTGACTGGTCAGTAAATTAACAAATCCCTGATCATTTGGCAGGTTCAACAATCGATGCAAACTGGGACGCCGTAAATCTGCATCAATCAACAAAACACGACGATTTAAACGGGCGGCGCTTAACGCTAATCCTAGGGCGATCGTAGATTTGCCTTCCCCTGCTAGTGCTGAAGTCAGAACAATCGACTTTAACGGACGATCGCGGCTAGCAAGTAATACATTTTGGTACAGTAAATCCATAGCTTCCCGGAAGGGTTGCCACCGCATCAGTTCACCAATATCCGGCACCAGCGTTTGTTTTTTCTGAAATGGGAGTCGCATCGCTAAACTCGGCTCGCCTTCAATGTAAAGCCGTGGAATCATGCCCAGTAATGGGAAAGCCGTCTGACGTTGCAAGTCCTCTGAACGATGGACTCCATCATCCATCGCCTCACGGACAAAGGCCGATAATCCTGATAGGAAAATGCCAGCCACAGCACCTAGCAAAAGATTGCGAACTAAGTTTGGTCCAGTTTTAAATCCTGTTAATGGTGCTTCCACAATTTGCCAATCAAAGCCCCCTTGTGCGATCGACAACCCAATGTCCTGTCGAGCTTTGAGCAATTCTTGCAGCGTTTGTCGTTGCAATTCCACTTGTGGCTCCAATTGTCCATAGGCAGATAATAATTGGGGATAGCGACTCAGTTCCGTCCGCAGTTGATTTTCTGCACCGGATAGGGAGAAATATCGTGCTTGAGCTTGGCTTAAATTAACCTGCGCCTCAATCAATTGATTGACCAACGAAGTATCCAAAGTACTCAGTTGTCCCCCAGAAATCAGTCCTTCAGAACTCGCTGAAGCGGCCCGATCGCCTAAGACCCGCTGGGCTTCTGTGCGCAGGAGTTGCACTTGTTTCTGCCGTTGGTCTGCAACCTGTTGAACAAAGTCTGTATTATTTTTAAACCGCAACTGTTGTTGGGCCAAGGAAAGTTCCGTCTTTTGAATTTCATTTAATAGGGTTTGATAACGACCCGATTGGCTCAAGCGCACCATTAATGCAGCCTGTTGAGGTTGGGCCAAAAGCTGCTGTTGCAGTCCAGCATAGCGACTTTGCAACTCACGAATTTGGCTCAGATTACCCTGTAAATCCGCTTGAATTTTTGTCAGTTGATCGGATTTAGCTTGGGCCTGAACTTTGGGATCAATGAGTTCCTGATCTCGTCGGAATTTTTCTAATAATTTCTCAGCATTTTGTAAATCTCCATTGACGTTGGGTAGCTGGTCGTCAATGAATTTTAAGCCTCGTTTCAGACGTTCTTTCTGTTGGTCAATGTTGTAATCGCGATAGACCGTTTGCAGAGCTGCTAGCACGTCCTGGGTTTTGAACGGATTGTCAGAGGTATAGGTAATTTGGAAAATTTTAGTTGGACTAGAATTTTTTTTCTCCCCGGAGGTAACTTGAATAATACTTAATCCCTGTTTTAAAGCAAAAATACTATTTGGATCCTGTGGAGCAAGGTCTGGATATTTCCCATTTAATTTCACGATCGCTTTTCGCATCAAATCAGAACTTTGGAGCAGGCTAATTTGCGTGGCTGGATCGATCGAAACATCGGGGTCGGTGAATTCATCCTGTAATTTCGCCCCTCGACTTTTACCTTGGTAAGTCGGCTCAATCAGCAATTGCATATTGCTAACATAGGTCGGAGTTTGCCGCAGGGTCACTAATCCGGCAATCCCCAGTCCTCCTAATAATCCGAGGAACATCAAAAAGCGATTGCGCCAGAGAACACCAAAAAGCTGACCATAGCCAAGTTCTGGTTCAACGGGGACTGGAGTGGAATTCAACTGGATAGAAGTCATACGCACCAAGGGAAGTTGGATAGGTTGGCTAGACAAACTGAGATAGTCTTCTATTCCTCTCTGCATCATTCATCGCAATCATTCCGGTCATTTCCACCCATTTCCATCAAAATATGCATTGCCATTCCCCGCATTCACAAACACTTTACATTGCTCCCTTACCTGCGAAATTTCCCTAGGAGCAATTTACGATGGGGAGTCGATTAGGCTGCGATCGGTAACTGATTCAGCACTTTATCCACTTGGCCAAAGAAAGCATTTTCCGAGAAATGCTGGACGGCATGATCACGAATCTTGGCATAGTTCCAGGAAATCTCACGGGATTTGAGCAGAGCCGTTTGTAAGGACTCCGGAGTTTGGCGACGGAAAAAGAGTCCGGTTTGTCCGGGAATCTGGGTATCTAGCACGCCACCTGCCCCGTAGGAAATCACTGGAGTGCCGCTGGCGTTGGCTTCGATCGGGACTAAACCATAATCTTCCAATGCAGCAACGATCACCGACTTTGCCGTGGACATTAACTGCTTGCGTTCGGCATCGCTGACATGACCCAGGAACTCAACATTTTTCAGGGCTTGCGACTCTAAGCGATTCCGTTCCGGGCCTTCCCCTGTAATCAGCAGCTTCCAACCCAACCAATTAAAGGCCTCAACAATCACATCCAGCCGCTTGTAGCTGATCATGCGGGCCGATGCCAGATAAAAGTCATCTTTATTTTCGGAAAATTGGAACTGGCTAGTGTCGATCGGGTAGTTAATCACCATCGCATTGCGGTGATAGATCTGTTGAATCCGTTGGGCGACGGTCGTGGAATTCGCAATATACAAATCGGGTTCTTGAGCATATTTTAAATCTTGCTCCCGCATCACCCGAAAAATCTTTTCAATAAAGGGATAGAAATTTTGATAGTCGCCATATTCCCGCAAATAGGTTTGGGTATCCCATAAAAATCGAGTGACATTATGGCAAAAACAAATATGGTAGGCATCGGAGCGTTTGCGAACTGCCTTTGCAAAACTAGTACTGCTACTAATAATTAAATCGTAGTCCTGCAAATCGAGCGATCGAAAAGCCTGATAGTAAAACGGAGCCATCAGACGAAAATATTTCGTGGCACCCGGCAGATTTTGCAAGGCTGTTGTTTTTACCAAGCGATCGCTTAAGTCAATACTTCTCTGGGGATCATACAAAGAAGTAAACACATCCGCCTCGGGAAAACGTTGGCAAAGTAACTCAAAAACGCGCTCTGCGCCACCGCGTTGGGTTAAGTAATCATGAACCAGTGCAATTTTCATCACCAATTACCAGTAATTAACAACTAGACTTTCAGAAACTGATATTTACGGAGTATGAACATAACACTTGCTAAAAAAGCAGAATAAGTAATATGCAGGGGAATCACATAAGTGCAATCTTGTTAGACAAGATTTCATCAAACACGATTACCTAGATACAAGACTGATGTGCAAGTTACTTATGCGCAAGTCATTGATGCGCAAGTTGCTTATGTGCAGTTGTTGCTGTCCGCAGTTTTGAAACTCTTTAGAACAAGTGAAACTGGTAGGTGACCCATAGTTGGTATTATCGAAGATCAGAGTTAGACTAACTTGAATTTTCAAAGCTATTCATGAATTCTTTAAAATCAAATAACTCAGAAAACCAATCCTCGAACATACAAGATTAAGAATATTTTGAGTATCTTACTTCAATTTAAGGGGGTCTCATTTTCCTCCAGTCAATATTGTTAGAACATTACTTTTAGATAGCGAATCAAAGCAGAATCTAGAACACTTACCGAATTCCAAAGAGCCTCAGGAATCCAAAAATTCCACTAAAGGGAGATAGAATGCTACCCACTCCTTGGGAGAAACTGGCAAATCCAGTTTTGCGAACCACAACAATATCATTGGGACGTAATGCTGGATTCCCAGCTTCATTAATCCCCTGGGCAAGATCGATCGGGATATCCCGCTTGGTTACACTACCGTTGGGATTGAGGCGAATCAAGGTGACGGATCTCTTGACGGCATCTCGATTAAATCCACCCGCTGTCAAAATCGCTTGGTTAAGTGGTGTACTTGGTGGAACAGAAATGGCACCGGGGCGCTCCACTTCTCCCACCACATTGACCGTAATTTTATCGGGTGCAAAACTGGGATTGCCTAAATCTGGTAGAACACTCTCACTCAAGGAGGTTACCGTTGGAATGTTAATCGTATCGCCATCTTGAATGGGTAAATCCTGTAAGATATCGCCTGACTTGAGCAATTTCCAGAAATCGACTTTGACTTTTTGCTCTCCACCCGATCGAGTCAAGCGAGTAATTTCAATATTTCGTAGGTCGGCCATTTGAGTAATGCCCCCAGCGGTTTGAATGGCTTGGGTGACACTTGGCGTTAAGGAGCCCCCACTACTATTGCTGTTATTACTCCCTTCCGACAGGGTATAAGGCCCAGGACGGTTGACTTCTCCAATCACAGCAATCTTGAGGGGACGACTGCTCCGGGTTGCAAAATTGGCCGCAGACAATTGTCTGGACTTGGCTAAATCAATGCTAGATGCCGTTGGAATGATAATGCTATCGCCATCCCGTAATCGTAAATCTTGGCGAGATTCCCCGGCTTCGAGCAGTTGCCACAAATTAACGGTAATTAATTGGTCATACCCTGGATTCATCGGCAGACGGCGACGAATTTGCACCCGCTGAAGATCCGCTGCTTGGGTGGAGCCTTCCGCTAGTTGAATCATGCGGGTCAGGTTGGGTACTCCGTCTGTTGCGCCAACGGTGTAGGAACCGGGGCGATTCACTTCCCCTGCGATCGCGACGGAAATGGGTCTTGCTGCCACCAATCCCATCGTGACGACCGATCGGGTCAGGATGGACTGAAACCGGACAGCAATCAGATTGGATGCCTGTTTCAGCGTTCTGCCCTGCACAACCACTGCGCCCACTTGAGGTAAGTTGACACTGCCATTGGGCAGGACGGGATATTCTCCGCTAAATTCCGGAACATTAAAAAAGTCAATGCGAACACGATCGCCGGGGCCGAGAAGATAGCCATCATCTTCTGAAATCCCCAGGGAGGCGGGTGTTACTGTTGAGGGTGGCTTTGTCCAACCAGCACTTGTACTGGCTTGGGCAGGCAAAACCAGCATCAGACCGGAAGTCGTTATACTGAGAACGCTAGTTAAGGCTAATGCGGTCGATCGAACGCGAATGTCTAGGACAGAGGACAAAGGTTGGGATAAACTACTGTAATGCATAACCGAACAGGATCTAAAAACTGAGTGTTTGCTTGCAGTAAGATGACTTCAACGGTAGATGAAAGTTCAATGAATAAAAGATTTAAACAAAACATCTACCAAAAGCAACGTTCAGAGAAGATATTGATAGAAGAGGTTTAATCAAGACCTTGATCAAGCGATGAGTCTGTGGGACATGGGCTGAAGACAGAGACGGACTGAATAAGGACTAAATTCCGTTCAATGTCAAACCGTGAGTGGATTAAAGTTGAGTGGATTAAGGTTGAGTGGATTCAAGTGAGTGGACTGACAAAACTAGGGCTTCTGAACCCTACTTTCCAAAAAATGTTCCGATCGGAGAGGGTAGAAAAACTTCCTTCACTACGGGACTCTTACCACAAACTATCTAGCAACTGAGCAAAATCGAGTCGATCGGGACTTGATCGATTGAGGGGATTTAGGAGTATTGACATGGGTCAACAGGTTGGCACCTCAGTCATTATTAATCAGTACTAATCAGTCATTACTGAGCTTCCCGTAGGACTCCGGATGGTTTATCAAACTTCCATCAAAGGGTTAAGTGATTTTCCTGACGACAGTACCTCACTTTTGTCAAGAAACCGAGCAAAGTGTCCTGATATTGCCTAGGATTGCTTGCTTAATGGAAGGAGCCCGATCGTGGCTATCAGCCTCAGCGATCGGACTTAGCATGCTGGCCTTGGCTATTCATTCCCTGGTTGTATCCCGGCCTTCATCCATCAGGAGTAATCACCCATGATCCACAACCTTAATCTGGATGTCTTCTCCAAGGCAACAGAACCCTTGATCCCCTCCAACGCTCCGATCGCCCCTGAAGCAGCCGTTTCGCCAGAGGAAACCCCAGGCGCAGAATCTCCCAGCACAGAATTTCTAGCAACACAAGCCACTTCTGATGCGCAGGAAGAGATGGCCCCTGCCGAGGCGGCGGCATTGATTCCGATCGATGCCACCCTGCATGACTATGATGCGTATCAGGACGAGTCTCAGAATGACGGGACTGGCAACCCTCAGCCCAGTCAAGGCAGTGACGCAATCCATGGAGACAAACCCTATGTGGATGTTGCTGCAACAGAGATTCCTGAGCCTTCCCAAAATCGCTACGATGTCCATCAAGAAGGCTCACTAACCTATTTCCAGTACTACTTTGACCAAGAACAGCCCCCTTCAGGCGGTGCAGACTACGCCCCTCAAACCTTTTCCACCTCAAAATTTCCCACTGGAGTGGTGGGTGCAGGGGTTCTAGCAGCAACGATCGTTTCCGGCTTTATGGTGGCTGAAGCGATGAAACAGCCAACTCGACCGTTGACCACTACAGCCCTCAAAAACGACACGCAGCCTCAGGCCAAAGAGGATTCTAAAACGCTAACGCCTGCGCCTAGTCAACCTGAACTGTTGGCTCCACCAAAAACATTATCTGTCCCGCTGCCGCCGCCCATTAGAACCTCCGTTGCTCCTATTTCTCCCAACCTTGCAGCTATCCCAACCCCGATCGGAACCACTGGGATGGCGGGTTCAGCACTGGCAGCCAATCCGCAGACTGCGATCGGAAATGTGACCCTCCGTCCTATTTCCGTTGCTCCGCCAGAAGTGGTGATGCAAGCCGCAGCGGGCAGCGGACGAACGGGAACTCCGGTGGCTCAAACTCCTGCGGCTTCCGGTATCGGTGAGGGCAATCCCGGCAATATTGCTCTAACTCCAGCCACACCGGAATCCCTAGCCACAATCGTCAGTTCCAACTCCACAGGCACAAATGCAACCAATTCTGTCAATAATCCTGGGGGAATCAATAACGGGCCGATCGCGCAAAATCCGAATTCGATGGCTAGCAATAATCCTGCGATTTCAATCGAAACTGTGCCCTCGATCGAGAATTCACTGAATCGTTCTGGAGTGAATCCTGCGACTGCGCCGGAAAATTCTACAGCAACGCCTAGCACTAGCTTTCCTCCAGCCACAGATTTTCCCACAAAAACCTCAAGTAACTCCCTAGGACAAACGGGATTGAGCAACCCAACCGGAGCAAACGCCACAGCCAATTCTAACGGTGCAACCCGAGCCCAGACAGCTCCAGTGACGGTAGCCACTCAGACGACGAGTCTCCAACCGTCCAACCTGACCGATCGTTCAGTTACGAGTTCCACAATCAGTGAGGTGTCCAGCCAACCACCGTTAACGACGATGATGCCGCCCACGCAGGAACCTAAGACCCTGGCTACCACCAACAATTCCGCCATTTCTAACCGAACCCAAGTCCTCAATGCCCTGCGCAACCTCCAAGATTTTCTGGTCGTGCCCCAAAAGTTAGCCAGCACTGACCAGATTGAACTTTTGCCGCTTAATACAATCGCAGCTCAAGAAGCTCAATCCTCTCAGCAAGCGGGTTCATTCTCTGTCAAACAGTTAAGTCAAGCAGATTATGTAACAGCCTGGAAATTGCGGAATGCTTCAGAAAACGATGCGGTGGAAGCCTTAGGATTTCCGCCCCACGGCTTTATTGACTACAAGCAGCAGCAAATCGTCTTGCCTAAATTAGTGGTTGCCGATAAAACGATCGTCAGTGCAACGAACTAGCTGAATGCGCTCGGTCAATTTCCGACTAACGCTTAATCAGAAACAAGAACGAATCAGCTCTAACGCTTTAATTTCAGGCAGAATCCATCTCGATCGCGGGATGGATTTTTTTCAAGAAAGATTTGAGAAGCCGATCGATTTTGCTGATCAGCAAAACAGCTCAGTCATCTGAACCGTGGGATTAACGCTAAAAAGTCAAACTCTGGCAAGGTCAATCCTTTGAAATATGATTCTTCGATCGCGTAGTTATCCCGATCGTTGAACTGCCCCGATCGTTGAATTATCCTGATCGCGACCATCGCTGAATCGTCCATTTAGCCAGTGGGTACCTTGGAGCACAACTCAATCCCTCAGCCTTACAACAGGAAGCATACCCCTTTCTCGATGAGTTCGATCGCATTTATCCCGACGCAAAATAACAGGTCAGGTATGACGATCGGGGGCATATTTTAGGGCATCTTGAACAGTGGACGTCCAACCCATTTACAAAAGGCTCCTATCTCTGCGATCGCTCGGGACAACTCACGCGATTTGCAGAACTCGAAGGTCAGCCCATTCATAATCTCCTCTTTGCAGGAGAGCACACTAACTCATTCTACGAATGGTAAGGCTTTCTAGAAGGAGCTGCTCTTTCTGGTATCGCTGCCGCTCGTCGCATTCTTTCTTAACACGAGTGAGTGTTATCACTGTGTGAGTTAGTTCAGTGCGGTATTCCGCCAGCATTCCACAGAGTAAATCTCCGTAGGATTAACTAAAGGGATCTGCTAGTTGGAAATTCTTCTGAAATCTACACACAATTCCTTGATGTTTGATGTATATTTAGAATTCTGTGCGTCAAACCCTATTGATTAACAAGTGGGTGTTAATTTCATCTAAATTTGTCGTCCATCTGCTGGTTGGCAGCAAAAGGCTCGTTCTATGCAACAGTACGATTTTTACGGTAGACACCTCTTGCTCAACTTTTCAGGCTGCGAAGCAGACCTGAATGATCTAGAAATGATCAAGCGAGATATGACCGACGCAATTAATGTGATCGGGGCTACGATTCTTTCCCATTTGGAGCATAAGTTTACTCCAGAGGGGCTTTCGATAATCTTCTTGCTTTCAGAATCTCACGCGAGTATTCACACTTATCCTGAATACAACGCTTGTTTCCTGGATGTATTCACGTGCGGCGAGACTATTTTTGTTGAACCTTTCGGCGACATTCTGGAAGAACGATGGCGGCCCCGCTGGGTATCGCGACAGATGCAGGAACGTTTCGATCCGGCTCGGTTCGATCCCACGAAACTGGATGCAGAAAAACTCAATCCCGTGCAGCTTGATCCCTCGCAGCTCAAGTTGCCAGTTCTTAGTGGTGCGGTGAGGTAACCCCCCGCGATCGCTAGCTAGCGAGCTAGCTAAAAAACCGTTGACGCATAGGATGGGAGATACAGGATTTTGGACGAACTCGCCCAACTGTGTCTCCCATTATTTATTGGAAACGATTTGGGAGTGGATCAATTTTTAGGGAAAGCGTAGGAAGTGACTTAAGGGTTAGTGGATCAGTTCAGTCCAGATGAAGCCTTATATCTCACACAATTTGCTTAGCCTTTATATTGCTCAGCCCTTGTAGGAGCTACCGAATTTATCAACAAAGACGTTATAGGCAAAGGGAAGCCGCCCTGGGTTACCTCTGACCTCGGATGCATAGCCGACCGGAATAATCACTGCGATCGCGAGATCGGGATCATTCTCAGCACCGATCGCTGCCTTAATTTTGTCCTCTTCCCAGCCATTCATGAAACAGGTGGATAGCCCTAACCCTTCCGCAGCCAGCACCAAATGAGTTGCCGCAATCATGGCATCCTTAATGGCATACTCCCGGCCTTTGTCACCCAATCCCATCTGGAAGCGGGGAATTGCCAGCTTGAAATACTCCACGGTTTCCGCTGTCCAAGCCCCAGTGGCAATCCCTTGTTGATAGATGGGGGTCAAATCTTGCTTCCAAGCATTGGGATCCGCAGCAAACACAAAAGTTGCCGGAGCTTGTAATACTTGCTGTTGTCCGTAGGCTGCATCTGAAAGGGCTTGCTTTTGGATGTCATCCTGAATAATGATGATTCGCCAGTCTTGGAGGTTGTAACTACTGGGAGCCGCAACCGTTAATTCCACCAGTCGGCGAAGGATTTCTGGCGCGATCGGGGTAGATTCAAAAGATTTAATCGATCGCCGCTTCAGGATGGCTGTCTGGACATCCAAAACGGCATCCTGCCGCGAAACATCTGCTGCGGTACTGTGGACTGCGCTGGCTTGGGAATTGCCGCTATCAACTGAAAGACTTTGGTCAACTTGGGTCATGAGCCGTTCATTCACGCCGGGGAGAGAGTGCCGAGGTCAGAGCTGCCAACTTGTTGAATTCAGCAACATCTAAATTCAGCAAACATCGGCATTCTACATAAGTTCATGGCAAATCCTTTACGCAGCTTAACATTTTCATTCGCATTTTGGATGTGCCTTAACGGAGATTTTTCCGGGAACCGAGAGGCATATACAAACGTTATTTGCTAGAAATTTTTGCTAGAAATTTTGAATTAAATGTTGCACTTTTGTGGAATCGGGATCAAACCACGAGTCTAAGCAGCTTTTTTTCACACTTCTACAGGAATCTTGGTTATTAATACTAATAATTCTCAATAAGATTTTTGTCAATTCCTCCGGTTAGTCAACTGTCCCTGAATCTCATCACCTTTCCTAGAACCGTTTTATGACGTTTTATAATGGGGGGCGGCTCAATCGCGAGATCAGTACTTTCGATAGATTTTCTTTGTCTTCCGAATTTTCTCCCTGAAGTTCGCAAATTGATCAGTTCTCCAGCCGACCAGTTCTCCACCGATTATGAGTAAGCCCACTATGCCCCTACCTGAGACCCTCGCTAAAATTGTGCAGCGTTTCCAGAGAGTGACTGATCCGAAACGCAAATATGAGCAATTAATTTTCTACGCCAAGAAAGTTCCCCCGTTTCCTGAAGCGGACAAAACCGCTGATAACAAAGTGCAGGGCTGCGTCTCTCAGGTATACGTGACGGCTTCTTTAGTGGATGGCAAGGTGCAATTTGCGGGGGACTCCGATGCCCAACTGGTCAAAGGTCTGGTGGGACTGCTTTTGGAAGGTCTGAATGGCCTCTCTCCCCAGGAAGTTGCCAATTTGACCCCAGATTTTATTCAAGACACTGGGCTAGATGTCAGCCTGACGCCCTCTCGGGCGAATGGGTTTTACAACATTTTCAAGTTAATGCAACAGAAGGCGATCGCTCTGCAAAATTAAGTGCGGAAACATGAAGGGCAGAGCGTTTAGCAGGCAAATCAGGGGGGAATGGGAATGACGACGAAGGATACAAGTTGGGACGGGGAATCATTCGCAGAGGCTGAGCAGGCTGAGGTGGCAGAGGTTGAGAAGTCAAAAGAAGGTGAGCAACAGACACACCCGATCGGTCAAGCGTCCCCGAATGAGTCTGGAATAGACAGTATGAACCTTGAACAATCTGCGACCGACCAACCACAACCAGTCCCAGAGCAGCCCTTAGCAAAATCCTCAGATCAATCCTCTGTCATTGAGCCTGCACCGGATGGGATTGTTTCTGCTCCGATGAGTTCTCCTCCGGAGCAAGCATTACAACCTCAGGACGCCTCAGTTCAGAAAACCCCAATCCAGGAATTACAAACCCGAGAATTACCCGGCCAAGAATTACCAGTTCAAGAAACTGCTAGCCAGCCTTTGGGGGATCTACGAATTTACTATTGGCGTTGGGAAAAGCAAACGATCGGGGTGAACTATGAGGTGTTTGGCCAAGGCTCTCCCATTTTGCTGTTACCCGCTTTGAGCACCATTTCCCATCGTGATGAAATGCGGCGGTTGGGAGAACTTCTGGCAGAAAAATATCAGGTGTACCTATTCGATTGGGTTGGCTTTGGATCCAGCGATCGACCCAAGGTGAAGTACACTCCCAAACTGTATCAGGCTCTATTGCGGAACTTTGTGCAGGAAACCTTCCAGGAACCGATCGTGGTGATTGCCGCTGGTCATGCCGCTGGGTACGTTATGGAATTGGCCCGCATGGAACCAAATCCCTGGTCTTGGGTGGTGCTGGCGGCTCCAACGTGGCGCGGCCCATTACCAACGATGATGGGTGAAACTAAGCGGGCTTGGTTTAAATTGTTGCAAGGGTTGATTAATCTGCCTATTCTTGGGCAACTGCTCTATCGTTTGAATACTACTAAGTTTTTCCTGAATTTTATGATGGGGCGACATGTGTATGCCGATCGCGCCGGGATTACCCCTGCGGTACTGCAAGAGAAATTTAAAATCACACAAGTGAAGGGAGCACGATTTGCTTCAGCGGCCTTTGTGACGGGTGCCCTCGATCCAGTGCGATCGAGCCAAGATTGGCTAGCCTATTTTCAAGGTCGGCGGATTCCGGTGCTACTCGTAATTGGGGAAAATATGCCACCTAAATCCCGTGCCGAAGCGGAGGTCGTAGCCCATTTTGGCGGGGTGCAGATTTTACGGATGCCCGGTTCCCTGGGATTGCATGAAGAATATCCAGAGCAACTGTTTGAGGGAATTGCACCCTTCTTAGCAAAATATCTCTCTAAACGGAAAGATAATTAGCCTCGATCGTTGACCTTGATCGTTCATACAGGTCGTCAGTATAGATAGACTGCTATATAGAAGGCCATTATCCCATTGAGAATAATTTGTTACTTTTCAGTTGACTAACTTCTTTCTTGTTATGAGTCAATTTTGTATTGCTTAATTATGTTGTTTAACCATTTCTTATTTTAAAGCTACTGTAATTCCCGACCCCAACTTTTTGCCATGATGACTTTGAGGGCAGACCGATTTCCCTATCCATTGAGTGTTGCGCCCATGATGGATCGCACAGATCGGCATTTTCGGTACTTCATGCGGCTGATAACTCGACACACATTGCTGTATACGGAAATGGTTACGAGTCAGGCGATTTTGCATGGGGATTTAGATCGCTTGTTGGGCTATGCCCCGGAGGAACATCCGATCGCGCTGCAAGTGGGGGGCGATCGGCCAGCGGATTTGGCAAAATGCGCGCAATTGGCAGAAGACTGGGGCTATGACGAAATTAACCTCAATGTGGGCTGTCCTAGTAGTCGGGTGCAGGATGGCAATTTTGGGGCTTGCTTGATGTTGCAACCGGAGCAGGTCGCGGATTGTGTGGCGGCGATGATGGCTGCAACGAAAATTCCAGTGACCGTTAAACATCGCATTGGTGTAGACGATCGGGATAGCTACGAAGACATGGTGAATTTCGTGAAAACTGTGGCAGCGGCAGGATGTACACGCTTTACCGTGCACGCAAGAAAGGCATGGCTCAAGGGACTCAGCCCCAAGGAAAATCGCGATATTCCGCCCCTGCGCTATGAGGATGTCTACCGCTTGAAACGGGAATTTCCAGACCTGACGATCGAAATCAATGGCGGAATTACAACCCTGGAAGCCACTAAAGACCAACTTAAACATGTGGATGCCGTCATGATTGGACGGGCTGCTTACGATAATCCCTACCTATTCGCAACCGCAGATGCAGATTTTTGGGGTGAGACAACGCCTCCCCTAACACGCCAGGAAGTGGTTGAGGCAATGCTACCCTATATCGATCACTGGACAGCAAGTGGACGCAAGCTCAATTCCATAACCCGTCACATGCTGCTCTTGTTTAATGGTCAGCCGGGAAGCCGGAGCTGGAAGCGCATCTTAACGGAAAAATCCTGCATTCCAGGCGCTGGGATTGAAGTGGTTCAAGAGGCGCTAGCGGCGGTTCCGAAAGAATGCTAGGCTGCTGTAGATGTGGAAGGCAGGATTCCAAGGGCTATCATCTTGACCCATTAGGTAAAACTTGGGATCTAACTGCTTGAGCAGATGGGGAAATTCGATCGCGGTTTCGGCAAAGGGGGAGAAATCGTGATAGACAGGTTTGTCGGATACTTGCTGTTTGAGAAAATTCAACAACGTATTCCAGTGAATGCGGAGAGTCGTTTGCACATCGCTATGATTGGGGGTAAAGTCAATGCCTTGGTGGAAGTCGTAGGTACGATCGCAGAAACGCAAAACACAATTGCGCTGCGGTAAATGGAGATCACAAACTAAAACAAAATCTTGGGTTTCGGATTTGCGTTGTCGTTCGCTGCCTTTACGCAAAATATCTGTTTCCAACACTTGCTCAAAAATCGGCAAATGGCCCTCCACCAGTTGACTCACTTCTGACCAGTTAAAGGTGAGGTTGCCAACCTGACCTTCGCTATTCTGGCAAATCACCACCGCTTGGGGTTCATAATCCTGGAGGTAGTGAACTTGGAAGACTTGCAATTTTTCCAGAGAACTCACCGGAACCCAAAAGGCCGGTAAGCCATTTTCCTGTAATTGTTTGCCATAAAACGCCATTTCACCGATCGGCCCCATGCGATAGATGCGCCAGCCCCGGTTGGGAATGTGCACCCGCGCCGTGTAAACATCAATGCCAATGATGCGACTGAGGGTTTTCGCGGCTTCTTGACGTTGTTCCAGTTCAATCGCTTCTAACACCAAAATGCCTGGTTCCGCTTGGTCTGGGGCTGCCGTCACTTGAGCGATCGCGGTTTGCCGTTGGGCTTTTTCGAGATCTTCAACCCGCTGTAACCCTTGCCTCGCCTGGGTAATGAGTTTGGGAATCGTGATGTTTTGCAAGAGTTGCCGATAAACCTGGGTCGCCGCTTCCAAATTGCCCCCGACTTCGTATAAGCGTGCGCGGTAAAGCTGCACCCAAGGATTTTCGGGATGGGCTTGCCAGAGTTGTTTCAGGATCTGGGTGGCAGTACGATAATCCTGTTGCTCAAAGGCTTGGGCTACTTGATCGAGGAGAATTTGGGGATTAGTAGACATAAAAGATGACTGCTCCCAGCATTACCCTAGAATTGACTCTTGCCTTTAATTGTGCATTATTTCTCAAAAATGGCTGCAACAATTGCCATGGCCACCACGGGAGCCGTCACCGCTCGCAGAATACGCGGCCCCAACGAAACCGTTTGATAACCGGCTTGGACGCCTTGGTTAACTTCTCCTTCTGTCCATCCCCCCTCTGGCCCGATCGCGATGACGAGTTCAGTGGGTAGTTGAGTATTGGATCCAGTCTGTAAAAGGGGCATCAGGTGCGGCGAGTCACCCCGGCCCCAGCAGAGGCAATGGAGACCCTGAGGTTCTGTCTGAACTGCCTGTAAATGCTGCTTCCAGGAGACTGGATCAGCGATCGTCGGCACGATCGTCCGTTCCGATTGTTCAGCGGCTTCCTGGGCAATTTTGCGCCAGCGATCGAGTTTATTGGCACTGGGTTGCAGCAGGGTGCGATCGCTCAGAATTGGCAGAATGCGGTTAACCCCCAGCTCTGTGACTTGGCGCACCACATCATCGAAGGCGTTGCCCTTGGGTAAGGCCAGGGCGAGGGTGACGGCAATGGGCAACTCCGATCGCACATCCAACGGTTCCAGCAGCGTTGCCCCATCCCGTTGCTCCAGTTGCACGAGCCAATTTTCCCCCCCTCCCGTCATGGCAATAAAGCGATCGCTGGGTTGCAGCCGCAGAACACGGGTGAGGTAGTGGGTTTGGTCTGGGGTGAGGTGGAGGGTCGGTGGCTGGAGTTGATCAGGGGTGATAACAATGCGCTGGATCTGACTCATCGGATCTGACTTATCGGTGGAATAGAACGGGCGATCGAAGTTGGACTCGAAGTTAGACTCGAAGTTGGGATAAAAGTTGGGGTTGAATGTAATCCTTCCAATCCTACCGCTCTAGCGGAAGTTGTTTAAAACCGTGCCGATCTCTACAAGCCTGAAGTTTATGCGTGTGATTCGTTGTGTGACAAGCTATTTTGCGACGAAAAGCTTCTCCGGAAAAACAATCTATGCTGGTGAATACAACAGAATCCTCTTGCCCCTGAGGAAATTGGTATGGCAGATGTGTTTATCTCCTACTCCCGCAAGGATAAGGAGTTCGTCAAGGCTCTGCACAATGCTCTCATTCAACACGATCGCAATACTTGGGTTGACTGGGAAGATATTCCTCTAGCTGCTGATTGGTGGCGGGAAATTGAACGCGGCATTGAAGCGGCTGATACGTTTGTGTTTGTCATCAGTCCGGATTCCGTCACTTCAAAGGTCTGCGGCCAAGAAATTGACCATGCGGTGCAGAACCATAAGCGGCTGGTGCCTTTGGTGTGGCGGGATGGGTTTGATATGCAGCAAGTGCATCCCATGTTGCAAAAACATAATTGGCTCTTCTGTCGAGACAGTGATGATTTCGATCGCGCCTTTCAAGATTTGCTTACGGTGATTGCTACGGATTTGGACTATGTGCGTGCCCACACTCGGTTATTAGTCCGAGCCATTGAATGGGAGCAGACTCGGCAGGATGATAGCTTTTTATTGCGGGGCAATGACCTCAAAGCAGCCGATCGCTGGCTCAGTCAGGGACTTGAACGGGAGCCGAAACCCACCCGCCTGCAAACGCAGTACATTGTCGCCAGTGGACGGGCGGAAATTAAACGGCAACGCCAAGCCCGCATGGTATCGACGATCGGCTTTATGGGAGCGATCGGGCTGGCTTTGGTGGCCTTCACCCAATATCAGCAAGCCACCCAGCGGCAATTGGAAGCCGAGACGGGTCAAATCCTCGCTCTGAGCACTTCGGTGGACGCCTATCTGGCCTCCGATCAAGAGATTGAAGCCTTAATTGCTGCGATTAAATTGGGCCAGAAACTGCAACAGGTCAGTTCCGTCAAGCCTGCGATCCAAGAACAGGCAATTCGCAGCTTGCAAAAAGCGGTGTACGCCGTCAGGGAACAAAATCGCCTCGAAGGACATCGTGATTATGTGCGGCAGGCTAGTTTTAGCCCCGATGGTCAAACGATCGCGACTGCCAGCGACGATCGCACCATCAAACTGTGGCGGCGGGATGGCACGTTGCTCAAAACCTTGCAAAACAGCCGCAGCTATGTGTGGAGCGTTGTCTTCAGTCCCGATGGCCAAACGATCGCAACGGGCGATACGGGCAATACCATCAAGCTGTGGGATCGAACTGGCAAATTGCTACGCACCTTGAAAGGCCACCAAGGTGGAGTCACCTGTGTCGTGTTTAGTCCCGATGGTCAGACCCTGGCCAGTTCCAGTTCCGATAACACAGTCAAACTCTGGAACCGTGAGGGCAAGCTACTCCACACCTTAGTGGGGCATTACGATCAGGTTAATCAAGTGCGCTTCAGCCCAGATGGTCAGTCTTTAACAACTGCCAGTAGTGATAGAACCCTCAAGCTCTGGAAAATCGATGGCACATTGCTCAAAACATTCCAAGGCCATCGCAAAGAGATCGGGTCAGTTAGCTTTAGCCCCGATGGAAAAACACTGGCATCCGGCAGTGCAGATAAAACCATTAAACTCTGGAAATTAGACGGAACGCTAATTAAAACCCTGACCGGACATAGTAAAGAGGTTTACACCGTTAACTTCAGTCCTGATAGTCAAATGCTGGCGTCTGGCGGTGAAGACAAGACGGTTAAGTTATGGAAAGCAGATGGTACTTTTTTGCAAACGCTACGAGGCCATAGCGATGCAATCACGAACGTCAATTTCAGTCCCGATAGTCAAACACTGACTTCAACCAGTTCTGACGGGACAGCCCGCCTCTGGCGACTCCGTTCTCCTTTGCTAACCGCTCTTTCAGGAAGTTCATCCCTGCTAAGTAACATTCGGTTTGGTGCGGCAGGTGATATCTTTCTGTTTGAGCAAGGCGCAATTACGCGTTGGAAACCGGATGGAACCTTGATTAAAACCATACCTGTTAATCAGGAGTATAACGACAATAGCTTTAGCCCAACGGGACAGTTCTACGCGCTATTGAGTGCCCAAAACATTATTACGTTATGGCGTACAGATGGTAGCTTGGTTCGTGCCTTTCCCCAGTTACCCTCTCCTACGGATGATTTGAGATTTAGTCTTGATGGTCAAACCCTCGCCTCGCTCAGCCGACACGATCAGAAGCTCATTCTGTGGAACTTGGAGGGAACAAAATTGAAAACCTTCCAAGGCCCGATCGAGTGGACTGTCAGTCGCATCAGCCCCACGTTACAGGAAGTTGTATCGATTCGAGGCAATGAAGCCAAACTGTGGAAACAGGATGGCACATTGATCACAAAGTTACAAAATTCCAGTGAGATTATCAATGTAGGATTTAGTCCTAACGGTGAGACGATCGTGACGACTAGCTATGATAAGGTTGCTAAACTTTGGAATCGAAACGGCAAATTAATTAGCACTCTCAAAGGACATACATCGTTTATTGTTCGTGTCGCTTTTAGTTCTGATGGCAATCAAGTTGCCACGATCGCTAGGGACAACACGGTCAAACTCTGGAAGCAGGATGGGACGCTATTAACAACCCTAAAAGTTGAAGGAAACTTATTGTCAATCGCTTTTAGTCCAGATAACAAAATGCTGAGCTTCGTTGTAGAGAACGCAGCCTACTTATGGAATATTGCTGATTTAACGGATTCAAAAGCGTTGATTGCCAAGGGCTGCACACTTTTGCAGGATTATCTCATTTCCCATCCCAAACAGTTCCTGGAACTTGAAGCCTGTCAAACCCAGCCCCAGGCGTTGATTGCGGCGGGTCAAGGGATGGCATTCGAGGGCAATATTTCAGCCGCCGTGCAACTTTTTCGCAAAGCCCGACAACTCGACCCCCAGTTGCAACTTGATCCCGATCGAGAAGCTCAACGCTTCGCCAACCAAGGTCAAGCGGAGCGTCTCATTACAGAAGCTCAAACTGCCGCCTCGGAGGAGCACCTGGAAGTGGCGATCGAGCACTTACAAAAAGCGGTACAACTCAATCCAGAGTTATCTCTAAATCCTGCCCAAGAAGCCCAACGGTTACTCCAGCAAGCCCAAGCCTCGCGACTTGTCGATGAAGCGCAAACCCTAGCTCAACAGGGGCAAGTCAAACCCGCTTTAGAAAAATTTCAATCCGCTGTGAAACTCAATCCAGATTTACCCTATGTGCCCGCAGAAGAAGTTCGGCTATTCTACGCGATCGGTCTAACCGACCAAGCGTTTAGACAAATACGGGGAAATAATATTCTTCCTGCGATCGAACTGATTCAGCAAGCTGAAGCGCTCAATCCTCCCATTATCAGAATTCGTGATTCCTGGGCCTATCTCTGCTGGACAGGTAGCTTAATGGGCTATGCGGATCAGGTGATGAATGCCTGCGAAAAATCGGTGAATGCGTTTCCCAGCAATGGCGATTATCGGCAAAATCGTGGGTTGGCTCGGGCTTTAACCGGGGATGTTGCAGGCGCGATCGAGGATTTTCAAGCCTTTGTAGACTGGACGGAGGAAGACGATCGTAAAATCAAACGGCAAGCTTGGATTGACAGCCTCAAAGCAGGTCAAAATCCCTTTACCCCCCAAGTACTCCAAACATTGCGCCAGAAAGAAACCTAATTCAAGAACGCAACTCCCCAGCCTCGACTGTCCTGTAGAGAGCCAAGGGCAGAGAGTCAGGTTTTTGTCATTTTTGAGCTCGATCGTTTTTTAGGTCGATCGTTGCGAGCAATTACCCGATCGCTTGAATCCATTCTTTGACTTCATAGGCCGTCCAAATGCCGTTTTGCCAGTAGGGGTCGGACTCCACCAGTTGGCGCACGGTGGCCTCATCGGGGGCGTCGTAAATGCCGAATACTTGGGTTAAGTCCTGGGTGGGGCCGAGGGTGATCAACACACCGGATTCCTTTTGTTGGTTGAGTCCCGCTAAATGGGCTTCCCGGTATGGGGCGCGGCGCTCCACCACATTTTCGCAATAGGATCCAAACAAGACATACTTCGGCATGGGACGCTAACCTGAACAGATACCAACTGTTAATTTACAGCTTTCTCACAATAACGTACAACGGTCTGTGGCTCCATGCAACGTCGGAATCCAGTCTAGCAGCGCGATACGAACGATGAGCTGGTACCACCCAGGGTTAGCAATAGGCCACATTCATGGCCCGTTTGAGCTTAAGCCATTCCTGCACAGCTGCCCGATCACTCGGATCAATGGGTTCACCCTGTCGCTCTGGATAGCGGCTATAAAAAATGGCATCGGCAAGCCGTTCTTTCAAGGCTTCATCCTTATTGGGATAGTACCAATCGGGCATCCCACAGGCATCATTTGGGTGAGATTTTTCGTAGCGTAACCCTTGCTCAACCACTTTCCGAATGGCCTGCCATTCTCGAATATACCCATGCTCATTCGATCGTAGTTTACGGCGATTTAATTCGGGATTGACATTGTTAAG
>MUGG01000054.1 GCA_002148405.1 Alkalinema sp. CACIAM 70d | reverse complement strand
ATGAGGGTTGTAAGCCTCTTCTTCGTATGACACTGGAGACTGCACAATATGGTGACATTGGCCCTTCGGGGCTGATGAGGGTTGTAAGTTTGAAGCATCGTCGACGGATGCGGCTCGAAGGTATCGTGACATTGGCCCTTCGGGGCTGATGAGGGTTGTAAGATAACTAGGATGCCACTATTTTGATGCAATGATGACGTGACATTGGCCCTTCGGGGCTGATGAGGGTTGTAAGTAATCACAATCTTCGTGATTGATTCCAGGTGATGGATCTTCGTGACATTGCCCCTTCGGGGCTGATGAGGGTTGTAAGAATACTGTGGTGGTATCAGGGCCGTTGGAGATTGGTGACATTGGCCCTTCGGGGCTGATGAGGGTTGTAAGTTTAGGGACATCACTGGCGTCGATCTTACTGCCGTGACATTGGCCCTTCGGGGCTGATGAGGGTTGTAAGGCTGAGGATATTAACTCAGGAAGGCTCAGCGAAGCGTGACATTGGCCCTTCGGGGCTGATGAGGGTTGTAAGCCACTGAGCAAAGTGGAAGAAGCCAGCGGGTATTGGTGACATTGGCCCTTCGGGGCTGATGAGGGTTGTAAGACGGGTGGCACCAACGAAGGACTTCAGCAGCAAGTAGGTGACATTGGCCCTTCGGGGCTGATGAATGTCGTAAGCCAATAGACAAAATGAGTGGAGTATTTGTCAAGATGACAGCATTAGCAAGACCCGGACAAACATTACTAGCACACAGCCTTGGAGTCTCCGATCGCATGTCAAAATACTCCCCATTACCTAAGTGGGGAGCATTATTGGGCTTGCTGCATGATTACGGTAAATATCGTCCTACATGGGTCGAGGGAATGCAGCGCATCAATAACGGGGAAATCATAGGTCGTCTGCCACACCATGCACTAGAAGGCGGTTTACTATTATTACGCCATCAGCCTAAGGCAGAAACTTTAGCCATACTCATAGCATCCCATCACACTGGATTGCCAGACGTTAGTGAACACAAAGAGAAACTGAAAACCGAATTAGATGACCACCAATGGATGATTGATCAGGCATATACCCAAACCTTAAAACAGCAGTTACAGCAGGCAGACTTAGGTACCTTGGGACAATGGCTCAACTGCACACCCCTCCAACGCGCGCAGCGATTACGGATGATGTATGGTGCATTAATCCTGTCCGATCGCCAAGATGCCGCACAATGGCAGTCACCACAGTATGACAGTATCTCAGCACTAGCGAAACGCTTAAATGATTGGTATCAAAATAAATATCCCAAGCCCGATCGTGGGTTGAATTTGAAACGCTGGGAATTTTATCAAGCCTGTCGAGAAGGCGCAAAACACCACCCCGGTTGGCTATCCGTGCGAGGGCCGTGCGGAATTAGCAAAACATGGTCAGTTATGCAGATGGCACTAGACCATGCAGCACTATACAGCAAAAAACGAGTTATTTATTGTGTCCCCTGGACTGCAATTTTAGAGCAGTCCTACGATCAATATTCTGAAGTATTAGGCAATCAAAATGTGATTGGTCATTGGTCAACCTTGATAGATACCGATACCACGGAGAGCAAGCGGATTATCACAGCTAGACAATGGTGGGATGCTCCAATAATTGCGACAACGTTAGTACAACTGTTTAATGTATTACTTAACCATACAGGTAGCGCAGCACAACGAATGCCAGCCTTAAAAGATGCTGTAATTGTGATCGATGAAGTCCAAGGGATACCGAACGAATTGGTCGAAACCTGTATTGCGTTACTGAATCAGTTAGTCCAAGACCATGGCGTGTCAATAGTGTTATCGACTGCCACCATGCCAGATTACACCAAATTAAAGATCGCTCCAATGGAGTGCTTGTCAGATCACGATTACTACTTTAGTGCTCCAGAATTGCACCGAGTCAACTACGAGTTCCGCACTCAGCCTTGGGAATGGGATGCCATGGCTGATGAAATTAAGCGATCGGGCAAAACGAGTACATTGATTGTGACGAATACCGTTGCAGCCTGTACTGACTGTTATCAGGTAATGCAGCAGTTAGAGGGTTATACCATTTACCGCTATGCCGCCGATATGCCCCCTGCCCATCGCCGCGTTGTATTGCAACAAATCAAGGCAACGGTTACTAACCGGCAAAAGGTCATTGTCTGCGCCACATCAGCGATCGAAACGGGTGTACAGTTAGATTGTGACCAAGGTTATCGAGAGAACACTGGGATTGATTCGATCGTACAATTTGCTGGACGAATCAATCGGGAAGGCAGTCAAGATACAGCAACCGTTACGGTCTTTCGCACTGCCCAAAAATACACCCCCCCACCCGGAGCAGAGGCGCGTTGTGTCGCCACCAGCCGTGCGCTTGCACTGGGCACTGATTTGCACTCATCCACAGTCTTAGAACAATATAGCCGCTGGCTATCAGACAATGCGAAATTGGATTATAACTACCTGCACAATTTGGGGCATCTCAACTGGCGTACAGTCTCCGAAAAATGGCAAATGATTACACCCACACAAGCTGTATTAGTCGATCCTCGATTATGGTCACAAAATTCAGCCGTGATTGCTGAGTACGATCGGGCTGTTGCAGCTTGTAATTACAAAATATTGCAGCAACATTGCGTAGGTCTTTACAGCTGTAAATACAAAAAATCTAAAGCCGCAGGATTGATTACTGTACAAGATAATGGCCTAGCTTTCTGGAGTGGCAGCTATACCGAAGGATTAGGCGTTACAACGGATTATGATGCAGACTAACTCTTCAGCCAACTGCCCTAAACAAATATAAAACAACAATGCAGAGACGGTAGGGTTTCATCAGTTCTATGCCTCATCAGTTCTGTGCCTCAAATGATTGGATTGTTCTCCATCTCTCGTATCAAATCCTGTAACTGAGGGGTAGATGGGTCTCACCTGACTCATCATCAAAGTGAACAGCTAGACAGGTTCGCTCCTGACAGTTTCCTAAGACGCTTTCCCACTTCCTATGACACCTCCCCGCCCCCTGTACTCCTTAATCCTGAGCGTGAGTTGCCTATGCCCGTTGGCTTTACCCAATGCCAGCGCAGCCAGTTCGCCCCCACCCCAGCTTCTCAAAGAATTTCCTGCGGATCGTTTTGTGGATTTACTCGACCCCGCGATCGTGCAGGATCAGCGACTCTGGTTTACCGCCGATGATGGCCGCAGCGGACGGGAACCCTGGACAAGTGATGGAACTCCAACGGGAACGCGATTGCTAAAGGACACTTTACCCGGTCGCACCACTCAAGGCCCCCGATCGGGCAATCCGATCGCCTTCTGGCCAATGGGGTCTAGCGTTTGGTTCCAAGTTGATGATTCTGCGCAACCCTGGTGGCAGAGCAATGGGCAAACAACGCAACCGATCGCCGCCCTCAATTCCACCCTCAAACGCATCCAACCGCCGAACACCATTCTGGCAGTGAGCCAACCCTCCCCTCGCCTGCTCTTTGCGATCGCCACCAACCAAGGCGCAGAACTGTGGCAAAGTACCGCCCAACAACCCACTCCGCAACGCTTTTACCGCTTTCCGAGTAGCGCCGTTGGGTTTCCTCCCCAACTCTTTACCGTGGCGGGTGCCCAGACTTTCTTCGCAGCAGCGAACGCCCAGGGAACCCAGCAACTCTGGCGCACAGACGGCACTTCTAAAGGCACGATCGCCCTGAAATCACTGAATCCTGCCGCAGAACCCTTCACCGTTTGGCAAAATCGCATTTACTTCCAAGCGGAAACCCCCCAGCAGGGTTGGGAACTGTGGACGAGCGATGGCACGATCGCAGGCACCCAACTGATCAAAGACGTTCTGCCGGGGCCGGGACATTCTGCCCCAAGATTGCTCACGGGGATCAAACAACAATTTTTCTGGGTTGCCAATGGCCCCCAAGGGGAAGAACTTTGGGTCACAGAAGGTCAGCCCAACCAAACTCGTCGGGTGAAACGTTTGACGAATCGGCCTAGCTTTCGGGCAGAACGCAATTTTGGGGTTGTCAAGAATCGTCTGTTTTTTAGCACGATCGCGGGGGATGGCAAAGCTTATCTTTGGGTGAGCGATGGTACGGAATCCGGCACAGTGCGACTAACGGGCCAAGATTTATGGAACATTAACCACCTCACTGCGGTGGGCGATCGGGTGTTCTTCAGTGCGGCTGGCCCCGATGGAGTCGAACCTTGGATCAGCGATGGCACTGTGAAGGGAACCCGGCAAATCAAGGATCTGGCTCCGGGGAAAACCTTACTAGCTGCGCCCTGTGCGCCACCGCCCTTGGGCCAACGGGGGAATTGTCCACCGCCCACTCAGGTTGCCAACTCATCCGACCCCAGCCGATTAACGGCCTTTCGCGATCGGCTGTATTTCATCGCCCACACCGCAGACAAAACTCAACTCTGGCGCACAGACGGCAGCGATCGCGGCACAGAAGCAATTTTGGATTTAGCACCCGCCATCGCCGGTCGTCCCAGTCCCCGGATCCTCCCGTTCCGCGATCGCTTACTGGTAACGGGCTATCAGATGGACAAGAATCGGCTGCAACTATGGTCAATCCGTGAGTAATCAGTCTGGCCAGGATTCGGTTTGCCCAAGCTGCGACTGGAGATCGATCGTGGCGACCGGAGATGGCTACTGCATCCGACGGCTACTGCATTCGATCGATCGTGCGGTACTGAATCGCTTCTGCCACATGTTGGGCTTGCAGGCGATCTGCTCCGGCCAGATCGGCGATCGTGCGGGCTACCTTCAGGATGCGATCGCTGCCCCGCACCGACAGACCCAACTTTTTAATTGCCCCTTCCAGTAACCCGCGCGTACTGTCATCCAGCTGACACCACTGACGCAAATGCTGACTTTGCATCTCCGCATTACAGCGTAGGGGAGTCCCCGCAAAACGTTCCTGAGCCGCAGTGCGTGCCACTTGCACCCGCGCCAAGACCGTCGCCGAATCTTCCCCGGTGGTTTCGTGGATAATCTCCTCGGGCTTGAGGCGATTCACCCGCACCTGCAAATCAATCCGATCCATCAACGGCCCCGACAACTTCGCCCAATACCTTTCCCGCACATTGGGGGAGCAGGTACAAGCCTGCACCGGATCGCCGAAGTAGCCACAGGGACAGGGATTGGTACTCGCCACCAACGTGAACTTCGCCGGAAAGGAGACCGACTGCCGCGTGCGCGAAATCGTCACATGCCCATCTTCCAACGGCTGCCGCAGAAATTCCAAAACATCCCGCTTAAATTCGGTTAATTCGTCAAGGAATAAAATACCTCGATGGGACAAAGAAATTTCTCCCGGCCTGGGAAAACTGCCACCCCCTACTAGGGAAGGGCCGGAGGCGGAATGGTGGGGGCTGCGAAAGGGTCGCTGGCAGATCAGGGATCCTTTGGATTTCAACAGTCCCGCCACGGAGTGAATCTGGGTCACTTCCAGAGCTTCCTCAAAGGTCATCCTGGGTAAAATTCCCGGTAAACGCCTTGCCAGCATGGTCTTCCCGCTTCCCGGTGGCCCGACGAAAACCAAGTTGTGCCCTCCGGCTGCGGCAATTTCCAAGGCACGGCGGGCATGGGCCTGACCCTTGACATCCCGCAGGTCAAATCCCGCGATCGTCCCTTGCTGTAATTCCGCCTGACTGTCGATCGTGGCGGGTGTGAACGACTCCGGCTGATGGAGAAACTCCACCACCTCCGCTAATTGTTTGAAGCCATAGACCTCAATCCCTTTTACCACAGCGGCTTCCCGCACATTATCCGCCGGGACAATCAGCGATCGGATCCCTAATTGCTTGGCCGCCGCCGCGATCGCCAACACCCCGGCCACCGGACGCAAGCTCCCATCCAGCGACAATTCACCGAGAAATAGGCAATGCTCTAAGGCATCGGTGGGAACCTGTTCTGAAGCTGCGAGTACGCCGATACTGATGGGCAGGTCAAAACAGGGGCCTTCTTTGCGCAGATCCGCTGGCGTGAGGTTAATCACGATTCGCCGCATGGGAAAGGCAAATCCAGCATTTTTAATTGCGGCTTTGACCCGCTCCTTCGATTCCTGTACTGCTGTATCGGGCAATCCCACCACCACCATTCCGGGGATGTTATTCGAGACATCCACTTCGACCCCCACTTTCAGGGCATCAATCCCCATCAGGGATGCACTCCAAATTCTCGACAGCATGTAACTCGCTAAATGACGGATCTGGCTTAGAGTTCCCGGCTTTTTAGAGATTCCTCACAGGGATTGCTTACAATAGCGAAAGCAGCACTTAAACAATTTATGAGCCAGTCCAACGAAACCATTTTTGGCAAGATTATCCGGAAGGAAATGCCTGCCGACATTATTTACGAAGATGAAATGTGCCTCGCGTTTCGGGACATTAGCCCCCAAGCCCCCATCCATATTCTCCTCATTCCCAAACAACATATTCCCAAGCTGGCAGATGCGACGGCGGAAGACCATGCATTGCTGGGGCATTTGCTAATCAAGGCGAAGGAAATTGCTGCAAAGGAAGGCTTGGCCAAGGGTTACCGAGTCGTGATCAACACCGGTGAGGATGGGGGCCAAACGGTGTATCATCTGCATTTGCATATTCTGGGTGGGCGCAGTCTGGCTTGGCCCCCTGGCTGATGGAGAACTGATGTATACTCGCCCCCTTGCCCGCTTAATTGAACATTTTCAGCATTTACCAGGGGTTGGGCCAAAGACGGCTCAACGTCTGGCTTTGCACATTCTCAAACGTCCCAAGGAGGAAGTGGCCGCCCTAGCCCAAGCCTTGTTAGATGCCAAGCAGCAGGTGGGGCATTGCTCAGTGTGTGGGCATTTATCTGCCGATCCGGTGTGCGAGATTTGCAGTTCTCCGAAGCGCGACGATCGCTTGCTCTGTGTGGTTGAAGATTCCCGCGATCTCATTGCCCTGGAAAAAACCCGCGAGTACAAAGGCAAATACCATGTGCTAGGGGGACTGATTTCACCGATCGACGGCATCGGCCCGGAGCAATTAAACATTCAAGCCCTTGTGCGGCGGGTTAGCCAGCAATCGATCCAAGAGGTGATTATGGCGATCAGTCCCAGTGTGGAGGGTGAAACAACGACGCTGTATGTCGCCCACTTACTAAAGCCCTTTACCAAAGTGACGCGCATTGCCTTTGGGCTACCCATGGGTGGGGATTTGGAATATGCCGATGAGGTGACATTAGCGCGGGCCCTGGAAGGGCGTCGGGAACTGGAGTAATCCTGGGATAGCCTACTCGCTTTCAACTTGCCATTAAAAATTACCCTCCAGTGTTGGTGCACGGGAGGGCATTAGATTAAGTACGTTAAAGCGGCTTTGGGAATTGCTGCCCTACTTCAGCTTGGACTTAATGAAGGTTAAAATTTGCGCCTGCTGTTTCTTCAGAGCATCGACTTCCGCCTGCAACTTCGCAACTTGCGCTTTGAGCGCTGCGACTTCACCGCTGGCATCACCTGTGGCGGGTGCAGCAGCGGGTGCAGCAGCGGGTGTAGCCACTGCTGCCGGACGCCGCTTGGCTTTGCTCATGGCCGCTTTGATCGCTTCAATTAATTGCTTTTGGTCAAAGGGCTTTTGGACGAACTCAAAATATTCAAACGGCTCTTGGAGCTTTTCCGTGACTTCTTCCTTACGCCCAGACATGAGGACTAAAGGGATGGACTGGAGATCGGGTTGGGCTTGGATTTGCTGGTAGACTTCCCAGCCACTCATACGGGGGAGCAAAAAGTCCAGCATGATTAGCGTTGGCCGCTCTTGACGCACAAGGTTAATCCCTTGAACCCCGTCTTTTGCTTCCAGAACGTCAAAATTGCCCTTGGGCAGCATATCGCGAACCATGTTCCGGATCACGGCGCTGTCATCAATCACTAGAACCTTATGACTTGCCACAACTAAACTCCTCTGCGGGTGACTGCGGAATTAATAACCATGAGTGAAAGACAAAGAGGTGAAAGTGTTTCAAGGCGGCGGCTGTCCAATCCGAAGGCTAGATGAAACCCTGACAAAGACCCGACAGACGGGAAACACTCTTGCGCCTGTTCTATATTGCCTGCTTGTTTGGTGTCTATTTTTAGGATGAAGCTAAAAGTTCAAATAATCACACTCTCTTAGAAAACTCTCCTATGACATTACTTCTAGCACTAAATCCAGAGAGCGATTCACTCATTTTGATCGGCTCCCCCATTGAATTATGAATGGATTTTGCGTTTTGTGCTCCGAATCTTGAGGCATCCTGCACCAGCTCCCCTAGCAGCTTTATCGATCGAGTATTATATTGATTTTGTCCGCACCCTTGGACAATCGACTCTATTGTGCCCAACTCTATGGCTGCTGACACTAATTCTTCGATTCCCAGCCCTTCTCTCGCTAAGATGCCTCGATCGCGGGTGGATCGCGAGGCCGAGCGAGCGGATATTCAAGCGATGCCGCCGTGGTTGCGGAGATCGATCGGGAAGGCCAGTGAGATTTCAACAGTTCAGCAAATTATTAAGCAACGGAATATCCATACCATTTGCGAAGAAGGGCGTTGTCCTAATCGAGGCGAGTGCTATGCCCAGGGCACGGCGACCTTTTTGCTGATGGGGCCGACTTGTACCCGATCCTGTGGATTTTGCCAGGTGGATAAGGGCCACGCGCCGATGGCATTGGATCCCCAGGAGCCCCAAAAGGTTGCGGAATCGGTGCAATTGTTGGGACTGCGTTATGTTGTCTTAACGTCTGTGGCGCGGGATGACTTGGAAGATGGGGGAGCTGGCTGGTTTGTCGCGACGATGGCGGCCATTCGAGCCACGAATCCAGAGACCCAAATTGAGGTACTGACCCCAGATTTCTACGGTGGACGGCAGGAGAATTTGTCTCCGGAGACGTTACAAGCCCAACGGGTCAAAACGATCGTTGAGGCGCAACCCGCTTGCTATAACCATAATATTGAAACGATCGAACGCCTTCAGGGAACGGTACGCCGAGGGGCAAAGTACGATCGCACGCTGCGGGTGTTGCAGCTCGTCAAGCAATTTGACCCGACCATTCCGACGAAATCGGGGCTGATGCTGGGCCATGGGGAAACGGAAGCTGAGGTGATCCAAACGCTGCAGGATCTGCGATCGGTGGGCTGCGATCGGGTGACTCTCGGACAGTATATGCGTCCGAGTTTGGAGCATTTGCCTGTGCGCAAGTATTGGCATCCTGATGAGTTTGAGCAGTTAGGCGCGATCGCGCGGGAATTAGGGTTTTCCCACGTGCGATCGGGGCCATTGGTGCGCAGTTCCTACCATGCAGGGGAAGCGGGTTAGGAGATTAAGTTCGTCAAACAAAATTGCTACAGAGCCGCCAGGATATCTTGTTCAATTTGCCGAATAGCCGTCATGACGCCGGAATCGGGATGGTTGAGCAGCACTTGTTTCACATCCTGGAGATAGGTCGCTAGATTGTCCCGCAGGACAGGCCGATCGACCTCCACGGTATGGCGATAGTCCCAGACATCCCAGGCGAGGATCCCAAGACCCACGATCGGATCAAGGGCGGCGGCTCCCAATTCTGCGGCGACGGCTCCTCCGGTTTTGGCGGCCACCTTGGAGGCAGCAGCTCCGGCAAACTTGGCGCTGGCTTTACTCCCAAGTTTTCCGAGGGACGCCATGACGATCGGTTTGGCGGCGAGGTAAGTTCCACCACCTGCCAGAGTCTTGAGGGAGAGGCTCGATACGGTGCCTTCGCTGCCCAGGGTGAGGGAAATATCGCTGAGGTAGCGATCCCATTGGCCTTGGGGGATATGGTATTTGGTTTGCACAGCTCCGATCGACTCACGGAGAGCTGCTAAATACTGATCAACGGTTTGATTGGTGATGACTTCTAAGCGCAGTTGGGCGTTCTTAGGCACTAATACCCGCTTGGAGAACTCTTTTTCAAAGGATTCTGACAAATGGGTAATCACGGCCTCTTTGCCGCTGGGTTGTTTAGGATCCATGCGATGGATGGCCCAGCCATAGCCCCAGACGAAGGGCGTGCTGAATTCCATCCGCTTCTGGTTAAAAAAGTCAAAGTACCAGTCGAGGAAATTTTCAATGCGCGGTTCTAGTTCCGCTTCCCATTGGGTGAGTGCTTGGGAGGCATAGGTTTCAGCAACCCCATGGGCGGTTTGTAAACTATCGGCGATCGCCCGATCGACTTCGCTCCAGTCCGGGGCCGTGACGGCCACTTCCTGCACCACTTCGGGAATGTCCGGTGCTCGGTGAACCAGGGACTGATCAATAATGTATTTTCCGGCTAGGGGAATTAAGACGATCGCCAACACGATCGCCCAAATAAACGGTTGAAGCGTTTTAATCAGTTGGGTAATGGCCTGAATGCGCTCGGTTCGATCCGCATAGGAATTTTGGCTGGATCCTGAGTTCACTATTGTATCTACAGGTTGAGCCACCGTTGGGGCTGCCAAGTCTTTTTTGGGATCGGTAGCTTGGGAAGCAGTGACTTTCGAAGCCGCGATCGTAGACGCTTTGACTTTTTTCGACTGACCCATGGGCGGAACTCAAGATGGTGCGGAGGCAATATCAACCAATGCCTTTAACCTTATCAGAGCGAGGCGATCGGGTTCAAACAACTCACCCTGCTTCTTACCACGATTTCACCACACCGATCTCCCTACGACGGTCTTACCCCACCGCAGTCAAACCAATTCATGCAAGTTGCATTGAATTAAAACTCCCCAGTGGACTCCGGCACTACCCAACAGATTGCCCAATATCAAAAACCTTCAGGAAACTTCTTGCACACCATTCCCTGAAGGTTTTCCAAAAATTCTTAACAAACGATGAGCTACAGATTTGAACCAAAGTTCGCCTTGCACATTTCAAGAATTCGGTGATCATTCTCACTGACTTTTTCTAAGCGCTGAAATCCCTGTAATCCAATTTCTGCTTGAGCAGGATTACCATTGGAAGCGACAACAGCGGTTCGATCGAGAGCAATCTCAAAGGGCGTTGCAGCAGCTTCATAGGCTCCACGAACCGTCAATGCCAATTGATCGGCCTGAAACTGGCCATAGGCACAATCAAAGGAAGAACTAGGCATGTACAACGCGCCTAAAACTTTACCTTGCTTAACCTCAAAGACAAAATAGGCTTTACCCAAGACTTCCGGTTGAGCCGCTTCCCCATATAAATAAACGCCATCAGCTAAAGGGGAAGAAGATATGGGGGCAACAACTGCAGGAACAAGAGCAGGCGCTTTTTCAGTATTCAATACATTAGTAGATTGAATCGACTCAGCATTAGCAGGATAAGCAGCCATTGCCGATACGGTTAAACCTAGGGTTAGAGATGCAACGGTCAATAGACGTGAAAACACTCCAACCTTTGCAGCCGCCTGAGTATCACACCATTTAGAAAACACGTCCATAAGAGCATCTCTCACAATAGAAATTTTATTAGCAAAACTGGGTAAGATCGACCTAAGCAGTGCAGTCGTAACCCTAAGGTGTGAGTGTATTGCAATAACTAGATTCAGCGTTGAGATAACCGATTCCAGAAAGTTGCGAACCGAAACCTGTGAAGAATTTATATATTCTTGAGGATCCCAGTTATGCAAATCGTGCTTCCGCTAGAACCTTGTCGAATTACAGATCACAAGTGGGTAAGATAGCTCTTGAGGAAACCGACAATTGGATTCAGGAAATCGAATTCACGACAATTAGATTCCGAGAAACTTTATCCTGAGAACGTTCGATTTTAGGGAAGAGTTAATTTGCAAGCCAGAAGCTTTCCATATAGTCATCAAATCATCTTTCAAAAGGAATCGCAATGCGCAAAAGTGCCACTCTGCGATCCGGCCACCTCATCTAATTAGATAGATTCATTTATCTTAATTCGTTGCTTTCTCCTCAGTTCCAACACAACTTAAAGCTTTACAAAGCCTCAAGCTTGCAACGTAGGCTCGTAGCCCGATCGAGGGAGAATAACCACCTCTTAAACTGGCCTAACGGTTTTATCCCTGCTTGATCGTCGCGTTACTCTAGCCCTGACCTAATCAAAAAGTCGTATTTAACGATTTAGCAATAAAGCCATCGCTCATCTGAAATACATCCACCTTCAGGGTCGTCGCTATCCCTTTAAGTGGCCACCTTCTATGAGCCCACGAATCAATGTACTGTAACGCCATGGAGCACAGTTTGAAGACCGCATAAATGCCGTAGTCATCCTCGATCGGATCAAGCCTGTGATTCTGATCACGCGAGTGAGTGATTTGTGTAATCCTAGGGCAAGGGGAATTGTTGAGTTAATGTAATCTTTGTTGAATAAGTTAACGAACGATGATGTTTTCAACAATGTTACAGACAACCTTTCTAGCAATTATTAAAAGAATCCGTCGAGCAGCCTAGTGAGTCAGATCACCCCCCTAAACAAGTTAGATCACTCACCTGAGGGAACAGCGTATAAATAAGATTCTCAGTAGGAAAAGAGTGAGGTTAGGTAGAGGCAAAGAGTATATCCTTTCTTAATAAATCCCTAAAAACTGCGACCAAGAAAAGACTGCGACCAAGAAAAAGGAGCGCGATCGCGCCCCTAACTTAGTGGAGTTGTAATGGTGTGGTTGTAAGGGAAAATCAGTGCCGAAACTCGGATTTAGTAGGTCTGGTTGCACGAGCTTGGTTTAACTAGCCAGATACTCGCGCACCATAGCTTTGCGACGACGCAGATGATCCAGAGCTTGGCGCTCCAGTTGCCGCACCCGTTCCCGGCTGAGGTTCAACTGTTCGCCCACTTTCGCCAACGATCGCTCAATGCCGTCTTCCAAACCGTAGCGCAGCATTAAGACTTCCCGTTGCTGAGCAGTCAGATCTGCGAGCAAGTTATGCAAGTCTTGGCGAAGAAGTTCCTGGGTAGTGTAGATCTCTGGAGACGCTCCATCATCCTCCAGCAACTCTTGCAGCTCCGTATCTTGGTTGTCGCCAACTCGCAGGTCTAAGGACACTGGTTGACGCGCCATGATGAGGTAATCCCGAATTTCCTCTGGTGCCAAATCTAACTCCGCAGAAATCTCAACCACACTGGGACTACGACCCAGACTCTGCGCTAACTCTCGCTGCACGCGCTTAATCTTATTCAGCTTTTCGGTGATATGGATAGGTAAACGAATGGTGCGGCTCTGTTGAGCGATCGCGCGGGTGATGGCTTGACGAATCCACCAGTAGGCATAGGTCGAGAACTTGTAACCTCGGGTGGGATCATATTTCTCCACCCCCCGTTCCAAGCCCAGGGAGCCTTCTTGAATCAAATCCAGGAACTCTAAGTTGCGCTTTTGGTATTTCTTCGCGATCGACACCACGAGGCGCAGGTTGGCTTCAATCATCTTTTGCTTGGCTCGCCGACCCCGCTGAAAGATGTTTTTAATCTCAGTTTCGTTGACCTGAGCGTGCTCCGCCAATTCGCGATCGCTCGGTTCATGATCCAAAGTTTTCGCAAGACTGGTCTTTTTGTCTTGCAATGCCATCATTTGCTGCACTTGTTTACCATAGACAATTTCTTGCTCATGGGTCAGCATAGGCACACGACCAATCTCATGCAGATACGTCCGCACCATATCTGCCGTGTAAGTCGGGCTGGGATGGGTTGTTTTAGAAGTGGCAGTGGTCATGGTGGCAAAACTCCGTAACAGGAAATAGGGGGACGAATCCAGAGGGATCAAAGACCTCACTAACGCATTCAGAGGGTGGACATCTTTAGTAGAGCATTGAGTTTTACAGAGCACTTTCAAGGAGAACAATTCAGCAATCTGCAACTAACTCTAACCAGTGAGGAGAGAATCTACGACAGTCAAAAGTGTGACTCAATGAAGCCGACTTGAATAAGGTTGACGATAAAGCCAGATGCAGAATGAAGCTTAACTTCAGAATTCCGTAGGGGAATGGGGAAAGAGTCTTTACCCGATCTAAGACTTGGCTCAAAGATCTTGTTTGAAGTTACTGGAAACTTCACCAGTTGCTAGAGACTTCACCCAAAGTTCAGATCAGACCTGAGCCTTCAAACCAAATCTCAGCTCTATCTTCCCAAACAGGAATCAGCGAGATTCAGATTCTGTCCATACTTTAAAACCTCTAGACAAGCAATGATAATCAAAGTCGAAATGAGTATGAGTTAATCATATTACAAAACTTGAAGCCAGTAAAGAGAGTAAATGTGCTTATTCCAAAGGATCTTGTGGACAACGAAGTGATGTAAGACCTGCTAGTCAAGTTGGCTAGCCATCTGAGGGAGCCTAGGTTGATTGTTTGTTTCTTCCCAGTCTTCAAGTCTGGTAAAACCAGATATTATCCTAAATAGAAATAGTTGTCTGAGATACATCAGAATCTCTCTGACATTCCGTTTTAGGTCACTTCATCATCGCAATTTAACTTCCCTAGCGCTATAGGATAACCGAACTCTCCGAAGGGAAATTCAGTAGGGATCTCTCTACCTAGACTTGGAGTAGAGCCAATATCTGGAAAGGCTTCTCTATCAAGGGTTTGACCTCCTTAGTGCACCGTGTAATAGCAGGTGTTTTCAGCTTAAGTTGTCAACGTGGTTTCCATATCTCAAGAATATGACTGAAGTGTGACACTTCAAAATACGCACTTGAGATGGAGACAGATTTATATCTACAAAAAGTTCCTGAATTTATCCTATGAAAATTGCGTAGAGAAAGCAGGAAATTCCTTAAATAACTCTAAAATCTCGCACACAATTGTCTGGGTAATCACTCCGATAAAACTCAATTAACCTAACAAAACTAGAATGACCGGTTGTAGAAGAATGTCCTTCAGCAAGTTCCTGAGTGAAGTTGGGCTTAAGAAGCTTTCTGAGAATAGTATACTTAGATTGTATTACAAAGTACTACAAGGGTCAATCCCGATCTTTATCTGATATGACCCACCTTAAAACCCCAAATCAGCCTTCGCGGACAGGGCAGCTTCTAAGACCGCTTCATCTGCAACAGTTGTCCAATCGGTATCTCCGATCGCGGCATAGAAGGCTTCATCGTAGGGACGGGTACGGATGACTACAGGCATAGGAACGGCGTGACCTAGGATCAGCGCCTGTTGCTTGGAGTCTAGTTTGGCCAGCACCGATCGCAGGGCTTGGCCGCCGGAAACCCCAGTGAAAATGGCATCGATATCCTTTTCGTCGTTGAGTAGTGCGGTAATCCGGGTTCCAATTTGCGACATGACTTCGTTGTCAATGCCGGAAGGCCGCTGATCGACCACCAGCAGCGTGACAAAGTATTTGCGCATTTCCCGGGCGATCGTGCCGAAAATCGTTTGTCCCACAGTAGCTGGATCGAGAAAGCGGTGGGCTTCTTCGATCGTAATCATTAATTGACGGGGGCGATCGTCAATGTTTTTAGTTTGCAAAAACTGTTCGGCTTTCCGCACATAGGCTGCATGGATACGGCGGGCAATGATATTGGTCGCCAACATATAGGAAAGCAGGTTGGATTGGGAACCGAACTCAATAACAACGTGCTTACCTGCTTCAATGCATTCCAACACCTGGCCGACATAGTTATGGGGACAGGAATTGCGAATGTACTTCAACGACTCCAGCCGAATTAGTTTGCGTTGCAGGGCCATGATGGAGGATTTGTTCCCCATCTTGACTTCGCAGAATTCCTGGATTTCTTCATTGCTCATCGTCAGAAGGCGATTGATCCAACCTTTACCAAATTCGTTGCGCAGGATCACCGCATTTTCCAAGCTGGTTTCCGAGAGATTCAATTCTCCCCGCACCAACGCCAGATCTTCCACTTCAATTTGGTCGTAGCCGATGTAGAGTTCCTGGGCATTGCGCACCCCGCGCCGTTTAGTGGAATCGGGGTCGAGGGTAAAAATTTCGACTTTGCCAGGAAACAGTTGGCATAACCCCTTCACGGTACTAAAGGCTTTACCTTCGCGGGTCGCTTCCCAGCCGTACTCCGAGTGCATGTCGAAAATTAGATTCACGGCGGCCTGTTTGCGCACCACGCCCGCCAGAAGCAAGCGAGTCAGGAAGGATTTCCCCGTACCCGATTTTCCAAAGACCCCATTACTCCGTTCCACAAAGCGATCGAGATCCAGGCAGATGGGCACGGCCATGTCGATCGGTTCCCCAATGGCAAAGTTGCGGCGGTGGGGATCGTCTTCCCAACCAAAGACGGCGCGGAAGTCCCGATCGCTGGCGTCATACACTTGGCTAAAGTGGCTGGGAATAGTTTTAACGGGCAGGAGTTCAATATCGGCGTTGGTGTTGGGTTGGTAGGATGCGGCGGCAACGGTGGATCGGGTGTTGGGAATTTTGGCCTTGGCTTTGGCGGATTTTTTAGCAGAGGTCGTTTCGGTAGCATTCTCCACGATCGTAGAGACTTCCCGACGCTTCTCGTCGTTAATCATGAGCATCGGCGCGAGTTCGATCGTGCCATAGGTGCCGCTGCCTGCCAGCACTTCTTGCAAAAACGTATTGGCTGGATCGGGGGGATTAGCCAGAATCCGTTGGCTAGCAGTTCCGAGAGAAACATCGGTCAGCATACAGAAAAAGCGCGATCGGCTGCCCTGGACAACCAAAAACTTGCCCACCCGCATTTCTTCCACTGAAACGTCGGCGTGGAGGCGAACTTCGAGTCCCTTACTCAGGGAGCCTTGGATAACAGAACCGAGGGGTTTTTCTGGATGCATGGCAGAGCAGATGTACCATCAGGCTTTAGGGTAGCATGGTCTGGGGGTTTGGAGGAAGGCATGGGCGTGATCATTGCAGGCGATCGCAGTGGCAGTGGCAAGACAACGGTGACGCTGGCGATCTTGGCAGCCCTCAGGCAGAAAGGGCTCGCCGTGCAGTCGTTTAAAGTGGGGCCGGACTATATTGATCCAATGTTTCACCGGGCTGTGACCGGGCGAGTTTGCTATAACTTGGATCCGGTACTGACTTCTGAAGCCTACGTGCGGCAATCCTACGGGCGACGATCGCAGGCCATTCCCCACAGCATCGTGGAAGGGGTGATGGGGCTGTTTGATGGGGCGGCGGCTCCGCTGGGTTATGGCAGTACAGCCCATGGGGCGAAGGTGTTGGGGTTACCCGTGGTGCTGGTGGTGAATTGCCGCAGTCTGTCCCACTCGATCGCGGCGCTAGTGCAGGGATATCGAACTTTTGATCCGGTGGTGAATGTCGCGGGGCTAGTTTTAAATCAGGTGGGCAGCGATCGCCATTTGGAATTACTGACAGCGGCGCTGGAACCGTTGCATTTACCAATTCTGGGCGTTCTGCGGCGGGAGGATCAGATCCATCTGCCCGATCGCCATTTAGGGTTGGTGCCGACGGCGGAACTACCACAATTGACGGAAATTCTCGATCGCTTGGCTGCCTTGGGTTTGCGTTGTTTTGATTGGGAAAAACTATTGCCATTGGTCGAGAATTCGCCGCTGGCCTCGTCGATCGATCCGCCTAGTTTGCCTGAAGTAGAACCACTCCCCCAGCCCATACGATTAGCGATCGCTCAGGATTCCGCCTTCAGTTTTTACTACGCCGATAACTTAGAATTACTGACGCAATTGGGGGCCGATCTGATTCCCTGGAGTCCGCTGCGGGATGGGCCATTACCAGATTGTCAAGGCTTGTACTTCGGCGGAGGCTTTCCGGAAATGTTTGCGGCAGAGTTAGCAGAGAATATCACGGCCCAGCGAGCCGTAGGACAGGCGATCGCCCAGGGAATGCCCACCTACGCAGAATGCGGTGGACTGATGTATCTCTGCCGATCGATCGTGGACTTTGACGATCGGCCCCACGCCATGGTGGGAACCTTGCCCACTGATGCGGTCATGGGCAAACGGCTGACACTGGGCTATCGAGATGCCATTACCCAAGCCAGTAGCGCCCTCGTCCCAGTGGGGCAACGGCTGCGGGGCCATGAGTTCCATCGATCGCAGATCACTGAGCCAGCAGCGCAACCGTTATATCACCTGCGATCGTTCCAGGTCGATGGGCCACCTCAGACGGGACAACCCGAGGGTTGGGCCATGGCAAATCTCCATGCCTCCTATTTACATCTCCATTGGGGAACAACGCCGGAGTTGCCTAGACGATTTCTCCAGCGCTGTTTACACCCTGCACCACGCCCCCATTGACTGCTGGCGGCCAACCCGTAACTGCTTAACACCGATGACCTGACGCCATTAGCCTCACGAAACCCAGAGAAAAATGGGGAAAGGCTGCTTCTCTCGATCGACTGCCGCTATCCTAGAAAAGATTGTTATTCAAAGTCCAGAACCGTCCATGGCAGCATCCATTGAGCAACTGAATCAAAGCCTTGCAGAATTAGACAAGCAAGTTGCAGAGGTGGGTGAAACCCTCCGTCAGACCTATGGCGGCTATTTGGATGCGTTGCAAAAAAATGCGCGTCAGCAGTTAATTTTGGCGGCCTATCATGTCTGCACAGAAGGGTTCCCAGAAGAATTTTTGCGCTTGTCAGTGAGTCAGCGGGAGATGTTACAAAGCGACGTGAGATCGATCGTACGGCAAGCCGCAGCGCAACTGACCCACCTCCCCACCCTAGGCGAAGTCGCTGCACTACCGTCATTTCGGATTCAATCCCTAGAGGAAGAATCGGACTTACTGGAAGAATCGTTCATAGTAGAAGAGCGTGAAACGGACGAAGAGAACGATGAAAATGACGACGATGAGGACGATGAAGTCTCCGAAAAAGCAGGGGATGCGACCCAAGAATTGGCTGCCCTCCTAGCAGAAGTCGCATCAGTAATGGCGTCTCAGCGTCCCCCTAGCCCGATCGATCAATGGCTCAGTTGGCAGGAACACGTGGAACGATCGACCAAACAAACGTTGCGCAAACTATCCCACCAAATTAATCAAGTTTTGCAACGAGCGGGCCTGATCTCCCCGAACTTACCCGATGCCGTCTTGGAGGCTGCGTCTCGTGCAGAGGGAGCGGAAACGATGGGAAAACTCCCTCATGTGGTGCAAATGCTGGTAGAAGGGCCAGGAAGTTCCTCAGAAAAGCGTGAGAAGAGTAGTCAACGTCCAGCCAATTTAATGCGTGTTGTCGCAGTCCAGTTACGGTTGTCGGAATTGGAGTTTAACGACGCAGAAACGATGGTTTGGCGGCGGAAGGTTCGAGAGCTAACGCAGCAAATGAAAGCGCTAGGTCGGGAATATCGTAAACGACAACGACAGCGATCGATCGCTGAAGCCCAAGTCGCTTGGCGATCAACCTGGATCAACGATTAGTAAATAAAAAGCATCGTTAAAGGAATTGTATAGATCAACACTAGTAGATAGATACTATGAGCATTGGAAACCGCATTAAAGTTGCCATTGTCGGGGATGTACATGATCAGTGGGATGAGGCTGACCACACTGCGCTCAAGGGCCTAGGAGTCGATTTAGTGTTGTTCGTTGGAGACTTTGGCAACGAAGCGGTTGAGGTTGTGCAAAAAGTGGCCTCCCTTGATTTACCCAAGGCCGTGAATTTAGGCAATCACGATGCCTGGTATTCAGCCAGTTCCTGGGGCCGATCGCGCTGTCCCTACGATCGGCATGCAGAGGATCGGGTACAGATGCAGATTGATTTACTCGGCGAGGCTTTTGTGGGCTATGGCAAGTTGGACTTTCCCGCTTGGGGCATTAGCGTAGTAGGCGTGCGGCCTTTCAGTTGGGGCGGCGTCAAATGGAAACACCGCAAGTTTTATCGCAGACGCTTTGATGTACGGAATTTTGAGGAATCGATCGATCGAATTTTGCAGGTCGTGGAGCAGACAGTCTGTGATCATCTCATTTTTGTGGGTCATAACGGGCCAGCGGGTATGGGCGACCAACCGGAAGATCCCTGCGGCAAAGACTGGTATCCTGCCGGGGGAGACTACGGGGATAGGGATTTTGAAGTGGCGTTATCAAAAACCTCAACCTTCGGTAAACAGGTGTCCCTTGTGACGTTTGGCCATATGCACCACAGCCTGCGGATTGCCCCCGATCGAACCCGTCGGACAATCCATATCCAAGATCAAGCCGTGTACCTGAATGCAGCCTGTGCACCCAGAATTCGGATAACAGATCAGGGAATGCTACGAAATTTTTCTTTAGTGACGATCGAAGCAGGAATCGTGCAGCATTGCCAATTGGTTTGGGTAACGGCAGAAGGTACGATCGTAGAATCCAAGGAAATCTATCGTATTCCCCGTCAATAAATACAAAATCAGTCAACACAAAACCCATGCATTCGATAATGCATGGGTGATGAGAACGTAACTCTTATAATTGTAAAGTCAACTACCTAAAAACTAATGGCAAGTTGCAGTCCTTGCAGTCGATCGCAGGGAGGGACAGGATTAGGAGAACAGGTGACAGCAGCGCAGTACCCAGCATAGGCACAGCGGGCACATTGGGAACCCGGTTGGGGTTGCCAAGTACGATCGTGGCACAATTCCATTGCAAGGTCAGAAATAATTTGTCTCACTTTGCGTTTATGGCGTTGGGTCGCTTTGTACTGCACCTTTTCCCCAGTTCGTAGAAACAGTAGACTGAGATACTTCAAACTTTGCTGATAGGTTTGCTCTAGAGCCAAGTAATACAGCCCAATTTGTAAATCAACTTCTTCAGCATCAGGTAATTTGACCTCTCGAGCCGATTTGTAATCAATTAGCTCCAGCCCGTCGGCTAAGTAATCGATGCGATCGTATCGCCCAGAAATCGTAAACTCAACATTTTCAACCTGGAGCTTAGCTTGGATTTTACCTTCCACAGCCAACGGTTGCTTAAGCGACATTTGGTTAGCAACAAAAGTTTGATAATAGCGTTCAAGGATCCCGCGCCCCTCGAGAATTTGCCCATTGGTCAAGCCCATGGAAAACTGATCCCAAGCAGCACTAAACCAGCCCCAATCAGGAATTCGATCGTTAGAATGCCAATCGCGGTAACACTGGGCTAATGCTTGGTGCAACGCTGTACCCAACGCTGCCGATCCATAGCATTCATTAGAACTCACACGCCGTTCATAACGTAAGTAGTAGGCATAAGGACAACGCTTATATGCCTTCAACTTCGTAGCAGAGATGTGGTAGGTCATAACTGCTCAAAGTAATCGAAAAGGTGAACAAGACAAGATAGCGATTAGATAAGGTAGAGCAAGACTGACAGTTGGAAAGAATGGGTATTGCAAAGATGTAAAGAAATAAACAAGCCTAGGAAGCTGGAAATCAGACGTTCTGGCTCTCAGGTTTAATCAATGCTTAATCCCATTCTTTCCCAAATGATGTAAGCGAGACAGATTTAGGATTTAACCAAACCCTATGGATGACAATGGAACAAGTGAGAAACTCGAAATTACAAAGGTTGGCTAGAACCCTTTCGTCAAACACTACGAGTGAGACATAATTAGCCACAAACAATTAGCTAACAACTAGCTAACAACTAATAGCTACAAACTAATCGACAAAAACGAACCAACAAACACTAAAAGCGGTAGGGAAGCGACTTTTTTAGAAAACCCGATCGAATCATCCTAGAAAATTAGTTTACGAAGCAGCATCGGCAGGACGGCGAAAAATGGAATCTAAATAAATACGCGCAGCTTGGCGATCGTTACCTTGTTCAGGAGAACGATTTTGTAAGAGAAATAGGGAAATTGCAGCGGAAAACACACGATCCTGATCCCAATCAGGACGATTGTCGAGGAAGTTGATCAAGGAACCGTGCAATGTTTCAGGAATTTCGACCAGAAGGCTGATGGGCGTATCCATGGGCAATTCTCTCTCTGAAAAAAATCAATGCAAAAGCACACCCCGTCCGCCACATACTTGATCTCGTTTCCAGTAACTGGATCCGGGCTTGGGTATGGGTTGGAGGGCTTTGCTTTGGTCGCTATATTCTGCGCGATCGCCTCTAGAAGATCAACATTGACTATCGTGAAATTTTGATCCGTCAGAGGGGATGACGAAACGAAGAAATGCGGGTTTCAAGCACTTTTCTGTTACAAAACTTCGTTTAAAAACCACTTTTCCACAAACTGTTGAAGTCAGTAGCCGCTTTTCCACAAAGGGACGCAGACAGTAGACAAACCGGGACTTTTCTGGGGAAAACCTGTGGAAAGTTGTGAATAACGTGTGGAGAACAGTGGGGAAACCTGTGGATTGACCGAGGAGAATCAAGGGTTTTCCACAGGTAATGTAAATAATTGTAAATCCATTTTAAGGTTAGGATTTGTTGAAAAACGCGCTCGATCGCGGTATGATGCCGATCCTTGAAGTCCTTGCCACACAAGGAATCTAGCCTGATATGCACTTCTTAACACTCCGTGATCGACGAATCTGTTTTTTAGGAGAATCTTTCATTAACGGCACTGGGGATCCAGATTGCCTGGGGTGGACGGGGCGGATCTGTGCCATGGCTCAGCAAAGCAAGCATGGTTCGACTCATTACAATTTGACCTATTACAATTTGGGGATTCGTCGGGAAACCAGTGCGGAACTCTGTCAACGGTGGCAGGCAGAGGTAGAGTTACGGTTGCCGAGGGGCTGTGATGGTCGTTTAGTATTTTCCTTTGGCACGAATGATGCAAGTTGGGAGAATGGGAAAACCCGTGTGGCCCTCGCAGATTCAGTCAGGTATGCCCAATCGATCCTGACCGAGGCAAAGCGGCAATATCCGGTGTTGATGGTGAGTCCACCCCCGATCGCGGATCCGGAGCATAACGATCGGACTTGGGCGTTAATTGAGCAATGGCAATCTCTCTGCGAAAGTCTTGCCATTCCCTTTCTGGATGTCTTTACACCGCTGCAACAACATGAGCCTTGGCTGGAGGAGGTGCGAACCTTTGACGGTGCTCATCCTCGGGCACAGGGCTATGCTTATTGGGCGCAATTAGTGGCAGATTGGTCAGCGTGGCAGCGTTGGTGGGGCGCGTCATAAGTGGCATAAACAATCCAGACTCAAGCGATCGCAATTTGGCTACAAAAAAGCCGCTTTACCGATCGGCGATGGTCTCTCTGCCTCCTGGAAAACGGCGGGTCTGCAATTTTACTGTTTAAAGATTCAGTTAGCGATTAAGCAATTTCTCGAACGATCGGTTGATCATTTTGGATTTCACCCACCAAAATGACATCCGCAACGTTGACAAACAGTCCATTCTCTAGAACACCGGGAATATTGTTGAGGGTTTTCTCCAGTTCGCTGGGATTGTCAATACGATCGAATTTGACATCAATGACGAGATTGCCTTGGTCAGTCACAACGGGGCCTGCTTTCTTAACCCCCATGCGCAGTTGGGGTTGGCCACCCAGTTTTTCGATCGCCCGAGTGACAGGAGCAACCGCCATCGGCAATACTTCCACGGGCAAGAGGAACGTAGAACCCAATTGATCGACTAATTTGGTGCTGTCTACCACAACGATGAATTGGTTCGCGAGGGAATCGACAATTTTTTCTTGGGTGTGGGCTGCGCCACCGCCCTTAATCAGGTTCTTGTTGGGATCCACTTCGTCAGCTCCATCGATTGCGATATCGATGTGATCCACTTCATCTAACCCCACTAGGGGAATGCCAAATTTCCGGGCCAGCACGATCGCTTGGAAAGAAGTGGGAATGCCTTTGATATCCGTGAGGCCGCCGGACTGCAACCGTTCACCGATCGCCTGAATGGCAAACGCAGTCGTAGACCCAGTGCCCAACCCAACAATCATGCCAGACTGCACACGATCGGCAGCGGCATAACCCACCTGTTTTTTCATTAAATCCTGAGCGTTCATAGAAACCTCCCTTCTCAATTTTCTGCCTCCGTCAGTCTACTACGCAGGCGAAATTCAGGGAATGGTTTCGATCAAAGAGTCCTCTGGAAGAACTGAGCACTTACAGCGCAATCATTCTCAGAATGGCTCTCAAAGGATTTAGACCCAATTGCTCTGTATGAGATTCGATCGCCTGATTTTAGAACGATGTCAAAGACCAAAACTAAATGTTTGGCAAAATTGATTATTCAATTACTTTCTAGTGATAATTTTAACGTTACTTAGAAGACTCACTTTAAAACTAATTTAAGCATTAATAAGAGGGAGTGATTAAAAATGTATCTTGAATGTCTAATGTGTAAATTAAGAAATGGATATTCATGATTTTAATCGCTCCTATTGACAACAGTTGCCCCTCAGAAACTCCACACCCCAAAAATCCTGGAGGATGGGCTATGGCCTGAAGATCTAATGGGGGGAAATTTCTCCTCGAATGGGTTTAGAAAATTTTATTAGCTGCAATGGATCCTGAATAGTCTTGGGTCGGATCCTCGTTCCTTCATCGAAAACGGTGCGGAGTTCGGACTTACAATCTTGCATTGGGGGCGCTTATAGGGATCTTCTAATGCGGTCACCACTCGCACGATCGTGGATAGCATCGTGGATTTCCAGCACGGATTTCAATCATTGCTTCATGGGAATTTGACCAACCAAATTTGCTGAGATCGGGTTTAATCTTGTGTGGAGAGGCTGGAGGAGTAGAGACTGTGAAGGGCGTCAATCGATGGGCGATCAAGCTATGGGCGATCGTAGGGCTAGGAGTGCTAGTTGGAGGGACAAGCCGCAGTTGGGCAGGAGAATTACCCTGTCCGACGGCTGAGATCAGTTGTTCGGGGGCTAGCACGGCCATCCCCCCAGGGTTGATCGAAACTCCAACGGCGGTTCAGAATCCAGTCCCTGGGGCGGAGAGCGTTGTTGAACCTGGTGGAGTTAATTATCCTTTAGTGGATCCTGCACTCTCTCAGTTGCCTTTAGTCTCGGAACTGTCGGATATTCAGCCTTCCGACTGGGCCTACAAAGCAGTCAAAACGTTAGTGGAACGCTATGGCATTGTCGTGGGCTACCCAGACGGCACCTTTCGAGGAAATCGGCCCATTAATCGCTACGAATTCGCCGCGATCCTGAGTCAATTGCGCGATCGCATTGAGCAATTTATTGAAGAGTCCCAAAATGAAGGAGCCCTAGGGGACTTAGTCACCGTTAAAAACTTACAGCGGGTTTATCAGGAGGCGGCTGAGGACTTAAAAAATCGGCTGACCAACCAGATTGAGCCATTGACGCTAGATTTGGAGGCACAGCAGTTTTCCACCACCACGAAGTTAGGAATTCGCAGTGACCAAATTTTGACAAATGGGACTCGGGCCAGGGCCACGATCGTATCCCGGACTCGGCTAGATCTCAATACCAGTTTTGTGGGCAACGATCTGCTAGTCACACAATTGGAAATGGGCAACCAAGGTCGGGACGCGATCGCAGAAAACCAAGCTCAGAAGGGCGGATTACTGTCCACGCTCGGTGTCTTAGCGGATGGCGGCGGCTTAGATCCAGTTACGAGTGAGACCCAAGTGCGGCTGCGAAAGTTGTATTACAGTTTTCAGCCAATGGAGAATTTAACGGTCGCCGTAGGAACAGCTCTTCCCCCCAGTGCATTCATAGATCACAATACCTTTGCCAATGGCTCAGGACAGAATTTCATTTCCAGCTTTTTCAGTAACAATCCACTAATTGTCCAAAATGAACTCGATCGCTTTGGAGGCGCAGGGGCAGCAGTCAGTTGGCAGTTGCAGGATTCATTAACACTGCGGGGATTGTTTGTAGGGGCAGATGCCAATAATCCAGCGCAGGGTTTATTTCACGATCGCTATCAAGGTACGATCGAAGCAGAGTATCGTTTCGATCAACCAATCACCCTACGCCTACAGTACACAAATGGGAATGTCAATGGTAGTGTTATTAACGCCTTTGGACTTAATGCTGAATGGGCTGTAAGTCGCCAATTTGGAGTATTTGGACGCTTTGGTTTAGGCAGTTATCGCGGCTTTAATCAAGTTGTAGGAGAAAATTTAGATTTAAATCCCAAGACTTGGGCGATCGGAGGAATTTTACGCAATTTTGTGATTCCGGGTTCCAAAGCCGGTTTGGCGATCGGACAACCGTTTATCACCAAGGATCTGGGAAATGCGACCCAAACCAATGTGGAGGCTTATTTTGGGTTACTTCTCAATGACTATATCAACATCAGTCCATCGGTGATGGTCTTGACCAATCCAGACAACCGCAAGGGCGCAACCGTTTGGCAGTGGTCGTTGCGGATGACCTTTGAATTCTGAGCCGTGCTGCTGAACCAGGCCCAGGTGTGGGATGGTCACCCTAATCGCTCAACCTGAGAGCCCCCTGAATAGTCCTCCCTGAGAGGGCACCGTAGCAAAAGGGCGATCGCGGCCATGAACTCCCGTAAAGAATCCTGGAATGTTGAACGGGTGAATGTTCCTGAAGTAGCGACTACCCTTAAAATAGGATGTCTAGACAAGATGTCTGAATGACTTCAGGTGTCTCCGTCGCCCTCTCTCTTTATTGACCCGTCATTCCCTGGAGCCAATGCAACCGACTGATCCGAGCAAGTTTACCGAAAAGGCCTGGGAAGCCATCGTCCAGTCCCAAGATGTTGTTCGTCGCTATAAGCACCAGAACTTGGAAGCTGAGCATGTGATGGTGGCGCTGCTGGAACAGGCCGATGGCCTCGTGGGAAAAGTGCTGACCAAGGCGGGCGTGGACGTAACCCGCTTCTTCCAGCAGATTGACGACTTTACCCAGCGGCAACCGAAGTTAGGGGCGGTTGACCAGTTGTATGTGGGATATAGCCTGGAAAAATTGCTCGATCGGGCGGAAATTGCCCGGAACGCAGCCCAGGAAACCACGATCGGCGTGGAGCACTTGCTGCTGGGCTTTACGACCGACCCGCGCTTGGGGATTCGGCTGTTTCGGGCATTCAATCTAGATAGTAAGCAATTAGAAGTTGCAATTAAGGAAGCCAAGGCCGCTCAAAAGGCCCTGGAAGCGGCAGGGGATACGGGTCGAGTGGCAGGTTTACCCAGTGGTGGGTCTAGTAATGGCCCCACTTCGGCCCTGGAACGGTTTGGCCGCGACCTAACGGAACTGGCGCGGGAGGGCAAGATTGATCCCGTGATTGGCCGGGATGAGGAAATTCGGCGGGTGATTCAAGTTCTCTCGCGACGGAGTAAAAATAATCCGGTCTTGATTGGAGAACCGGGGGTGGGCAAAACGGCGATCGTGGAAGGGTTGGCCCAGCGGATTATTGATGGGCAGGTGCCAGAGTCACTTAAGGATCGACAGTTGATTTCCCTAGACATGGGATCGCTGATTGCGGGGGCCAAGTACCGGGGCGAATTTGAGGAACGGCTGCGGACAGTGCTCAAGGAAGTGATGGCCTCGGAAGGGCAGATTGTGCTGTTCATTGATGAGTTGCACACCGTCGTGGGCGCGGGCGGCAACCAAGGCTCTATGGACGCCAGCAACTTGCTGAAGCCAATGTTGGCGCGGGGTGAGTTGCGCTGCATTGGCGCAACAACGCTAAATGAGTACCGTCAATTTATTGAAAAGGATGCGGCCCTGGAGCGGCGATTCCAGCAAGTCTTGGTGGAGCAGCCGACGGTGGATGATACGGTGTCAATCCTGCGGGGACTGAAGGAGCGCTATGAGGCGCACCATGGCGTGAAAATTGCGGATTCGGCCTTAGTGGCAGCGGCGCAATTGTCTTCGCGCTATATTGCCGATCGGTTTTTGCCGGATAAGGCGATCGATCTGGTGGATGAAGCCTCGGCCAAGTTACGCATGGAAGTGACCTCGAAACCAGCGGCGTTGGAATCGTTGGAGCGGCGGTTAGCACAATTGGAGATGGAGAAGCGATCGTTAGAGGATGAGAGCAAGTCCCCGACGGCATCGGCATCAGCCAAGAGTCGAGTCGAGAAGATTGAGAAGGAAATTGCGACACTAGAAGTTCGGAAGAATGATCTCAGCAGTCGTTGGGAATCAGAAAAGCGATTGCTAGATGAACGCAATGAAGAACTGAAAACGGAAGAGCAATTACGCAATCAAATCAAACAGGCAGAGCGAGAGTTTGATTACAACAATATGTATCGCTTCCGCTATGAATTGGAGAAATTAGAATCGGAACGGGCTGCACGGGAACAAGAGATTACAAAGCTACAAGCACAGGGTTCAACCTTGGCACGGGAACAGGTAACGGAGTCGGATATCGCAGAGATTGTAGCCAAGTGGACGGGGATTCCCGTCAATCGGTTAATGGAATCGGAGCGACAAAAGTTGCTGAATCTGGAACGGCATTTGCACGGTCGAGTGATTGGGCAGAATGATGCTGTGGAAGCCGTAGCAGCGGCAATCCGGCGAGCCCGATCGGGTATGAAGGATCTCCATCGTCCGATCGGCTCCTTTCTCTTCATGGGGCCTACGGGCGTCGGCAAGACGGAGTTAGCGCGGGCCTTGGCGGAAATTTTGTTTGACGCAGAAGATGCCATGATCCGGCTGGATATGTCGGAATATATGGACAAAAGTTCGGTGATGCGGGTGATTGGTGCCCCTCCGGGCTATGTGGGTTATGAGGAAGGGGGGCAACTCACCGAGGCCGTGCGGCGCAAACCCTATTCGGTCGTCCTGTTTGATGAAGTAGAAAAAGCGCATCCGGATGTGTTTAACATCCTGCTGCAAGTGTTAGATGATGGGCGAATTACCGATGGACAGGGCCGCACCGTCAGTTTTAGCAACACGGTGATTGTGATGACGAGTAACATTGGCAGCGAACACATTTTAGAAGTCGCTGGAGATGATGGGCGCTATCACGAAATGGAAGCTCGGGTGATGGCGGCCTTGCAAAAGCATTTTCGTCCAGAATTTCTGAATCGGATTGACGATACGATTTTGTTCCATCCCTTGAGTCGCCAAGAATTGAGCAGCATTGTAGGCTTGCAGATTCAAAAGATTGCAGGCTTGTTAGCGGATCAAAAGATTTCGCTGGAAATTACGGATGCGGCGAAGGTGCACATTGCCGATGCAGGCTATGACCCAACCTATGGCGCACGTCCCCTGAAGCGGGCGATTCAGCGACAGTTACAGAACCCGATCGCGACGAAGTTGCTAGAAAATGCCTTCGCAGCAGGAGATACGATCGTGATTGACTGTCAGGATGGGAAATTAACGTTTGGTCGCAAGGTGAGAGCTGACAAGAAGGAAGAAGTCCCGATTTCCTAGGGCGAGTTCGATTCCCTAAATATGCAGAATCTCAATATTAATGACTTGAAGATGAATGACCTATGGGGGACTTTTGGTGACAAGAGTCCCTCCTTGTTCTCTATTGTTTTTGTTACTGTATAACTTTAGTTTTTTTATAGTTTTTGCTGAAGTCCTAGAGGTCGATCTTATTGCAGAATGGGTAGTCTAGATCAACACATTCAAGATCGATCAATTATTGAATCATTTCTAGGTTGATTAATCTTGAACTTGTCGAATTTTTTAAGGTGTTGAAATCGTAAGTTCTCTGATTTTTTGAAAATTGTATTTTCACAGTTCAGTAATTTTACGATTTTTCAGCAGCTCTTTTGTCCTTTTTAAATTTTTCCCACTCGCTTGCCACAATTGCCTTGTCCCTATCTTCGCTCTTGAGTTTCTGCGAGATTTTAGTATGCTTCTTAATTCCGCACTTCAATCAGATGAACTGGGTTCTGTCTCTCAGCAATTAATGCTGCTCGAACAGGAAAACCAATGGATGAAGGAAGCATTACGGGAAGCGTACGATCGGTTGGCGATCGCTGCAAAACGACAACTTAAAACGATCAGTACTCGAGATGGCATTTCAGAAGCATTTTCGCGAGCGGCAGGTATTCGCTATGAATTACAACGATATAAACAAGAACCTCGGGATAGGAGTTGGCAAGAACCCATCCCCTCTGAGCAGGAACAGTTTTTGCGATCGATTTACGATGGTGTGGATTATCCTATCTTTGTGATTGATGTGATAGGCGGGGATGAGTTCCGCTATGCAAGCTGGAATCGATCGGCGGAACAGGTGGCGGGGCTATCTAGTGCGGAGGTGATGGGCAAAACGCCGGAGGCCATTCATGGGGTCGAAGCGGGAGCATTAGCGCGGCAGCGGTTGCAGCATGTAGTGCAGACGGGATTGCCGTTGCAGTATGAGGAATCTCTGGTTTTCCAAGGGAAAGTCACTTGGTGGATGACGACCTTGAATCCAGTGAAGGATGAGCAAGATCGGGTCTATCGGGTGATTGGAACTGCCTTTGACTGGACGGAACGGAAACGCCACGAGGAAGCTTTGCGGTTGGTTGTAGATGGAACCAGTGCAAGTACCGGAGATGAGTTCTTTCGATCGTGTGTGAAATTCTTGGCAGAGGCTTTGCGGATGCCGTTTGCGTTCATTACGGAATTTATTGATGACACGCGATCGCGGGCAAGAATGTTGGCAGTCTGGGCTGGGAAGGATTTTGCTGAGAATTTTGAATATGATTTGGTGGGAACCCCCTGTGCCGTTACAGTTCAGGAGGGGTTTGCCCGGTTTCCCCATTCCCTACAAGCGAGATTTCCTGAGGATCACGATTTAACGGTGTGGGGAGTCGAAAGTTATTTAAGTATTACGTTGGTGGATAGCCAGGGTCGTTTACTCGGCACGATGGGGGTGTTGGGCACCCAACCGTTGAATGAGGACGATCGCACCCAGGAGTCGATTTTGCGGATTTTTGCGGCGCGGGTGGGGGCTGAGATTGAGCGCAAGCAAACCGAAGCCAGCTTACGGCAGCAGGAGGCACAATACCGGGGCATTGTGGAAACGGTTACGGATGGGATTGTGATGACGGATCTGGCAACGCATCATGTGGTTGAAGCGAATCCAGCGGCCTGTCGTATCTATGGGTATCCCTACGAGGCATTAATTGGCCTGGATACAAAAGATGTCATTGTCCCGGAATATCAATTTCAGTTGACTCGATTTTTTGATTGTATTGACCAAGGACAACCCTTTTCTGCGGAGTCTAAGTATTTCCGGCGGGACGGCTCGATCGTGGATGTGGAGGTGATTGGCACGCCCTATTTATATCGAGGGAAACCCCATGCTTTGTCGGTGATCCGAGATATTAGCGATCGCAAGTTGGTGGAGCGGGCGCTGAAGCAACAACAACGGGAATTTCGCCAGTTGGCTAAAAATATTCCGGGCATTCTGTACCAATTTTTGTTGCGTCCAGATGGCTCACAAGAATTTGTCTATGTCAGTCCCCGGTGTTGGGATGTGTATGAAGTTGCGCCGGAGATGGCTGTTGCTGATCCGAATGCATTGTGGAGCTTGGTGCTTCCGGAGGATGTTACAGCGCTGAATCAATCCGTGATGGTGTCAGCGCAAACCTTGGAACCGTGGTTTTCGGAACATCGAATTCGGACGGCTTCCGGAATTGTTAAATGGATTCAAGGTCAATCCATTCCGACGAAGCGGGAGAATGGGGATATTATTTGGGATGGTTTTTTGTTTGATGTAACGGAGCGGAAGCAGGTCGAAGAAGCGCTGAAACAGTCGGAGGCCCGATCTCGACGGCAAGCCATTGATTTAGCGATCGCGATTAAGGAACTAAAGCACGCCCAAGCCCAACTCGTCCAAAGTGAAAAGATGTCTTCGCTAGGTCAGTTGGTGGCGGGAGTCGCCCATGAGATTAACAATCCCACCAGTTTTATTTATGGTAATTTGAGCCATGTGGAAGCCTATGCCCAGGGTGTTTTGGGTCTGTTAAAACTGTACCAGCGGCATTATCCCAATCCTGCCTCAGAAATTCAGGATTGGGCTGAAGCAATAGAATTAGATTTTCTAGTGCAGGATTTTCCAAAAACACTGCGATCGATTCAGGAGGGTGCAGAACGAATTAAGCAGATTGTGTTGTCATTGCGGACGTTTTCCCGGTTGGATGAGGCGGATTGCAAAGTTGCCGATGTCCATGAAGGCTTGGATAGTACATTGATGATTTTGCAACATCGGCTCAAGGCCAATGCCGATAAACCCAACATTCAAGTGGAAAAGGTGTATGGAGATTTACCATCCGTCAAGTGCTATGCAGGTCAGTTGAACCAAGTGTTTATGAATCTGTTGGCCAATGCGATCGATGCGGTTATCGAGAAATTTCCTAAGGTGGATTTGGAAGCAACGGAGCAACCGAAGATTACAATCGTCACGGAAGTCAGTAAGCCGGAGTGGGTAAAAATTACGATCGCGGATAATGGAGTCGGCATTCCTCCAGAACATCGATCGCGATTGTTTGATCCGTTTTTTACAACCAAGCCCGTGGGCCAAGGAACGGGCATGGGGCTGTCCATTAGCTACCAAATTGTGACAGAGAAGCATCGAGGAACCTTGCGCTGTCGATCGACCAAATCCGGGGGTGCGGAGTTTGTGATTGAGATTCCGATCGATCTAGATGCGATGGCTATTGAGTAGTTCCCGATGATTTTGATCTCCGAAAGACGCCCATCATCGATAATCCAGTCATTAATAAACCCAAACTCCCCAATCCATTGAGAACCGGGTAAATGGCTTGAAGCCCAAACAATTCTCCTGTGTGAATACGCATCAGCAACCAAAGAAATCGCTTGGTGCCCAGCCAATCTGACAGAATGGGATAGGCCATGCCCGTAATGGTGGTAAGAAAAAAAGGAATACAAGTAATCAGGGCAAGTACACGATGATATCGACGAAATGCTCGAATTAACATGGGGCTTCAAGAATCCTAAAATGCTGTTTAGAGTCTGGCCTGACTGCGTATCTTTAGGAAGGGAGATGTCAGGAAGATTTATAGGTTCTTGATAAGGAGGAGCTAAGTTTAAAGCTCTAATATTTTAGGATAATGAAATTTGATAGT